>JBDHAN010000036.1:0-33421 GCA_039588055.1 Gemmatimonadota bacterium | reverse complement strand
CAACCTTTGGCATCACTTGGGTGCACACTGCGGAATCAATCTCCCATATCTCGCCTATCTTGACAGCTGCGGTCTCGAGATCCAGGAGGGTGCCGACTACTGTGTTACCGATTACAGAACGGATGTTCGTTGGCTGAGTTTTGGCCGTGATCTCATTGGCTTCGTCAGGGAATACCGCTCGAGCGGCGTGCTCACGTTGAGATCGTGGCTCCGTTCGTTGGGCGGCGCGAAGGTGTTTCACTATTTCAGCTGGGATGATCCCTTGCCATTTGCGGTCAGCACTGGGCGGTATGTACGGAGAATCATAGAGGCGCCCGCAAAAAAGATTGCTCGCGTGGTGCGTGGAACGTGAGATACGCCGTTATTTCAGATGTGCATGCCAGTTGCGAGGCGCTGGCGGCGGTCCTCGAGCATGTCCGCGAGAATGACGTCCACAGAATCCTCTGCTGCGGTGACGTCGTCGGGTACTACACCGACCCCAACGAGTGTCTCCAGGTGCTCAGGGAGAACGACATTACCTGTGTCAGAGGAAACCACGACGTGAGCGCGGCGGGGGTCAGAGATCTCGACTGTTGGTGGCTGGGCATCAAGGCGATCAAATGGACTCGCAAGAATCTGACCGAGGTGAATCGGCAGTTCCTCAGGGCGCTCCCGGAGACCGTTGTGGTGGACGGTAGCTTTCTGATCTTTCACGGTGCGCTGCATGACGGACCATATCACGAGGATGTGCGAATCGAATCCCGCGACGACGCGCTCCTGACATTGCAGGCTCTGGCCAGTCACGACAGTGGCGTTCGTGTGGCTTTCCACGGTCATACTCACCGTGGAGCAGTCTACGAGTGGGATGGACAGCGGGTGTGCGGCTACCTACCGGAGACGGTGGTGCTGGATCAGGAGCGGTACTACCTCGTGAATGTGGGGAGCGTGGGCCAACCGAGGGACGGTGATCCGCGGGCCTCATATGCGATCTACGACACTCGAGAACGAGCCGTGTTCTTCCATCGAGTACCCTTCGATACTGAGGGGCGGGACAGGAAGGCGAGGAAACGCGGTTTGGGACGAAACCCGCTCCGGCGCCGGGTGCGGGGTTGGCTGGGCCGGACGGCGCGGCGGCTCGCTCCAGGTCTGTTGAAGCGTTTGCGCCGCCCCACGGCCGCCTAGTAGTACTCCCTCATCTCAGACTCGATCTCCAGGAATGCGTCGAGGACGTCGCGGTCGAAATGCGTACCGCGGTGTGAGACCAGCCACATGAGCGCCTCGTTGCGGGACAGGGCGGCCCGATAGACTCGGCTCGTGACCAGCGCATCGTAACAGTCGACCACGGCGACGATGCGTGCACTCAGAGGTATGTCCTCCGCCGTAAGCTTGTTGGGATAGCCCGTCCCGTCCCACCGCTCGTGGTGCGCGAGCGCAATCTCTTGCGCAAGCTCGAGCACCGGCGCCTCCGAGCCCTCCAGAATCCTCGCCCCGATCGTCGTGTGCGTCTGCATGACGGACCGCTCTTCCGGTGTGAGCGGACCCGGTTTCAGCAGGATTTCGTCGGGGATGCCGATCTTCCCGATGTCGTGCATGGCGGCGGCTAACGCCATATCGCTCTGGAGCTGGCGGTTGGCGTCAGTGGCCGCCGCGAGCCGTGTCGAGAGCCTGCCGATCCGACGGACGTGCGCCCCGGTCTCCTGGTCGCGGAACTCGGCCGCCGTTGCCAAGCGCAGCACGATCTCCTCTTCGCGCTCCCGAATCGTCGCGGTGCGTTCCTGAACGAGTTGCTCGAGGAGTTCGTTGTCGAGGTTGAACTCGCGGGCGCGCTGCAGTACGAGCTGCGTATCGGTGTAGCTGAGGCCGAGGTGACGAATGAGGAGCACGTGCCTGTCGCCGACCCGGAGCGCCGTCGCCTCCAGGGGCCACTCACGGCCTTCGTCGTCCGTTTCGACCCAGGGACCGGAAACGAGGTGCTCGCCGCTACCCTCCCGCCACCACTCCTCGGCGTCCACCACGAAATTCGCGAGAAACGGCATCGAGTCTTCAAACGTGAGCGGTCCGTCGGCGGCGAGATCGGGGAAGAGGTGTCGAAACCACTCGTGATCGGGTCCGATTCTCGTGAAGAACCCGTCGGACCCCCGCTCGAGCGCGAGAATTCCGAGCTGGGCGAGAATGGACGAGGGAAGAGAGGTGCCGCTCACCGACCGACAGGGGGTGTGTTGACCTCGATCATGCGTCGAGCACGGTCTTTAAACATCGGCTCGACCGTCTCACCAGTCTTGGCACTGGTGCGGAGCGAGTGGAACTCGTCCTCGCCGGCCAGATCCCAGAGGAGCACGGTCACGTCCTGTCCTCCGACCGACGCGGTCCGTCGGTCAATTTTGACGCCGACCGTCGAGAGATACCGGTCCGAGAAGATGCCCGACACGTAGCGGCGGACCAGACTGGTCTTTCCCACCGAAAACGCGCCGATCACGCACACCTTCTTTTGAACCATCGTCTCACCTCTTGCGTCGATCCGACTATGGCACAACGACTTGTGCAATTTTGCAGCCACCAGCCATGAAAAGCCAGCTCAAGCGACGGGTACACGGCCTGGGCCTTCCCGTCTCCGGGTGAGGGTTCACACGGGCGCCGTCGAAGCCACCTTCGAGCGCTGCCGAGGGCGGTCCGGCTGCGAGTCCTTTGAAGCGCTTGTGCAGATGATCGCACCCTCGGCGCGGTTGTCGGCGCGCCAGGCTAAGGTTTTATGCCACAATTAGTTACATTGTAGCCACGCCGCGGCGCGGCGCTGCCTGGGCTGCAACTGGCGCCGGAACGCCCCGGAAGCCGTTCTGCGGGCGCAACCTGTTGTGAGAATCCGTCTTGACAGGAGTCACCGAGATTTCCAATCGTTCGCGCAATGCATAGACGAATTCCATTACTGGTGCTGGCTGCCGGCGCGGCGCTCACGTGCGCGATCCCGACCGATCGGTCGGGCGAGCTCGCGGTCGATCTGGCGGCGCTCCCCACGCTGCTGCTCAAAGACAGCATTCCGCTCGACGCAACCGTGGTTGACGGCGGTGGAACCGTCGTTGAGGGTGCGGTGCTCGAGTACGCATCCAGCGACCCAACGGTGTTGGCGATCAGTGCGGAGGGCCTTCTGCGGGCGGTCGGTGTCGGAACCGCGACGCTGACGGTCACCGCTATCAGCTTTGCCAACGCAGCACCCTTCACGCAGGACATTCGGGTCCGCGGGAAGCTGGAGGTCGACAGCGTCCTGCCCGCGAACGTTCGGTTCGGTGACACCCTCAAGATCTACGGCGTAGGCCTCAACCCGGATTCTCTGTTTCAGGTCTCATTGGGCGGCGCGGAGGCGACGGTGAGCGCATTTCTGCCCACCGATCCCGAGCGGCCCGAACGCGAAGCGCAGCTCGATGTCTGGGTGCCGCCCCCGGCGGAGCGGCGGGCGACGCTCACCTTGCTGGGTTTTGCTGGCGGGCTGATTCACCCCGACACGATCCAAGTGCAGCAGCGGGATCTATACGAACCCAACGACACCTTGCCGTGGGCGCTGGGAGCGGTGCCATTGGGATTCCGCAACCCGGCCCTGGCGTTCGAGCCCAAGGCGCGAACGGAGACGGCCACGGGCGACTTCCAGCCTGCCGACTGGTACACGTTCGAGAACGCCGTCACGCAGGATCGCACGGTCATCTTCTTTTCCGAGAACATCGGGGCCCAGGCGTTCGGGATCTTCCTTTCGGACTCGCTCTACTGGGCTGCAGGGCTCAGCACGTTCTTGGTTGGCCCGAACGCGTGGACCATCGGCCTCGAGACATACTTGTGTGGCGGCCTGTCGTTCACACGGTTTGGTGAGCCCGTGAGCGTGGACGAAGTGTTGTTCCCGCTTTCGGTGCTTGCCATCAAGGATCTGCCCGCCGGCACGTATCACGTGTACGCCCCGTACTTCCCGCTCGGGACGCCGGCTGCCTATGAGCTGGTGATCGCATCCCAATACCTGTCCTTGTTGCCGCCGGATGCCGCCGAAGAGAACGACTACTGCAACGTGGCGACGCCCATCGCGGCGACCGGTTCGGTCAACCTTACCATCGACAACCCGCACGACATCGACTGGTTCCGCTTCACGACGACACTCACAGGCACGTTCACCGCCACGGCGTCGGCGGCGGAGCCCGAGGCGGATCTCGACTTCTACCTGGCGCGGGACTTCAGACCTGACTCCCTGGTGTTGGTGGGTGTGAAGTCCGACCCCGGTGACACCGAGTCCATCACGGGCGTGCTGCCGCCGGGGGACTACTTCCTGGTGGTGGTGGACTTCCCGGGGGTGCCAACCGATTACACACTGTCGGTCACGGCGCTGGGTGCGCCACCGGCTGCCAGCGAACCCATCGACGCGTCACTCGACGAGCAACTCGCCCGCGTGCGGGCCAAGCGGGACGCCGTCGGACCGCGGCGCCCGGCACTGCTGCGGCCACAGGGACAGACGCGACGGTGAGCGAATGCGTCCACTGTAAGACGCCGCTGCCCGACGGCAGTCGGTTCTGTCCGACGTGCGGGGCCGACTCCTCGGATCCCGGGTCGGAGCCACGGACGTCCGGAGCGCCTGCTTCGCCGGCAGATCTCGAATCGCGGCTGCGACAGGTCGTCCACGAACGCTACGAGTTGCAGGGTCTCTTGGGACGCGGTGGCATGGGCGCCGTGTTCCTCGCGTTGGACCGGAAACTCGAGCGGCAGGTGGCCATCAAAGTGTTGCCGCCCGAGTTGGCGCACGACGAGCAGTTCGTGAAGCGCTTCGAACACGAGGCGCGAACCGCGGCCAAGCTGGACCACCCGTTGATCATTCCCATCTACGCGGTCGAAGCCGAGGAAGACCTCCACTACTTCGTGATGAAGTACGTGGCTGGGCGGACCCTAGACGGGGTGCTCAAATCTGGGCCGCTTCCGATCGACGTGGCACAACAGATCCTGTGGGAGTCCGGTTGTGCGCTGGGACACGCGCACCATCGCGGCGTGGTCCACCGTGACGTGAAGCCCGCCAATATCATGCTCGACGAGGCGGGTCACGCGCTGCTCACGGACTTCGGGATCTCAAAGGCGCTTCAATCGGCGTCGCAGTTCACCGCGACCGGGCAAGTCATCGGCACACCCCACTACATGAGTCCCGAGCAGGCGCGCGGAGAGGAAGTGGCCGGAGCCAGTGATCAGTATTCGCTGGCGGTCGTGGGATACCGAATGCTGACGGGCCGGCTGCCGTTCGAGGACGATTCGGTGCACACGGTGATCTACAAGCACGTGTTCGAGATGCCCGAGCCCCTGCGGACCGTGCGAGAGGAAGTGCCACCGTTTCTCGCCGAGGCCGTTCACCGGGCTCTCATGAAGGATCCGTTCGAGCGATTCTCCACGATGGAGGCGTTCGCCACCGCCGTGTGGCCCGAGAATCCTGTGACTCCGACCGGACGGGAGGGGCATGAGGCGGCCGCCGTCCGACGAAGTCATTCCTCGCTCTCCGAGCCCACCGCGGTCTCGATGCCGACCGGAATCGACCGGCCTCCGCCGCGCAAGAGGCGACGCGTGCTCCCCGCGGTACTGTCGCTTGCGTTGGTTGGCGCGGTGACGTCGGCGGCGTGGTTCACTCCTCAGGGGCGCGACTTGCTGGCCCGTGTCGGCCTTGCCGCTGCGCCCGCGGAAGCAGGCCCCGCGGTGGGCGCACCGGGGGGAGCGAACCAGGGCGAGGTGAGCGCCGCCGTGATCGACTCGGGCGCGGCGCAAGAATCGGTGACGACCGTACCGCCGCCGGAGACCGCCAATCCGCCGCGCCAGGAGCGGCCGCCCGTGAGTCAATCTCCGCGTCAGACTCCGAGGCCAGTTCCGGTACGGCCGGTCACGCCAAGCGTCGGCTACCTGACGCTAGACGCGACGCCATCCGGGTTGGTGCTGGTGGACGGAAGAGAGCTCCGCGACACACCGCTGTATCGCTTCGAGTTGTCCGTCGGGCCGCACGTGATCGAAATCCGTCGTGAGGGCTTCCGCACATTCCGAGAGGAGATGACGATTTCGGCCGGGAACGAAACCCGCAAGCGGGTCACGCTCGAGGAGGAAGGTTCGTGAGACGACTGCTCGCAGTACTGATCCTCACGCTCGGCGTACCGTTTGGCCTCCAGGGCCAGCAGCATCCCGACGTGCGGCGTGCCAGAGCGCTCTACGACGAGTTGGACCTGTCGCAGGCGATCGTGGCGGCACGACGCGCGCTCAACTCGCCGCTCACCAGAGACGACCGCATTCTTGCGTGGGAGCTCTTGGGGTTTTCATACGGGGCGCTCGACTCCACGACGCGGGCGGTGGAAGCGTTTCGGGAGCTCATCTTCCTCGATCCTGACCGGGAGCCGGACGTCAACGTCGTTTCGCCGCGAATCACATCGCTGTACGCGTCAGCGCTCGGTCAGGTGCTCGTGGTGCGGCGCGTTCGACTGGACGGCACGTCGTTCATCGCAGGTCAGGGGGCGGCAACCGTCAGGTACGAGGTCAGTCGGTCGGCCCGGGCGGTCACTCGCGTGACCGGCAGCGACGTCGATCTCGTGGTGGATTCGCAGCTGGTCACGGGTCCCGCGCTTGTCGCATGGCGCGGGCTGGATGATGCGGGCGATCCGGTGCCGCCCGGCAGGTACCAACTCACGGTTACCGCATTCGAAGGACGAAACGAGTTCAGCGCGCCGGTCGCCATCGATGTCGCTCACGGCGAGGTGGACACCGTGCCCCATCTGACGAGTCTTCCCGGTTACACCGAGCAACCGGAATCGGTCTCGCCGCCCCGGAACTGGCGCCCCATGGGCATCGCGGTGCTCTTTGCCGGGTTGGCCGCCGGTGCCAGCATCGCGCTCGAGAATCCCGACTTGAGTGGCTCGCCGCGCAACGAGTTGGCTGGGGCCAGCGCATTAGCCCTGGGAATCGGTCTTGCGCTCAGCCTCAAGCGACCCGATCCGCAGCCCGTCGAGGCGAACATTCGCTACAACCAGTTGTTGCGCGAGCAGCTCACCGCTCGCAACGACGAGATCGCTCGGGAGAACGCGCTGCGGCGGAGGCAGGTGGAGTTGACCATTACTCCGGCGGCGGTCCCATGAGGTGCGGTGTGGTCGCCTGCGCGCTGCTCCTCACGGCGACATCCGTGCAGGCGCAGAAGGTACGCGTCGGTGTTCACGCCGTGGGTGTCGCGCACTCGGAGATCACGGACGGTCGCAGTGCCGAGGGTGGCGGCATTGGTGGAATGCTCTCGGTCCGGTTGGGTCGCTTCGGGCTCGACGTGACCGGTTTTGCGGCGAGGCTCGATTCGGTGGAAGGGGGGGGTGACGCCTTCGACCTGCTGCAAGGAGATGTACGGGTCAACTTCATGATGACACGTGGGCTCGCACTCGAGGTTGGCGGCGGCCGCCGCGCCGTCGAGCCCGATTTTGCGGCTGCCGAAGTGGCCCTGGGTCGTGTCGGATTCTTGTCGGAAATACCAATGTCCAGCGCAGGGGGATTCTGGGGTCGGGCAGCCTATCTCATCGCTCCCCAGTTTGATGGTGGAGGTGATGCAGGGCTTGCGTTCGAGGTCGGGTTCGGTGCCGGCTTCGGCACGCGGAACGGCCGCTTTCGAGTACGCGTGGAATACGATTTCCAGCGCATCGACCGGAAAGTGAACGCGATCGACGTGCCAATTCAGGTGTCGGTCGGCAAGCTCGGTTTCGATCTCGGCTTCTAGAGCGTCGGCGCGTTGCGGCACCATCGTGGTTGCGATACTATGCAGCACACCACGTCGCGTCCGTAGCTCAACTGGATAGAGCATCAGACTTCGGATCTGAGGGTTGGGGGTTCGAGTCCCTCCGGGCGCATTCGTTCATGTGCGCCGTCTCTCACTGACAAGACAATATCAAAGCCATGCCAGCGCCCTCCGGAAAGACGGTTTGGCTGTCCTTCTTGTTCGTGAGTTTTCTCGCAGCCTGCGGTGGCACCCCTCCGCCCTCCGGGTCGGGATCCCCCATGCGGTTGGACCTGTCTCGCAGTGAGCTCCCGGCTCCGGGATTGTGTCGAATAGTCGGCCAGCCGGCACGGAGTTGTGACAGGATCGAGCTCGGAGCGCCGTACGGGTCGGATATTCTCTTCCGTCCAACCGACGGGACCCGTCGAATTGTCGTGTGTCGGATGAGCGTCTCGGAGCGAGGGGTGATCGTCGGAGTGGATGTCTTCGACATCGACACGCGGCGTCACCTCGACGTGGTTCAGGCCTACGGCGAGGATCCGCCGATCGGCGGCTGTCTCGGTGCACTCATCGGAAAGGGCTGAGTCGCTGGGACTCGGATCCCGCTCCGCCCTCGTGGCAGGCGCCACGGGTCTGGTGGGGAAGCACTGTGTCTCCGCGCTCCTCGACTCATCGCATTTCAGCTCGGTGACCACGGTCGGCCGTCGGCCCCTCGTACGCGAACATCCGCACCTGACGCAGCTGATCGTCGACTACGACGATCTCTCCGCCACGGAAGGCCTCGTGGCAGAAAGCGTCTTTTGTTGTTTGGGGACCACGATGCGGAAGGCGGGGAGCAGGGACGCGTTTCGCCGTGTCGATTTCGAGTATCCGTTGCGGCTCGCCAGGTTGGCACTCGACCGAGGTGCCGTACAGTTCCTGCTGGTTTCATCCCTCGGCGCGAGCCCGTCGGCCCGGACCTTCTACCTCCGAGTGAAAGGCGAACTCGAGCAGGCCCTGAGCGAGCTGTCCTTCCAGTCACTCGTGATCCTGCGACCCTCCCTCCTCGTCGGAGACCGTGACGAAGTGCGCTGGGGTGAGCGGTTTGGCGAGGCCGCATTTCGACTTGTCGCGCCGCTGTTCCGCGGCGCGCTCCGGAGGTATCGGCCTGTCGATGCACAGAGCGTGGCTCGCACCATGGTCGCTGTCGCATCGGAGGGCCGGGTTGGACGTCGGATTATTGAGTCGGAGGAGATAGCGAGACTGGCCGATCGGTGAACGGGTCAGCGGGCTTCGATCGAAGCAATCAAGCGCCGTACCGAGTCGGGCAGGGACGTCTTCTCGCGTGTCCGATAGTCGAACGATACGATAACTGAGCTCCCGTCCGCCGCAATGGCGTCGGCCTTGGCAGAAACGGCGCGATACTCCAGCGTGAAGCGGTCGGCCCCAACCTCGGGGGCACGGGCACCGACGTGGACCGTGTCGGGATACTGCAGCGCCATCTTAAAGCGACAGTCTGTCGAGTGCAGAATGGCGCCGATGCGGTCGTCGTCGTAGGAGTCGGTAAAACCGCACTGCTCGAGGTAGGCGATGCGGGCAGACTCGAAGTAGCGGAAGTAGACGGTGTTGTTGACGTGACCGTACAGATCCATCTCGCCCCATTGAACGGGGATGGTGATGATGACGGGGAAATCGGTGAGCAGTGACGATGGGGCGCCCTGGTGCTCTGAGGGTGTCAAGGTAGGCATGTCTCGGTCGTAGTCCGGGTGACGGTGTGTCGTTCCGTGATGCGTCCGGTTCTCGTAACATTGTGGCAGAAGAACGCGGGAGCGACGGGGGGAAGTCAAGAGACTCGTGGGAGAAGCAGACGTGATTGAGGCCGTGGTGGTCGAGTGAGCACAGAGCTCGTTCAGCTGGTTGGCGTGGGGTTGGCCGCCGGAGGAATCGGTGCGCTCCTCGGCGTCGGCGGTGGACTCATTCTCGTCCCGGGTCTGATCTTCATCTCCGGTCTTCCGTTCCAGAATGCGGTGGCCGCGAGCCTCGTGTGCGTGGTGGGCACGTCGGTTGCCGGTTCGACGGTATATCTGCGACAGGATCGCGTTGACCTTCCCGTGGCCATCGAGCTCCAGTTCTTCACGGTCGTGGGGGCGGTCGTTGCCGGGTTGGTGGCGGCGTTCATGCCTGCAGGACCGCTGTATTTCGCGTTCTCGATCCTCTTGCTCGTCACCGCGTATCGCATGTGGCCGCGACAGCGACGGGTGCCAGAACGAGCGACGCACTTCGTGGGACGTCGGCGACACGCTGCTGCAGGGGCGTCGGTCGGGGCGGGTCTCGTATCCGGCCTCTTGGGTGTGGGTGGTGGGGTGCTCAACGTCCCCATTCTGCATCTGCTCGTGGGCATACCCTTCGATCGCGCTACCGCGACCAGCGTGTACATCATCGGTCTCACGGCGTCGGCGGCTGCCGCGGTGTACCTCGTGCGCGGTGACGTCGAACTCTGGGTGGCTGGTGCGGCACTCATCGGAACGATGCTCGGGGCAGGTGTTGCGGCACTCTTCGCGCGGCGAGTCCAAGTTCGAGTGCTCAAAGTGGGCTTCGTCGTGCTTCTCCTCTACGTTGCATTTCGGATGGTAGGTCGCGGTGTCGCACAGTTCTGATCGCGCTCCGGTCTCCGATGCGCTGGGTGCGCTCCTCGCTCGGATCCTGACAGCGTGTCAGGTACTTGCGATCGTCGCGATCCTTGCAGGCCTCGCGGCGACGCCGTCGGGTGACGCCGCGTCGGCTCGCTCGTTTGCGCGATTGGCGACCAGCCTTGGTGTTGGCGCGCTAATGGTCGGGCCATTTCTCGCCCTTGCCGCGGCGGCGGCCGCGACGGCGCGCCGCGAAACCCGACTGGCGGTATTCGCCCTGGCAGCAGTGTTGGTCGCACTGGGCGGTGCGGCGCTGGCGGGTCTGTAGGCTGCGACAATGCTTCCCCGCACGCTGGGTGTCATCGGACTAGGAGCGATCGGCGGGTCGGTGGCACACCGAGCGGCCAAGCGCGGAACTACGCGGATCGTCGGCCATGACGCGAGCACCAAGGAGGGCGTGGCGGCCGTGAAAGCTGGTGCGGTCACCGAACTCGTCCACGATCCGATCGCTGTCGTGACCCAGGCTGACTTGGTTGTTCTTGCCGAGGCGCCGAAGGCCACCGTCGCTACCCTTGCCCGCGTGGCTCAGCTGCTCATCGAGCGCCACGTCTATGCCACAGACGTGACGGTGGTGAAGCGTCCCGTCCTGGAGCTGGCTGCCGCGCTCGGCCTGCAGCAGGTGTTTGCGGGCTCACATCCCTTCGTCGATCTGTCGGGAACCCGATTCGTCGGGTCCGCGCCGGATCGACTCGAGGGTGCGGTCGTCTACGTCACACCGCTGCCTGATGGTGGTGACGCGGCCGCAGAGATCGTGGACTTCTGGAAGCGCGCGGTCGGAGCCCAACCGGTGTCGGTGCAAGCGGATCGACACGACGCGTCACTTGCATGGACCAGTCACCTGCCGAAGGCCTTGTCGTCTGCGCTGGCGACGGCGTTCGCCCGCGGAGGCCCGTCCGGCGCCACCTACGGAGCGACGGCGCTCGACGCCACGGCGGCTGCCGGGGAGCGTCCAGAGATCTGGGTGGATGTCCTGCTCGCGAATCGTGACAACGTCTTGGTGGCTCTCGAGGGGCTGACGGCGTCGATTGACGGGTTACGAGACGCCCTGACGAGAGGCGATCGGGGAGCCGTCGAGTCGTGGCTGGCCGAGGCTGCGGCGTGGCGCAGGCGATACGAAGGATGAGAGTGAGCGGGGAAGTTGCACCGCCAGGGGATAAGAGCGTCACCCATCGAGCGCTCATTCTGGGGGCGCTCAGTCATGCGCGAGTGACCGTTCATGGCGCGCTGACCGCCGACGATGCGAGGTCCACGGCTCGAGTGTTGCGGCAGCTGGGTGTCCGCGTGGGTTCGTTGCGCCGTGGCCGTCGGGTGGTGGTCGTGGGCCGGCCGTGGGTCTCACCCTCGAGAACGCTCAACTGTGGTAATGCCGGCACTACCGCCCGTCTCACCCTAGGCGCCATTGCCGGGCAGCCGATTGAGGCCCGCCTGACCGGCGACCGGTCGTTGCGACGGCGGCCCATGCAGCGGGTTGCAGTGCCGCTCAAGGCGATGGGAGCCACGATTACCAGCGAAGGAGAAGATGGTCTGCCACTGACCGTGCGCGGTGGCGCGCTCCGAGCGTTCAGCTACCATACGCCGGTCGCGAGTGCGCAGATAAAGGCGGCACTGCTCTTCGCTGGCGTGAGCGGCAACGTCCCGGTAACCGTGTCTGAGCCTGCCAAGTCGAGGGATCATTCCGAACGGCTCTTCGCGCATCTGGGGTTCGACGTCCACACGCATGGGACGACGGTCGAGCTCCGTGGGGTCCCCGAGTCGTGGCCCGCTGTGCCGAACTTCAGCCTCGAGATCCCGGGTGATGCGTCGTCGTCGGCGTTTCTGGTCGGAGCGGCGACGCTGGCCGACGGGGGTGAGATTCTGCTGCGCTCCGTTGGGGTGAACCCAACCCGTACGGGATTCCTCGAAGTGCTCACGCGAATGGGAGGGCACGTGCATCGGCTCGACGAACGGGACGTGTGCGGTGAGCCGGTGGCCGATCTGGCGGTCCGCCCGGCCACGCTGCGCGGTGTGACCGTGGGGCCCAACGAGATCCCCGCGCTGATTGACGAGATTCCCATGCTGGCCGTGCTGGCGTCGAGGGCAGAAGGCGAGTCCCGGTTTCGCGAGGTCGGTGAGCTTCGCGTCAAGGAGAGCGACCGGCTCGGGCTGCTCGCGGAAAACCTCAGAGCCATTGGGGTGCGCGCGGCGATCGAGGACAACGATCTCGTCGTTGTCGGCAGCGATCAGCCTCCACGAGGCAGGGTCGAGACAGGTGGTGACCACCGACTGGGAATGGCGTTTGCGGTGCTGGGGACCACGGCGGGAGGGACCGTCGAGCTCTCCGAAACCCGCTCCGCCGCCGTGAGCTATCCAGACTTTTTCTCGGATCTCACTCATATTGGATCGCATGAATAGTCGCGTCATCGCTATCGATGGCCCTGCTGGCTCCGGCAAATCCACGACGGCGCATGCGGTGGCTGACCGTCTGGGTCTGCCCCATGTGGAGAGCGGGGCGCTCTACCGAGCTGTGACATTGGCTGCGTTGGACGGAGACGTCCCGCTCGAGGGGGAGCGACTCGTGGCACTCGCGCGCGCGCTCCCCATCAGATTCACTCTCGTCCAGGACGGATTCCGGCCCGAGATCGCCGGTGCGGATGTGACGCTGGCGATCCGGGCGGAGCGGGTGACGGCCCGAGTGTCGGAGGTCGCCGCCATAGCGATGGTTCGCGAATGGGTGAACGACGAGGTGCGAACGGCGGTGGCGAGTCATCCGCGTGGTGCGGTGCTCGAAGGTCGCGACATCGGGACCGTGGTCTTCCCGGACGCTGCGGTGAAGATCTTCTTGACGGCACGACCCCAGGAGCGAGCGCGGCGGCGACTGCTGCAGGACGGCCGGGGCTCAGACGAGGGGGCGGTGCGGGTGGAGACGGACGAGCTCGCACGCCGAGACCGCCTGGATTCCACCCGTGCGGTGGCGCCGCTCCGCCAGGCCGCCGACGCCATCGTGCTCGACACCAGCGATCTGACGTTCGGAGAGCAGGTCGAGCGCATCGTGGTGGAAGCCCGGAAACACTTTTCCTAACTTGACATAGGACCACTCCGGGTCTAGCATCCGAGGCTCGGCGCTCCCATGATGGGGGCGACGCTCGCGTGCGCGCGGGCGTTGTCTTGCGAACCCAAAACGGATGTTGTCGTACCCCATGCCTGATTCGTCACCCGAACCGATCGCTCCGACGGAGCCGATCACCGCAACACCCGCTTCCGATTCGACCGCCTTCCCCGTCCGTCATGATCTCTACGATGAAGAGTATTCCGACGACGAGTACCAGAAGATGCTCGAGCTCTACGAGGGCACGCTGCAGAGCATTCAGGAAGGAGAGATCGTCAAATCGAAGGTCCTGAGGGTCACCGAGAGCCACGTCATTCTGGACGTGGGATTCAAGTCGGAAGGCGCGGTCTCCGTCGACGAATTCAAGGACCCCAAGGACATCTCACCGGGCGAGGAAGTCGAGGTGCTTCTCGAACGCCTGGAGGACGAAGAGGGGTCGATCGTACTCTCAAAGAAGAAGGCCGATTTCATGCGGGTCTGGGAGAAGATCCGCCAGGCCTACGAGAACGATCAGCCGGTTGAGGGGATGCTCCAGAAGAAGATCAAGGGTGGTGTCGTAGTAGACCTCATGGGGGTCGATGCCTTCCTTCCCGGGAGCCAGATCGCGCTCAGGCGTGTGCCGAACATCGACGAGCTGCTGGGGCAGAGCTTCCATTTCAAGATCATCAAGTTGAACAAGCGCCGTCGCAACATCGTGGTGTCGCGTCGGGTGATTCTCGAAAGCGAGCGCGCCGACAAGCGCGAGCATCTCATGAAGGAGTTGCAGGTCGAGCAGGTGCGCAAGGGTATCGTCAAGAACGTGACGGACTTCGGCGCGTTCATCGACCTGGGTGGCGTCGACGGCCTCCTGCACATCACCGATATGAGCTGGGGTCGGGTGTCGCATCCCTCGGAACTGGTGGAGTTCGGCCAGGAGGTCGAGGTCAAGGTGCTCGACATCGACTGGGATCGCGAGCGCATCTCACTTGGACTCAAACAGCTCAATGCGTATCCCTGGGAGGATGTGACCCAGCGGTATCCCGTGGGTGCCAGGGTGCAGGGCAAAGTCGTGAGCATCACGAACTACGGGGCGTTCGTTGAGCTCGAGCCAGGCATCGAGGGGCTCGTGCACATCAGCGAGATGAGTTGGACCCGAAGCGTTCGCCACCCCTCGAAGGTGGTATCGATCGGTGAGACGATCGAAGCTGTGGTGCTCAAGGTCGATCCGGAGGAAGAGAAGATCTCGCTCGGCATGAAGCAGACCGAGCAGGATCCGTGGATGATGCTCCCCATGAAGTACCCCGTGGGGACGCGTATTAGCGGGAAGGTTCGCAACCTCACGTCGTTCGGCGCGTTCGTCGAGCTCGAGCCCGGCATCGACGGGCTGATTCAGAAGGGTGACTCCGTGGAGGTGGTCATTCTCAACATCGATCCCGAGAAAAAGCGGATCTCGCTCGGGCTCAAGCAGCTGCAAGACGATCCGTGGCTCAGCATCGCGGAGACGCATCCGGTGGGCATGGAGCTGGAAGGCTCGATCGTCCGCTACCAAGACAGCGGCATCGTGCTGGACATGGGGAGCGATCTCGAGGGCTTTGTGCCACAGGTGCAGCTACCCCTGCCGGCCGGAAAGAGTGCTGAGCAGGTGACCGCGGTTGGCCAGAAGGCTTCGCTCAAGGTGCTCGAGGTTGATCCCATCCACCATCGGATCATCCTCGTCGCGACGGAATTTCTCGAGAAGCCGCCAGAGCCGGTGGAGCCTCCGCCCGAGTTGCCAGCTGCTGATGTCGAGGCGTCTTCTGCTGAGGAGACGACCGAACAGGCCGATGAGCCCTCGTCCGACGAGCCGAAGGCCGAGGCCGCAGAGGCGACAGTGGCCGAGCCCGTGGCCGAGCCAGTGGCCGAGCCACCAGCCGAGGAGACTGCTGAGGCTGAGCCGGACGCAGACGCCGCCAAGGCGTCGGAGTAGCGGCGGCGGGGTGCTCGAGGACGAACCGCACGCGGGTCGGCCCGTGAGCCACGAGACGCTCGCGCCGTGACGATCCAGGAACGCCTCGATCTGTTGCACCGCCTCAGGGCGGAATCCGAGGTGGGCGGTGGACCCGATCGCATTCGCCAGCAGCACGACAAAGGCAAACTCACCGCGCGCGAACGTCTGGATCTCCTGCTCGATCCAGGGTCCTTCGTCGAGGTGGACCGGTTCGTCACTCATCGCTCCACCGACTTCGGTCTCGCCGATAGCAAGCCGCTCGGTGACGGTGTCGTCACGGGCTACGGTCGCATCGACGGTCGGCTCGTGTACGTCTTTTCCCAGGACTTCACCGTGTTCGGCGGCTCGTTGGCCGAGGCGCACGCGGAGAAGATCTGCAAGATCATGGACCTCGCCGTGCGCAACGGCGCTCCGATCGTGGGGCTCAATGACTCGGGCGGGGCGCGGATTCAGGAGGGTGTCGTCTCGCTCGGCGGTTACGCCGACATCTTCTTGCGCAACACGATGACGTCTGGGGTGGTGCCGCAGATCAGCGTGGTGCTGGGGCCATGCGCGGGCGGAGCAGTCTACAGTCCGGCCATCACGGACTTCGTCTTCATGGTCCGCGGGATCTCCTACATGTTTGTGACCGGTCCCAACGTCGTGAAGACGGTGACCCACGAAGACGTCACGCCTGAGGAACTGGGCGGTGCCGATGTGCATGCGTCGGTGTCCGGCGTCGCGCACTTCGCGCACGACTCGGAGATGGAATCGCTGGCGGAAGTTCGCCGCCTGATCGGCTTCGTTCCCAGCAACAATGTGGAGAGTCCTCCGCTACGGGAGACGGCTGACCAGGCCGATCGACGTGATGAGGAACTGCTCACGATCGTGCCCGACAATCCCAACAAACCGTATGACATGCACGACGTCATGCGCCGAGTGGTGGACGACGGCGAGTTGCTCGAGGTGCACGGGGACTTCGCCGCCAATATCATCGTGGGGTTCGCACGGCTCGGTGGACATCCCGTCGGGATCGTTGCTAACCAACCGGCAGTTCTGGCGGGTGTGCTCGACATCAAGGCATCAGTCAAGGGCGCGCGATTCATTCGCTTCTGTGACGCGTTCAACGTTCCGCTCGTCACGTTCGAGGACGTACCTGGCTTCCTCCCGGGCGTCGATCAGGAGCACGGCGGGATCATCAAGAACGGTGCGAAACTGCTGTACGCCTATGCCGAGGCCACCGTTCCCAAGATGACCGTGATCACGCGCAAAGCGTATGGCGGCGCGTATGACGTGATGAACTCCAAGCACGTGCGGGGCGACTATAACATTGCCTGGCCCACGGCGGAGATCGCGGTCATGGGTCCCAAGGGCGCGGCCGAGATTCTGTTTCGGCGCGATATCGCCGCGGCTGAAGATTCCGAGGCGAGACTCGAGCAGCACGTGAGCGACTACCGCGAGAAGTTTGCCAACCCCTACTTGGCGGCGGCGCGAGGATTCCTGGACGACGTTATCGACCCTCGGGAGACCCGGCCGCGGCTGATCTCGGCGCTGCAGAGCCTTCTCACCAAGCGCGACAGCAATCCGCCCAAGAAGCATGGGAATATTCCACTGTAATCGGCGGCAGGAGGGGCAGGAGCGGCAGGGCGGCAAGTGCTCGATTCGTGGGCCGTCCTGCCGCTCTGCCGTTCTGCCGCTTTGCCGCCGACCGCGTCAGGCATGAGCGGCCCCCCCGCCCCTCTCCGCCGCGTCCTCGTCGCCAATCGTGGAGAAATCGCGCTCCGGATCATTCGCGCGTGTCACGAGGAGGGTATCGAGGCGGTGGCCGTCTACTCGGAGGCGGACCGACTCAATCCCCACGTCAAGGCAGCGGACGCAGCGTTTGAAGTGGGACCCCCGCCTGCCAAGGACTCCTATCTGAACGTGGAGCGGTTGTTGGACGCGGCCGCGCGTGCCGGCGCGGACGCGATCCATCCGGGCTACGGTTTCCTTGCTGAGCGGGCGCACTTTGCGGAGGCCGTACAGGCGGCAGGGCTGGTCTTCGTTGGCCCGCCCCCGTCAGCGATTCGGAAGATGGGCGAGAAGACGGAAGCGCGACGCCTCATGGCGGACGCGGGCGTCCCAATCATCCCGGGAACGACGACGTCGCTCCGCGATGCGGATGCCGCCGTCGAGGCTGCCGAATCAGTCGGATACCCGGTCCTGCTCAAGGCGGCTGCGGGTGGGGGTGGAAAGGGCATGCGCGTCGCTCGAACGAGCGAAGAGGTCCGGAAGGGGTTCACGCAGGCGGCCTCCGAGGCGGCGTCGGCATTCGGGGATGGATCGGTGTACCTCGAGCGTTTCGTCGACCAGCCACGCCATGTCGAAATCCAGGTGCTGGCCGACACACACGGCACGGTGATCCATCTGGGCGAGCGTGAGTGCTCGATCCAGCGGCGGCACCAGAAACTTATCGAGGAGACGCCTTCGACCGCCGTTGATCAGTCGCTGCGTTCAGCCATGGGTGAGGCGGCAGTCACGGCGGCGCAGTCAGTGGGCTATGAGAGCGCGGGTACCGTTGAGTTTCTGTTGGCTCCCGACGGCGATTTCTATTTCCTGGAGATGAACACCAGGCTGCAGGTGGAGCATCCGATCACTGAGCTGGTGTACGGTGTCGACATTGTTCGCGAACAACTCCGGATTGCCGCGGGAGAGAGGTTGTCGGTTCCGGCAGAACCGCGTGGCCCGCGGGGCCATGCGATCGAGTGTCGTATCACGGCAGAGGACCCATACGCGCACTTCTTGCCGGCCACGGGTCGAGTCGAGTATTTCCAGGCCCCATCAGGTCCAGGAGTCCGCTGGGACGGCGGGATCGAGACGGGGAGCGAGGTCGGTCTGTTTTACGACTCGCTTCTCGGCAAGCTCATCGTCTGGGGCGAGTCGCGCGACCGCGCTATCCGGCGAATGCGACGTGCGCTGGAAGAGCTGACGATCGTGGGCCTGCCGACGAGTCAGCCGTTTCATCGCCGCGTGATGGACGAAGAGCGCTTTCTCTCAGGACGCTACGACATCGGCTACGTCGATAGCGTCGGCGAGGCGCTGCTCGGGCAGCAGCTCACCAATGAAGACCTCGAGCATGTCGCGGTGGCGGTGGCACTCGCGGAGGACGAGGCGCGAGGAGCCGTTGTGTCGCTCGCTGGAAACGGGCAGCAGACGTGTACCGACAGCGCGTGGCTTCTGGCGGCTCGCCGAGCCGGGTTGCGTGACCGATGAGTGTCAGCAACGGGTGGGAGGCGGCGTGAGGTATACCGTCACTGTGGGTGAGCGCCGTGTCGCGGTCGAAGTCGAAGGCGACCGGGTCCGTCTGAACGGGCGGGGAATTGAGGCGCGGTTAGTCAGCATTCCTCGCACGCCGCTCAGGCACCTGGTGTTTGACGGTCGGGCGCGGACGCTGGCGATGGTGCGGGACGCTGACGCGTGGCAGGTCCAGCTCGAGGGCGAGACGTGGGCCGTTTCGGTCATGGACGAGCGGACCGAGCAGCTCGAAGCGATGACGGGTCGGCAGGCGAAGGCGGTGGGTGGTGGAGTGGTCAAGGCTCCGATGCCCGGACTCGTCCTGCGGCTGGAGGTGGAGGTGGGCCAGCGCGTGGAGGCTGGGGCGGGGGTCGTGGTGCTGGAAGCGATGAAGATGGAAAACGAGATCCGATCGACTGGTGCTGGTGTCGTGAAAGCGATTCACGTCAAGCCCGGAGACGCGGTCGAGAAGGGTGTCCCGCTGGTGGAGCTGAGCGAGGAGGGTTGACCTCATTCCGGAGCTCGACTAGCATTCATGTCTGTGTTAATTCGTGAGTTTGCAGGGATTTAGGGGAACTGGCTGTCGATCGATGAAGACCTATACACCCAAGGCTTCCGAGCTCAAGCACGACTGGCATGTGGTTGACGCCGACGGCGTCGTGCTCGGCCGGCTTGCCAGCAAGGTGGCGCAGATCATTCGCGGGAAGCACAAGCCGACGTTTGCTCCGCACATGGACGGCGGCGATTTCGTCGTTGTGGTAAATGCCGAAAAGATCAGGCTGTCGGGCAACAAGCTCGACCAAAAGCAGTATTTCAAATACACGGGATACATGGGGAACGAGAAGTTTACGCCTGTCGCGAAGATGCTCGAGACGCACCCTGAGCGGGTGATCGAGCACGCAGTTTATGGCATGCTGCCAAAAGGAACGTTGGGTCGTCAGGCGCTGCGCAGGAAACTGAAAGTGTACGCGGGTCCGGCCCATCCACATGCTGGGCAGAACCCAACACCGCTGGAAGTGAGGTAGCTCCGTTGGAGAACGCTGAGACGCCGGTCGCCGTTCAGGCAGAGCCGGAACTTCGCTGGCACGCCGTCGGTCGTCGGAAGACGTCCGTTGCACGCGTCTATTTGACGCCGGGGTCGGGCAAGTGGATGGTCAATGGACGCACGCTGGGTGACTACTTCCCGCGGCGTTCTCTGGTGCAGCACATCCAGCAGCCGTTCGTCGTGACGGACACTCTCGGGGCGTTTGATGTGAAGGCCCGCCTGAGCGGTGGCGGGATGACTGGACAGGCTGGAGCCGTCCGACTGGGGATCGCGCGGGCCCTCGTCAAGGCCGACGAAACCCATCGCCGGAAGCTGCGTGAGCACGGCCTGATGACCCGGGACGCACGCGCGGTGGAGCGCAAAAAGCCTGGACAGCCGGGAGCGCGCAAGCGGTTCCAGTTCTCGAAGAGGTAGAATTTGGGGTTATCGGTTCTCAGTGATCGGTTCGCAGTGAACTGACAACTGAAGACTGATGACTCTCACAACCCACATCGCCCGATCCGAAGCCGGGTGTCCGTCACGATCGACGGATTGTCTTCGGAAGTGACGGCGATGGACGAACAACCCAAGGATTGAGGGACATGACACAGCCGCAGTTGAAGGACCTGCTCGAAGCCGGTGTGCATTTCGGGCATCAGACGCGCCGTTGGAATCCGAAGATGCGTCGGTTCATCTTCGCTGAGCGGTCCGGCATCTATCTGATCGATCTTCAGAAGACCCTGAATCAACTGCAGGCAGCTCAGGAGTTGCTCCGTAGCGTCGTGATGCAGGGCGACAACGTCTTGTTCGTCTGTACGAAGAAGCAGCTGAACCAGATCGTGAAGGGCGAGGCCGACCGGTGCGGTAGCCATTGGGTGACGGAGCGGTGGCTTGGCGGGACACTCACGAATTTCCATACGATCAAACAACAGATTCGGCGGTTGAAGGAACTCGAGCAGGGCCAGGCCGAAGGGGCGTTCGACTTCCTCACGAAGAAGGAACAGCTCCAACTGGATCGCGAGCGAGAGAAGCTCAACAGGAACCTCGAGGGCATCAAGAACATGTCGCGCCTGCCGGGCGCCGTGTTCATCGTCGATGCGAAGAAGGAGCGCATCGCGATTGCCGAGGCGAACAAGCTCAATATCCCGGTGGTGGCGATTGTCGACACGAACGCCGATCCAGACGTGATCACGGTCCCGATTCCGGGCAATGACGACGCCATTCGCAGTGTCTCGCTCATCACCAATGCGTTGGTTGAAGTCGTGTCCGAGACCAGAAAGCAGGCGCCGTTGCGCGAGTCGGCCTCGGATTCGGAAGCGTACTCGAGCTACGCACCGGAATCGACGGAGGGGGACGAGGAAGATTCGCGGCGTCGCCGCCCGCGGCGGAAGCGTCGGCCCAAGCCGGAGGCGATCGCGGCGAGGCTCAGGGCAGACATGCCGGATGCGAAGCCGGCCGACGGCGGTGATACCCCACAGGAGGGCGATACTACTGCCCCTGAGGCGACGGCAGCGGCGGATCAGGCAAAAGAGTAAGTCGGCCCATGGGGCCCGAATCGATGACCGCCGCCGGTCGGGCCACTGAGAGGGGCGCGAGGCGGCGGTTCTCACATCAACAATTGACGGCAGTTTCGGAAGTGAAGGACGGAATCAGATGTCAGCGACGATCACAGCGAAGGAAGTGAGTGAGCTTCGCGGCCGCACGGGCGCGGGGATGATGGACTGCAAGAAGGCGCTTCTGGAAACGAGCGGGGATTTGGACCAAGCCGTCGCGTTGCTGCGAAAGAAGGGCATCGCCAAAGCGGAGAAGCGCTCAGGCCGCACGGCACAGGAAGGGGCGATTGGAAGCTACGTCCATTTCAACGGTAAGGTCGCCGTTCTGGTCGAGCTGAACTGCGAAACCGATTTCGTTGCCCGTACGGATGACTTCCAGGTGCTCGCGCGAGATCTGGCTATGCACATCGCCTCGGCTAGGCCCATCGCGGTCACGCCCGAGGACGTGCCCGCCGACGTGTTGGAGCGCGAGCGGGCGATCTATGAGGCCCAGGTTGCGGAGTCGGGGAAGCCGGAACAGGTTCGACCGAAGATCGTGGACGGCAAGATGAAGAAGTTCTTCCAGGAGACCGTCTTGATGAACCAGGCCTTCGTGAAGGACGACAAGAAGACGATCACGGACCTCGTGAAGGAAACGTCGGGCAAGGTCGGGGAAAACGTCGTCGTGCGCCGGTTCGTGCGCTACGAGTTGGGAGTCTGACGATGGCGGAGCTCGCTTACGGGCGAGCCCTCCTCAAGCTCTCCGGCGAAGCGCTGGCCGGCGGGCAGAGCTTTGGCATCGACTTTGGCGTCGTTGACCGTCTCACAGACGAAATCAACGACGTGGCAAAGCTGGGAGCGGCGCTGGGCCTGGTCATCGGCGGAGGGAACATCATCCGCGGCACCGTCGCGAGCCAACAGGGAATGGATCGGGTCTCGGCCGACTACATGGGTATGTTGGCGACGGTGATCAATGCGCTGGCCGTGCAGGACATCCTGGAGCGGAAGGACGTGCACACGCGGGTCATGTCGGCGATCCGGATGGAGGAGTTGGCCGAACCCTACATTCGCCGCCGGGCGCAGCGACATTTGGAAAAGGGCAGGGTCGTGCTGTTTGCCGCCGGGACCGGGAATCCCTATTTCTCGACCGATACGGCCGCCGTGCTTCGAGCGTTGGAGATTGAGGCGGAGGTATTGATCAAGGCCACCAGCGTGGACGGCGTGTACACAGCGGATCCCAAGAAGGACGCGAAGGCCGAGTTCATTCCTGAGCTCTCGTACCACGACGCCATGGTTCGTGGTCTCAAGGTCATGGATGCCAACGCGTTCGGGCTTTGCCAGGAAAACGGATTGCCGATCGTCGTCATGAACGTCAACAATCACGGCGCCATCGCCCGTGTGCTGCAGGGCGAGCGCGTGGGGACCATCGTGCGATGAGTACGTTGCCAGAGATTCAGAAGAACGCCAAGCAGTTGATGCGCAAGGCGGTGGAGAACACGCAGCGAGAGCTGGCGTCGATCAGGAGCAGCCGGGCCACGACCAGTCTCCTGGACACCGTGCGGGTAGACGCGTACGGACAACAAATGCCCCTCAATCAGGTGGCGACGGTCGCTGCCCCCGAGCCCCGGCTACTCACGGTCCAGCCGTGGGACAAGTCGCTGATCGGTGCGGTCGAGAAGGCAATCCTCACTGCCGATTTGGGTCTCAATCCAGCCAATGACGGTGCGCTGGTGCGCATTCCGCTTCCACCGCTCACTGAGGAACGGCGCAAGGACCTGGTGAAGATCGTCCATAAGCTCGCGGAAGAGGGGCGTATCGCGGTGCGCCACGCCCGTGAGGACGCCCGCGCGACCGTCAAGAAGGTCGAGCACGTCTCTGACGACGACAAGCACCGCAGCGAGAGCGAGGTCCAGCAGCTGCACGACGACGCGATCAAAGAGATCGAGTCAGTGGTGAAGTCCAAAGAAGAAGAGATCATGGAGGTCTGACCGCCGGATCGGGCTCCCAGACTCCGGGTCGGCAACTCCTTCAATGTCCTCTAACATGATTCGCCGCGTTGCCGTGGCTGCGGTCGGCATCCCCGCGGCCCTGGCGCTTGTCTATGTGGGTGGCTGGGTGCTTGCGGCGTTGCTGGCAGTGTTCGGAGCGGTCGGTGCGAGTGAGTTCTACCGTTTGGGCGAGCGCGCCGGACTGCGACCGCTCCGCATTCCGGGGGTCGTTGGAGCCGTGGCTCTGCCTCTGGTCGCGTATGCGTCGCTGCCCGCGGGTGGGGCACTCGAGCCGGGCTGGATCGCGATGGGTGGCGCTCTGTGGCTGATCCTCGTCGTTGCCGCTGCAACCTCGAGCCGAGGACCAGCTGATCGACCGCTCGGCTCGGTGAGCCTCACCGTGTTCGGTACCGTGTATGCTGCCGGGCTTCCGGCGTTTCTCCTCCCGATCCGACACCTCGCGGGCACCATGTCGCCCGCTGCCGCGACGGCCCTGGTGTTTCTGCCGCTTGTCGTGACGTGGGTCTGTGATTCCCTGGCCATGGGCGGCGGGTCACTGTTTGGCGGACCCAAGCTGGCCCCGGTGCTGAGCCCCAACAAAACGTGGGCTGGCGCGATCTCCGGAAGTGTAGGAGCTCTGGTGCTCGCTCCACTCTATGGCATCCTCGTTCTCACGCCGCTCGGCGTGGAGCATCCGGTGTGGCAGCTCGCGGTGTTCGGGCTCGTCATCTCGGTGGCGGGGCAAGTGGGCGACGTGTCCGAATCGCTCTTCAAGCGTGAGGTGAAGGTCAAGGATTCGGGGAGGTTCTTCCCGGGTCACGGTGGGGTGCTCGACCGATTCGACTCGCTCTACTGGGTGCTACCAGCTGCGGTCCTCCTGCTCTTGTTGTTCGGAACGATATGACCCAGGGCGTTGCCATTCTTGGCTCGACTGGGTCGATCGGAACGAGCGCGCTTCGCGTACTGGAGCGCCAGCGGGAACGCTTTCATGTCGTCGCGCTGACGGCATTCGGATCGGAGGCGCGTCTCATGGAGCAGGCGCGCACGGCGAACCCGGATTTCGTGGGCCTCGTGAACGGAACCGACGGACAGGTGCACGAGGGGCGAAGTGTGGCAGCAGGTGCCGAGTGCCTCATCGAGGCGGCAACGCATCCGGACGTGTCCATCGTGCTGAATGCGGTCGTGGGGGCAGCAGGGCTTGAGGCCACGCTGTCCGCTCTTCGGGCAGGCAAACGCGTTGCGCTGGCGAACAAGGAGTCGCTCGTGATGGCTGGCGAACTCGTGCTGCGCGCCGCGCACGAGGGTGGTGGCGAGATCGTGCCCGTGGACTCCGAGCACAGCGCGGTCCTTCAATGTCTCGGCGGTCGAGAGGCACAGGACGTCCAACGGCTCATTCTCACCGCCTCAGGTGGACCATTTCGCGAGTGGCCGGTCGATCAAC
This sequence comes from Gemmatimonadota bacterium, assembly GCA_039588055.1. Lineage (GTDB taxonomy): Bacteria > Gemmatimonadota > Gemmatimonadetes > Gemmatimonadales > GWC2-71-9 > JAOTVV01. Next base: position 8,750 of record JBDHAN010000036.1, on the reverse strand, counting down.
TTCATGAGGCCACCGTCGAGGATGCCTTGCAGCATCCCACGTGGGACATGGGACCCAAGATCACGGTCGACAGTGCGACCCTCGCCAACAAGGCGCTCGAGGTGATCGAAGCGCACTTTTTGTTCGGGTTGGGGTACGAGGCGATCGATGTGGTGGTGCACCCACAGTCGATCATTCACGCGTTCGTGGAGTTCATGGACGGCTCGGTGTTGGCACAAGTCGGGTTCCCCACGATGGAGTTGCCGATTCTCTACGCGTTGACCCACCCGGAGCGGGTGACGGACGCCGGAACGCCGGTCTTTGATCCGGTCGCGGCTGGCCCACTGACGTTCGAGCCGGTGCGGCGGGAACATTTTCCGGCGTTTGCGTTGGGCGTCGGGGCCGGGGCCTTGGGTGGGACCGCGCCGGCGGTCTACAACGCTGCAAATGAGGTGGCTGTGAAGGCCTTCCTGGAAGGGACGATTCGGTATCGCGCTATCGGTGATGTGATCGATGCTGTGCTGCAACGACACCAGCTGGAACCGGCTGTAGATCTCGAGACCGTACTCGCGGCGGACCGCTGGGCGCGAGAGCAAGGAGACGCGTTGTGCTCCTCACGATAGCGGCGTTCGTCTTCGTCCTCGGCGTCCTCATCTTCGTTCACGAATTGGGGCATTTCCTGGCGGCGAAGGCGGTCGGAATCGGCGTCCCTCGGTTTTCGATCGGGTTCGGTCCGGCCACCCCGATCCGGTTTCGGCGTGGCGAGACGGAATACGTGGTGGCCTGGATTCCGTTGGGCGGGTACGTGAAGATGGCCAGCCGTGAGGAACAAGAGGCGATGGCCTCCTTGGAGGGCGGCTCACTCGGTCAGGAGTACGAGGACTTTCCCGAAGACCAGTTGTTCGAAAGCAAATCGCTCTGGGCTCGGATCCTGGTGATCTCGGCCGGCGTCGCGATGAACGCTTTGTTCGCGTGGGTGACTTACGCCACGCTCGCGGCCGTGTTCGGTCGGAACGAGGATACAGTGACGGCGATCGCCCATGTCGATGCTGCTGCCCTCCCGCCGGAGGCCGCCGCGCTGGCTGCGCTGCCGCGCGGCGTCACGGTCGCCATGGTCAATGGCGACTCTGTGCAGTCCTGGGATCAGGTGCTCCGTGCGATCGCCGATCCTACATCGGATCGGCTGCGGTTCGACTTCGCCGAGGACCTTGACGCGGTGATCCTTCCGATCCGAGGCACGGAGGTGCGGGCCAGGGCTGCTATCGGGACGGCGCTCTATCCGCTCTGGGGACCTGAGATCGGTAGCATCATATCAGGCATGCCGGCGGCCGCCGCCGGACTCCAGCCCGGGGATGTTCTCGTTGCCGTCGAAGACGATACCGTTGCCGCGTTCTACGATCTCAAGCGGGTTGTCGAACCCCGAATCGGCGACTCGGTACGGGTTGCGGTGCAGCGAGCGGATTCACTCTTCGCGGTGACGCTCGTACCGGTCGAGCGGCGCTACGAAGACCCCATCACGGGTGAGACGCGTCTGATCGGACAGGTCGGTATCGGCCCGGCGCGTGAGTTCACGCGGATTCGTTACGGCCCGGCTGCGGCGGTCGTCGAGGGGGCGCGGGTCACGTGGTCCAATGTTGAGCTCGTGTTCTTCACCCTCAAGGGCATCGTCTTTCGGGAGGTTTCACCGCGAGACATCGGCGGACCGATCCTCATCGGCCAGATGTCGGGACAGGTGGCGCGTTTCGGATTTGTGGCGCTCGTGGAGTTCATGGCGTTGCTCTCCGTGAATCTCGCGATCCTGAACTTGTTGCCGATTCCGGTGCTGGACGGGGGGCACCTCGTGTTTCTGCTCATCGAGGGCGCGCGCGGTGGTCGGCCGCTTTCAGTGACCGCGCGCATGCGTCTGACGCAGATGGGGCTCGTCGTGCTGCTCGCCCTCATGATCTTCGTGTTCACCAATGACATTCTGCGGATCTTCGGAGGGTAGGGAAGGACCGGAGCGTCACCGACCGACCAGCACCACGGCCACCGCAACGACGATCACCAGCAACAGTGCCAGCAAGAGCAGCGGCCACCTGGGCTTTCGGTCTTCGGGCCCGAGGCTCGCTGCGTACTCTGCGGAGCTGGCCGGCGCCCGGCCGAACGTCTCGGTCGTGCGGTCCTCACTCGCCAGGAGCTCCAACTCCTCGCAGAGCGCCTTGGCAGATGGGTAGCGGTCGTCCGGGTGCTTGGCGAGGCAGCGGAGAATGACGCGCTCGAACCGTGCCGAGATGTTCGGCTGCTTCTTGCGAGGGGCTTCGGGTTGCTGCTCAACGTGCATCCGCGCCAACTCGAACCAATCCGTCGATCGGAACGGCACGTCGCCCGTGACGGACTTGTACAGGAGGACGCCCAAGGCGTAGAGGTCGCTCCGGCCGTCGAGCGGGCGCCCCTGCGCCTGTTCCGGCGAGATGTACTGTGGGGTTCCAATGGTCATGTTGACGCCCGTCGCCGACACGTAACCTGAAACGGCGCGAGCGATGCCGAAGTCGCCGATGACCGCTCGCCCGCCCTCCAGGAGCAGGATGTTGGCGGGCTTGATATCCCGATGGACGACCCCGGCTTCGTGGGCAAAGGCAAGGCCAGCCGCGATGTCCACCGCGATTCCCATGACCATGATCTCGGGCACGGCTCCATGACGCTCGATGAGCGTATCCAGCGATTCCTGCGCCAGCGGCATTGTGAAATAGGTCAGTCCGTCAGCGTGTCCAACATCTAGAATCTGGACGATGTGTGGGTGTGTAAGCTCTGCAGCGACTTGGGCTTCCTTGCGAAACCGCCGATCGAACTGAGGGTCGCTGCCGTAACGGGGCTTGAGGATCTTGAGGGCGACCGGCAGGTCATCCGGCCGCTCAGCCTCAAACACCCAGGCGAACCCCCCTTGGCCCAGAAGCCGGGAGACAGTATACGGGCCAACCGAGCGGCCGATGAGATCCTGCGCGTCAAGCATCTTGAACGGGGTTTACACCGCAGTGCATGGCAGCTAAGCTACGTGGCTGTCGTAAATTACGGACGCTTTTTCGCGGACTTGGCTGCCCGCGTGTTGGAGGATACACGTTTCATGAGCTTTGACAAGCAAGCCGTTGTAGAGAAGCACCGCACACACCCCCAGGATTCGGGGTCCACTCGGGTTCAGATCGCGCTGTTGACGGAACGGATCAATTCCCTCACCGGGCATTTCCGCTCCCACAACAAAGATCATCATGGGCGCCGCGGTCTGTTGATCATGGTGAGTAAGCGGCGGCGGCTGCTCGACTACCTCAAGCGGACTGACCTCGACGGCTATCGCCGATTGATCGAGGAACTCGGCCTCCGCCACTAATTCCTCCGATGCGGGTACCGGGCGTCCGTCGAGAGCACCTCGGACGCCCCGGTGACGTCTCGGTGCTCAAGCAAGGACAATCACGGTGCAGCATGTAGAACGACGCTTTGCCGGTCGACGATTTCGGATCGAGACCGGGCGATTGGCGAAGCAGGCGGCGGGGAGCGCGGTGGTGCAGTTTGGCGAGACAATGGTCTTGGCTGCCGTCACCGTTAGCGACAAGGAAACCTCACTCCCATTTTTCCCTCTCACAGTCGAGTATCGCGAAAAGAGCTATGCCGCGGGAAAGATCCCCGGCGGCTTCTTCAAGCGCGAAGGCCGTCCTGGCGAAGAGGAGATCCTCGCGGCACGACTGATCGACCGGTCCATTCGTCCGCTCTTTCCCAAGGGCTTCCAGAACGAAGTGCAGGTCTTCGTCTACGTGCTGTCGGCAGATCAGGTGAACGACGCGGACGTACTGGGCGTGACGGCGGCCTCGGCGGCACTCGCCATCTCGAAAGTGCCCTGGGCTGGTCCCGTCGCCGGTGTGCGTGTCGGCCGAGTCGATGGCGATTGGGTGCTCAATCCCACGTTCGAGCAGCTCGAATCGAGCGATCTCGACATGGTCGTTGCGGGGCTGGGCGATTCGGTTTCAATGGTCGAAGGCGGAGCGCTGGAGCTCCCTGAGGACCAGATTGCCGACGCGCTATCCGCAGCGCAGAGCGGCCTTGCGGAGCTGGTTGCGATGCAGCAGGAGATTGTCGCGGCGGTGGGAAGTCCCAAGCTGGAGTGGAGCAGTCCGGAGCCTCCCACGGGGCTCGAGGAACGCGTGCGAGACGCGGTGGGCGAGCGGGTAGGTGAAGCCCTCAACCTCACAGAGAAGACCGAGCGCATTCAGGCATTGGCGGCGGTTCGCTCCGACACCATTGAGCGTTTAGCGGAGGAGTTCCCGGAACACCCCGATGAGCTGAGGAGAGCTGTCGAGGCCATCGAGTCCCAGACCATGCGTCGCCAGGTGTTGGAGCGCGGCGAGCGCGTCGATGGTCGTGATCTCGAAACCGTGCGCTCCATCAACTGTGACGTCGGTCTCTTGCCGCGAGCCCACGGGTCAGCGCTGTTCACACGCGGGCAGACGCAGGCATTGGTGAGCACGACGCTCGGGACAGTCTCCGATGAGCAGCGAATCGATAACATCGATATGGCCCAGGAGACGACGAAGAGCTTCATGCTGCACTACAACTTCCCGTCGTTCTCTGTTGGAGAGGTGCGTCCTATTCGCGGCGTCTCGCGTCGGGAGATCGGACACGGCAATCTTGCAGAGCGTGCACTCCAGGCGTTGCTGCCGCCCTACGACGAGTTCCCCTACACCATTCGCATCGTTTCGGACATCCTGGAATCCAACGGGTCGTCCTCGATGGCCACGGTGTGTGGCGGCTCGCTGGCGCTAATGGATGCCGGTGTACCGATGAAGGCAGCGTGTGCAGGCGTCGCGATGGGGTTGATCAAAGATGGCGACGAGGTGGCCGTCCTCACGGATATCCTCGGTGCGGAAGACTACCTGGGTGACATGGACTTCAAGGTCGCTGGGACTCGCGATGGCGTCACGGCGATTCAGATGGACATCAAGATCAAGGGCCTCGATTTGAAACTGCTGCGCGACGCGCTCGAGAAGGCACGCACGGCCCGGCTCCACATTCTGGATGTCATGGCGCAGACGATGGCCGAGCCGCGCGGCACGCTGTCGCAGTACGCCCCACGCATCATCACGATTCAAATCAACCCCGAGCGAATCGGCGAGATCATCGGTCCCAAGGGCAAGATCATTCGGGGTATTCAGGAGGAAACCGGTGCCGAGATCAACGTCGACGATTCCGGTATGGTGACGGTGTCGTCCGTCGACGGCGACGCCGGCGAGCGTGCCAGGGAGATGATCGAGGCCATTGTGCAGGACGCAGAGGTCGGACAGGTCTACGAGGGTGTGGTCAAGAGCACCACCGCGTTTGGCGCATTCGTCGAGATCCTGCCCGGCAAGGAGGGCCTCCTGCATATCTCTGAGCTGCAGCACGAGCGGACGAACAAGACGGAAGATGTCGTCAAGAAGGGCGACCTCGTGCGCGTCAAGCTGCTCGAGATCGACGATCGCGGGAAGATGCGACTCTCACGCAAGGCGCTGCTGGAGAAACCGACCGCCTCCGCGCGCTAACCGTCCCGATGGACACGGTCAAGCTGGACGAGCGGCTCTACCGCACCGTCGGGGAGAACGGCGTCACCGTGCTCTCCGAGGTGCTCCCCGGAGTCCGCTCGGTCGCCGTTGGTGTCTGGGTGCGTGCCTCGTCTGCCCACGAAGACGCGAACAAGATGGGCGTGTCCCACCTCTTGGAACACATGGTGTTCAAGGGAACCGAGCGGCGAAGCGCGCGCGACATTGCGCTCGAGCTCGAGGGCCGTGGTGGCGCGCTCGACGCGTTCACGAGTCGCGAGTACACGTCCTATCAGGCCCGTGTGCTGGACGAAGATCTGCCGCGTGCGCTCGATGTCCTCACCGATCTGGTGCGCAACCCCGTGCTCCGATCAAGCGACATGGAACTCGAACGCAAGGTTGTGCTGGAAGAAATCAGCACGGTCGAAGATACCCCGGACGATCTTGTTTTCGATCTCCACGCGCGGGCGCTCTGGCCGCGACACCCGTACGGGTATTCGATTCTGGGGACGCGAGACACGGTTTCCGAATTGAGCGCGGATGATCTTCGAGCGCTGCACGCCAAGCGCTACCATCCTCGACACGTCGTCATCACCGCGGCGGGAAGCCTGCATCACGATCTCTTGCTCAAGCTGGTAACCAAGAGCGGGTGGTTCACGTATGAGGCAGGACCCGAGCCGCCGAATGTGGCGCCCGTGCCAACCGGTGGGCGCGGGACGCAACGCGTGCAGCGTGACACCGTCCAGACCCACATTCTCCTGGGTACCGACACGTTCGGGTACCGCGATCGCCGTCGGATACCGCTGCTCTTGCTCAACACCGTACTGGGTGGCGGGATGTCGGGTCGGTTGTTTCAGCGTGTCCGAGAGGAACTCGGGTTGGCGTACGCGGTCCACACCCATCAGTCCTTCTATCACGAGACTGGAACCTCCGGCGTGTACGTGGGAACGCACCCATCGACGGCTGATCAGGCGGTGACGGTAATCCTCGAGGAACTCGGACGGCTTGCCCAAGAGGGGCTGTCGGCGGCGCAGCTCACCGAGGCGAAGCGGCAGCTGAAGGGGCAGGTTACTTTGTCACTCGAGAGTCCGGCCGCTCGCATGTATCGGCTCGCGACGATTGATCTGTATCGGGAGCCCTACAGAACGATCGATCAGGTGCTGGCCGACATCGACGCGGTCAGCACGGAAGATGCAGCAGCCGTTGCAAAGGAATTCCTCGATCCCGGGCGTCAGGCGGTCGTCTGGCTGGGGCCGAACTGAGGCCCACCAACTTCACGCACAGAGGTTCCGATGATCATTGGTGTCCCGAAGGAGATCAAGACCGCCGAGAACCGGATTGCGCTGGTTCCGGCAGGCGCTGAAGCCCTGCGGGCCCACGGGCATACCGTGGTGGTTGAGGGAGGGGCGGGGCTGGGTAGCGGTTTTCCCGATGATCTCTATGAAGCGGTTGGCGCGACGATTGCCCCTGATGCCAAGGACGTGTGGGCGAAGGCGGAGATGATCGTCAAAGTGAAAGAGCCCATCGAGCCCGAATGGCCGCTGATGCGACCGGGCCAAGTGGTGTTCACGTACTACCACTTCGCAGCGAGCGAAACGCTGACCCGAGCGGTCATGGACTCGGGGGCGATCGCTATGGCCTACGAGACGGTGCAACTGGATTCAGGCGAGCTACCGCTGCTCACGCCCATGAGTGAAGTGGCGGGTCGAATGGCGGTCCAAGAGGGTGCCAAGTATCTGGAGCGATACTACGGTGGGCGCGGCATCTTGCTGGGCGGCGTACCCGGCGTATTGCCAGCAGAAGTCGTGATCCTGGGTGGCGGCGTCGTGGGAACCAATGCGGCGAAGATGGCGGCGGGGCTCGGCGCGCACGTCACCGTGCTCGACATCTCGCTGGAGCGTCTCCGCTACCTGTCCGATGTGATGCCGGCAAACGTCGACCTGGTGTTTTCGAACCGGCATAATATCCTCGAGCAGCTGCAAACGGCCGATCTCCTGGTCGGAGCGGTCCTCGTTCCTGGGACCAAGGCACCCAGCCTGGTTACGCGAGACGACCTGAGATACATGAAGAAGGGTGCGGTCATTGTGGACGTCGCCGTTGACCAGGGCGGATGTATTGAGACGATCAAGCCGACCACCCACGAAACCCCGACCTACGTGGTCGAAGAGGTGGTCCACTATGCCGTGGCCAACATGCCGGGTGGAGTGCCGCGGACCTCGACGCTCGCCCTCACGAACGCGACGTTCCCCTACACCGTGACCCTGGCGGATGCCGGGTGGCGGAACGCCTGCACGGCCGATCCAGCGCTCTTCCTCGGACTTAACGTGATCGAGGGCCAGGTGGTGTATCCGGGGGTCGCGGAGGCGTTCGGATTGCCGCTGACGGATCCCGCGACCATCGTCTGACCAGAACGGGGCCTCGAATCCGTGGGAGAATCGGTAAGTGCTGCTCTTGTCATAACTTACGCTTGCCATTAACTTAGGGCGCTCCTGATGACCGGGGGCGCTTTAACCGCGTCTCCACATCCCTTGCGCCGCGAGTCATGCCGATAAACTGGGGCAAATTTCGCTTTGGAACGCTGCTGCCGGCGAACGAGATCGCTGTCGATCTCGGGACGTCGAATACCCTCGTGTATGTTCGAGGCGAAGGCATCGTGCTCAACGAGCCGTCGGTCGTGGCCATCGAGAAGGCAAGTGGGAAGGTCAAGGGCATCGGTCTCGAGGCGAAACGCATGCTGGGGCGAACGCCGGAGGCCATTCAGGCGGTCCGGCCTCTCAAGGACGGGGTGATCGCCGACTTCGACGTGACCGAGAAGATGCTGCGGTATTTCCTTTCCACGATCATTCAGAAGCACGTCTTTCGAGTGAAGCCTCGGGTCATTGTGTGTGTCCCGAGCGGAATCACCGAGGTCGAGAAGCGAGCCGTGCGTGACAGCGCGCACTCCGCCGGTGCCAAAGAGGTGTTTATGGTGGCCGAACCGATGGCTGCTGCGATCGGTGTCGGCCTGCCGGTTGAAACGCCGACGGGAAACATGGCCATCGACATTGGTGGTGGCACGACGGAGATCGCGGTCATTGCGTTGTCTGGCATCGTGAGCGACACGTCGATCCGCACGGGTGGCGACGAGATGGATCAGGCCATCGTGCAGTTCATGCGGAAGAACTACAACCTGCTGATCGGTGAGCCCACTGCTGAGGGGATCAAGATCCAGGTTGGCAGCGCGGTACCGCT
>JBDHAN010000035.1:0-29074 GCA_039588055.1 Gemmatimonadota bacterium | reverse complement strand
AAGTTTTGCCACCACCATGCTCCCCGGTCCCCCACCCCGCAAGAGTCGCACACCCGCAACGGTGTGGGAGACATGCAAACGAAGGAACCCCTACGCCAACTTCCTTTCTTTTCTTCCTAAGAGAAGTTGCAAGAAAGAAAGTTGAGAGAACTGGACCTAAGAGGTAGTCCAGACCTCTCTCTGTCTTTCCCACTGGTACGTTTCTGGTACGTTTGGACTTGTTTCTGAGGTGAAAACCGGGGGTAGGACTTTGCGGTGGGTCGAAGTTCTCCTAGGAATTACGCCCCACATACAAAGGGAGCCACCCTCACGATGGCTCCCAAAGCAGGCGCGCTACCGGGCTGCGCCACGCCCCGTATTTCAGTCTTCAGTCGTCAGCCTTCAGTTGTCGGAAACCGTTGACCCCGTTAAGCTCCGGAAGAACTATGCGGAGAGGGAACAGCCGACAGCTGAATACTGAAAACTGAAAACTGAAGAACAAGGACTACTTCCCCCCCAACCACTCTGCAAAGGCGCGGAACGCCCTGCCTCGGTGGCTCACCGCGTGCTTCTCCTCGGGCGGCGCAAGTCCGAAGCTCATCGCGAGATCGTCCGAATAGAAGAGTGGGTCATATCCAAAGCCGTTGGAGCCTTCTGCCGCCTCGAGAATGCGTCCTGTGCACGAGCCCTCGAACGTGACGGCCGCAGCATCCGGTCGAGGTACGTACGCGACGACACAGCGATAGCGTGCGCGTCGGCGTTCCGGCGGAAGGCCATCGAGGCGTCGCAGCAGCTCGGTGTTGTTAGCAGCGTCCTGTTCGTCCGGTGGGCCATCTGACAGCGCGAAGCGGCGCGACTTGACGCCTGGTAGGCCGCCCAACGCAAAGACCTCGAGGCCGGAATCATCGGCTACCGTTGGTCCGCCACCGATCCTCGCGAAGTATTGTGCCTTGCGCGTGGCATTTCCCTCGAACGAGTTCGCGTGCTCCAGGTTTGCCTCTTCCGGTCCCTCGAGGATTCCGGTCTCGTTGAGGAATCGGAGCACGTGCGGGAGCTGCTCCAATATGGCGCGGATCTCGACCTGTTTGCCCTTGTTACGGGTGGCGACGAGCAGTGACGACATCAGCCAGCGAGAACGTGGTGCTGTGCCGCGAAGAGCTGCCGGATGCCCTGCTCAGCCAGTCCCAGCATGCGCTCCAATGCCGGCCGCTCAAACGGCGCCCGTTCCGACGTCCCCTGCACTTCCACGAATCGGTCCGGCTCGATCATCACGATGTTGGCGTCTACATCAGCCGTCTTGTCTTCCGCGTAGGAGAGGTCGACGCAGGGTGTCCCGTCGACGACGCCAACGGAGATGGCGGCCACCATGTTCTGGAACGGATTGGGCACGCCGTGGGTGCGAGCGAGCCACGAGCACGCGTCGGCGAGAGCGACGGCACCGCCGGTGATTGCTGCCGTCCGCGTCCCGCCGTCTGCCTGCAACACATCGCAGTCCACCGTGATGGTCCGCTCGCCGAACTGGAAGGTGCTCACAGCGGTCCGAAGACTCCGCCCGATGAGCCGTTGAATTTCAGCGGTGCGTCCGCCCGGGCCGCGGCGCTCACGCTGCGAGCGTTCAGTAGTGGCGCGCGGTAGCATGGCGTACTCGGCCGTGACCCACCCCAGACCTCTGCCGCGCCGCCAGGCCGGCACCCCGTCGGTGACGCTGGCAGTGCACATGACGAGCGTGCCGCCCAGACGTACGAGGCACGAGCCTTCCGCATACGGATTGGCGCCTCGCTCCAACTCGAGCGGGCGCAGCTCGTGCGGCTGTCGGCCGTCAGGTCGGGGCATCGGTCAAGCGTCCGAGGGAGGTGATGGGCTCTTGCGGTCCTTGCGCTCGGGCATCGGCCGCTTGTGGAGGTCAGCAGGATCTGTCATGCCCCAGCGGCCGAAGGCGAACTTGAGCAGCGGCGGCGCGATGAACGTCGTGCCCATGACCATGATGACGACGGCGCTGAACAGCTCCCGCGTAAGGACGCCAGCGACCAATCCGATGTTGGCGAAGATGAGCCCCACCTCGCCTCGCGGAATCATGCCGACTCCCACACCTACCCGGTTGAAGTTGAGCCAAGGCACGGCCCACCCGGCGATCACCTTCCCGATGATCGCGATGACGAACAGGCCCAGTCCGATGCCGAGGATGACCGCGTTGTTCCCTACAAAGGGGTTGAGCAGCGACACGTCGAATTGGGCGCCGATGCTCAGGAAGAAGATCGGCGTGAAGATGTCGGCAACTGGTTTGATCCGGCTGTTGATCGTATCGAATTGGTTGGTGCCGGACAGCACGATTCCCGCGGCGAATGCGCCGATGATGAGGGCCGATCCGGCAAGGTCGGCCAGCGCTGCCATGAACAACACGAACGCGAAGGCGGCCACGAGCAGCATGCCTCGCACCCGCATCTGATCGAGGAGTCCGAACACCCTTGGTGCGACCGCAAGTCCCAACCCGACGGCGAGGACGAGGAAGCCAATGGCAGTGGCCATCGAGCGGCCAATTCCGAGCACGGAGACGGCTTGTCCGGCGACGAGGGAGCTGACGAGGCCGAGCAGGAGAATGCCCAGGATGTCGTCGATGACCGCCGCGCCGATCACCATTCGCGCTTCGACCGAGTGCATGACGCGAAGGTCCTGTAACACGCGGGCGGTGATGCCGACTGAAGTGGCCGTGAGCGTTGCCCCCAGGAAGATGCCCGTGGTGATCACGTCGGCATTGCTGTATGCGGGATTCACCAGGGGTGAAATCCAAAACAGGAACCCGCCAAGCAGCGGCAGCACGACGCCAACGGTCGCGACGGATGCCGCGCCTGCACCGACTCGAAACATCTGTTTGAGGTCGGTTTCCAATCCGATCTCGAACAAGAGGATCACCACGCCGATCTCGGCGAAGATGCGGATGATCTCGGTGAGTGGCTCCTCTGGGGCTGTCGGAATGATCCCGAGCACGCTGCTGCCAAGGATGATGCCCGCGATCAGCTCGCCCAGCACCGCGGGCTGCCCCATCCGCTCGAACAATTCGCCCGAGAACTTCCCCGCCAACAGCATGATGCCGAACACAAAAAAGAGGCTGACGATCAGGGCAGCTTCATCGCTGCTCGATGCCAGCCCCCACAGTGGAATCGTGATGGCCAACAGTGCGAGGGAGAGCTTTTGTTTGGAACGACGGGTCATCGAGGTGTCATGGTTCAGAGAGGTGCTCTCGCCTCGGGCTTGAACGTGTAGGTGTAGGCTGTGAACGGCAGCTCGAGATCGACTTCGTAGGAGGTTCGGACGGTGATCTCGCGGGGATTTGCCGTTCGTCGGACTGTGAACCGCCGTGCCTCGGACGGCAGCCCGAGCTGCTCCACCTTGGCGACGAGGCGGTCACGGATGATCGTGTTATCGATGTAGCGCGCAAGGCGTGCCTGGGTGTTCATCTCCTCGAGCAACCGCACGTACCGAAACACGTGCGCCCCAATACCGGCACCGTAGTACCCGACTACGGCGAGGACGAGGAGGGTGAGGAGGCAACCCAACTTGCTACGGCCACGAGAGCCAAGCCTGGCCCGACGTGTGGCTACCATTGGGACTGGGCTCCGTCGACGATGTCGGCGATGAGCTGTTCGAGCGCCACCTGCCGACCTTCCGTTTCGGCCGGGGGAGCGTATTCACCGTCCACGACGAGTCCGGATCGCTGCCACAGCGCTCGTCCTTCGACCTGGTCGAAGATCTCCACGTTCACCGTGATGCGCACCCGGCGACGTGTCACGGTGACCAGAGCCTCACCCGGCACTTGCGATAGGAGAAGATCTGGGTCGTAGCGAACGATCGTTCCCCGCACAACCGCATTGGCGTCAGCTTCCGCGGCCAGTCGCAGTCCCAATCGGCTCTCCATGGCGACCGTGACGGCGTCGTTCACTTCCTGCGTCAACGCCGGCTCAGCCGTCTGGTTGTCAAATGGGAGAATCGCCACGGTTCTCACGTGCCCCGGGAGCCCGCCCCCGGAGAATCCGTACAGGCATGCGGTCGAGATCAGTGACGCCAGAGCTGCCGTCACCTGCGCGGCCCTAGGGCTTTTGCCAAATGCTGTCGTCCACCGCAGCGAGCGTTTCAATCGCTTCCACCGTGAAGATGACGGTACTGGCCGAAGCCGGGAACACAATCTCCGCAGTTGCCGGTTGCACAACTGAGTCGGCGAACACCACCGTTACTGCACCAACGACGTTGCCCTGTTGCCGAAGATCGGCAGCAAACGTGCCCCCCGGCTGTCTCAAGGCGGCGTAGGTGAGCGTATCACTGGCGAGCGTGTAGCGCCACTGGTATCGCTGTCCATCGACCTGTCCTGTCACCGTCGCGCCCTCCGACGGACCGCGCGGAATCGCTAGCGTGGCCCAAAACAATGGCGCGACTTGGATCAGCTGCTCGACACCTTCTTCGGGCTCGGACCAGACGATCTCGTCACCTACGATCACCGCGGCACTCGACTGCCCGAACGGTGCTCGGAGGTCGAAGCGCACCGAGTCAGGCGGTACGAAGACGACGGCGCTTCGGCCCCGGACGGTGCCCTGCTGTGTTCGGTACGTCCACCGCAAGTCGTAGCGCCGTTTCTCGGTCGGCACGAAGGCGGCAACCATCTGGGCCGCTTCGGCCCGGGTCAACTGCGGTAGCCCCGTTGGTGCAAGCGACTCAACCTTGACGCCGCATGCCGTGAGCACGAGTGCCGTCCCGAGCGTCAGCAGATAATAGAAGGACCGGTGCGACCGGTCAAGCGCAAATCCTTGCTGCATCAGTAGTTAAACCCGAAGAAGAAGTTCACGAAGCGGCGCGCCTCGTCTGGAGGACGGATGGAATAGCCAAAAGCATCACCAAACGCGAACCGCCACCCCAGGTCCAAGCGGAGCACCACCAGATAGCCGAGCGGAAGACGGAGTCCGATACCGCCACTGCCGAGCACGCCGCGTCCGACGGTTCCCGGAGTCCACGCTCCTCCAAGATCTCCGAAGAACGCGCCTTGGACACCGGGAAAACGCATCTCGCCGAACGGAAACCCGAGCGAGATGTAGTTGGTGATGGGGAAACGAAGTTCGGTATTCACCATGAAGGCGCGAGTTCCCCCGACATTGCCAATGCGAGGGTACCCCCTGAGGGCCCACGGACCACCGATCCCGATGCGGCGGGGTCGGCTTCCGCCGGAATAATATCCCAGCACACGGGTCGCGATCGCCGACTGGAGCCCCAAGCGCCAGTACTCACGATGATCGAGCGAGAGCATCCACGCGTCGAACCGGCCGTTGGAGAGATCGTTGGTGATGCCTGCCGTGATGTTCGTGCGTTGACCGTCGATCGGACCACTCGGCAACCACAGCGTGTTGTCATGGGCGAACCCCACATAATTCGACACCAGCCACCCGGTTCTTTGGGGATCGCCATCAAAGTCGCCAATGATATCGAACCGGTCGGACCGCTCAAGGCGGAGTTGGGTATCGATGCGTTTGAAGCGTGAGAGAGGCCAACGGAGATCGGCGAAGGCCCCGTAGGACGTTTCGTCGTAGACGACGCTGAAATCGCCCGAATAGAAGAGGCCGCGAAGCCTGAACGCCCCGATCCCCCAATTCAGTCGGCTCTTCCGGTTGAGATAGAACGCGGTGGCGTTGATGTTGTCGACGAGGCTTCCGAATCCCTGCGCCTGAAACGTCGTTCCAGCGGCGTACAGGAGATGGTCACCCAACAGGTCTGAGAAGCGAAGCAGCAGGCCTTGGGCCGAGCCATACCCGGGAGCGATGAACGCGTCGCCCACGGCGAAGTCGAGGCTCAACCCGGGCCGATACGGTGACGACTCGGCCTTCGCGTAGGGCGACTCGACGAGCTCCGGCCACCTCCAGCCGGTGGTGTCGATTGCCGGGGGGAGCGCGACCATCGGGTCCAACCCGCCTTCGGGCGCATCCGGCACCCCGCGAAAAATCTTGAACGTAAGGTCGTGATACCCGCTGAACAGCATGACGCCCTCATCCTCAACCCACTGCGGATCGAAGGCGCTGGTCAGCATGTTCGTTTCACGGTGGCCAACCCCTTCGCGATCCACCGAGTACACGTCCGACACACCCAGGCGGTCGGACGTGAAGTAGATCCTCCCGTTCTGCGCCCACCGTGGAGATTGGTCGCGCCATCGCCCGTAGGTGAGGTGGCGCGACTCTCCAGTCCGCAGGTCGAGTACGAAGAGATTGAGTGCCCCGTCAGGCCCGAACGTGGTGCGGTCGGAGGTGAAGACGAGTGCGTTTCCGTCGGGACTGAAGCTGGGGTCGATGTCCTGATATCGGTCGTGCGTGAGCGGCTCGAGCCGTTCCTCGTCGATCCAGAATCGATACAGGTCAGAAAACCCCGATTCGGTCAGCCCGCTGAACACCATGCTAGCACCGTCCGGTGCCCACGCGGGTGAGAGAATCGAGACGAGTTGGGGAAACTGATACCGACCGACCACGCGCTGCTCGCGCAACTCCCAGAAGAACAGTGCGTCCCGGTCCAGGTATCGACTCGAGAAGATGGCGATCCCGTCCCGTACGTCGAGCCGCGACGCCGACGGGTGGAACGATTCGAATTGCTCAGAGCGCCCGCCTTTCACTTCGACGCTCGGGCGCCCAGGCGCGTTCCAGCGGCCCGAGTAGACGTTCATGTAGCCGGTACGCGGCGAAAGGTAGAGGTACCGCGTCACCGAATCTTCAGGCAGGCGATAGGCGAGTGGCTTGACAGCTACTTCGGCGAGCGTCTCGGCTGCAACGTCGAGGGGGCGCCGGTCGGCCACGTCGGGGTAGTACGTTTGCTGGAAGTGGTAGTGGAGTTCCCTCTCGAGCTCCTCAACGGGCAACCCGTAGATGCCGGTTAACGCGTCGTCAAAGGATCTGTACTTCCAGAGTTCGCGGTAGAGCTCCTGCACGCGCCAGTCGCCGTACCGATCGGCAAGCCACCGGTGGATGGCCCCGCCGATCGGGTACACAACCGGGCTCACGACGAACGCCAGATTTCTGAGCCGCGGCATCCGGCCTGACACGGTCACGTCACGCAGGACCGTTTCGTCGAGTGCGTCTTCGCCAGCCGACCAAAGCTCCGCCAGACCTTCCGTCCACCAGAGGGGCATTGGTGGCAGGTTCGAGCGCGGATACCGCCCGCGTACGTCGGCGAGCACGCTCAACTGAAATGCATGGACCATCTCGTGCCGCAGCGTGTGTCGGAACTCGGCGTAATTCCCATTGAATGGGAGGGCGACACGCCGCTTCAAGAACTCCGTCACGCCGAGAATGCCCTCGGGTGGAATGAACGGCAGGATGTTCGTTTGCTCGAAGTCGGCATGGAGCGCGTAGACGATGAGCGGGATGCGGCTCGGTGGCGAGTGGCCGAACTTGCGCTCCAGAACATGAAAACTCTCCTCGGCGTAGGCGAGTGCCAGGGCGGCGAGCTCCCGTTCCTCAGGATAGAAGTACAGATCGATATGCTCACCGCGGAGGACCTGCCAGTCGAACGTGCGATACTGCACCTTGTTCTGGCCGAAGTATCCAAGCTGTGCGTGGGCGGATGCGGCGGTGCCAACGAGGAGGCCGACAAGCAGGATCGAAGAAGACCAGCGACTCACGTCACCGCCGCCTCATGGTTCGGATACGATCGCTCTGCATGATCCGTCCTACGATGTCGTTGCCCTGCTCGACCTGTCCGATCACCGTGTAGGTGCCGTCCAGATGCGGCTGTGGGGCGTGGGTAATGAAGAACTGACTGCCACCAGTATCGGGGCCCGACAACGCCATACCCACGGTTCCCGCGCCGTACCGGCGCCGATTGATTTCGTCTCGCAAAACGTACCCGGGGCCACCCCATCCGTCGCCGCGAGGATCTCCGTCTTGAATGACGAAGTTCGGGACGACCCGGTGCCACCTTCCGGCATCGAAGTACCGCCGGTCTGCCAGCTCGAGCATGGCGTTGACCGTGAGGGGCGCATCGGCGGCGAAGAGGCTCACAATGATCTCCCCACGGTCCGTCTCGATCACCAGTTGGGGAACCTCCTCCCCGCGGGCTGCCGGAAGCAGGAGGCGGCGCACGATGTCCCGGTAGTCACCGATTTCTCGGCCAGTCTCGACAGGAAACGCGGGTCCCCACTGGCGGGCCGCTGCCGGCAAATGCTCATCGGCAACCTGGCGCACCAGGTAGTCCTCACACGTGGGGAAACGGCGTAGAAACTGGTCTCCGACCGCGAACTCCTGCAGTGAGCCGAGCTCGGCGATGCGACCCAGCGCGCGAACAACCGCCATGCGTGCGTCGGGAATGAGATCACCCTGCGCAAGGTCATAGGACGTGATCAGCGCATCGAGGTACGCCGGAAGTGGGGCACCGATGACCCCGAGGGCGTCGGCGCCCACCATCCGTTTCCTGGGATCGGAGGCGATGATCCAGGAGGCTGCTTCCCGAAGTGCCGCGTTGTGGTCGAGCCGCGCCAGGCTCGTCAGGGCGGCAGCCTGCAGGGCCGGCAGGCTGCCGCTCAAGGCTTCCGTCAGCGCAGCGAGCGATTCGGATGCGGCGAGCCGACCCACCGCCATCAGCACCTCGAATCGCACATTGAAGTCAGGGTCAGCCGTCAGGTCCAGGGCGACCCGTGCGAGCCGAGAGTCCTCGAAGGTCGCGAGTGCGCGCAACGCGTTCACCCGCACACCGGCGTCATCGTCGTTCACCAATTGGGTCACGATGGAGGTGACGGCGTCTCGACCTAAGCCCGACGAGTCGGCGTAGCGCGCAGTGA
This sequence comes from Gemmatimonadota bacterium, assembly GCA_039588055.1. Lineage (GTDB taxonomy): Bacteria > Gemmatimonadota > Gemmatimonadetes > Gemmatimonadales > GWC2-71-9 > JAOTVV01. The sequence continues at coordinate 20,298 of JBDHAN010000035.1, read as the reverse complement.
GCGTCCGAGCGGCCCATGCCCGAATCTGGGCGACGGAATCTCGGGCCGCGTTGAAGATGACGGTGCCGCCCTCACGTGCCCGAAGTCGTGTGAGGGCATACACGGCTTGCCGGCGGAACGGAGCGTTGCCGGACTGCGCGATCTGTACGAGCGCGGCAACGGGTGCATCGGGACCCAAACGCCACGTTTCGCCGACAGCCCTCAAGGCCACGGGACTCTCTTCGCCTGCCTGAATCGCGGCCGACGCCTGTCTGAGGATCTCCTCGATGATACTCGCGGCGTTGGCGCCGCCGATCATCGCGATGGCCGTGACCCCTTCGACCGCGCTGCTGCGACCGCCAGTGCGCAACGCCAGCAGCGCCCTATCACGGAGTGGAGCGAGCGCAGACGTGCTGCCCAACAGGCCCATCGCAAAGGCAGCATCCTCCTGGACCACGCTGTCTTCGTCGGCCAACAACTCGACCAGAATCGGGAGCGCCGTGGTGTCGCCGATCCGGCCCATGGCGAGCGCAGCGTGCCCCCGCACGAGGGGTTCCGGAAAGCGTGCAGCCTCCGCAAAGCGTGCCGGATCGAAGCGGCGCGCATCTTCCAATGCCAGCACGCCTGCGAGCTGGTTTACAATGGCCTCGTCCTGCGCGAGCGCGGACGGTGAGAGACCCACCGTCAGAACGAGGAGAGCGCTAGAGACGGATCGGATCGGGAACGGGAACGAGCCTCGACCGAACGTCATCGGGAATCGTCGAAAGCGCATAGGTAGAATCTACCGCGATGAGTGCGGTTTGTGCCGTCGCCAGGAGTCGGTCGTCGGCAGCACGTTTCACTGCGTAACCGAAGATGACCCGCCGGCTGGCCGCCTCGCGGACCCAGCAGCTCACCGCGAGCAGATCGTCGTATTGCGCCGGATGACGAAAGCGCAGCCGCGCATCGACGACGAGGAGAAGGATCCCAGACTCTTCCATCTCTCGATAGCTCACGCCGAGGCGGCGCATGTGATCCGTCCTGGCCTGCTCACACCAGACGAGGTGATTGGAGTGATGGGCGACGCCGCCTTGATCGGTCTCAGCGTAGCGCACACGGAACTCGACGGTCGTGACTGAATGGTCCATCGGCCTGCTTTCGCGAGGAGTGTGTGATCGAGTCGAGACTCCACGACGACGTCGCGTCGCTCCAAGCGAGAGCCTGCGGTGGCGTTGCCCGAGGTTTCTACTGAGCCAGTGCCACCTCATCGACGACCCCGACGATCACGGCCCGTACGGCTCCCGGGTCGAGATCGAGGATTTGGCGAGCGCCGTTTCCTTCATCCAGCACCAGGACTGTGTCGCCCGGTCCAGCCTGTGCCACGTCCACTGCGATGTCGTAGTCCTCGGTTTCCCGACCATCAAGTCCGAGCTGGTTCACGAGAAGGAGACGATGTCCTTCCAGATGTACGATCTTGACCGTAGCCACGACCGAGCCGATGACCTTGCCGATGTACACGGTCAGGCGTCCCGCTTCGCTTGGCGCCAAACAGCCTCGGTGTGCCCGTCGGGCGAAGGACCGCGATCGACGTCGACGATGTCCACGATGCCGGTGATGGCGAGATCCACGGGCACGAAGACTGTCGGCAGTGCCTGAGCGGCCTCGCGACTGCCGACGACAAACACGACGTGACCGTGGCCTGCCTGTGCGGTGGCATCCGCGGCGATCTGCGGTTGCCCCCGGGGGCGTTGCTCCTGATCGAGCGGTTGCACGGCGAGGAGCTTGACACCTTCGAGGCCCTCGTACTTCTGGCTTGCGACCAGCGTTCCGATCACGCGCGCGAGTTTCACAACCGCTCCAGCACGCGCGCGCCAAACCGCGTGGCGTCGGAGACGTTCTCCCACATCTCGCTGTGCAGCTGCGGTATGACGACTCGGCGAACGAGCAGAGCCGCGTTCTCCAACACATCGACCCCGATGTCCACTGCGGCCTCGACGTCGGCGACGAGTCCCGAGTACAGGACGATGCCCTTCCCACCGAGGCCATCCGCCAGCCGAACCTCGACCAGCTGCACCGCGGCACCTTTGACACCGGCGTCGGCCGCGTGAATCGCTGCTGCGACGGTCGTGGTCTCGACGACGCCGAGCGCGTCGGTGATGTCCGGAACACGCCCGCCGCCGATGGCCTGCACGACGTCGGGATGCACATGCGGCAGGAACACGTAGTCGAGCACCGCGTCGCTACCGACGTCGCGGCCGGCCGCGACCGACTCCTGCACCTCGGCGACGGCTCCACCGATGAGCACGAGGTATCGACCAGGCTGCACCGTGCCGGCTCTGATCATGTTGATGTCGGCTCGCTTGACCATCGCATCGGCCGCTTTGATGCCGACGGCAATGCTGCTGAAGTCCATCAACGCGAGAGCGGGTTCAATCATGCTTTTTGGCATTCAGTTGCCACCATGTCGTCGTCACACGATCCGGAAGGAGTCTTTCAGCACGCAACGCCTGATGCGGCTGAAACTGATGGGATTCGTGATCCCTTCTCCTGTCGGGCTCGCGATGGTGAACGAGCAGTAGCCCTCACCTTCATAGCCAAGGCCGTCGAACGACGCGCCGTTCTTCACGAAGATGCTGCAGTCCATTTCGCGCGCCATGCGACTCAAGTGATCGAGGTTCTTCGAGTGCATCACCGCCGTGTGGCGGAAGCCATGCTCCGCCCTCTTCGCCAAATCGATGCCCTCGTGCGCATCCCGCACACGCACCAGCGGCATGATCGGCATCATCTGCTCCGACCACACCAACGGATCGTCCTGCTCGACGTCGACGAGGATCAAGCGGATCTCGTCACCGACATCGACACCGATCTCGCGGAGGAGGATGTTGGCGTTCTTGCCGATGAACTCGGGGTTCATCATTCCGTGTTTGCCGGGTGGCGGCTCGTCCGTGAAGACGGACCCGCGCAGTCGCTGTAGCTGCTGCCCGTCGATCTCGAGAGCGCCATGGCGACACATCATGCGCTTGAGCTCGTCGGCGATTCCGGCGACCGCGAAGACTTCCTTCTCGTCCGTGCAGACGATGTTGTTGTCGAATGACCCGCCGCGGGTGATATCACGTCCAGCCTGTTCGAGATCTGCCGTTTCGTCGACGACGACGGGCGGATTGCCCGGCCCCGCGCAGATCGCGCGCTTGCCGCTCTGCATGGCCGCACGCACGACCCCTGCCCCACCGGTCACCGTCAGCAGGTTCACGTTTGCGTGTCCCATGAGCTGCTGTGCCGACTCGATGGTGGGCTCGGCAATCGCGGAGATCAGATGGGCCGGACCCCCAGCCTCGATGATGGCGTCGTTGACGAGTTGGACCGCCAGATTTGAGCAGCCCCGAGCACCAGGGTGGGCGTTGAAGACCACCGCGTTGCCGGCTGCAACCATGCTGATGCTGTTGCACACAACGGTCGAGATCGGGTTGGTGCTGGGAATGATGGATCCGATCAGTCCGTAGGGAGCATATTCCACCACCGTAAGGCCGCGATCGCCACTCCACGCCCCGGTCTCGAGAAACTCCGGCCCCGGCGCCTTGTTCGCGTTGAGGCGCACCTTCTCGACCTTGTCCTCGTAGCGCCCCATTCCCGTCTCGCGCCAGGCCTCGAACGCCAGGGGCTGCGTGTGCTCTCGGATCGTCCGCCTCACCCGCGCGATCATATGTTCGCGTACGGACAGCGGGAGGCCGCGGAGTTCGACAAAGGCGCGTCGCGCAGCATCCACTGCCGCATCCACAGTTGGGAACAGATTGTCCCCGTGTTGCGGCCGTGGAATTGCCGGTGGCGAACCCGCCGCTGCAGCCGGCGGGGGCTCCGCCGAGTGTCGCTCGGGACGATGCACCTCGGACATCACCCGTTCGATCACCGCCTGGATCTGGGTGTCGTCCATCGTCAGCCGTCCGTGGCCTTGTCGTACTTCACGTCACCGTCGATCTCGAGCGTGTCGACGATCGCCATGATGACGCCGTCACAGGGGCGTCGGTCGGTCACCTTGGTCTGTCGAGCGGAGCTTCCGGTCGCAAAGAGGACCACTTCTCCCAGTCCAGCGCCGACGGCATCTGCCGCCACCCGGTATCCGCCCATCTCCTTCGCCTCGATGTCCAGTTGCCGAAGCACGAGGAACTTGACCCCATCGAGCGAAGGTTCCTTGCGCGTCGCGACCAACGTCCCGACGACTCTTCCTAGCAGCATAGACCACTCCAATCACGCCGCGGAGAACCCGCGTGCCGACCGTCCTCATCCGTTCCGCCGACCGGAACGACGAACGGGTCGACGGACGCGGGTCCCCCAGAGCCTGTCAAAGCCCTACTTCTTGGACGTCTTCGCTCCCTGCCGACCCAGCGGAAGAGCCCTGTCCACGTTTGCGTGCGGTCGCGGGATGACATGGATGGCAACGAGCTCGCCGACCTTCTTGGCGCCCTGTGCTCCCGCCTCAACAGCGGCCTTGACCGCCGCGACGTCGCCACGTACGACAGCTGTTACGTGCCCACCGCCGGTCTTCTCATAGGAGACCAGCTCCACTTTTGCGGCCTTGACCATGGCGTCAGCTGCCTCGACCATGGCCGGGTAGCTCTTCGTTTCGATCATCCCGAGCGCTTCGACCGCCAAATACTCCTCAGCCATTCCGTCCTCCAGACGTCAGTTGGGTGTCACGGATGTCAGTATCAATCACGGCGCTTGGTCTCGACGGTCCGGCCAGTCACGCCCTCGATGGCCGCGACCGCCGCACCGTATCCTGCCATGATGTCCTGTTCTTCTCCGCCGAGGTAAACGCGTCCGAAGCTGCCGAATGCCCGGACGTCCAAGATGTTGATGTTGGCTTCCTTCTCCGCTTCGTTGGCGGCGAGGGCGGCGTACCCGGCGGGTTCCACCTCGAGCACGTACAGGGTCTGTCCGGCCAACAGCATGTGCCCGAAGCGCATTCGGTTGACCAGCTGAACCTGGTGCGCGTCGACATGGCGAATGATTTGGCTGGACACGACTCGCGGCTTGATGCGATCGGATTCGTCCACGCCGAGCGCACCGAGGATCGCGGCGCCCGCCGCGCGAACCTCTGCCTGGACTTCATGGTGCACCTCGAGCAGCCCGAAGAGTCGCTCGACGACCTGCATGCCGGGACGGACGCGCGTCGCCTTGAGCGCGATATCCGTGATGCGATTGATCTCGATTCCCGGGGAAATCTCGATCCACAGCGACGTGTCGCTCGGCAGCGGGAGAAACCCGCGGGCGACCGTTCCGAGGTACGCTGCATGTTGCGGCTGCAGATTGTCGAGGAAGACGTAGGTGCGCAGATCAACAGACATGTGTACACCTCACGATTCGGCTTCCTGTTGTTCCATGATCTTGACGCTCGCGCTCGCGCCGATTCGGTTGGCGCCCGCGGCGATCATCTTCCGTGCGTCCTCGTAGGTCCGGATGCCTCCCGCGGCCTTGACGCCCATCTTGGGGCCGACCACGCGCCGTATCAGGGCCACATCGTCGGCCGTCGCTCCGCCGGGACCGAAGCCCGTGGAGGTCTTGACGAAATCCGCTCCAGCGACCTTAGCGAGTTGGCTCGCCGCGACCTTCTCTTCATCCGTCAGCATCGCGGCTTCAATGATGACCTTGAGGATCGCGCCGCCGGCGTGACTGGCTCTCGCCACCGCCGCGATGTCGCGTTCCACCAAGTCGTAGTCCCGAGACTTGAGCCCACCGACGTTGATCACCATATCCACCTCGGTTGCTCCGTCCCGGATGGCCTTCTGCGTCTCGAAGACCTTGGACTCTGTCGACGTGGCCCCCAGCGGGAACCCCACGACGGTGCACACGAGAACCTCGCTCCCCTTCAAGAGGTCGGAGCAAGATTTCACATGCGACGGATTGACACACACGGACGCGAACCCATGCTCGCGGGCCTCGCGACACAGCTGCGCGATCTCGTCCTGCGTCGCGTCGGGCTTGAGCAGCGTGTGGTCAATCATGTGACTGAGGCTGCGGTCGGTGGGTGCCAACCCGAGCGTGCTCGCGATCCGGTCGGCGCCCGCATCGACGGCGGGCTGCAGGCCGTTGCGGTAGTCGGAGGGCGAGAGTCCTGATCCCACGCGCCCGCCCTCGCCGGCCCCCTCCCGCACGGCCACCAACACGTGCTGGGTGATCTTCTCGATGAGCTGCTCCAGGGTCTCGTCGTCCAGCTTGATGACCACTGCCGTCACCCTTTCTTGAGGAACCGCCGCTCGACGTCCATGATCTTGCCGACGCGTCGCGCATGTCTGCCTGCTTCAGCAGCCGTGTCGAGCCAGACGTCGACAACTTCCAGCGCGACGTCGCGCCCGATCATGCCAGCACCCAAGGTGAGGACGTTGGCATCGTTGTGCGATCGGCTGTTCACGGCTGTGGGGCGGTCGTAGCACATGGCCGCTCTCACCCCGGGCACCTTGTTGGCGGTCATGCACGAGCCGATGCCCGCACCATCGATCAGAATGCCGCGACCAGCCCGACCTTCTGAGACGAGTTGTGCCACCAGGAGCGCGATGTCAGGGTAGTCGACCGGGTCCGTCCCGCCGGTCCCGCAGTCGATCACCTGAAAACCTCGCGCGTGAAGATGAGCCTTGAGCATTTGCTTGAGCTCAAAACCTCCATGATCAGCTCCCACAGCAACTTGCAGCGTCATTTGGCGGGGGGAATTGGAGGCTGGGGTCGGTGCATCGGCGCTGGCATCCACAAATGCAATCTTCCGCTCCAGAGCCGCCTGGCGCGCGAGCGGGGTGATGAGAGTGTTGGCCGCCACCGTGAAGGTGCCGCCCGGCTCAACCGCCTCGAGGTCCCTGCCCGTCACCAGATCGCGCGTGCGCTGAGGCTCTGGGATGGGTCTCCCCACAGCGCGATAAACCACGCGCCGGACCATCTCGCGGACCCGCTGCTCGTCCGTCATCACCATATGCGCCACCCCGGTTCGTCCGGCCGCAGGCCGGGCCCGTTGGCGGCAGGCCCTTCGTCCGGCGCGGCAGTGGACGCTGCTCGCCGCTCCAGGTGTCCGACGTAGTCCTTGAGCTGCATGACCGTGGCGTCGAACCCGTCGGGGCTTCCCTGGGCGCGCGCCTGCATCACGCCGCCCTCCATCACTGTGAGCACGAGCCGCGCGAGTGCGTTCCGGTCCACATCTCCGGGGAGCCGCTCCCCTGCCTCGTCGAGCCACCCGCGGACCGCACCGGCCCAGTTGGCGAAGTACTGCTCCATGAGCGCGCGGGCCTGCGGGAACTGGTCGCCGACTTCGAGGGCCAGGTTGCCGACTGGGCAGCCCTGCGTCCAGCCACTCATGCGGAGGTTGCGCCGGTAGAGGTCCAGCAGCGCAAACACCCGTTCGATGGGATCGTTCACGGCCTTTTCGACCGGTGAGATGACCGTGGGTTGCAGCAGCGCCAGATGTTGTTCCAATACGCCCTCCAGGAGCGCTTCCTTGCTTGCGAAGAAGTGATAGAGGCTCCCGCTCTTGACGTTTGCCCTCCTGAGGACCGTGGCTATGCCGGTGGCTCCAAAGCCGCGCTCGTGGAACAAATCTGCCGCCGCCTGGAGGATCCGGTCCCTGGTTTCAGTTCCTAGGCCTCTACTGGATTGATCGTTCAATTAACAAGGACCTCACGTTGTCCACATCACAAATCCCGCAATTTGATCAATCATTCACTTTCCGTGCCAAATGTCAAGACCCGGGCCACTTGCGGCTCTTCTCCGGCGGGTCCTATAATCCGCCCGTGCTGCCCACCGCTGTTATCGTCTCCGACGCCCACATCGGGTATGCTTCCAAGGCCTCGGTCCTGGCCTTCCATCGGTTTCTCGACACCGTTCCGGACCTGGGCAGCCACCTGGTCATCAACGGTGACCTCTTCGAGTTCTGGTTTGAGTATCGAACGGTCATCCCACGGCAGGCCTTCCCCACCCTCGAGGCCATGAGGCGACTCACACGGGCGGGCGTCGCCATCACGCTGACCGGAGGCAACCACGACCGCTGGGGCGGCGCCTTCTGGCGCGAGGACATGGGTGCGGCGTTCCACGCCGGCTCAGTGGAACTGGAGCTCTGTGGACTCTCCGCACTCGTACAGCACGGCGACGGGCTCGGCGAGCACCAGCTGTCCGCACGAATGCTGCACGCCGTCACCCGTCACCGGCTCACGACGGCGCTGTTCCGCTGGATTCACCCGGATTTGGGCCTTGAGCTCGTGCGCCGGATGTCCCCACGCCTGGCCGGCAAGGCTCGGAGCGAGGCCGCAGTCGATGAGGCTGCCAAGCGGCAAGAAGAGCATGCCCGCGTCGTGCTGGGCCGCCGCCCGGACGTCAACGTCGTGGTGCTGGGCCACACCCACCGCGCCAGGCTGGTGGAGGTGGCACCGCGTCAGTGGTTTCTCAATCCGGGGGCCTGGATCGAGGGGGGTCGGTTCGCACTGGTGACCGAGGATGGACCCCGGCTCGAGGCGTTTGACGGCTGACGTCTACCAGTACACGCGGAACCCAGCGCCGACATCACCGCTCGGGAGAGTCTCCGTCGTGAGATCGACTGGGAAATCCCAGAGGTGGGTGGCGACATAGGCCTCGGCCGCCGCCAGCAAGTGGTTGAATACCAGGAGCACGGCCCAGTCCTTAACCTCGGCGCGCTTCCCTTCGAGCGTCTCTGTGTCGGTATCGATGCTTTCCAAGTAGTGGAGTTGCCGCACCGACTTGACGGTCATCGTCAACGTCAGGCCTTCCCAGAAGATGAAGACGGCGCCAGTGGCCCTGCGGCCCACAACCGACTGTCCCCATCCCGGCAGCAGCAGCGAGCGGAGTGCCGCGACCACCGGTGAGACCGGCGGCTCAACCCGAAACGGAGGAACGGGAATCGTATCGGCGGGGTCCGGCCGCTGCCGCTGCGGGGCGGGGCGCGTCGGGACGATCTGGGCTTCGACAACCGGCGCAGCGACCGCGAGCAGGACAATCACGCTGGCTAGGAACCGCACAGGACCTTCAAGTGTCGTGGCAGGATGGTCACCTCGACGGTGTCGTCGGACGGATAGCGCAGTTCCCCATCGACTTGCATCGCCAGCGGGCCAGACAGACCGGTTACTCGGATGCGTTCGGTGCGAAACATGGTCACCTCCGGAATCGGGCCATGCGTTCCGCGCGCAACGCGAGGCACATATCGCAGGAATCGCCCCAGGCCCACGCGCCGGATGAGGCACACATCGAACAGGCCGTCATCCAGGACTGCGTCGGGCGTCATCCGGAATCCACCGCCCACCGTCGTTCCAATATCCACTGCCAGCATCATCATCCGTGCGCGCTGGCGAAACTCGCGGGACTCCACCTCCAGATCTGGAGGATCGAACGAGCCAAATGTCTTGTACACCGCAACGAGATAAAGGACGAAACCGCTCAAATGGCTCATACGGAGTGTCTGCCGCACGACCTCTGCGTCGAAACCGACGCCCATTCCATTGACGAAGTACTCACCGATCACGCGGCCAACGTCGAACCGGCGGAGCTTTCCGCTGAGGACTTTCGGCAAGTTGCGTTCGACCGGCGCAGGCCGAAGACCCAAGGATCGGGCGTAGTCGTTGCCCGTCCCCACAGGAACGTGGGCCAGCGTCACGTCGGTCGGGCCGTCGGCGAGAAGCCCGTTGACGACGTGATGGACCGTGCCGTCACCACCCGCCGCGACGACTATTGGCCAGCCGGTGTCGCGCGCGTGTGCCGCGAGGTCCGCCTCCTCGCCCGCGCGCCGGGTCGTGCGAACCAGGACCTCCCAGCCCTCCGCGCGTGCCGTGTCCGCGAGCTTCTGCTCGAGACCCTCGCCCTTGCCGCGGCCAGCTCTCGGGTTGAGCACGATGAACGCGCGCTTCAGAGTGTTGACTCCTCGAGGCAGGATGGGAGGACGCGAGCGACGTAGCATGGTGGATCGCGGTCCGGAGTGCAAGAAGTTCCGGAGGAGCACAGAGAACTGGGAGAGCGATTAACGAAGGTGGCGGGAGCGTGTGGGAATCGAACCCACCGAAGTCGCCTCAGGCGCCTCCCAACGGTTTTGAAGACCGCACGAGCCACCAGGCCCGATCCGCCCCCGCGGATGCGTCAACTGCGATGTGCGATCGCGTCGATCTCGACGAGTGCCCCCTTCGGCAGAGCTGCCGCCTGCACCGCGGCGCGAGCAGGTTTGTGATCGCCAAAGAACGTCGCATAAACCTCGTTCATAACTGCGAAGTCCGCCATGTCGGCGAGATACACCGTGGTCTTGACCACATCGCTGAACTCGCACTCCGCGGCGCTCAACACCGCCCGGAGATTCTCCAATACGCGCGTCGCCTGACCCGTGATATCGGACCCCACAATCTCCATGCTCTTCGGATCGAGCGCGATCTGACCGGCAGTGAACACGAAGTCGCCCGCGATCACCGCCTGACTGTACGGTCCGATCGCGGCGGGCGCGCTGTCTGTCGAGACGAAGTCCATGCGAACCTCCCCTAGAAGAGCCCCTCGATCGTCCCGTCCCTCGCGAGACGCATCTTCTCGGCGGCGGGGGTCTTCCCCAGGCCGGGCATCGTCATGATGTCACCGGTCATCGCCACCACGAATCCGGCACCTGCCGAGGGGTAGATATCGCTCACATTCACCGTGAAGCCCGTGGGGGCGCCGAGTTTGGACGGATCGTCGCTGAACGAGTATTGGGTCTTGGCCATACACACTGGGGTGTCGCCCAGCCCGAACCCGGTGAGCCGTTGGGCCGCACGAGTGGCCTTTGCCGAAAAGCTCACGTCGGCGGCTCCGTAGATCTCCTTGGCGATGCGCTCGATCTTCTCAGGGATCGGCAGATTCACATCGTAGAGTGGCGCGAACTTGGCACTCCCCTTGTCCAACGCGGCAAGCACAGCTTCGGCCACCTCCACACCGCCATCACCGCCCTTCTCCCATACTTCGCACAGCGCGACGGTGGCGCCAAGCGCCTCGCAGCCCGAGCGTACCACCTCAATCTCGTCATCGGTGTCGGCCGTGAAGCGGTTGATGGCCACCACGGCCGGGACGCCGAATTTCGCGATGTTCTCGAGATGCCGCGCCAGGTTCGCACAGCCGCGCTCGACCGCGGCCGGGTCGGGCTTGGTCAGCTCCTTCTTGTCCGCTCCGCCGTGCAGTTTAAGGGCGCGAATGGTGGCTACCAGGACCGCGACTTCCGGGTTCAGCTCGCCGACACGGCACTTGATGTTGAAGAACTTCTCCGCTCCCAGGTCGGCCCCGAAGCCGGCTTCGGTCACGACGATGTCGGCCAGGCGGAGTGCCGTGTCGGTCGCGACTACGGAGTTGCATCCGTGCGCGATATTGCCGAAGGGGCCGCAGTGAATGAATGCGGGACCGCCTTCGAGCGTCTGCACGAGATTCGGAAGAATGGCGTCCTTGAGCAGGAGGGTCATGGCCCCGTGTGCTTTGAGTTCGCTGGCGCGCACCGGTTGTAGATCACGGGTGAGTCCAACGATGATCCGTCCGAGTCGCTCCTCCAGATCGTCGGGGTGCTTTGCCAACGCCATGATGGCCTGAATCTCGCTCGCCGGCGTGATGACGAAGTGGTCTTGACGCGGCACACCGCCAAGCGGACCACCAAGGCCAATGGTGATATTGCGGAGCGCACGGTCGTTCATATCGATGGTCCGCGGCCACGTGATACGCCGCTGATCGACGCCCAGGGCGTTTCCCTGGTGCAGGTGGTTGTCCAGCATCGCGGAAAGCAGATTGTGCGCGCTCGTGATGGCGTGGAAATCGCCCGTGAAGTGGAGGTTGATGTCCTCCATTGGGACAACCTGCGCGTAGCCGCCCCCGGCTGCTCCTCCCTTGACGCCGAACACCGGACCCAACGACGGTTCCCGCATGGTGAGGACCGCGTTGCGCCCCATTTTGCGCAACGCCTGTGTGATACCCACAGTGACGGTGGACTTGCCCTCGCCGGCCGCCGTCGGGTTTATCGCCGTCACTAACACCAGACGCGCCCTCCGTGGCCGCGACGCCAGGCGCTCGACTTTGACCTTGGCTTTGCTCTCGCCGTAGAGAACGAGATCGTCCGAGCTCAGATCCAATTCGGCAGCGACGTCGGTGATGGGGCGCAGGGTCGCCGCCTGGGCGATCTCGATATCGGGAGGAACGTGTGAAGTGTTCATGGCTCATGGTGTGGTGAAACGGTGACGCGAGCCCCGAAACAGCGTCCCGCGTTCATCGTGGTGTGTTGCATGACCTCTTCGATGGTCATGCCGCGGAGCTCCGCGACGCGTGCAGCGACATGCCGAACGTGGGCTGGCTCGTTGCGCTTGCCGCGGTGAGGAACGGGGGCCAAGTACGGCGCATCGGTCTCGACCAGCAGTCTGTCGATCGGGCTCGCCACGACCACTGGATCGTGTTGCCAGTTCTTGAAGGTGATCATGCCGCTGAACCCGAAGTAGGCCCCAACATCCATCCCCGCCTCGAACACGATCGGGCCGGAGCTGAAGGAATGTAGCACGAGAGCCGGAACGGCGGTGCCCCATTCCCTGACGAACGCTGCCACGTCGTCGTCCGCCTCCCGCGCGTGCACGACCACCGGCATGTTCTTGTCCGCGGCCAAGGCGAGTTGCGCCTCGAACGCACGGTGCTGAGCGCTTCGCGGCGAATGCTCGTAGTGGTAGTCGAGCCCTGTCTCCCCGACGGCAACGACGGTAGGGTCGTTCAGAGCGGTGCCCAGCGTGTTACCGGCCGCCTCGGACCAGTTCGTCGCTTCGTGCGGATGGATACCGGCGGTTGCCGAAAGTCCATACTGCGCTGCCAGCGTCGTGGCTGCGTGGCTCGTCGCCAGGGAATCGGCGATGATAACAATGTGGCCCACACCCGATACCCGGGCGCGGGCCACGACCTCGTCACGGTCGCAATCGAAGCGGCTGTCGCCCAAGTGGCAGTGGGTGTCTACCAGCACGGTGCGACGGGCCGTCGTTCAGCCCTCAGGTGGTGGCCGCGGCCGTCCTCGTCTCGATGGTCCGGGCTCCACGAACATCCTCTCCCGGCCACCGTCGCTCGATCAGTAGAAGAAGCGGCGACGCGATGAAGATCGAGGAAAACGTTCCGACGATGACACCGAACGTCATGACCCACGTGAACGGCCGAATCACACTGCCCCCGAGCACGAGGAGCGCGAGGAGTGCACCCAACGTCGTTGTCGACGTCATGATTGTCCGCGGCAGCGTCTCGTTGATGCTGCGGTTGAGAATCTGGAAAATGTCTTGCCGCTTGTACTTCCTCAGATTCTCCCGGACGCGGTCGAACGTGACGATCGTGTCGTTCAGTGAATACCCGACGATCGTGAGCAGTGCCGCCGCCACAACCAGCGAGACCTCGAGATTGAGATATGAGATGAACGCCGCCGTGGCGATCGTATCGTGCACCGTGGCCGCAACCGCTGCCAGCCCGAAGCGCCACTCGTAGCGGAACCAGAGCACGATGAAGATGGCGCCGAACGCCATGAGGAGTGCCAGGGTCGCGCGGTCGCGGAGCTCGCCTCCCACTTTGGGACCCACGGCCTCCGTCCGCTCCACCTCGTAGGCGTCTGCGCCGAACGCATCGGTGAGGGCCTGCTCCACGGCCTGCGATGTTTCCTGCGTGGTCTCGTCCGTGGCGGCGACATCGGGATCGAGGCGGGCACGGATCACAAACTCGTCTCTTGCTCCAAACGTCTGAATTTCCGCTCCGGTGATACCCGCCGATTCCAGGGCGGCACGGATCGCCGCGGTCTGCATGCTTGCATCATTGGCGTGCAGCTGGATCAGGGTTCCGCCTGTGAACTCGATGCTGGTGTTGACGCCGCGCGCGAGAAGCAAGAGCAGTCCCGGTATCGTGAATGCCGCCGTCACGATGAACGCGGTGCGCCAGCGACGGAGAATGTCGTAGTCGGCTTTGTCAAAGAGGCGAAGCATCAGATTGACAACTCCTTCTCCACCGGCCGGCGTTGCAGCCAGATCAGGAACAGCGTCTTCGTGACGAACACGGCCGTAATCAAGGATGCGATGATGCCCACAATGAGCGTCACCGCAAACCCCTTGACGGGGCCGGTTCCGAATTGAAAGAGGAAGGCGGCGGTAATAACCGTTGTCACGTTCGCGTCGACAATCGCCGGCATGGCGTGCTGGAACCCGGCATCAACCGCGAGACGCGGTGTCTTGCTGAGCTTGAGCTCTTCGCGAATGCGCTCGAAGATGAGCACGTTCGCATCGACGGCAATCCCCAATGAGAGCACGAAGCCCGCGAGGCCGGGCAACGTGAGCGTCGCGCCGAAGCTCGCCAGCCCCCCCAACGTGAACAACATGTAGAACAAGAGGGCAACGATCGCGAGCAGGCCGGCGAGCCGGTAATACAACCCCATCACCACAATGACCAGGACCGCCGCCACAACGGCCGCTCGCTGTCCCTGCTCAATCGAGTCCTGTCCCAGACTGGGACCAACCGTCCGCTCCTCGACGATCTCGAGGGGCACGGGAAGCGCACCCGCGCGGAGCACCAGTGCCAGATCCTGTGCTTCCTGCAGCGCCGCGTTGCCGAGCTCGATCTGGCCGTTGCGTCCGATTTCACTCCGAATGACGGGCGGCTGCCGGAACACCCGGCCGTCGAGCATGATGGCCATGTAGTCGTTCACGTGCTCCCGTGTGATCTGCCGAAAGCGACGGCCGCCGGAGCGGCTCAGGGTGAACTGCACGATCGCCTGGTTGTTCGTCTGATCGATGGTGGCACGGGCATCCTGCAGTTGGTCGCCGGAGATCATTGAGCGCCGCTCGACTGAGTAGAGCGGTCGGAACGCCCGTGCACCTTGCGAGATGGGCTCCGATGCCCACACCAGCTCGCGCCCGCGAGGCATTGCCCGCTCGAACTCGGGCAGCCGGATGAGGCTGTCGACCTTCGGGAAGTCCTCTTCGGCGACCAGGAACTCTCCGGGAATCTGCCCATTGTACAGGAGCGTGCTCAGCGGTCCCGGTCGATCGACCAGCGATGTCGTGTCGGCGGCGGCCGTATCCTGCGTCCCTCCTGCCGTATCCGCGCCGAGCAACCGGTCCAGCGCCGTGCCGGTCTGAGTTGCCGCGCCGCCTTCGACTTCGACACCGGCTTCAAGCAATGCCTGGTCGATGGCACCGATGGCCTCACCGAACAGGTTATCCATGTCGGTGATCCGCCACTCGAGAAACGCGGAGCGCTCCACAATCGCCTTCGCGCGGCCGGGATCCGTAATGCCGGCCAACTCGACGACGATGCGTCCGGCCCCAACGCGCTGGATCAGGGGCTCCTCCACACCGAACTCATCGATGCGGGATCGGATCACGGTGACGGCCCGATCGATCGCGTCTTCCGGGTTCGCGACGGGTCCTCCGGACTGATCCAGTTCCAGCGCGAGGTGGATGCCGCCCTGCAGGTCGAGGCCGCGCTTGAGTGGGACGCGCTTGACGCGGGTGTCGCGCATCGCGCCGTCCGGCCCCCGCTCGCGGATCGTGATCTCTCGCGGGATAAGCGAGATGACACTCACCGCAACGAGCACGGCGATGACGATCAGACGGCTTCGGATGGTCGTGAACATGTCGTGCCTACAAGTGAGAAGGCGTTAATGTCTAGTCGGGCTTCGCCATTGTGTCAACGCAGATCTGGCGTTCGCGAAGTCCTTATCCAACTGGCGTTTGAGGGCTGCTCCTGACGGGAACTCCATCACATCGCGCAGTCGCGAAACCCATGACAGCTTGACGAGCTGTCCGTAGAGCTCGCCATCGAGGTCGAAGACATGCACCTCGATGCTGCGTTCGGGGTCGTCGAAGGTCGGACGAGGGCCTTGGTGCATCATTCCCCCTGACGCGCCCCCTGCCCATTCCGCCCACACCGCATACACGCCGTCGGGCGGGAGAAGCTTGCGCGGCTCTGGGAGGGCCAAGTTGAGTGTGGGATAGCCCAATCGGCGACCCCGCGTGCTTCCCGGTACCACCGGAGCGGCGAGCGAATACGGACGACCAAGGAGCCGTTCGGCGGTTACGAGATCTCCGCCCGCGACCGCTCGCCGCACGAGCGTCGATGACACGGGGAGCGCATCAACATTCACGACATCGACGACATCCACGGCGAACCCGAGCTCCCTGCCGAGCCGCTCCAGCAGCGCGACATCTCCCGCACGGCCTTGGCCAAACCCGTGATCATGCCCGATCACGAGTTCCCGCATGTGGAACCGCTCGAGAAGCAGGCGCACAAATGCTTCGGGGGCAAACTGCGAGAGCGTGCGCGTGAAGCGCATGAATACGACGACGTCCAAGTCGCACTGCGCCAGGAACTCTCGGCGCTCGTCCGCCATCGTGAGGAGTGGCGGAGCCGCCTGTGGGTTGACCACCTGCATCGGATGGGGCTCGAATGTCACGAGCAGGCTGCGGCACGAGGAGCGTCGTGCCCGGAGCGCAATTTCTTCGAGCACGCCGCGGTGCCCGAGATGCACCCCGTCAAACGTCCCGACCGTGACGATCGTACCGCGCCCGTCATTGGGAAGCGCGCCGGGGTCAGTCACCTGCCAACACCACTCTCGGCTTGAGGACGCCTTGGTCGGGCTCAGCCACGGCGATGAGGTCTGCGCCGCTTACAAGGGCTACGGGTCCTTCGACATCGCCTTCGCGGGGAATTGGGCGCCCGTGGCGCACCGCCTCGATCTCGGTCTCGTCGAGCTTGAGCACAGGCAGGTGCGAGACCGCCCCCCTGACAGGAAGCAACCGTGGAGCGCAATCGTCGAACGCCGAGGGTGGAACCGCCTCATCGACTCCAAAAGCACCCACTGCGGTGCGCCGAAGCTCCGCCACGTGAGCGCCGCAACCGAGCGACGCGCCCAAGTCCCGGGCTATCGCGCGCACGTACGTGCCACTCCCGACGTCGGCGCGAAAGCGCACGCTGGGCCCATCGTGAGCGATCAGGTCGAACGCCGTGACGTCGATTTCGCGGGCCTCGAGCGTCACCGGCTCGCCGCGCCGCGCACGTCGATGTGCGCGCTCACCAGCGCTCTTCCGCGCGGAATAGACCGGGGGGCGCTGTACGGTTCGGCCCGTCAGCTCTCCCATGGCGTCGAGCAGCTGGGCCCGGGAGAGATCACGCCACGACTCGCTCACCTCCAGCTCGACTCCGGTCGCGTCATCGGTGTCGGTCCGCACACCCAGCTGAATGATTCCCTCGTAGCTCTTCGGCAAGCCCACGAGGAACTGGGCGAGCCGCGTTGCTCGCCCCACCAAGATGACGAGGAGGCCGGAGGCGAAGGGATCGAGCGTACCGGTGTGACCCACCCGCCGGATGCCCAGGGCACGGCGCACAGCGTCGACGACGTCATGCGACGTCGGGCCCGCTGGCTTGTCGACGAGCAAGAAGCCGTGCTTCAGGTGTCTTCGTCCTCCCTCAGCTCTTCCAGCAGATGATCGATGTGCTGCGCGTGTTCCAACCCTCGATCGAGAATGAAATGGAGCTCGGGAGCGACGCGCAGGCGCAGGGTGCGTGCGAGGTGCGTCCTCAAGTAGCCCTTCGCGCTGCCCAGTCCTGCCATCGCGCGGGACTTCTCCTCTTCGTCGCCCATGACACTCACGCGAACGTGCGCGTGCACGCAGTCGGGCGAAACGGCGACACCGGTCACCGTGACGAATCCCACTCGCGGATCCTTGACCTGCGATGACAACGCCTCGGCCAGCGTTTCCTGCACGAGCGCCGCCACGCGCTCGGGACGGTGGTGGCCACGGCCGGATCTCATTGGAACATGACGGTGGAATCGATGACGCGGACCAATCCATTCTGACCCACGAGGCGATCGGCCGCAGACAGCACGGTTTCGGCGTGGCGGCGCTCGGTGCTCACCACCGCACAGGTAAGCTCCGCACGCTGCCAGAGCTCCTGATGTGCCGTCTCCGCCACCGACACGTTGAATCGCTGGTGGAGGCGGTCCTTGAGGCTCTTGAGAATCCGCCGCTTGTCCTTGAGAGACTGGCATCCACTGAGGTGCAGCTCCCAGGTTGCGATTGCGACGACCACGTCAGCTGTCTCTAGCGGCTCCCGCCGATTCGAGTGAGCGTGCAATCTCCTCGACCCGGTATGCCTCGAGCACGTCCCCGACCTTGACATCGTTGAAGTTCTCGACGCCAATACCGCACTCGAGCCCTTCCTTGACCTCGCGCGCATCGTCTTTGAACCGCTTGAGGCTTCCAAGGGTCCCGCTGTAGACGTCGACGCCGTCGCGGACGACACGAATCGACGCATTGCGGGCAATCAGTCCAGCGCGAACGTAGCACCCGGCAATGGTGCCAACGCCGGAGATCTTGAATGTCTGACGGACCTCTGCCTCACCCAGCACGATCTCTCTCTGCTCCGGCGACAGGAGTCCCTCGAGTGCTGCGCGCACGGATTCGACCGCTTCATAGATCACGCGGTAGGTGCGGACATCGACACTCTCTCGCTCCGCGAAACTCCGTGCGTTGGCATCCGGCCGCACGTTGAAGCCGATGACGATCGCGTGCGACGCCTTGGCCAGCAGGATGTCGCTCTCGGTGATGGCACCGACGCCTCGGTGGATCACTTCTACCATGACCTCGTCCGTTGACAGGTCGGCAAACGCGTCGGCCAGCGCCTCGGCCGGACCGCCCTGGTCGGCCTTAATAACAATGCGCAGGGCCTGCACCGCCCCTTCTTCGATGCGCTTGGACAACTCCTCAAGCGACACACCGCGGAGGCTTCGTCGATGGGACGCTTCGCGCTCGAGGCGTTGCCGCTTCTGTGCGATGTCCCGTGCCTCGGAGCCCTCCGGCAGCACCATGAAGGTGTCGCCCGCCTGCGGGACCCCGTCGAATCCCAGCACCTGCACCGGAATCGATGGTCCGGCGACCTCGATGCGCTGACCACGCTCGTCCAGCATCGCTCGCACGCGTCCCGCCAGGTTCCCACAGATGAAGTTCTGACCCACGGCAAGTGTCCCGCCCTGCACGAGGACCGTCGCGACTGGACCCTTCCCTGGATCGAGTGAGCTCTCAACGACCGTTCCCTTGGCGAGACGATCGGGGTTTGCCTTCTTGTCCAGCACTTCGGCTTGGAGGAGGATCTTCTCGAGGAGCTCGTCGACTCCCTGCCCCGTCTTCGCTGAAAGGGCCTGCAGCATGATCTCCCCGCCGAACTCCTCCACGATGACACCCTGTTGCAGCAACTCTTGTTTGACCTTCTCGGTGTCGGCGGACGGCAGGTCGATCTTGTTGACCGCGACGACCAGTGGCACACCCGCGTTCTTGGCGTGGCTGATCGCCTCGATCGTCTGCGGCATCACGCGGTCGTCGGCAGCGACTACGAGCACGACGATATCGGTGGCCTGGGCGCCACGAGCTCGCATGGCCGTGAACGCTTCGTGTCCCGGCGTATCCAAGAATGTGATGCCCTGCGCGCCGGACACCGCAACGTGGTAGGCACCGATGTGCTGCGTAATCCCACCTGCCTCGCCGGCGATGACGTTGGTCTTCCGGATGTAGTCGAGCAGCGACGTCTTTCCGTGGTCAACATGCCCCATCACCGTCACGACCGGCGGCCGCCCGGTGAGGTCTTCGTCCTTCTCCACTTCGTCTTCGACCAGCGCATCCGTCGGCACGTATTCCTCTTCGCGCAACGCCTTAAATCCGAAGGCTCCCGAAATGAGGTCGATCTGATCGAAATCCAGTCGTTGGTTCACGGTCACCATCATGCCCAGCTCTTTGAAGCTAAACGTGACGATCTCCGTCGGTGTCACGGAGAGCGTCGAGGCGAGCTCGGCAACGGTGACGAACTCCGTGACGCGAACCAGCGTCTTCTCGCGCTCGCGCTCCTCGGCTTTCTGCTGCTCGGCGACTTCCCTCGCGGAGGGTTCATCGTCGCGTCGGCGAACCGCCTTGCGGGCACCGGTGCCTTTGAGCGAGGCCAGGGTGCGGCTGATGTTCGCCTGGACGGCTTCCTTGTCCACCTGGGAGCGCTTGCTCTTGCGGCGTCGCTTCTTGTCGCGTCGCCGCTCCTCAGCGATCTCGCCCGGCGCTGCAGACGCGACGGGACGCGGACCAGAAGCCGCGGGACGCATGCGGGGTGGCGGCGCGACCCGCTCGACTCGACGGGGCTTGGCGCGCTTGGATGGTGGCGGAGACGCCGCGGCGGCCTCTCCATCTGCAACAACTGGCTCCTCGACGATTGGCTCCCCTACGGCTTCAAAAAGCGCCTCTTCGGCGACTTCGTGAGAGGGGGCTCCAGCCTCGGTCGGCTCCTTGAAGAGCGCGGCGGCACGCTCCTCGAGGCTCAGCTTGTCTT
>JBDHAN010000034.1:0-19654 GCA_039588055.1 Gemmatimonadota bacterium | reverse complement strand
CGAACTGCCCGGTCGCGAAGGCAAAGAGATACGTACTGATGAGTCTCGTGGGGGCGAAGCGGAGGTGCTGTCGGTTCCCAACCTGCTCCCGGGACTCGAGAGCCGCGTTGGCCACGGCTTCCCACGTTGCCGGGATGTCTAGGGTGAGCCGGTACGTGGCCTTGAGATCGGGTTGGTCAAAACACGGGAACGCTGTGCGCGCACGATCGGGGACGAACAGCGTATAGAGAAAATCTTCGTTTCGGTTGAGTGCGTTGTTGCCGGCCAGGAAAGCGATTTCGATGGTGTTCTTGCCGGTGGCGAGGGCTTCAGCGGGAACCACGATGTGTTCCTCGACGATCTCGAAGTCCGTTGACACACCGGCAACGGCCAATGCCGTCACCCCACTCGGCGGCCCGGCGAAGTCGAACGCCAAGGGTTGCCGTGCATCCAGTAACTCGATGTGCGCGACGAGCCGTCCCGAGACCGGCTCGTCGATCGATGCTGGGACGCGAAACGCAATGTCGTAGTGCACGTCGGCCACAATGCCGGCGCGGTGCGCGGCCAACTCACGTGCGACGCCAGGGACGATTCGTGGAGTGGATGATCCACATGCCCAGAGCCAGCAGGCACTCGCGGCAAACCAGATGGTTCGAATGTCAGATCGACCCACGGCTCTCGTACGCACAGTTCTCACCATTGGCGCTCCCGAGACATGTCGAAGTACGAAGCGCGGGCTGCCGTAGTCGCCCAGCACGCTGGGGACCTGGCTGCAGCCGGCCAGTCTCGCTACACTCCACGGCTATATGGCACTCAGTGACAGCACCCCGCCAGCCCTGCTCGACCAACTCGGTCGTGGCCTGGACAGCCTCCGCGTCTCCGTGACCGATCGCTGCAACCTCCGATGCTCCTATTGCATGCCGGAAGAGGACTACGTGTGGCTGCCGCGGTCGTCGATTCTCGACTACGAGGAGGTGTCGCGGCTGGTAGCCGTCTTCAGCCAATTGGGCGTGCGCCGCGTGCGCATCACGGGCGGTGAGCCGCTCCTGCGCCAGGATCTGCCTCGCCTGATTGCCATGCTGCGATCCAATCCCCGCCTGACCGACCTCGCGATTACCACCAACGGAATCCTGCTGGCCAACCACGCGGCGGCTCTGCGAGAGGCAGGGCTCGACCGCGTCACGGTGAGTCTGGATACCCTGGACGCCGATCGCTTCCGCCGCTTTGCGCGACGCGGCCGGCTCGACGACGTGCTCGAGGGCATCGAGGCAGCTCGGGCGGTCGGCTTCACGGGCACTAAGGTGAATACCGTTGTGGTCCGCGGATTCAACGATGACGAACTCGTGGCGCTCATCGATTTCGGTCGCGACACGAACGTGGAGGTACGGTTCATCGAGTACATGGACGTCGGTGGCGCCACGCGCTGGTCGCATGACGACGTGGTGGGCCGACAGGCGATCCTTGAAGCTCTCCAGGGGACGTACGGCCAGATCGTTCCCGCTGACTCCACGGACCGCGCGGGTGCACCGGCCGATCGCTTTGCGCTGCCGGATGGCACCGTGTTCGGCATCATCTCGTCGACAACGCAGCCCTTCTGTAGCTCCTGCGGTCGGAGCCGGCTGACGGCCGACGGAATGTGGTATCTCTGCCTCTACGCCGATGCCGGCATCGATCTCAAGGGCCTGTGCCGCGGCGGCGCGTCCGATGCGGAGATTGCGACGGCCATTCGTGAGGCGTGGGAACGGCGTGCTGATCGCGGCGCGGAGGAGCGCCTCGCGCAGATTGGGCGTGGCCCGCTGTTCGCAGTACCGGGGCTGCGCCAGGACCCCCACCGAGAGATGCACACGAGAGGCGGTTGACATGAGGCGCATCACTGGGCTTCCGCTCGTCCTGCTCGCGGCATGTTCATCCGGGCCACCACCGGATTTCGCGCCGGACCCGGGGCTCGTTGCTCGGATCGTCGACATCCGCTTGCAGCCACGCGAGGCATGGGCGTGCCCGGGGCAGACGATCGTGGTGGACTACGAGGCCGAGCTGGATGACGGCAGCGTCATCCCGTTTGCCCGGAGCTACGACGAAGACCGGCCGCCAGCACTTCATGTCGTGTTTCTGCGCCGGACAAGTGCGGAGGCCGAGCCGCAGGGTGACGGTGATTGGAGCACGTACTCCGATCCGCTGCTGTCGGTGACGGATGGGTTTCGGCTTCAGGCGGAGCTGGCGGCGCGCCCCGGCCTGACGGCGTCCGCCGTCGTTGCCCCGGATTACTCCTGTCTGCGGCATGCGTTTCGCTTCGTGGGACGCACCGGGGCGCGTGGTCGACCGGGTTTCCCGGGTCCGGACGTTCTCGTCAGACTGAATGTGCTGCAGTCGCCGTACTATGAGCGACTGCTGGTGATGGGGATCGAGGTCGGAGACGCACCGCCGCAATACGTGCTGCAGGATGCTGATGCCGTTCCGCCGTCGGACTGGTTCGTTGTGGAGTCGGTTGGGGGCGGCGGAGGACGTGGTGCGGGTGGGGAAGACGGCGCCCAGGGTGCCACGGGAACCGATGGGTGTCCCGGCGGACCGGGGGGTGCCGGTGGCGCCGGCGGAAACGGCGGTCCGGGTGGTCCCGGAGGAACCGGGGGGCCAATCACTGTGCTCGCGCCGACGGACGAGCCCTTCCTGGCCGGGTTGGTGGAGGGGCGGAGCCCGGGCGGTCTCGGCGGTTCGGGTGGTGCGGGAGGTGACGGCGGGCCCGGTGGCGCCGGAGGTGAGGGGATTGAGCGGGCCGGCCGGAGCTGCCCCGATGGACAGGCGGGTGCCGACGGGGCGGACGGATCCGACGGGCCAGACGGTCCGCGAGGCAGTCCCGGACCGCGGCCAAGAGTCATTACGGTTTCCGAGGCGGATGTGTTCGGAACGAGGGTTCCATTTCTGCTGCAGGCACTGATAGATTTCTCGCGCAATTAGCAGCCTTTTGCTCGGGGAGTGGGACGGTGGGGCGTGGCACGACGAACGTAGGCGACCGACTTCCCTCCAGTGGGATCATGGAGGGACAGCGGTGTGCGTTCGCGGCCGGCCCCGCGTTCGGCTCCCCCTTTTCTTTTTTCTCTTTGTCGTGACCGGGCAGGAGATCGAGGAGATCAACACGTGATTGTCTCTGTCCCCAAAGAATCGCAGGCCGGTGAGAGCCGTGTGGCGCTCACGCCTGATATCGTGAAGCGACTCGTGAAGCAGGCGGTGGAGGTGCGTGTCGAGCAGGATGCGGGTCTCGGCGCGTCACACTCCGACACCGATTATGAGTCCGCGGGCGCCAAGGTCGTTGCCGACGCGGATGGCGTGTGGCGTGAAGCAGACATCGTGCTCCGCGTGCAGCGTCCCATGACCGAAGGCCGCAACGAAGTGGGCCTCCTCCGCGAAGGGGCCGTGGTCGTGGGAATGCTCTATCCCATGATGAACCACGGCTTGGTGAGGGAGCTGGCGGCCCGCAAGATCACCAGCTTCAGTCTGGACCAGCTGCCACGGATTACGCGTGCGCAGACGATGGACGTGCTGTCTTCGATGAGCACGATCGCGGGGTACCGTGCAGTTCTCATGGCGGCCGCACGCCACGGCAAGTTCTTCCCGATGCTGATCACCGCCGCCGGGACGGTCGCGCCCGCCAAGACGTTCATTCTGGGTGCTGGAGTTGCTGGCTTGCAGGCCATTGCGACGGCGCGTCGCCTGGGTGCGGTCGTCGAGGCATTCGACGTGCGCCCGGCGGTCAAGGAGCAGGTCGAGAGCCTGGGCGCCAGATTCGTCTCCCCGGACGCCGGCGAGCTCCAGGCCGAAGGGGAAGGTGGATATGCGAAGGAACTGTCCAAGGACCAGCATGATCGCGAGCTCGCATTCATTCACGAGCGCCTCAAGACGGCGGATGTCGTCATCACCACAGCGCTTATTCCCGGGAAGGCAGCCCCCGAGTTGATCACCGAGGGAATGCTCAAGGACATGCGGCGGGGCAGCGTGATCGTCGATCTCGCCGCGGAAATGGGTGGTAACTGCAAGCTCACCGAGCCCGGTGAGACCGTCGAGCGTCACGGCGTGACGTTGATGGGCCCGGTCAACCTGCCGGGTGGGATGCCGGTCCACGCGAGTCAGATGTATGCCAAGAACATGCACGCGTTTCTGAGTCTGCTGATCGACAAGGAAGGCAAGCTCAATCTCGATTTCGAAGACGAAATCGTCAAAGGCACGTGTATCACGCACGAGGGCCGCGTCGCTCACGAGGCGACGCAGAAGGCCATGGAGGGCTGAGGAATATGCTCGAGGAACTCGTCGTACTCTTCGTGATCTTCGTGCTGGCGATGTTCGTCGGCTTCGAGGTCATCACGAAGGTGCCACCAACACTACATACGCCGCTGATGTCGGGTTCAAACGCTATTTCCGGCATCACCATCATTGGCGCCTTGATTGTCGCCGGTCACGGCGATACGCGCGTGACCTCAATTCTCGGGCTCGTTGCAGTCATCTTCGCGATGATCAACGTGGTCGGCGGATTCATGGTGACCGACCGGATGCTGCGGATGTTCAAGCGCAAACCTGAGGAGCAGAAATGATCGGCGCGCTCGTCAAGCTATTCTATCTGCTTTCGGCCGCTCTGTTCATCTTCGGCCTCAAGCGGCTGAGCTCCCCAGCAACGGCTCGGTCGGGCAACTGGTTGGCGTCGCTCGGCATGCTGATCGCCATCGTCGTCACGCTCCTGTTCCAGAATATCCTCACGTGGCAGATGGTCGTGCTCGGGATGGTCATCGGCTCGCTCATCGGCGGCACCTTTGCCCGCATGGTGAAGATGACGGCGATGCCCGAGATGGTGGCGTTGCTCAATGGGTTTGGAGGCGGCGCGTCGGCGGTCGTCGCCAGCGCGGAGTTCGCCAAGTACATATCTCTCGAAGGCGGAGTCATTCCGCTGAACTTCTCGGTCGCCATCATGTTGTCGGTGGTGGTCGGCTCGCTGACGTTTTCCGGCAGTCTCGTGGCGTTCGGGAAACTCCGCGAGCTGGTGACCGGCCGTGCAGTGACCTATCCGCTGCAAAAGACGCTCAATGCGATCATCCTCGCCGGCACGCTCGGACTGATCGTGTGGCTGGTGGCGGCCCCGGACAATACGACGTTCTTCGTCGTCTTGGTCGTCGGCGCGTTCCTCCTCGGGATTCTCTCCGTGATCCCGATCGGGGGAGCCGACATGCCGGTGGTGATCTCGCTTCTCAACTCGTACTCCGGAATCGCCGCCGCGATGACCGGTTTCGTGATCAACAACGAAGGGCTCATTATCAGCGGTGCGTTGGTCGGTGCCTCGGGCCTGATCCTCACGAACATCATGTGCCGCGCGATGAACCGCTCGCTGGCCAACGTGCTGTTCAGTGCGTTTGGTTCCGAGGTGCAACAGATTGGACCCGGCGGGGCCACTGGCGACAAGGCGGTCCGCTCGCTGACGCACGAAGATGCGGCCACGATGCTCGCGTATGCGCGCCAGGTTGTGTTCGCCCCGGGGTACGGTTTGGCTGTGGCGCAGGCCCAGCACGAGGTGCGAGAGCTTGCCGACATGCTACAGGAGAGGGGCGTGCAGGTGAAATACGCCATCCATCCGGTTGCCGGTCGCATGCCAGGACACATGAACGTGCTGCTGGCCGAGGCCGATGTTCCGTACGATCAGCTGTACGACATGGACCATATCAACCCGGAGTTCGATCGGACCGATGTCTCGGTGGTCATCGGGGCGAACGACGTCGTGAACCCGGCCGCGCGCCATGACACGACGAGCCCGCTCTACGGCATGCCGATCCTCGACGTGGACAAGTCGGACCACACGATCGTGATGAAGCGGAGCATGCGACCAGGATTCGCCGGCGTCGGCAACGAGTTGTTCTACCACGAGAAGACGTCGATGCTGTTCGGTGATGCCAAAGACTCGTTCAAGAAGCTGATCGACGAGGTGCAGCACCTGCAGTAGATCGTCAGCCGTCCTGGTCTACAGGCCGTCGCCGCTGCTTGGCCTCGCTGCGGCGGCGCTTGTCGGTGAGGCGCTTTTCGCGCGCGGCCTTCGACGGCTTGGTCTTCTTCCGTGGTCTGCGCCGCTTCAGGGCGTCGGCCACGATCGTATTGAGGCGTTCGATCGCCGCCTCTTTGTTCTGGAGCTGGCTTCGCCGACGAGCCGCGACCACGCGGATGCGGCCGCGGCTATCGAGTCGGCGTGCCAGTCGTTCGCACAGCCTGTCACGCTGGGTCTCCGAAAGACTCGGGCTCTCCATCACGTTCCAGCGCACTTCGACTCGTGTCGCCGCGGTGTTGACGTGCTGGCCGCCCGGCCCTCCCGAGCGCGTGGCGCGGATTTCGAGCTCGTCGTCGGGTACGGTATATGGCATTGCGCTGCAAGATAGTATGAGACTTACGCCGGAGACCACGACTGGCGCAGGGTGGGATGCGCCGTCAGCTTTCGGATGTGTCGAACGGTGATGATCTGGCACTGGTGCTTTCGGGTGGTGGCGCTCGGGCGGCCTATCAGGCCGGCGTGCTCAGTGCCATTGCCGAGCACGCACCGAACCTCCGCATCCCGATTCTCACCGGCGTATCGGCCGGAGCGCTCAACACCGTTTACTTAGCCGCTCACCGCGGCCCGTTTGGCAAGGCGGTCGAAGGACTGCGCAACGAGTGGAGCCGACTCACGCCGAGCCGGGTCTATGCGGTGCGGCCGCTCAATCTCGGCAGGGCGGTGCTGCGATGGATCGTCAATATGGTCCTGCGGCGCGGTCCCCCGCAGCCGTCCTTCGAAGGGCTGATGGATATGAATCCGCTCCGGGGCTTCCTTGCTGCCTGCATGGACGTCGCGGGAATTCAGCGCAACATCGATGAGAAGCGCCTCCGGGCAGTGGCGTTGAGTGCAACGTGCTACGACTCGGGCCAGACCGTCACCTTCATGCACGGCGAGCCCGACGTCCCGGTGTGGGAACGGCAGATGCGGGTCGCGGCTCGAACGAAGATCACCATCGAGCACCTCATGGCGTCTGCCTCGATCCCACTCGTGTTTCCGGCCATCAGGATTGGGAACGCCTTCTACGGAGACGGCAGCGTGCGCCAAACGGCGCCGCTTGCCCCAGCCATCCATCTCGGTGCGCGACGCATCGTGGGGATTGCGATGCGAACGCGTGAAGGGAGTTGTGAGACCAGCCCGACACACCTGCGATACCCGGTGGCGGCTGAGGTCTTCGGCATTCTGCTGCACTCGGTGTTCCTCGACTCCCTCGACGCAGATGCGGAGCGTCTCGAGCGCATCAACGCGCTGCTGCGAGCCCTCCCGGCTGACAGTGCAGCGGCTCAAGGAATGCGGCCCATCGACCTGCTGCTGCTCAGACCATCCCGGGATCTGGGGAGCCTTGTCGGGGAACTGAAGGTTTCGCTACCGAAGATGGTGCAACTGGCCGTCTCGTCGATGGGCGGTGAGCGGACCCGATCGTCCGACTTCCTGAGCTACCTCATGTTCCAACCAGAATACACGGGGCGGCTGATGGAGCTCGGCTACGAGGACACCCGCAGGCGGATCGGCGAGATCGAGGGGTTTCTCGGCGGAGACTGACCGCGAGGGGCGAGAGAACGACCCGCGTCCTAAGCCCGCTGCGCCAGATCACGCAGTACGTATTGCAGAATGCCTCCGTGCCGGTAGTACTCGACCTCGACGCCCGTATCCAGTCGAATACCCACACCAAACGCTACACTCGAGCCGTCTTCCCACTCCGCTTCGACATGAGCGGTGCCTCCAGGCGTCACGTCCTCACCGGCGATGCCGGTGATCGTGAAGTGCTCCAGGCCCGTGAGTCCCAGAGATGCCGCGGACTCCCCGTCCTTGAACTGTAGGGGCAACACGCCCATCCCGATGAGATTGCTGCGATGGATGCGCTCGTAACTCACGGCAAGCACTGCGCGCACCCCAAGGAGCCTCGTGCCCTTCGCGGCCCAATCGCGGGAGCTCCCAGACCCGTACTCCTTTCCGCCCAGCACGATCAGCGGGATGTTCTCTTTTCGATACTGCATTGCCGCGTCGTACATGCTCGTGATCGTGTCGGACGGCAGATGTGTCGTCCAGTTCCCTTCCTTACCTTCGACGAGCTTGTTCTTGATGCGGATGTTGCCGAAGGTGCCGCGCATCATGATGTCGTGGTTCCCGCGCCGGGATCCGAACGTGTTGAAATCGACGGGTTGGACGCCGCGGTCGGTCAGCCAGCGTGCGGCCGGGCTCGACTTGGGAATCGCCCCCGCCGGCGAGATATGGTCGGTTGTGACCGAATCGCCCAGCCATGCCAAGACGCGGGCCCGCTCGATGTTGTCGACAGGCGCAGGCTCCATCTCCATGTCGGTGAAGAACGGCGGGTTGGCGATGTACGTGGACGCGTCATCCCAGGCAAAGCGGCCACCCGCGGCCTCCGGTACCGGGAGCTGCTGCCACGCCTCGTCGCCATCGAAGACGCTTGCGTACTCCCGCTCGAACATCTCGGGCTTGAGCGAGCGAGCGACCTCGGCCTTGATCTCCTCCGGCGTTGGCCAGATGTCCTTCAGATAGACGGGCTGCCCGTCGCTCCCGACACCGATCGGCTCCGTCGCGATATCGATATCCACTCGACCGGCAAGGGCATAGGCGACGACCAGCATGGGCGATCCTAGGTACGAGGCGCGGACCAGCGGATGGATCCGTGCCTCGAAGTTCCGGTTTCCTGACAGGATCGCGGCGCAGACGAGCCCACGATCGGTGATCGCGTTCGCGATGGGTTCCGCGAGGGGGCCGCTGTTGCCGATGCAGGTGGTGCAGCCGTATCCCACCACGTAAAAGCCGAGCGACTCGAGATCGCTCAGGACTCCGGCCTCACGGAGATAGTCGGTGACGACCTTGGAGCCCGGCGCGAGGCTCGTCTTGACCCACGGCTTGGTTCCGAGGCCCTTCGCCACGGCCTTCCGGGCAACGAGTCCGGCACCGATCATCACGGACGGGTTGGACGTGTTGGTGCAGCTCGTGATCGCCGCGATAACGATGGATCCGTCGCGCAGCTCGAAGCGATCCCCATTGAGCCGAAGGTCGCTCACCGTGATCGGATCGGTTGCGCGACCCACGTCTGTCGGGATGAGGTCGGGCAGCGCATTGCCGAACGATTGCTTGAGCTCGCCGAGCGTGACGCGGTCCTGTGGCCGTCTCGGACCCGCAACTGATGGCTCGACGGCTCCCAGATCCAGCTCAACGACACCTGAATACTCCGGATCGGGCGTCTCCGGGGTGTGAAAGAGACCCTGTTCCTTGCAGTATTGCTCCACGCGCTCGACGAGTGTCCTGGGCCTGCCGGTGCGCTCGAGGTATGTGAGGGTCTCCTGATCGACGGGAAAGAAGCCAATGGTGGCGCCGTACTCCGGGGACATGTTCGCGAGTGTGGCGCGATCGGCGAGGCCGAGTGCCGAGAGTCCAGGCCCAAAGTATTCCACGAATCGTCCCACAACACCGAACTCACGCAGCATTTGAGTGGCGGTCAGGACCAGATCCGTTGCAGTCGAGCCTTCTGGCAGTCGGCCGGTGAGCCTCATGCCGACGACCTCCGGAAGCTGCATGAAGTAGGGCTGGCCGAGCATGACCGCCTCGGCTTCAATGCCTCCTACGCCCCAGCCGACGACCCCCAGGCCGTTGATCATGGTCGTGTGGGAATCCGTCCCGACCAGCGTGTCGGGGAACAGCACCCGATCCGGTTCCTCGCAGCGAACGACACTCGCCAGGTACTCCAGGTTCACCTGGTGGACGATGCCGGTTCCAGGCGGCACAACGCGGAATCCGCGGAAAGCTTGTTGCGCCCAGCGCAACAGCTGGTACCGCTCGCCGTTGCGCTCCATCTCTCGTTCGACGTTGAGTCGGAAGGCCATCGTGGAGCCGAAGAAATCGACTTGCACCGAATGGTCGATCACGAGATCCGTCGGCACCAGCGGGTTGATGCGATCTGGATCCCCGCCCAGAGCCGCAATCGCATCGCGCATTGCCGCGAGATCCACGACTGCCGGCACACCGGTGAAGTCCTGGAGGACCACCCGGCCGGGCATGAACGGCACCTCGATGCTACGGTCCGGCTGTGGACCCCATCCTGCCACCGCGCGCACGTGCTCCTCCGTCACAACGCCGTTCCCGGCATGACGGAGCACGTTCTCGAGGAGGATGCGAATCGAAAAGGGCAGGCGATCGAGGTCGGCGTCGATGGTTCTGGCGAGTCCGTCCAGGCGATACAATGTGGCGGGCCCGTCCGTCAGCTCGATCGTCGCTTTGGCTTTGAATGGATTGGTCATGGGGTCGGTCAGAAGAATGGTTTAGCGCAGTTTTCTGACGTGAACAGTAACACTGGGGGGCCAGCTGGCGGCAGGTGAGAGGATTGTGTGAAGGAAGACGAGAAGCGGGTGGGGGCCAAGAGAGACGGCGGTCGCGTTCGACCGATTTGGCCAAATCTGGTGGCCGACAGCTGATGGCCATGCAAGAAGAGCGGCCTCATCTCCGAATCGATCGGAGGTAGAGGCCGCCGCGCGAACGTAGGTCCGCGATTATCCCGTAGTCTCTGTACGCCCTACCCGTATCCACCCTCGCACAAGGCTGCGGGTTCGCGACTCACGGCCCTCACAGTATCCCATCCGCTGCGGGGTAGCTGCTGCCATGAGTCCCGAGAGGACCACCTCCACTGCCCCACGTTTTGGACACGGGCTCCTCTCGAAGGCACTGCCAGAATAGGTCATGCGGACTAAAGAGACGATGAAGTGATCGTGAATTGGGCGCGCTCACCAACTCCCAAACGTTGGTCTGCGGGTCGCCACGCATGGTGCTATCTTTGCAGGCGTTTGATTGGATTTCCAGGGGGAGCTTCGCGATGAACGACGCCGGTCTGGTGCACGACGCAGCCTTGGATCGGCTGTGCATCGATGCGGTGCGTACCCTCGCGATCGATGCCGTCCAGCGCGCCAACAGCGGACATCCTGGTGCGCCGATGGGGCAGGCCCCGCTCGCCTATGTGTTGTGGACGCGACACCTGCGTCACAACCCGGCGAACCCCGGGTGGGACGGTCGGGATCGGTTCGTTCTGTCATGCGGCCACGCGTCGATGCTCCTCTACAGCGTGCTCTACCTCTCAGGGTACAACGTCGAGCTCGAAGACATCCGGGCGTTTCGTCAACTGGGGAGCGGGACGCCAGGGCATCCGGAGTTTCGGCACACGCCCGGTGTGGAGACGACGACGGGTCCCCTCGGGCAGGGTTTTGGAAATGCGGTCGGCATGGCGCTCGCAGCGGCGCACTTGGGCGCGCACTTCAACAGACCCGAGCATGAGATCGTAAGCCACCGGGTCTATGTCTTGGCGAGTGACGGGGATCTGATGGAAGGCGTGTCTCACGAAGCCGCGTCGCTTGCGGGGCATTTGCGCCTGGGAAACTTGATCGCGTTCTACGACGACAATCGGATCACGATTGACGGCTCGACCGACCTCACCTACAGCGACGATGCGACGGCGAGGTTTCGTGGATACGGCTGGCATGTGATCGAGGTCGGTGACGGCAACGACATCGCGGCTGTCGACCGCGCGATCTCTGATGCGAAGGCGGAGCTGAGCCGCCCGTCACTCATTCGCGTCCGCACGCACATCGGCTTTGGGAGCCCGAACAAGCAGGACACGGCGTCGTCCCATGGTTCCCCACTCGGTGAGGACGAGATTCGGCTCACGAAGCAGAACCTCAGGTGGCCGGAATCGGAGCCCTTTGCCGTGCCCAGCGAAGCACTGGCACAGTGGCGAACCTGCGTCGACCGGGGTCGGCAGCTGGAAGACGAGTGGAACCGGGCTGCCGCGACGTACGACGCGGCGTTTCCCGAGTTGGCCGCGGAGTTACGCCGCCGTCTACGTGGCGAGTTGCCCGCGAGCTGGGAGCATGCCGTGCCGGTGTTCTCGACCGATGACGGTGACATGGCCACTCGCAAGGCATCCGGGACAGTGCTCAATGCCATTGCGGCGTCAGTTCCGGAGCTGCTCGGGGGGTCGGCTGACCTCGCTGGTTCGAACAACACCCTGATTCAGGGGGCGGACGACCTGGGGCCCGGAACACTCGGCGGGCGCAACATGTACTTTGGCATCCGCGAGCACGGAATGGCGGCCGTCATGAACGGGATGGCGCTCCACGGTGGGATCATTCCCTACGGCGGCACGTTTCTCGTGTTCTCCGATTACATGCGACCGTCCATCCGCCTCGCGGCCATGATGGGCCTCCACGTGATCTACGTGTTCACGCACGATTCCATCGGCCTCGGCGAGGACGGCCCGACGCACCAGCCGGTGGAGATGCTCGCGACACTTCGGGCGATTCCCAATCTCGTGGTGATCCGTCCCGCCGATCCGGCAGAAACAGCGGAAGCATGGCGCGTGGCCCTGACCCGCAACGAGGGGCCGGTTGCTCTCGTGTTGAGTCGGCAGAAGGTCCCGACGCTCGATCGGAGCGCGTTGGCACCGGCCGTCAGGCTCTCTCGCGGGGCGTACGTGGTTGCCGATGCTGACGGTGCGGCGCCGAGGGTGCTCCTGATGGCCAGTGGGTCGGAACTCCAGCTGGTCTTGGAAGCCCGGCGGCGGCTCGAGGCCTCGGGAGTTTCCACGCGCGTGGTCAGTGTACCCAGCATGGAACTGTTTGCGGGTCAGTCCGAGGAATACCGGAGCGACGTGATACCGCCGACAGTCCGGTTCCGGCTCGCCGTCGAGGCTGCGCACCCTATGCCCTGGCGGCAGTGGGTCGGGGACCACGGGGACGTGCTTGGCATGGAACAGTTCGGCAAGTCGGCGCCAGCGGCGCAGCTCTTCGAGCACTTCGGGTTCACTGTCGACCACGTGGTGGAGCGTGTCCATCGCATGATCGCCCGATGACGTTCACGAATCCGCTTGGTGACGCCGTCCGTAGACGACTGGAGGCACTGCGCGCGGCACGTTCGGTCGAGCGTATCTGGGATCGGGATCCGACTGTTTGGGTGGACGACCCCACGACGCCGGAAGTCGCCGACCGCCTGGGCTGGTTGGATGTGGCGTCGACGATGGAGGCGTACGTCGACGATCTCCATGCTTTCGCCAAGGACGCGCGTGGCGAGTTCGACCGGGTCGTCTTGTTGGGAATGGGAGGATCGAGCCTCGCTCCGGAGGTCCTGTGGCGCGCGTTCGGCCGGCAGGCTGACGCGCCACTCTTGTGCATGCTCGACTCGACCGATCCAGCGGCCATTCTAGCGATCACGCAAGGCGGCGACCTGGCCACCTCCCTGTTCATCGTGGCGAGTAAGTCCGGGACGACCTTGGAGACCATGAGCTTTTTCCGCTATTTCTGGGAGCAGAGCGGGGGGCTCGGCCGGCAGTTCGTTGCGATTACCGATCCGGAGACGCCGTTGGAGGAACTGGGTGAGTCCCGGGGCTTTCGTCGCGTGTTTCGGAACCCGCCGGACATTGGGGGACGGTTCTCGGCGCTCTCCCTGTTTGGGCTCGTGCCTGCCGCGCTCATGGGGGTCGACGTCACGAAACTTTTGGACCGCGCGGCGGCCATGGGGCGACGGTGCGCACCCGACGAACCGATCGAAGACAACCCCGGCGTGATGCTGGGTCTCCACATGGCTGAAGCGGCGCTCGCGGGCCGCGATAAGCACACGATTCTGCTGTCTCCACGGATGGGGGCCTTTGGTCTCTGGGTGGAGCAACTCGTCGCTGAGAGTACTGGCAAGTCGGGGAAGGGCATCCTCCCGGTCGTGAACGAGTCGCCGGACTTCACGCCACCATTCACCGCGGATCGTGCGTACACCGGGATGTGGATGGAGGGCGACCCTTCAGCGCCGATCGAGCACCGCACCACCTGGGCGGGAGGGGCAGGATTGCCAGTGACCACCCACATGCTGTCCGGTCCATTGGACCTGGGTGCCGAGTTCTTCCGCTGGGAGTTCGCCACGGCGATTGCCGGTGCGGTGCTCGGGATCAACCCCTTTGACCAGCCGAACGTGGCAGAGAGCAAAGCCAACACCACACGAGTGCTTGCTGGCGATGTCACCCCACCCCCGGCGACAAAGCTCAGGCGGTCGGATGCCACGACGTTTCTCGATGGAGTGCAACCCAGGGACTACGTATGCGTGCAGGCGTTTATGGCGCCGAACGAGAGCAATGATGAGGCGCTCGCTGAGCTACAGGCGGGTCTGCGCGACCGGGTCGATGGTGTCGTCACGGCCGGCTACGGTCCGCGCTACCTCCACTCGACTGGACAACTCCACAAGGGCGGGCCGCCGCAGGGTCACTTCGTGCAAATCCTCGAGCCGACCAAGCGGGATGTGCTCGTCCCGGGAACTGATTTCTCATTCGGTGATCTGCTCGAAGCTCAGGCGCTCGGTGATTTCCAGGCGCTCGAATCGAGAGGTCGGCCCGTGATTCGGATCGCCGATCCGGCAGAGCTCCTCGAGTTGATGTGAAGTGACTGACGAACACAAGCAGCGGGCGGCCGAAGAGGCGGTTCAGCGGATCGATTCCGGGATGGTACTCGGGCTCGGGACAGGATCGACCGCCGCCTTTGCCGTCCGAGCGATTGCCCGCCGGCTCCAGCGAGGGGAGTTGCGCGACGTCGTCGGGATTCCGACGTCGGCGCGCACTCGGGACCTCGCCGATGAGCTTGCGATCCCCCTCACGACCCTCAATGACCATCCGGTGGTTGATCTCACCGTCGATGGCGCGGACGAAGTTGACCCGTCGGGCGACCTGATCAAGGGAGGTGGGGGGGCGCTCCTGTGGGAGAAGGTGGTGGCGGCAGCGACTCGTCACTATGTGATCGTGGTCGACGAGACGAAACTCGTCGACGTGCTTGGGCGTCGCTCTCCCGTACCCCTTGAAGTCATCCCTTTTGGCTGGAGAACGCACCTCGAGACCGCTCAGGCGTTAGGTGCGGAGCCAGTGCTCCGTGTGGACCATGCCGGTGAGCCGTACGTGACAGACAGCGGGCACTACATCATTGACTGCCGCTTTCCCGATGGACTGGAGGATGCCGCGCACGTCGATCGTCTCCTTCGAGACCGCCCGGGGGTCGTGGAGACGGGCCTGTTCCTGGGGATGGCGCCCGATCTGATCGTTGGGCGCGCGAAGGAAGGGTGAAGCGCTACCTCATCATTGTGATCGGAGCGCTCGCGGCAGTGGTCTGCGTGCGTCTCGGGATCTGGCAGCTCGATCGTCTCGAACAGCGCAAAGCGCGCAATGCAAACATTGGAGCGGGGCTTGCGGCGCAGGTGCTCGATCTCACCGCGCTGCAGTCCGCCCAGTCGGCGTTGGACTCTCTGCACTTTCGTCGCGCGCGCGCCGTCGGGCGCTACGACTTTCATCACGAGGTCGTCCTGATGGCCAGGGCACATCGGGGTGTCCCCGGAGTTCATGTCGTTACGCCGCTTCTGCTGGATGACTCCACCGCCGTTTTGGTCGAGCGCGGGTGGATTCCCTCCCCTGATGGGCGCCAAGCCGATCTAGCCTTGTACCGTGAGCCAATCGCGTCGGAAGCGCAGGGAGTGCTGCTCATCCCGACCGTCAGGCGAGGTGCGGTGCCACCAGCGGAGACTTGGCCGGTGTATGCGTTGACCGGAGATCCGGAGCCCCTGGCCGCTCGATTGCCCTACCGACTGTTCCCGCTGTTGTTGCGCCGAACGGAAGAGCCCGAAAGCATGCCCACGTCAATGCAGCTCGTCGCTTCCCCCGAGCTCGATAACGGGCCGCACCTGTCGTATGCCCTGCAATGGTTCACCTTCGCCACGATCGCGCTCGTCGGCTCGGTCTTGCTGTTCCGACGCGGGAGGGAACGTGAGGAAAGGGATAAGGGGTAAGGGGTAGGGGGGATGCACGTGTAACGTCTTATGCCTTACCCCTTATCCCTTATCCCTCTATTGACACTCCCACTCCCAGCCACCACTCTCACCTGATCCACGCCTTTTGACGCTCGCAAGGAGCTTCTCGTGCTGAGGCGCGATTTTGTTCGATCGATGTTTGGCACCGCGACCATTTCACTCCCCGCGCTCAAGAATGACGGTCTCGAGCAGATCTTCTCGGCGTCCCCGTCGGTCGATGGCGACCGTCCTGAGGCCGTTGCGTCCGACGAAGATTTTTGGGCGCAGATCCAGCAGGCGTTCACGGTCGATCGTAGCATGGTCAACCTGAACAACGGCGGCGTGTGTCCGAGTCCGCGCATCGTGCAGGATGCCATGCGTCGATATCTCGAATTCTCCAACCACGCACCGGTCCACACGATGTGGCGCGTGCTCGAGCCGCAGGTCGAGGGTGTTCGTCAGCGACTCGCCCGGGCGTTCGGCTGCGATGTCGAAGAGATGGCCATCACGCGAAACGCCAGCGAGGCGCTCGAGATCGTGCAGCTCGGACTCGCGTTGCAGCCGGGCGATCAGATCCTGACGACGACGCAAGACTATCCTCGGATGAACACGACGTGGGATCAACGCCGACGGCGTGAGGGTATCGAGGTGAAGATGGTGCAGTTCCCGACGCCTCCGCCCAGCATGCAGTATCTCGTCGACATGTTCGAGGAGGGGATCACGCCGCGGACGAAGGTGATCCACTTCTGCCACATTACGAACCTGTCGGGTCAGATCTTCCCGGTCCGCGAGATCTGTCGACTGGCTCGTGCGCGCGGCATTGCCACGATCGTCGACGGGGCCCACGCGTTCGCGCACTTTCCATTTACGTGCGATGAGCTCGAGTGTGACTACTACGGCACGTCACTTCACAAATGGTTGCTCGCGCCGCATGGTACCGGCTTCCTCTACTGCAGGCGTGAGAATATCGAGAAGGTGTGGCCGCTCATGGCCGCCCCAGAGTCGATGAACGGCAACATTCGAAAGTTCGAAGAGATCGGGACACACCCGGCAGCCAATCACAACGCCATCGCCGAGGCGCTCACGTT
This sequence comes from Gemmatimonadota bacterium, assembly GCA_039588055.1. Taxonomy (GTDB): domain Bacteria; phylum Gemmatimonadota; class Gemmatimonadetes; order Gemmatimonadales; family GWC2-71-9; genus JAOTVV01. Next base: position 2,707 of record JBDHAN010000034.1, on the reverse strand, counting down.
TCACCAGGGAATCGGATCGGAGCGCAAGGCTGCTCGGCTCCGCTATCTCCGCGATCGGTGGATGAAACGGTTGGACGGTCAGCCGGGGGTCAAGCTCTACACGAGCTATGATCCAGCGATGTCGTGCGGGCTGGCCAACGTGGGGCTCGAGGGTGTCGAACCGGGAGCTCTCACGAGCCACCTGTGGTCCAAGTACCGGATCATCGTCACACCCATCGGCCACCCGGCGTGCACCGGCATACGAGTCACCCCCAACGTCTACACGACGTTGGAGGAGGTCGATCGGTTTGCCGAAGCGATGGAGGGAGTGATTGAACGGGGGTTGTGAACGTTCAGTTGTCAGTTTTCAGTCTACAGCTTACAGTCCGTCGCACTCCGGCTGTCTTTGCGATGGACCTCTGTCATTTGCGTTGGATTCGAAGCGCTGAGAACTGAAGACTGAACACTGAAGACCGACAACTAGCCACCCACCAACCCCACCAATCCTTCCCGACCCACGGCGCCTACGGCCGTCTTCACCATCTCGCCGTGTTCGAAGCGCCCGAAGAATGGGATCGAGCGAATGCCGTACCGTTGGCTGACGCCGGGCGATCGGTCGGTATCCACCTTCGCGACAAGCAACTTCCCGACGTGCGTGGCGGCGATCTCGTCGAGAATCGGCGCCATCATGCGGCACGGGCCGCACCAGTCGGCATAGAAATCCACGAGTACCGGCACCTCCGCCTTGAGCACCGAGGTGTCGAAGTGCTCCTCGTCGACCTTCACGGGTCGATCCAGCAGAAACGGTTTCCCACAGTCCGAGCACTTGGGACGGTCATTGGCTCGGTCAAGGTCGACTTTGTTCATCGTACTGCAGAACTGACAGGCAAGGGTCACATGAGACATCGTTGCGGGCCTTTTGAGTCGTATCAGTGCGGCTACGCCACTACACGACGGAAAGATAATAGCGACGTATCACATCCTCGGCGGCTTTCCCCTGCGGTGTGAAATCGCGCTCGTAATCCTCGTCGTGATGGCCCTGGGGTCGCCACTTCCACCAGTAGAAGCCGGCGAACCAGGGCTCTCGCCAGAACACGCGGAATGCGGCCTCGTAAGCTGCCCGCTGAAGATCGGGGTCCGGCACTCCGGCGATATCCCATTGCCACGGATGGGCCGTCGCCCCCGTGTGAGACTTGTATCCGATTTCCGTGAAGAGCACGCGCATTCCGAGCCGCGAGCTCAGGCGTGCCAGTCGTTCCCGAGTAGGTGCCCACGCCGCCATTAGCTGTCCCACCCGATCATCGCCGTGCGGCGGATCGCCTAGCTCGAAGTATGCCTGGACCCCAACGAGATCGAGCGCATCCCACCATGCTAGGGACTCGAAGTCGTCCCAGTTCGCTGCATAGGTGAGCCAGCCGTGGAAACGCTCGCGCACACGCCCGATGAGCTGACGCCAGGACGCGTCCCGATGTGCGGTGCTGCGGAGTTCGGTGCCGACGCTCAAGCCCACGGCGTTCATCCGTGCCCCGAGCCCGGCGTAGTGCATGAGAAACTGCTCGTACGAGGTGAACCAGTCGGACCAGTCGAGCTCGTCGCCCATCGCGATCTCGCCCCTCCAGTGCCCGTCCAGGAAGTCCACGAGCGTGGGCATTAGAATGATCGAAAGCCCGGCGCCCCGCGCGAGGTGTCCCATCCGCATCAGGCCCTCGTCAGTGAGCGCCCAGTGGGTGCTATCGGCACTGAAGCGAAGCACTTCTGGGTCCCGGTGGCTCCGCATGTAGCCGAAGGGAAACAGCGCAAGGTGGCTCGCGCCGAGCGCGCGAATCGCCAGGAAATCATCCGCGGTGGGCATGGGGGCGTCGTAGCCATCGAATGCAATGCCGCGCTGGGGCCCCGAGATCGGGCTCCCGCGCTCTCTTCCAGCGCATGCCGCAGAAAGGGCAGCGGTGGTCAGCAGGAAATCGCGCCTCAGCATGGTGGAATCACAACCTAATCGGTTGCCATCGGGTTCCGCGATTGGGTCGTCTGTGAAGCGTGTCTCACAGGGACAGCGACATGGGATTCGCGACTCGGCAGGTATATTCAACTAATGATCGCACGGGACGCGATCGATGAGTGCACGGTGGTGGGAGGAATCCATGTCCAAATACGAGGGTCGCGGCATCGGCGACAAGCAGCTCAAGCCCGAGAGCATGATGATGAGCTACGGGTACGATCCCATGCTTTCGGAGGGTGCGCTCAAGTGCCCCATCTTCCAGACGTCGACATTCGTGTTCAAGACAGCCGAGGACGGGAAGGCGTTCTTCGAGTTGGCGCTGGGACTTCGCGAAAAAGGCCCGACCGAGGAACTGGGACTCATCTACAGCAGGCTCAACAATCCGGACCTGGAGATTCTCGAGGACCGGCTCTGTCTGTGGGATGATGCCGAGGGCGCGGCGGTATTCCAGAGCGGGATGGCCGCGATCGCGACGGCGCTCCTCACCTACCTGCGACCCGGCGACGCGTTGGTGCACAGTGATCCATTATACGGCGGTACGGATTATCTCATCAAGCACTATCTCCCCGAGTTCGGGATCGACGTGGTGGGGTTTCCAGCTGGCGTCCCGATCAGTGAGGTTGAGAACGAAGTCCGTGAGCGGGTGCGTGGCAAGCGTGTCTCTGCCGTCCTGATCGAGACCCCAGCCAACCCGACGTTGGGACTCGTGGACATCGAGGGGACGGTCGAGTT
>JBDHAN010000033.1:0-36838 GCA_039588055.1 Gemmatimonadota bacterium | reverse complement strand
CTCGGCATTGCCTCCCACCCGTCCCAGCTTGCCGGTGCGTCGACCAGTCGCACGCCGGGTCGTCCACCCACGGGCTCGCGCTCGATCACCACGCGCCTGGCGCTGTTCCTGTCGGAGCCCCACAGTCGTCTGAGGAGGGTGGCGACCCGGTCCGCCGCGCGAGCGTGATCCCACGCCGACCACCATACGAGCGCAAACTCGCCGTCGGCCGCCGGATACACCGCATATCGGTCTCCTGCCCACGCGATCGCTCCAGCCCGAGCGGTGGACTCACTCCCGGTCAGGTCGGTCAGCAATACGCGGATCTCGAACTCCCCCAAACCATCCGAATACACCACGGACCCACGGTTCGCGAGCTCCAGTGAGACCGGTTCGTCGCCTTCGCGGTATCGGTCCGGGTGGAGGATGTGCTCCGTGGACTGCGGCATGCGGCGCCCATACGGCAAGGTGTCTGCATGCTCCTTGCGAAACCACCGCACGAAATTGGCGCCCTCGAGGTACGGGAACACGATGCCTTCCTGAACGATCGACGGTGCGGAGTTGAACACCGGCATCGTGGCGTGCTGCTGCTTCAGGGCCTGCCGGTAGGTCTCCCAAAAGTCGGGAATCGCTTCGAAATCGCGTTCGGGCATGAGCGCAATGAGCGACGCCAGCGTTGCCTGACCCTCCAACACGGCCTGAGCGGCCACACGCCGGTCATTCTCCCTCCGGGGCTCGAGGATCGTGTCCAGCGCCATGTACTGACCCTGCAGCGCGTGCACCAGCTCGTGGGCCAGCGTCATCTTGAGCAGCACCGGGTCCACATCGTCCACCACGTAAAGCGTCACCGAATCCGGGTCGTAGAAACCAATCACCTGCTCGGTGTAGAGTGAGAGCAAGAGGGCGCGAAGATCGAACGTGTCAGGGAGCATTCCAAACAGCTGATAGGCAAGCGTCACCCCTCGAAGCCGGCGAGGCGGAAGCTCGTCGTCCAGCATTCGCGCCATGTAGGTGCGGACCTGGTCTTTGCTCCGCACCGCCACGACCGGCGGCGACTTAAAGGGCAGCCCGACCGCTCGTTCGACTTCAGGCACCAGCTCCAGCGTCATCTCCTGGACACGCTCGGCATCGGCTTGCGCCTCACCGCGCTCCCCGCAGGCAACGAGCCCGAGCGCCAGCAGAGCCACCGCGGGCAGCCGCATCAGGCGTGCGCGCGCCTTCGCCGCTGAGGTGGCGATCGTAGGGTTTGGTGGGAAAGACATCTCATGGCGGATGGAGAATAACCCCGAGAGGCCGGGAAGTTTCGCCCGGGCATCGATGGCCCAAGACGCGAACCGCCGGTTGGCTTGGCCAACCGGCGGTTCGCAATCGGGTCGAGACCGGACTAGGTGCCTCGATGGAGTCGAATGCTCCCGTTCACGGTGCTGAGCGTGAGATCGCGACCACCTCCACCGATGACGCCCTCGAGACGCCGTGGCCCGAACCGCCCTTGCACCGTCAGGGGGAAGTCCGTTTCCATTCCGCCATTCACCGTGCTCGCCGAAACCCGCGCGCCAACGTCATCAGGCAGGTACACCGAAATCCCGCCGTTCACGGTCGTCAGCGACAGGTCGCCGGTCCAGTCCGCGCGGCCCATCGAGGCCTCGATGGATCCGTTCACGGTACTGGCCCGCACGTGGCCCGACGCCGAGGCCTCGACGTCGCCATTAACGGTATGCACGTGAACATCACCGCCGATCTCCGAGGCCTCGACGTCCCCGTTGACCGTCCCGGCGACGAGGTTCACCCCGTCCGGCACCTGCACGGTGAACGAGACCTTGGTGTCGTTATCCTTCACGTTCATGCGGCCTCTTCCCTCCGGCGCGCACTCGTTGGGTCGGCCGTCCTTGCTCGGATACATGGCGCAGATCGTGACGCCGGCGTCATGCTCCACCACCTCGAAGGTTACGTCGTTCGGATCGCCCTTCTCGCCGGCACGCTTGACGGCACTCACTGATACGTCGCCACCGCGAGCTCGCATCGCCTCGATGGGCCCGTTGATGCCCTTGATCTCGATGCTCTGGCCCGCGCGGAGCCGACCCTGCCACTCGAAGTCCGCCGACTGATCGGCAACCGTGAAGCCGGTAATTGGCTGCGCGGTGTCGTCACGGAACTGCATGGCAGACACACCGATCACCGCGGCCGCCACGACTACTGGAAATGCTCGTAACATGTTCCCTCCAGCTCGATCCGAGCTCACTTGGAGCTACGGTCGTCGAAGATGAATATCCCCACCGAAAGTGTTCAGCTCGAGCCGCGCGCCACCGCTCCCCAACGTGAAGTTGAGTCGCTTGCCCTGCGCGCGTGTCTCCCTGAGTGTCACCGGAAAATCCGTCTCGAAGTCGCCGTTGTAGGTCGAGACCCAAACGCTCGCGTTGGTCCCTTCCGGGACGGCAACCGTGACGTCACCGTTGTGCGAGTTGAACACATAGCGTCCGCCATCAGTGATCGTTCCTTCATAGAAGATCTCGCCGTTCACGGCCGTTGCATCGACCGTCGTCGACGTGATCCCTGACATTTCAAGCTCCCCGTTCACCGTCTCGGCGGAAATGTCACCGGTTGCATCGATCAACTGGACGCCGCCATTCACCGAACCGATCTGAATTCTGCCGCTGGCGTTGCGGCACTCCACCTCACCCTGTACCGAGTACAGCTTGATGAAGTCGCGTCCGCCGACGAGCCGCACCTCGCCGTGCGCCGTCTCCACCGCCACTTCTCCTCCCACACCCTCGAGGTCGACTTCGACAAAGGCGCCCTCGATGGCGATGTCCATCCAGGTCGGAATGGTAATCGCCATGTCGATGTCGTCGGGCGGGCCGTACCGAGACCCGACCTCGATCTGCACGAGCCGGTCGGAATGCTCGATGTCCACCCAGTCGTCCTCTTCGTGGTCGGCCTCGACGCGCACCTCGTTGCGGTTCCATGTGCGAACCACCACCTCGCCGCGCAGGAGCTCGACGATCAGCTCAGCACCCTCCCGCACCGGTACCACTGTGTCCGTCTGTGGCAACGCCGGTGCGGTGAGCATCGCTGCCATCACGAGTGTCGTCAGCATAATTCCTTCTCCTCCTCGCGCGTTCTCTCGCGCATCAACTTGCCAAAGCCGTCATGGCTGTCGCACGACGCAGCAGACGCACCTTCCCCCACATCGTCTGCGCCAGGTGCTGATTGAGATAGGCGTTGCCCGGATCCTTCTCGAGTGCCGAGCGTGCCTCGTCGATCGCCCGATCGATGACGAGGAGGTTCTCCTCTAACACGCGTACCGTCGCGCTGTCGAGTTGGCTCCGACGCGCCGTCAGTTCCCGCTCGAGCTCGGCAACGGCCGCGTCGTAGTCCGTGGCCGACGCGGGCACTGCCATACCGACCGGACCTCCGCGCGAGCCTCCCGCTTCGACCGGCACCACCGACCGGCCGCTCATCGCCAGCCACATGCCTCCCGCCGACACCAGCATCAATGCCACACCAGCCGCCATGAGTTGGGGAACCGAGAACGACACCCGCCGCACGCGGCGGCGCGCTCGCAGATCAACCACGCCAACCGGCGCACCGAGCCGCTCGGCAATGCCAGCCCAGAGATCCCCCGGAGGCGGTCGATCGGTGAGATACTGCGCTCGCTCGACCACCTGCTGGACCTCCGCAACCGCGTCTCGGCAGCGGCTGCATTCCGCCAGGTGGCTCTCGCACTCCGCTCGCTCGGCGGCGCTCAGCTCACCGTCCACATATTCCGAGAGTCGATTCTGCCAACGCTCGTGCATCGTCATGTCCTCACGCATCGAGATGGCGTCGCAACATGGTCCGCGCCCGGTGGAGCTGCGCCTTCGACGTACCCACCGTCACCTCCAGGAGCTCGGCAATCTCACGATGTTTGAAGCCCTCCACGTCGTGCAGCACGAACACCTCACGCGCTCCCCTCGGTAACCGCCCGATTGCCGTCTCGAAGTCCATCGCGAACTCCGGGTGATCTGTTCGGCCAGACATCCGATCCAACGCCGTCTCATCACTCAATATCCGATCCACCCGCTTCCCTTCCTTTGCCCGGCGTCCGAGAAACACGTTGATCGCCAGTCGGTGGAGCCAGGTCCCGAAGGCTGCTTCTGCTCGAAAGGTCCCCAGCTTCTCCCACGCCCTCACGAACGCGTCCTGCGTCGCCTCGTCCGCCTCGTCCAACCCCATCATCCGTCGGGCCAGGTTGTGGATCCGCGGAACGTGCCTGCGATAGAGCCGCTCGAACGCCGCCTGGTCTCCGCCCGCCGCCAACCTGGCATCGGCCGCATCACTCATGGCTTGGTTCAGCGGGCGGCCGGTCAGACTTCACCTCGTCGGCTCATTCCGGGGTCCATAGAGTTGGATAGCGGGGTGGCGCAAATGGTTGACACGCCTCTTGTGGTCACTGTCCCAGCGCCATCCGCAGATACCAGTCGACCATCTGGTCGCCGAGCACAAAAGAGAGAGCAGCGGCTCCAGCGAGGAACACCCCAAACGGGACGAGCCGCTTCTTCCCGAGGGTGAGCGGCACGAAGATGATCGTGCCGAGCAGCGCGCCGCCGAAGATCGTGAGCAGCACACCCTTCCACCCCACGAAGGCACCCACCATCGCCATCATCTTGATGTCGCCGCCCCCCATGGCCTCCTTCTTGAAGGCCTTCTCGCCAGCCCACGCGACGAACAGCATCAGGAAGAAGCCTACCGCAGCCCCGATCGCAGCCGTGAGGAGCCCGTCCACGCCGCGCGCGAGCGACAGCCCGAGGCCAATCACGAGGCCACCAATCGTGAATTCGTCCGGAATCACATAGGTCCGAGCATCCGTGACACCTATTCCAAGCAGCAGCGTGCCGAAGACGGCTGCTGCCAGCCCCGTCCATCCGAAGCCGTAGTGGACGAACGCGGCCAACCAGATGGCCGCCGCCGCCGCCTCGATCAACGGGTACTGGATCGAGATTCGCTCACCACAATGTCGGCACTTCCCGCGCAGGAAGAGCCATGAAACGATCGGGATATTGTCATACCAGGCAATGAGCACCCGGCACTTGGGGCAGCGAGAACGCGGTCGCACGATCGACTGATTCTCCGGCAACCGCAGGATGCAGACGTTGAGGAAGCTCCCGAGCATGGCGCCCAGCACGCCTGCGACCACGACCACTGGCCATTCAACCGGCACGCCGTACCTCATGCATCAGAATGCCTGCCGCAACCGCAACGTTGAGGGATTCGACGCCCCGAGCCAGTGGAATCGAGACCGAGTGGCGAGCCAGCGAGCGGATGAGCGGTCTCACACCCGCTCCCTCGTTGCCCACCACCAATGCCACCGGCCCCGCCACGGGAATGCGGTTGATCGGGACCCCGTCGCCGGCCGCCGCCCATACCTCGACGCTGACACGTCTCACCCAGGCTTCGAACTCTCCGTCCTGGACGGGCACGCACGGGAGTCGAAACGTGGCGCCCACTCCCCCACGCAGAACCTTGGGGTTCCCGAGGTCCGCCGTGCCCGGCAGCAGCAGCACCCCGGGAGACCCGAGCCCAAGCGCCGTGCGGACGAGTGCGCCGACATTGCCCGGGTCTTGGATACCGTCAAGCACCAGGACTGGCTGCCCATTCGCCGGGGTGACCTCGTCCAACGACCACGTGGGGAGGTCCACGACCGCCAGGACCCCCTGAGGCGTATCCGTGTCCGCAAGGCCGGCCAGTTCCCGATCGAGCAGCTCTTCGATCGGCACGGCGTGGGCAGCGAGCTGCTCGATGAGCCGCGCCCCGCGGGGCGTGGCCCCGAGCCCCCGGCCTATGACCGCGCCGCGAATATCGACGCCGGCCGCGAGCGCATCCTCCACCAATCGCACGCCCTCGGCGACGGCCAGGCCGCTGCGCTTCCGACCTTTCCGGCGTTGTAGATTGCGAAGCTGTGTGACGAGATTGGATGCCATGATGACCGGGTGCAATGTCGCGGAACGGCGCGCTTTCGCCAAGCGTGCGCACCGTAGCCTTATGAGACAATGAAGATCGCCCTCACGATCGCCGGGTCCGATTCGGGCGGCGGTGCCGGTATTCAGGCGGACCTCAAGACGTTCCACCAGTTCGGAGTGTTCGGTACGAGTGTGCTCGTCGCGGTGACCGCGCAGAACACGCGTGGTGTCTCCGGCGTGCACGCGATCCCAGTCGACGTGGTGCGCCGGCAAATCGATGCCGTGGCTCAAGACCTCTTTCCTGCCGCCATCAAAACCGGAATGCTGGCGACGGCGGAGTTGGTCGAAGCGGTCGGCCACGCGATTCGAGACCACGGACTCGCGAACTATGTCCTCGACCCGGTCATGGTCGCGACCTCCGGCGACCGCCTCCTCGATGTCGATGCTGAACAGTCGGTTGCGCAGCACCTGGTGCCGCTGGCGACGCTCGTGACACCAAACCTCGATGAGGCAGAGATCCTGGTGCGAGAGCCGATCGAGTCCGCCGAGCACATGGAGCGCGCTGCGCGTGCACTCGTCCGAATGGGAGCGCGGGCGGCACTGGTCAAAGGCGGACATCTCGTCGGTGACGATGTGGTGGACGTGCTCGCGGTGGGCGACAGCGGGCCGGTCCGGACCTTCCGCCATCCTCGGGTCGACTCGACCTCGACGCACGGCACCGGCTGTACCCTCTCGTCGGCCGTCACCGCTGGCCTGGCGCTCGGGCGAGATCTCGAGCACGCCGTAAGCGATGCGCTCGCATTCGTGCATCGGGCGATTGCCACCGCACCCGGGCTGGGCAGCGGCCACGGTCCCCTCAATCACTTTGCACCAGCAACCGACGAGGACACGTGAGCGAGATGCACCGGGGGCCTCCATCGCATGAGCGAGGCATCTTCAGCAATCGCACGCTCAACTTGCGGTCGATCAAGGCGATCGGCTACGACATGGACTACACCCTCGTGCACTATCGGATCGAGGAGTGGGAGCGGCGAGCCTACGAGCACCTGAAAGCCAAGCTCCGGCCGGCCGGGTGGCCGATCGACGACCTCCAGTTCGACGCACAGCTCGTCACCCGCGGACTGATCCTCGACGTCGAGTGCGGGAACATCGTCAAGGCCAACCGGTTCGGCTACGTGAAGCAGGCATATCACGGCACCCACCCACTGCCGTTCGACGAGCAGCGCGCGTTGTACTCCCGCGAGCTGGTCGACCTGGGCGAAGAACGCTACGTGTTTCTCAACACGCTGTTCGCTTTGTCCGAAGCGTGCATGTATGCGCAGCTGGTCGACCGACTCGACGCCGGAGATTTGCACGAGGTCATGGGATACGCCGATCTCTATCGGCGGGTGCGCACGTCGATCGACGAGGCCCACATGGAAGGTGAGCTCAAGGGCGAGATCATCTCCGATCCGGATCGGTTCATCGACCGTGACCCGGACCTCCCGCTGGCACTCCTGGATCAGCGACATGCGGGCAAGAAGCTCCTGCTGATCACCAACTCCGAGTGGCAGTACACCAAGTCGTTGATGGCCTATGCGTTCGACCAGTTTCTGCCCGATGGCACCACGTGGCGTGACCTCTTCGACCTCGTGATCGTATCGGCGCGCAAACCGGCGTTCTTCTCAGAAAGCCGTCCCGTCTTCGAGGTCGTGACCGACGAGGGGCTCCTCAAGCCCACGACCTCGGGAATCCGAGAAGATGGGATCTACCTCGGCGGCAACGCCGCCATGGTCGAAGAGCACCTCGGCCTCTCTGGTGACGAGATTCTCTACGTGGGCGACCACATCTACACCGATGTGCACGTCTCCAAGAGTGTGCTGCGGTGGCGCACGGCCTTAGTACTGCGCGAGTTGGAAGAAGACTTTCGGGCGGAAGCCGCGTTCGACACAACCCAGCTGCGGCTCACAGAATTGATGGCACGGAAGGAAGAACTGGAGTTTGAGTTTTCGCAGATCCGACTCGAGTTGCAGCGTCGCCGCGCGAAGTACGGTCCAAAGACGTCGAGGCCGAGTCGCGAGCTGGACAAGAGGCTGAAGGACATCCGCGAGGAGCTGCACGTGCTCGACAGCGAGATCGCCCCGATCGCAACGGCAGCCAGCCGGCTCAACAACTCGCGCTGGGGGCTCTTGATGCGGGCCGGGAACGATAAGAGCCATCTGGCGCGTCAGGTCGAGCGTTACGCCGACATCTACATGTCTCGCGTGTCGAACTTCCTCTACCAGACGCCCTTCCAATACCTGCGATCGCCGCGAGGTGGGTTACCGCACGACGGGGAGGAGTAGGCAGTCTTCAGTTTTCAGTCTTCAGTTTTCACATTGCACGTCGTACAGCTCACCACTCACGACTCACACCGCTCACCGCTCACCGCTCACCGCTCACGGCAACGGCCCTCCCACGACCCGCTTGACCTGCGTCCCGTGGGGAAGGCTGGTCGTCACATCCACACCGTTGATGAGCGCGATCTGTTCGATCGGCGCCTGGGATGGATAGCGCTGGTTGAACTGCGACAGCGTCATGGTTCGGTCGAGCGTGACGATATCGAGCCGCAGGGGCTGTACGTTGAGGGCGGCGCGATCCGTGAGACGGTCGAAGCTCCAGAACGAGCTCTGCACCGCTGACTGGTAGGTCCCCCATCGCTCCGCGGGCGCGTAGCCCAGGAGTTGAAAGACCAAACCGCCAAACTCGATGAAGACGGCCATGCCCCGCAGTGTACCCTGCTCGGTCGCGGCACTGAAGGAGAGCGAGGCTGCCGGAGATCCGTTGATCGAGGTCGACTGCGGCGCTCCGCTCGTGACCCCTTCCTGCGTCGAGAATGTCTGCGCCGCCCCGACGGCCGACGACTCCTGCGCCAGCGTGAGCTGCACGATGGCGTCCTGTTGGGGGCTCTGTGCCAACACGGCCCGCTTCTGGTTTGCCGTCTTCCATCCGTTCGGGAAGTTGAGCCGGAACGCGAGATCGGGGTGGAAAAACGTCTGCTCGCGGAAGAATCCTTCTCGTGGGTTCGCCCCGAACGTGAGACCTTCCAGCCGCTGCAGATATTCCGAACGGTTGACGGTGGCGTTCGTCGGGATGGTCATAGCACTCAGCTGAGCGGCAATTCGCTGCTCGCGGTCCTCGGGGTCCGGATGCGTGGACAGCCACGACGGCGGGCCTTCGCCGCCACTCGCCGCGCTTACCCGTCCCAACATGGCAAATACGGGCGGCATCTCACGCGGGTCGTAGTTCCCCCGTGTCATGTACCGGAGTCCAAGATCGTCGGCCTGTCGCTCGTCGTCTCGGCTGAACTTGAGGAACAGGATCTGTAGACCGGCCCCAGCAATTCCCAGGAAGTCCTGCGTCTCCGGCACGAGGATCGCCGTCGCTACGATCCCCACCTGTGCAATCTGCTGCTGCGTCATTTGCTGTGCCGAGTGGCGAGCCGTGACATGTCCGATCTCATGGCCCAACACCGACACCAACTCAGCTTCGGAGTTGAAGTACGCCATGATGCCACGGGTCACATAAATGAATCCGCCCGGCAGGGCGAACGCATTGATCACCGGATCGTCGACCACGCGGAACGTCCACGGGAGGTCGGGCCGCTCCGACCTAGCCGCCAACTGCGCTCCGAGCCCTCGGACATAGCGCTGCATCGAGGAATCGGGATACAGGCCGAACGTCGAGACCACGGCAGGATCCGATTGCATCCCCATCTGAATCTCTTGACCTTCGCTCACCAGCATGAACTCGCGAGCGCCTGTGGCCGGGTTGACTGCACAACCAGCGACACTCAGCGAAGCGATGAACCCCAGCCATACTCTCTGCAACTTCATTGTCCTGTCCCTTCTCAATTGTTCACCACGAGCGGAATATCGAAACGATGCTGAAATGCCGCGCCTGGCGCTCTCTACGCACTGTCCACACGTCTCAGCACCCCTCTCACCAGCGATTCCAGATCGGCACCCAGGACACGTCCAGCTTCGAGCACCTCGTCGTGGGAGAGAGACCCGGCCGAGAGCCCAGCGCCCCAATTCGTGATGCTGGAGATCCCAAGTACCCGCACGCCGCGCGCGCGCGCTGCGAGGACCTCCGGAACCGTCGACATGCCGACCGCATCCGCCCCCAGTCGTTGCAGCATCTTGATCTCCGACGGCGTTTCGTAGCTGGGCCCAAGCATTGCAGCATACACGCCCTCCTCGAGATGGATCCCCAGCTCGCGCGCTACCTCGTGAGCCGCGCTCCGCAACGGACGATCGTACGGCTCCGACATGTCGGGGAATCGCTCCTCGCCCCGTACCACGGGTCCGAGGAGTGGATTCCGCCACATGAGGTTCATGTGGTCAGCGATGAGCATGAGGAGTGGCGGGCGAAACGTCGCGCAAAGCCCACCGGCAGCATTCGTCACAACGAGTGTTGCGACACCCAGCTCGGTGAACACGCGCACCGGAAGTGCCACCTGGTCAGCAGCATGACCTTCATAAAGGTGAAACCGGCCGTTTTGAAGAATGACAGGAACACCTTCGAGCGACCCGGCCACCAACTCCCCAGCATGCCCTTGCACTGACGGGAGCGGGAAACCGGGGATCTCACCATACGGAATCCGAGTCGGCGCCTCGATCGCCTTCGCCAATGCCCCCAGTCCCGACCCCAACACGATCGCCACCCGCGGCTCAACTCCTTCGAGCCTCTCCCGAATCACGTCAACCGCTTTCGCCAACATCCGCATCCCGTTCCCCTTATCCCTTACGCCTTATCCCTTATCCCTACAAAAGCATTCCCGCCAAACTCGCCGACATGAACGCCGCAAGGTTGCCGCCGATCATGGCTCGGAGTCCTAAGCGAGAGAGGTCACCGCGACGCGGCGGCGCGATCCCGCCGATGCCGCCGATCTGGATGGCGATCGACGAGAAGTTTGCAAAACCCAGGAGCGCGTAAGTCGCGATGATGGCGCCGCGCGGCGTGAGCGCAGTTGCGCCCTCGAGCGTTCCGGCGAGTTGGAGATAGGCGACGAATTCGTTGACCACCGTCTTGACGCCGATCAGGGAGCCAACCGTCCCCGCATCCTCCCACGGCACGCCCATCAAGAACGCCAGCGGAGCCAGCACCCACCCGAAAATCCGCTCCAGCGAGAGATCCACGAGGCCAACCAGGCCGCCGATCGCCCCAACCCCGTAATTGACGAGCGCGATGAGCGCGATGAACGCCAGCAGCATGGCACCTACGTTGAGTGCCAACTGGAGCCCCTGTGCCGCGCCACCCGCTGCTGCCTCGATGACGTTGGCTTCGCTTTTCTCGATCTCCAGCTTGACAGCGCCCTTGGTCTTGGGCTCGCCCAGTTCCGGCACGAGAATCTTCGAGATCAAGAGCGCTGCCGGCGCGTTCATCACACTTGCGGTAAGCAGGTGACCGGCGATCTCGGGGAAGTACGGGGAGAGCATCCCCACGTATGCCGCCATGACGCCGCCCGCAATCGTTGCGAAGCCACCGACCATGACGGTGTTGAGCTCGGAATAGGTCATGCCATGCACGAACGGCTTGATGAGCAGTGGCGACTCGGTCTGACCCACGAAGATGTTTCCGGCGACCGACATTGTCTCGGCACCGCTCGTGCCCATGGTGCGCTGCATGACCCATGCAATACCACGAACGATCCACTGCATGACCCCGAGGTAGTACATCACCGACATGAGCGACGAGAAAAAGATGATGGTAGGGAGCGTGCTGAACGCGAAGGACGCACCAGTGTTCGCCCACATCTCGACCGTGTCGAGCGCTGAACTTTCGACCGGCGAGCCGATGGGAATCCCGACCGGCACATTGTCTTTCACAAGGTTGCCGAAGATGAACGACGCACCATCCTGCGTGAACCCCAACAGCTTGATGAAGACTTGGTTTGCCGCCGTAAAGAGGGTCTCACCAACTGCAGTCTTCAGCACCACAAACGCGAAGATCACCTGCAGTAATACTCCCATCGCCACCAGGCGCCAGTTCACCTTCTTGCGGTTAGTGGAGATGAGCCACGCGATGCCGATCATCGTGGCCATCCCGACAACGCCGAGCAGTCGCTCAGTGAAAGGGGTGTTCAACCCTTCGCGGGCACGTGCGATCTGTTCCGCCGCCGTTTGCAGCCACAGCAATCCACTCATCGAAGCTCCTTCAATTCGGACTCAACCCGCTGAATGAGCACGGTTTTCTCCTCCTCGGGCAGGAACGCACTCCGCAATGCACTGAGAATGACGCGCTCCAGGTCCAGCTGTGAGAAGTCGAGCTGTTGGTGGGCCAACAGGTACTCGTCGCTCAGCGTAGTCCGATCCATGAGTCGGCTATCGCAATTGAGTGTCACCACGGCACCCTTGTCCAGGTAACGGCGTGCGGGATGCTCACGAACGTCGATGACCGTGTGGGTGTGCACATTTGAGGTGAGACACACCTCGAGCGGGATCTGTCGCTCGATCACTTCCTCCTCGAGCGCCAGGTCCTCGATAAGCCGTGTGCCGTGCCCGATGCGTTGTGCGCCGCACACGTGAAGCGCTTGCCTGATGGAATCGGGACCATCGCCCTCACCGGCATGACACGTACATGCAAGGCCGTGCGCATGCGCATGCTCAAAGGCCTTCGCGTGATCCGTAGCAGCATGCCCGCGCTCCGAGCCTGCCAAGTCAAACGCCACGACTCCATCGTTGCGATAGTCGACGGCCGCTCTGGCGAGGTCTTCTGAAACGGACGGGGCTAGCGTCCGTAGTCCCGCAACGATCAGCCGCGAGACGGTCCCCGTTTCCGTCTCGCCGCGCTTGAGGCCCGCGAGCGGTGCCTCCACCGCCTGGGTCAGCGTGAGCGCCGGCATGTGCAGCGCGGGACAATACCGTACCTCGACGTAGCGCACGTTGTCCTTTGCCGCATCGAGCACAAATTCGTAAGCGATCCGTTCCAGGGCCTGGGGCGTCTGCATGACCGCCACCGTGTGCACGTACCGCTCGAGGTACTCCTCGAGACTGTCGGCGTGGCGGACGAAGAGCGCCTCGGCAAGGTCCGCGGCGTTGTCAGCAGGCAGCGTCACGCCCTGCTCACGAGCCAACTCGAGCATCGTGTCGGGACGGAGACACCCATCCATGTGCACGTGCAGCTCGGCCTTCGGAAGACGGCGGACTGCTTCGAGGGTGAGACTCATGAGTCGGACCGCCGCTTCAGCCCGGGTAAGGTCGAGCGAACGACGCGAAGAATACTGCCGGCAGCGACGAGAGTGGCGGGCATCACGACCCTGCCGGTCCCGTCCGTCACGTAGGCGCTCCCGCGCTCGACAGCGCCTTGCATGTCCGGGTCAAGTGCGGCGACCGCCTCGATTGCCGTCGCCCCGGTCGACACCGTAACCGGATGCTCGTCCACAAAGACTCGCATGTGTCTATCAGAACCTCTGCCACATCAGAAGTCCCGCAATCTGACTGGGGACCGTAGGGAGCGCAATCTGCTGGATACGTCCTTTTCCCCGCGGAACCATTGGGCTGCGTGTATCGAGTGGTTGGCGAAGACCGCTTAGAAGTGCAAGTACGACTGCACCTTGACCGAGTACTCGGGGTTGCCGACGGCAGGACGCCATACATCGACGTTCGCTGCAATCTTGTTGCGGCCCACGAAGTGGACCATGAATCCCGGTGTAAACAGCCACCCGTCGTTGTTGCCGACGGCCGTGTCCGCATCCCCCCAACTCACCCGAGCCAGCGGCTCGATGTGGGATACGAACCGGTTGTCCGAGACCGGGAGCTTGTACGTCACAATCACCTGCGTCGAGAGGAAGTCGCTGGGCTCGCCAGCCAACACGTTGCGCCAGTTCTCACCGGCGACGACACCGGCCTTGACGTGCAGGCCCCGGCCGTCGTCGCCAACTTCGACGTCCCCACCGAATGCCGTGGCATATTCATTCCCGCTCGACGGGTCGACATAGTCATGCAGGGCCGCGTGCGCCGCAACTGTGATGTTGCCGGTCGGCGAGAAGCCGATGCGGCCGGTGTAGGACTTGGTGCCATTCTCTTCGGCCGTGTTGGCCCCGACACCGTTGGTCACTGACGCGGCATACGAAAAGCGTCCGGACGGATCCCTACCGTCGATCAACAGGCCGATATCACGGTCGGAGTATTGCAGCTTCTCCGTGAGACGGCTGAACGTACACACGCCTCCGGGTCCGGTACACGCATCCACGCCCCTCACACCCCCGGCCCGCTCGACCACCAGGATTTGCGTCGAGCTCGTGAGCTCAAAGAGGTCGAACGGACGCTTGAACTGCCCAATCGTCGCTCTAAAGGATGGACTGAACGTAAGGCGGACATAAGCATCCTTCAGATTGATCTCCCCTTCGCCGAAGTCCGGCTGAATCTTCCCGCTCACGAAATCATTGATCTTAAGTTCGGCGGTGATCCGGGCACGTCGAATCAGAAATTCGGTCCCCGGCTCACCGGCCACTGACGTGGTGTTGAATTGCCCGTGCACGCGGCCAGTGATCGTGAGCTCTGCCGCCCTCGATTTCACCTCGACCTGAGCGGTCGCAGAACCAGTCACTGCGCCCAGTCCGGTCACCACACACGCCGCCGCGACCACGCGCGACACGACTTTCTGCATCCTGATTACCCCTCGGTTTTCACCCGTCAGCTAGTCAGGCGGTCAGGCGGTCAGGCTCTGTCGCCCTGCCGCTGCTGCCGCCCTGCCCCTCCTCCACCCCTCCTAGAACCACCGATCTCCACTGAACTCCCGAAACGTCACCTTGGGACGCTTGAGCACACGCCGGTGTGCCTCGACCAGCTCCGACTGGGCGAATGCCTTGATGAGCGCGAGACCGGCCACGAAGCCTCCCAAGTGGGCCATGAATGCCACGCCTCCGCCCGAGCCACCGCCCGTGAGCGACGGGACACTCCCCAGTACCTGGAGCAGCGCCCAGTACACGAGCATGAAATAGGCAGGCACCGCCACCGTCGTGATGAAGAATCCGAGGAACACGAGCATGTGCACCCGGACCTTCGGATAGAGAATGAGATACGCCCCCATGACACCACTGATCGCCCCGGACGCACCGACCATCGGCACGGGAGAACTGGGGTTCACGACGACCTGCGCCGCGGCCGCCACTGCCCCGCAAATCAGGTAGAAGACGAGGAACCGCCCCCGGCCCATCGAGTCCTCCACGTTGTTTCCGAAGATCCAGAGGAACCACATGTTGCCCAGTAGGTGGAGCCAGCCGCCGTGGAGGAACATCGAGCTCAGCACCGTGAACCACGCGCCGCCGCTCCCTAACCGGCATGCGATACCCGGCCCCACCGCTATCTCGGTACCGGGTTGGACGCGCCCAAGCACTTCGCCTGGAATGAGACCCAACTCGCAGACGGAACGCGCCAATGGAACCGTGGTCCCCGCCCCCTGGACGGCGACCCAGACCACGCTCGTGATCACGATCAGCGCGATCGTCACCACCGGAGTGCGGAGCGTCGGGTTGTCATCTCGGTACGGGAACACGGCTTGACCCTCGAAAACCCTCTAAGACGTTTCTAGAAAATGCTTTACGTCGTTTGGCCGCCGTGACGGGCGCCTGCCACTTTGGCGCATATTCATGGCCCGTGGCTTGCGACGGCGACCATTAGCACTGCGTACGTATCTAACCTCTCTAGCAAGGAACGTTCGATGGCAGCGGAAAAGGTAATCGGGATCGACTTGGGCACCACCAACTCGGTCGTGGCGGTGATGGAGGGCGGTGACCCGATCGTCATCCCCAACTCCGAGGGAGGGCGTACGACCCCGTCGGTCGTGGCCTTCACCAAGGACGGTGAGCGACTGGTGGGACAGGTCGCGAAACGACAGGCCATCACGAACCCCAAGAACACCGTCTTCTCGATCAAGCGCTTCATGGGACGCCGCATCGGTGAAGTGAAGACCGAGATGACGGAAGTGCCATACAAAGTCGTCTCGGCACAGAACGACCTCGCGGCGGTGGAGATCGGCGACAAGCGGTACACCCCGCCAGAGATCTCCGCCATGATCCTGCAGAAGATGCGACAGACCGCCGAGGACTACCTCGGACATCCGGTCAAGAAGGCTGTTGTCACGGTTCCGGCCTACTTCAATGACTCGCAGAGGCAGGCCACCAAGGATGCCGGAAAGATCGCGGGGCTCGAGGTTTTGCGAATCATCAACGAGCCCACGGCAGCGTCACTTGCCTACGGGCTGGAGAAGAAGAAAGAAGAAAAGATCGCCGTGTTCGACCTGGGCGGTGGCACGTACGACATCTCCGTTCTGGAGCTCGCCGAAGGTGTGTTCGAGGTGAAGGCCACGAATGGGGATACGCACCTGGGCGGTGACGACTTCGACCAGCGGGTGATCGACTGGTTGGTCGATGAGTTCCTGAAGGACCAGGGCATCGACCTGTCGAAGGACCCGATGGCCCTGCAGCGCCTCAAGGAGGCCGCTGAGAAAGCGAAGATGGAGCTATCCAGCCGTCCAGAGACCGACATCAACCTGCCGTTCATCACGGCCGATCAGTCTGGCCCGAAACACCTGAACGTCTCGCTCACGCGCTCAAAGTTCGAGCAGCTGGTCGACGACCTGTTCCAGCGCACCATGCCGCCGATGGAAAAGGCACTCGCAGACGCGGGGATCAAGCCGGGAGACATCGACGAAGTCATCCTGGTCGGCGGCTCGACTCGCATCCCGAAGGTCCAGCAGATCGTGACCGACTTCTTCGGCAAGGATCCGCACAAGGGCGTGAACCCCGACGAAGTGGTCGGAATCGGGGCTGCGATCCAGGGCGGCGTGCTGGCCGGCGAAGTGAAGGACGTTCTCCTGCTCGACGTGACTCCCCTGTCCCTCGGCATCGAGACATTGGGCGGCGTCACGACCGTCCTCATCCCGCGGAACACGACGATCCCGACCAAGAAGTCCGAGGTGTTCTCCACCGCTGAGGACAACCAGACGACCGTCGAGATCCATGTGCTCCAGGGCGAACGGGAGATGGCGATCAACAACCGCACTATTGGGCGGTTCCAGTTGACGGGTATTCCGCCCGCGCCGCGAGGCATGCCGCAGATCGAGGTCACGTTCGACATTGACGCCAACGGCATCCTACACGTTCAGGCCAAGGACAAGGCCACCAGCAAGGAGCAGAAGATCCGCATCGAGGCCTCGAGTGGCCTGTCGGATGGCGAGATCGACCGCATGGTCGACGATGCCGAGCAGCATGCCAATGAGGACAAGGCGCGGCGCGATGAGATCGACTCGCGCAACCGCCTCGACACGATGGTCTACGAAGTCGAAAAGAACATGAAGGAGTGGATCGATCGCCTGGACAACACCCAGAAGGACAGCCTGAACGGCGCGGTGGAGAAGGCCAAGCAGGCACTGCGGTCGGGTGACTCCGCTGAGATCAAGTCAGCGCTCGAGGAGTTGAACCAGGCGTACTCAGCTGCCGGCGCATCGCTGTATCAGGCGGCCCAGGCGCAGGAGCCTGCGGACAGCGCAGGCGCCGAAGCCGGCGAGCAGCCAGCCGCAGAGCCGCAGCAGGAAGAAGTGGTCGAGGCGGATTACGAAATCGTCGACGACTCGAAGTCGTAGACGCGATGGACGCTGGTGGATCCGAGCGGGGGCGATCGAAACACTTGCCCCCGTTCGGGGTTACAGCACGAACGACAATGAGTCGACGGATGTGAACACGATACCGGAGTGAGTAGTCGTATGTCGCGTACTCGAGAGTGGTTGAAATTCGGATCGCTGGTGGGCGTCGCGCTGGTCTCGGCGGTTGGCTTCGCGACAGTGGTGGATCTGCCGCGCCGGCCGCTTGCCGCCCAGCAGCCGCAAACTGAGATCTTCCGCAAGCAGGCGCCCGCGCCAGTCGACGCCGCGCAGCCCGTGGTGGACTTGGGCAATGCCTTTGCCGCGGCGGCCGAGGCCGTGCAGCCGGCGGTCGTCTACATCCGGGCCGAGCGGAGTGTGGCTGAGACTCAAGAGCGCCCCTCGCATCCGCAGCTGCCGGCGCCGTTCGACCGGTTCTTTGAGTTCGAAGGACCCGAAGTGCAGCCTCAGCCACGGAGTGGTCAGGGAAGTGGGTTCTTGATCTCGTCAGACGGCTACATCATGACCAACAACCACGTGGTCGAAGGGTTCGATCGTCTCAACGTTCGTCTATTCGACGGGCGTGAGTTTACGGCACGTGTTGTGGGCCGCGACGCGGACACCGATGTGGCCGTGATCAAGATCGACGGCAGCAACCTTCCCGCCGTCGCGCTCGGCGACTCCGATTCGCTGCGGGTCGGCGAGTGGGTGCTCGCCATCGGAACCCCACTGGGTGATGCGTTCTCGTTCACGGTGACGGCAGGGATCGTGAGCGGCCGCGGCCGTCGGCTAGACGGCCTCCAACGAAGCCAGTGGGCGATTTCCGACTTCATCCAAACCGATGCAGCCATCAATCCGGGGAACTCCGGTGGACCGCTCGTCAACATCCGTGGTCAGGTCGTCGGCATGAACGCGGCCATCGCAAGCCGCACCGGCTACTATGCAGGTTACAGCTTCGCCATCCCGGTAAATCTCGCGAGCGTTATCGGCGACCAGCTCATCCGTGATGGAAAGGTCACCCGGGCTGCGTTGGGCGTGCAGGTCGCAAATGCGACGGCCGAAGACGCCGAGTATGTCGGCATGCCGGACGTGCGTGGCGTCGTCGTCCACGACTTTCCCGCAGGCAGTCCAGCACAGGATGCTGGACTCGAACAGGGTGACGTTATCGTCCAGCTGGACGGGCAGCGAGTGGACTACGTGGCACAACTCCAGCAAATCGTCGGCTTCAAGCGCCCCGGCGACCACGTTGCAGTCACCGTGGTGCGGCCCGGCAACGTCGAGCGCACCATCAACGTGCGTCTCACCACCGCGGGTGGCGAAGAAGAGACGCGGGTCGCTCGCGCCGAGCCACGCGATGAGCCCGAGGAAGTCGCCTACGAGGCCAAGCTCGGCGTGCAGCTTGGAGAGTTGAGCAGCGAGTCGGCCACCAGCGTGCGGCGGTTCAACAGCGACATGCAGGGCCTGATAATCGAAGGCGTCGATCCCAACGGGCCGGCACGGAACCACCTGGCGCCCGCCAACGCGCAGCGGGGATACATCCCTGTCATCACCCATGTGAATGGCCAGCGTGTCCGCACCATGAGCGAGCTCAGTCAGACCCTGTCGGGCCTCGAGCCTGGCGCGGTCGTCTCCCTCAGGCTCTTCGAAGTCACCGGCGAGACGACGCGGTCACGGGTGGTGCGGTTTCGGACTGGGGGATAGCAACGACGACGCAGACGACATGGACGACAAAGACGACTGCGGTGCCCCTCAGTCGTCTTTGTCGTTTCAGCCGTCAGAGTCGTCTGGAGTTCACCCCTTATCCACCATCATCAACGCCAACAGCACCGGTAGATAGACCACCGTCGCCAGGAACAGGCGTCGAGCCTTCTTCGCGGAGTGGTCACGCATGACCGCCGTGGTTGCGACGACCAACCACCCAGTCAGCAGGATCGCCCCAAAGAAGTAGATCCGGCCCGTTGTCCCCAGTACCGTTGGGAGCAGGCTCACCGGCAACAGCGCAACCGCATACAGCAGCGCCAGCCGGAACGTCGTGTCAGCACCTTGCGTAACGCTCAGCATCCGCAGACCCGCCCGCGCGTAGTCCTCGCGATAGAGCCACGCGAGGGCCAGGAAATGCGGCAGCTGCCAGAGGAACAGGATGGCGAAGAGCACCCATGCCTGGAGCTCGACGGACCCCCGCGCCGCAGCCCAGCCACCGACGACGGGAAGTGCACCAGGAACCGCACCCACCAGCGTGTTCAACGAGGTCCGGCGTTTGAGCGGCGTGTAGAGGAACACATACGTCCCGAGCGTCGCTGCGGCCAACAGCGCGACCAGCCAGTTGGTAAACACCACGAGGTAGCCCACACCCACGAGACCGAGTGTCCACGCAAAGATGCTCGACTGCGATGTTCTGAGCCGTCCGGACGGAAGCGGCCGACCCCGCGTTCGGCGCATCTCGGCGTCGATGTGGCGCTCGAGAATCTGGTTGAGCGCGTTGCTCCCACCGGCCACGAGTGCTGAACCGATGATGGCGTGCACGAGAAGGACCAAGCGAATCTCGTCTGGCGAGCCCAGGTAGAACCCAGCCGCAACTGTGATCACGATGAGCCCCACGATGTTGGGCTTTGTCAGCTCGACATAGTCGGCGATGCGCTGGCGTGAAAGAGGAGACGTGGGCACGTGATGTCGATGGCCGTGATGGCGCCCCAATGATGCCTCGGCAGAGGGGACCCTGGCAACCGCGCCTCGCGGGGAAACCACGAATGAACGGACGGAGCATCTCCACCGAGGGTCTGGTGGTCGGCCTCCTCGGAGCCGCAGCGATCGCGCTCTGGTTTCTCATCGTCGACACCATCGCCGGCCAACCCTTCTTCACCCCGGCAATGCTCGGCTCGGCACTCTTCTGGGGATCACGCGACCCGGCCACGGTGGACGTGAGCGTCAAGACGGTCGCGAGCTACACGATGGTCCATGTACTGGTCTTCGTCGTGATCGGCTTCCTCGCAGCCGCCATGGCCCGTCAGGTCGAGCGGGCGCCGTCGACCATCTTCATCGCCATCGTGTTCCTGATAGCCGTCGAGTTCGGCTTCTACGTCGTGCTGGCGATCCTCGGCCCACCACTGCTGGGAGCCCTGGCGTGGTGGAGCGTCGCGATCGGCAATGCCATCGCGATCGGCGCCATGGCTTTCTACTTGTGGCGCGCTCATCCGAACATTCGGGACCATCTCGCACGGCACCCGCTGGGCTCGCCCATCGACGAATCGTCGGATTCGTACAAAGCGCTGTAGCGACTCCCCCTGCGAATAGCCAAAAGGGCCGCCTCGACCAATGACGAGGCGGCCCTTCGTTTCACTGCCGATTGCGGCGATGCGCGCTAGCTCCCGCCCCCTATGGCAATGACACCGAACAGAAAGAGCAGCGCGATCCCTACCCCCACAGCAATCATGAGCGGGATCGTGAAGATCGCCGTGAACAGGCGATGGTCTGTCTTGAGATGCATGTAGAACATCACGACCAGCGCGAACTTGATGCCGGACAGCGACAAGAGAATGGGCGCCAAGACCCCGGCGAAGGCCGGTACATAGAACACACCCACTTCCACCAACGTGATGATGGTGAGCACACCGGCAACCGTCAGATACGTGCCGACTCCGGGATGGGAAGACTCGTCGTGCGTGTCGTGCTCAGCCATGGGCGTGTCCGTCATTGCAGCAGGTACACTACGGTGAAGATGACGATCCAGACGACGTCGACAAAATGCCAATAGAGACCGGCGATCTCCACCGTGAGCGCCTTCTCCGGACCTAGCTTCCCGCGGAGCGACATCACGAACAGCGTCAGCAGCCAAAGCACCCCGACGGCAACGTGAGCCCCGTGGGTGCCGGTCAGCACGAAGAACGTCGAGCCAAACAGATTGACTTGGAGCGTGAGCCCTTCGTGCACGAAGGTGGTGAACTCGTACACCTGGAAGCTCAGGAACACGAGCCCCAGACCTGCCGTCGACAGGATCCACACCCGCGACCACAGCGTATCTCCCCTCGTCACGGCGGCGAGTGCCAGCACCATCGCCAAGCTCGACATGAGTAGCACGAACGTGCTCACCGAGGTCAACGGGATGTTGAGGATTTCGTGGGTCGTTGGACCGCTGAGGCTTCGGCCCTGGTAGACCAGGTAGGTCGAGATCAGCGCGCCGAACAGCAGGCACTCCGACCCAATGAATGTCCAGAAGGCGATCTTGCGGCTGTCGAGCCCCGTGCTGGTGTAGTGCGCTGCAGCGTGAGACATGATCAGACCTCGAAGGGCTCAAACGCCCACGCGTAGACACTCACGATCAACACGACCCCACCACCCAGCACGACCGGCAACACCTTGATGAGCGCACCGATGGCCATGAGCACAATCCCGACGGCGGCGAGCACCGGCCAGAAGGAACCGCCCGGCACGTGAATATCCTCGCTCGGCGATTCGGGCAGCGGCGTCATGCCGTCCTTGGCCCACAGCGGCACCCGGCTCCGGACTTCCGGCAGCGCGGTGAAGTTGTAGACCGGTGGCGGCGAGGGAATCGCCCACTCCAGCGTTGCCCCACCCCACGGGTTGTCACCCGCCGGTGCGCCGCGCTTCCGTGAGTACCACACGTTGACGAGGAACACCAAGGCGCCGAGTCCCATAATGAAGGCGCCAACGGTCGCGACGAGATTCATGTCGTCGAGCCCAAGTGCCGGATCGTAGGTATAGATCCGCCGAGGCATCCCCAGGAGACCTATGAAGTGCATCGGGAAGAACGCCAGATTCGAGCCGACGATTGTGAGCCAGAAGTGCACCTTTCCAATCGGTTCGCTCAACAGTCGCCCGGTCACTTTCGGCCACCAGTAGTAAATGCCGGCGAAGATGCCGAGCATGGCACCGCCAAAGAGCACGTAGTGGAAGTGCGCCACCACGAAATACGTGTCGGTCTGCTGCAGGTCCGCTGGCGGCGATGAGTGCATCACACCCGACAAGCCACCGATGATGAACATCGCGATGAAGCCAACGGCGAACAGCATCGACGTGGTGAAGCGGATCTTGCCACCCCACATCGTGGCGATCCAATTGAAAATCTTCACACCCGTCGGGATCGCAATCAGCATCGTGGTCGCTGCGAACACTGAATCCGCAACCGGCCCCAGCCCGACTTGGAACATGTGGTGCGCCCAGACACCCCACCCGAGGATCCCAATCAGCAGTCCCGAGTACACTACCACCGCGTAACCGAACAGCGGCTTGCGCGAGAACGTGGGAATGACCTCGGAGATGATGCCCATCGCCGGCAGGATCAGGATGTAGACCTCCGGGTGCCCGAACAGCCAGAACAGGTGCTGCCAAAGCAGCACGTCACCCCCAGCGGCGACTGAGTAGAAGTTGGTGCCAAAAAACCGATCGAACATCAAGAACACGAGTGCCACGGTAATTACCGGGAATGCGGTGACGACGATGAACTGCGTCACCAAGGTCATCCAGGTGAATACCGGCAACCGCATCATGCGGAGCCCAGGCGCCCGCATGTTCACGATGGTCGCGATGAAGTTGATCCCGGCCGCAATCGAGGCGATCCCGAGAATCTGAAGCCCAAGCACCCAGAAATCGATGTTGACGCCCGGGGAGTACTGCGTCGCCGTCAGGTTGGCATAGCCGAACCAGCCGGCATTGGGCGCTGCACCGATCAGGAAGCTCGCATTCATGAACAGGGAGCCCAGGAGGAACACCCAGTAGCTGAAGGCGTTGAGCCGCGGGAACGCGACGTCACGGGCTCCTATCTGCAGCGGCACAACAAAGTTGAAAAACGCCGCGGACAGCGGCATCACGGCCATGAAGACCATGGTCGTGCCGTGCATCGTGAAGAGCTCGTTGTACGTCTCGGCGCTGACCAGCGTATTCCCCGACGACGCGAGCTGCAACCGAATGATGAGTGCCTCGAGCCCGCCCAGCAGGAACAGCAGGAACGCCGTGACTCCATACAGAATGCCGATCCGCTTGTGATCGGTGGTGGTCACCCAACTCCAGATCCGGGCCATCAGGGAGTCCCGGACCGTCGAGGCGTCGTGCGCGAGCGACGTGGCCATAGTGTGCGCGCCCCTAATCCAGACTCTGGAGATACGCGACCAGCGCCGCGATCTCGTCTTCGGTAAGCGGAACTTGAGGCATGAGGCTGCCGGGTTTCTCACCTATCGGATCTCGTATCCACCGCGTGAGCCCCTCGGTCGTGTTCGGCAGAATCCCCGACGCGATCGTCGTTCGGCCTCCCACATGGGTCAGGTTGGGTCCCAGGACGCCAGGCGAAATACCCTCGACGATGTGACAGCCGAAACACAGCTTCGCCGGGTTGGCGAACAGCTCCGCCCCCTGGCGGGCCAGCCCGGTGAGCGACTCGGACACGACGGGCAGTGACTGCTGGCGTGTTACCCACGCCGCAAAATCTCCTTCACCATCCACCATTACCCGGAGCCGCATGTTGGCGTGCGAGGCTCCGCAAAACTCGGCGCACTGACCGGAGAAGTCTCCAACCGAGTCCGGCGTGAAGGCGAGTCGTGTTGTACGGCGCGGCAACACGTCGCGCTTGCCGCCCATCTTGGGCACCCAGAAACTGTGAATCACGTCCGCCGACGTCATCGACAGCGCCACTGGTCGACCCTGCGGTACGTGCATCTCGTTGGCCGTCGTGATTCCGTACTCGGGATACCGGAATTCCCACCACCACTGGTGCCCGATGACTTCGACTTCCAACGCGCCTTCTGGAGCGGTTCCGTCAGTCTGGAAGATCGTCCGGATCGTGGGCACCGCGATGAACACCAGTACCACGGCCGGTGCCAACGTCCACGCGATCTCCAACAACGTGCTTCCGTGAACGTGCCGCGGCTCTGCCGAGCCAGGTCGTTCCCGATAGCGCAAAATGACGAACAACAGCGCAGCCTCGACGACGACAAACACTCCGACCGCCCACCAGAAGATGGTCCGATAGAGCGCGTCGATCCGTTCACCGAAATCAGCGGTGGGATGGAGCGTGGACTGCGGGAACTCACCAGCGCATGCCGACACGACGAGGACGGCCGCCGCCAGCACGACCGCTGCCGCGGACCGCGCGGCACCGTGCGGATGTTTGCGGGGCGCATTGTTCACCCGCGGAACGTATTGTCTTTGAAATCTCGCCATATATCAATTGGCTCCGCCGACGGCGGAGCCGCGGAATTCTAGTAGAGTGGCAGTCCGTGGTCAACGCGCCGGCGGCCGGGTCTCCGCCCGCCCACAGAGCTATCTTTCGGGCGCGAGCCGTGAATTCGGGCGTTCAATTTCCGGAGAGGACAGACGAGATGCCGGTGCAAGCGATCGAGTATGGAATGACGGTGGAGGTAGCACTCCCCTACGAGCAGGCTGTCGAGCGCACGCGCGAAGAGCTTGCAAAGGACGGGTTCGGCGTGTTGTCGGAGATCGACGTGAAGGCGACGCTCAAGAAGAAGCTCGACGTCGAGTTTCGCCCGTACGTGATTCTGGGTGCGTGCAATCCACCCTTGGCGCACAAAGCGCTGTCGGCCGAGCGGGACATCGGGCTCCTGCTGCCCTGCAATGTGGTGGTCTATGCGTCGGACGATCCTGGCCATAGCGTCGTCGCTGCCATTGACCCCATCAAGCAGTTCGAGCTCACCGGAAACGCCGGTATCGAGCCCATTGCCAGTGACGTTCGCTCGCGGCTGGAACAGGTGCTCGAGCGCCTCAGCGCCTGACGTGGCAGCCCGTCATCGAAAGGGAACTCCATGACTTCCGTCCGGACCGACGACCACCCCGCGTTGCCGCCGGAACTCGACCGACGACGATTCATGGCGTACTTCGCAACACTCGGGCTCGGCAGTACCGCCCTGCCAACGGCGCTCTGGGCCCTGCTGCAAGATCAAGAGTCCACGATTACCAAGGACATGTTGGCCCACGCGGAGACGATCGCGGGCCTCGAGTTCACCGATGCCGAGCGCGAGCTGGTCGTGGAGGGCGTGAACCGGAACCTCCAGGCCTACGAGCAACTGCGAACCGTCAAGGTTCCCAACAGCGTTCACCCGGCCCTCGCATTCGATCCGCTCCTTCCGGGCCGTGAGCCGGAGGTCCGACAACGTGTGTCACGGCGGTCGCGTCGTCCCGACGTTCGGCGACCCGCCAATCTCGAAGACGTGGCCTTCTGGTCGCTCACCGAGCTTGGCGAGTTGCTGCGTACCCGTCAGGTATCGTCGGTCGAGCTTACGGAGATGTATTTGGGACGGCTCGGCCGATACGGTGCGAAGCTCGAGTGTGTCATCACTGCGACCGACGAACTGGCGATGCGCCAGGCTCGTCGCGCCGACGCGGAGCTGGCAGCGGGCATCCATCGAGGTCCCCTGCACGGCATCCCGTGGGGAGCCAAGGACCTCTTGGCAGAAGACGAGTACCGCACAACGTGGGGAGCCAAGCCGTACGAAGGCCAACGGCTTCCCTATGACGCCACTGTCGTTCGGCGTGTCGAGGAGGCGGGAGCGGTCCTCATTGCAAAGCTCACGCTCGGCGCGTTGGCCATGGGCGACGTGTGGTACGGCGGACGGACACGAAACCCGTGGAACCTCGAACAGGGATCGAGCGGCTCGTCGGCTGGCTCCGCATCCGCGACGGTCGCTGGACTGGTAGGCTTCAGCATCGGCAGCGAGACCCTAGGGTCGATCGTCTCGCCTGCCACGCGCTGCGGCGCAACCGGCCTTCGCCCGACGTTCGGCCGTGTCAGTCGGTACGGCGCCATGGCATTGTCGTGGAGCATGGACAAACTCGGACCCATTTGCCGCTCGGTCGAGGACTGCGCGTTGGTGTTCGACGCGATCCGAGGCGCCGACGGAAAAGATCCGACGGCACGGAACGTTCCGTTTGCCTGGGATGCCGAGCTCCCGCTTCGCGAACTGCGTCTCGGGTACTACCGCAGCGCGTTCGAAGAGGAACACCGCGGATCTGAGTTCGACCTTGCAGCGTTGGACGCGATGCGGTCGCTCGGCCCACCACTCATGCCGGTTTCCCTCCCAGACGAGTATCCCGTGAGTGCGCTTCGCGTCATTCTGAATGCGGAAGCTGCCGCAGCGTTTGACGACCTCACGCGAACCAATCAGGACGATCTCCTGGTGCGACAGTCGGCCGGCGCATGGCCGAACTCGTTCCGTCGATCCCGCTTCATACCGGCCGTGGAGTACATCCAAGCGAACCGTGTCCGAACCATGTTGATGGGCGCCATGGAGCGCACTATGGATGGGGTGGACGTGTTCATCACGCCGTCGTACGGCGGAAATGTCCTCCTCACGACGAACTTGACCGGGCACCCGGCCGTGACGTTGCCAAGCGGATTCCGCGAGGACGGTACACCGGTAAGCATCTCCTTTATCGGCCGCCTCTACGGTGAAGCCGAGCTTCTGGCCGTGGCAAAGGCATTTCAGGACGCCACCGGCCACCACCTCGAGCGGCCGCCGGAGTTCAGTTCGTAGGCTGAGCGAGACAACCGAGACAGTGGGCCGAGAAGCGGCCTGCACGGAGGGCCTCCAGAATGCCACAGCTCTCTCGCCTGGGGTTCACGGTCGTCCTCTTCTTCTTCGCCCTCGTAGTGACTCCTCGGTCGTCGGTGGCGCAAGAGAGTCGCGCGGACACGGCGGCGGTGTTGCTGACTGTTGCACGGGACCTGAGTTCCGCCGGACAGCACGACCTCGCCGAGGAACTGCTCAGATACATTGTGCGACGCTTCGAGGGCACGCCCGCGGCGATCGAGGCCGAGACGCTGCTCACCGGCGTGCGACGGGCACAGGCGTTGGGCTCGGGCCGTACTGGGTTCATCATTTGGAACACGCTGTTCACCACTTGGCTGGGTCTCGCGATTCCTGCCGCCTTCGGCGCCGACGACGCGTCGGCCTATGGCGCCGGACTCCTGGTGGGGGCACCACTGGGGTTCTTCGCCTCCAAGACCTATGCACGGACCACTCCGCTCACCGCCGGACAGGGCGGGCTCTACTGGCTCAGCACGGTGTGGCTCAGCTGGCAGGCGCTGGGATGGCGCGAGGTGCTCAACATCGGAGACGATGAACTGTGTTTTCCCGACGGCTTGGGAGGAGAGTTCTGCCGTGAGAACACACCCGACACGGCACCATGGGCCGCGTTGGTGGCTGGAGGCCTCGCGGGAGTAGGAGCGGGCATCGTGCTGTCGAGACAGGACATCGACAACGGGACAGCGAGCCTGCTGCGCCACGCCGCGTTCTGGGGGACGTGGTACGGCGTCGGCCTCGGTGTCCTGACCGATGCGACCGACGAGTCACTGCTCACCTGGGCACTGCTCGGAGGCGACGCGGCGCTCCTGGCGGGAATCCCGTTGGCGAAAGCCTGGCAGCCATCCCCGGGTCAGGTGCGACTGATCACGGCAGCCGGGCTGGCCGGTGGATTGGCAGGAGTCGGCCTCGATCTGCTGCTCGAGGTCGACGATGATCAGACGGCGATCGCCATCCCGCTCGTCGGCACCACGGTGGGCCTGTTGGGTGGCGCGCTGATGGGATCACGCAGGAGTGCCGCCGCCGCAGATGCGGCTTCTGATTTCGGCACTGCGCTCGTGAGTCTGGACGGGCGATTGAGCGTTGATCTTCCATGGCCTCTTCCGACTGCAATCCCGTCACTTCTACCGGACGGCCGCATCCGATCGCAGCCCGGAATCCAAGTCAAGTTGTTCAACGCTCGCTTCTAGGAGTGGCCATGAAGCGTCGGACCTTCGTTCACACGGCGGCAATCGGCACGGCAAGCATTGCCGGGTTTCCGCGGCGCGCTCAATCCCGGTCCACGCAACGCGGGCCGTACCTCCTGCGACGCGCACGCATCTACGATGGATCTGGTGCACCGCTCGTCGTGGGTGACGCCCTGGTGGTCGGCGACCGAATCACCGCGGTCGCACCTCGCATCGAAAACCGCGAGGCGGAACCCCTCGACTGCGACGGCCTGGCGCTGGCACCCGGCTTCATCGATATCCACTCCCACACCGACCTCGACCTCCTGATCGACCCGCGGGCCGAAAGCAAAGTCCGACAAGGTGTCACGACTGAAGTCTGTGGACAGGACGGTAGCTCGATCGGTCCGTGGCGAGATGAGACCGCCGACGCGGTAGCAGAGCGATACCGGAACACCTATGGCGTCGACTTTGCCTTCAACGACCTGCCCGGGTTCTTCCGCGACCTCGAGCGGCGCGGTGCCGGGGTCAATCTGGCCAGCATGGTTGGCCAGGGCACCGTGCGCGAGTTCGTGATCGGGAACGACGACAGGCCTGCAACGGCAGCGGAGATCGACGAGATGCGCCAATTGGTGGCCGACGCGCTCTCCGCTGGAGCCTGCGGCATGTCCACGGGTCTCGAATACGTCCCCGGTGCGTTTGCACCGCTCGACGAGCTCATCGCCGTGGCCGCACCGCTCAAGGAGGTAGGCCTCCCCTACGCCTCCCACATGCGCAACGAGGACGACCAGCTCATCGCGGCGATCGAAGAAGCGCTCAATATCGGTAGGCTCGCAGGTGTCCCGGTCCAGATCTCACACCTCAAAGCACAAGGTCAGCGCAACTGGTGGAAGGCTCAGACGGTGCTCCACATGCTCGAGGCCGCACGTGCCGACGGCATCGACGTGCTGTATGACCGCTATCCCTACGTCGCCTACAGTACCGGCTTGAGCGCGCTCTTTCCGGTGTGGTCGCGCGACGGCGGCACCTCGCGCCTGCTCGAGCGCCTGGACCAGCCCGACGTCTCACGCGACATCGAACGCGCGGTTCGCCAGAAGATCGCCCAGCTCGGGAACTGGGATGCCGTGCAAGTCACCGGAACGGCTGACAGCACGCTCTCGTGGGCCGCAGGCAAGCGTCTCGGGAAACTCGCGGCAGAACGGGAAGAGGAGCCGTACCAGCTTCTCCTCCATATCATGCGTGGTGACCGCGGCCGGTCGGGAATGGTCGGCTTCGGGATGGGCAAGGCAAACACCGAGCGTTTCCTTGCCCACCCGCTCGGCATGATTTGCTCCGATGGGTCGGCCCTGGGCGTCACTGGTCCACTTGCAGGAGGATCACCCCATCCACGAAACTTCGGCACGTTCCCGCGCGTGTTGGGGCACTACAGCCGCGACCGAGGAGCGATGTCACTCGCAACCGCGATCCACAAGATGACCGGCATGCCAGCTGCGCGCGTGCGTCTCACGGATCGAGGTACCATCCGACCTGGCGCCTTCGCGGACATCGTCGTTTTCGACGAGCGAGCCATTCGAGACCGCGCGACATTTGAGCGACCACATCAGTATCCGGAAGGCATCCGGCACGTGATCGTGAACGGTGAGTTTGAGCTGCGAGACGGCGAGCGTACGTCGCAGTTGGCCGGGCGAGTTCTCCGGCCGGGGCCGATGCGCTAACACCTCGCGGTGGCGCCCAAGGAGCCGTACTTTCGCCCCATGCGGGAACACTACTTCCACGTGTCGCGCACGGTCCGCTACTACACGCTTGGCCCCGAAGACGGTGACGTGCGCCAAGTGTGGTTTGTCTGTCACGGCTACGGACAGTTAGCCGGCGAGTTCGTCACGGAATTCGCCCCACTCGACAACGGCAATCGCCTGTTCGTCGCCCCCGAGGGCTTGTCGCGCTACTACACCAATCACGCGCGACGAATGGTCGGCGCCAGTTGGATGACGCGAGAGGACAGGCTCACCGAGATCACCGACTACGTGAAGTACCTCGACACGCTCTACGACCATGTGTTCAACACGGTCAGTCGCACATCCGCGACCGTCTTTGTCTTGGGCTTCTCGCAAGGAGCCGCGACCGCCGCGCGCTGGGTATGCCAGGGACAGGCTGTCACCGATCGATTGGTGCTGTGGGGCGAGCTCCCGCCCCCAGATCTCGACCTCGAGGTCGCCTGGGGAAGACTCGAAGACTCTCGCCTCACCATTGTTGTCGGGACCGACGATCACTATGTCGACGGATCGCAGCTCTTGGAGGCAGAAGCGAGACTCCTCGATCACGATATCCCGTACGAGACGATTTCCTTCGAGGGAGGGCACCATCTGGACGACGGTGTATTGCGGTCCCTTGCGACGGGTTGAACGGGCCAGGAAACCGCGTGTGAGCAGGGCGGCGTTCTTGCTCGCCCTCACGCAGGTCGCGGCGGCGCCACTCCTCGCCCAAGAGGCCGACGCCTACCGCGCCCGCCGCGAGGCGATGGTAGCGCTCATCGAACGCTACGGCGTTCGCGACACCGCCGTGCTCCGAGCGATGCGCTCGGTACCGCGACACGAGTTCGTGCCGGCCCGCAGTCGGCGACTCGCCTACGGCGACCACCCGCTACCGATCGAGCACGGGCAGACGATTTCCCAGCCGTATATCGTCGCATACATGACCGAAGTGCTCGAGGTTCGTCCCGGCATGCGAGTCCTGGAGGTCGGCACGGGATCCGGATATCAGGCCGCCGTCCTCGCAGCACTCGGCGTTGACGTCTATACGGTGGAGATCTTCGCTGCGCTGGCGGAGAGTGCCGCCAGGCGGCTCGAGCGGCTGGGATACGACAACATCACCGTGCGCCACGCCGATGGGCATTACGGCTGGCCTGACGCCGCGCCGTTCGACGCCGTCATCGTGACAGCCGCGGCGGGCTACATCCCACCAGCGCTCACCGATCAGCTCCGCACGAACGCGAAGATGGTGATCCCGGTGGGGAGCGTGTACGGCGTCCAGAACCTGATCTTCGTCGAGAAGCGCGGTGACGGAAGGCTCCGCACACGCAACCTGCTTCCGGTGCGTTTCGTCCCCATGCTCGAAGGTCTGCGCTGACACGTCGTCTCACCGCACGCGCTCTCGCCGTCGCCGCGGTATCGGCCGGCACACTGGCCTACGAGATCCTGCTCGTCCGGCTCTTCACGATCGAGGGATTTCACCACTTCGCCTACATGGCCATCGGTGTCTCCATGTTGGGCTTCGGTGCGAGTGGCGTCGGGGTGGCCGTCCGACCGCCACTCGCCTCGCAGGGAGCAGCCCAAGCGCTCACCTGGGCGGCGGCCGCCTCAGGACTGAGCCTCATCGCCGCACCGGCATTGGCTACACGCATTCCAATCGACGCGACACAACTCCTGTGGGATGCCAGCCAATGGCCGGCCCTCGCCCTGCTATATGTCATTCTGGCTGCGCCCTTCGCCGCCGGCGGCCTCGTCGTGCTCCTGGCGCTGAGTGCGGAGCGGGACCACCCGGGTATGCTCTACGGCGCGAGCTTCGTCGGCTCCGGTGCCGGAGCAGCGATCGCCCTCGCGATTCTCTGGATCAGCACACCCACCCGCGCCCTGGCCGCGCCCGCGCTCATCGCCTCGTTCGGCGCCGTAGCTGTGGCCCGCACGCTTCGCAGGCAACGCGCTTTCGCTTGGCTCACGCTCGCCGTGTCTGCCACCATCCTCGCGCGGCCGGTCTGGACGGTCGGGGTTGCCCCCTACAAATCCCTCCCGCAGGTCGAGTCATTCCCGGGTGCACACCGGGTCACCGAACGCAGTAGTCCCCTTGGCTGGGTTGTGGCGGTCGACGCTCCGGCATTCCGATACGCACCCGGACTGTCGCTGGGGTACCGAGGCCGCGTGCCAAGCCAGTTGGCGATCTTCGTGGACGGCAACCTCATTGGCGCCGTCGCGAGCTGGGGAGGCAATGCGCCGAGTGATTCCCTGCTCGACTGGCTGCCCGCAGCGATGCCTTACGCACTCGAGGACCGGCGCACCGTTCTGGTGCTGGGTGCGGGCGGAAACCTCGACGTCGCCACAGCGCGATTCCACGGTGCAACCGACGTAACGGCCGTGGAACTGCTCCCCGATGTCGTCGACCTCTCGCTCGGCGGTTTCCCAGACGACTCGCGCGGCAGGCAGCCGAGCTGGGTCATCGCGGATGCGCGGACTTTCGCAGCACGCACGTCGAAACGGTTCGACTTAGTAAGCCTCGGTCCCGCGGGCGGCCTCGGTGGCTCGGCGGCTGGGGTGCACGCCCTCAACGAGGACTTCCTGCACACGACCGAAGCCTATGCGCAGTATCTGCGACTCCTCACTGACGAGGGCGTGCTCGCGGTCACGCGGTGGTTGAGCATCCCACCACGCGAAAATGTGCGAGTCATCCTGACCGGCGTGGAAGCGTTGCGACGCGTCGCACCACAGCACGTCCATGACGGGCTTGTCGTCGGCAGGAGTTGGGGAACCGTTACGACGCTGATCAAGCCCAGTGGGTTCGCTGCTGAAGATCTGGCACGCGTCACGGCGTGGTCGCGGGATCGGCAGTTCGACATCGATTGGGAGCCTGGGCTCGACACACCACGAAGCGAGTTCCACGAGCTCATCGCACCTACGCTGTTCGACGCCGCATCGGCGGCAACGGCTGGCCCGGCCCAGGCCCAAGCCTTTACCGCTCGATACCCGTTTCGGGTTGAGCCCGCGAGCGACGCCACCCCCTACCCCCACCACTTTCTCGGGCTCCGCTCCCTTGCGACACTCGCCCGCCAAGCTCCCGGAAGCTGGCTCCCGTTCACCGAGTTGGGGTATTTGTCGTTGCTGGCCACACTCGCCCAGAGCGGCCTCTTGGCTGCGGCACTCTTGCTCGTTCCCGTTTTGTTCCGCTCGCGCTCACGCGGTCCAGCAAAACTCGCTCCCGTCTTGGGCTATTTCGGGGCCATCGGCTTTGCGTACCTTGCCGCCGAAATCGGGTTGATTCAGCTGCTGACGTTGCTGCTGGGCCATCCGGTGTACGCCTTCACAACCGTGCTGACGATCCTGCTAGTGTGTTCGGGAGTGGGAAGTGTGTGGTCAGATCGTGTCCGTCCCGCTCGCGGATGGCTCGCCCCGCTGCTGCTCGCCGCGGCGATGATGGCTCTGGGCATGGTGTTGCTTCCACTCGTTCACGCGGGTCAGCACACGGCGTTCCTGGTTCGGCTTTGTCTAACCGTGGTCGCCCTCGCGCCGGTGGCGGTCCTCATGGGTGTGCCTTTTCCGGTTGGGCTTAGATCCCTCTCTCCAAATGACGGTCGGAGTGTTGCATGGGCGTGGGCAGCAAACGGCTTCGCATCGGTGGTGGCGGCGCCGATGGCCGCACTGATCGCCCTCGAAGCGAGCTCGGCATTTGTGTTAGTAGGTGCGGGAGTCGCATACGGCGCGGCCGCTGCGCTTCACCGCATGATCTCAAATACCACATCGTCGAAGTAGCTCGTTGCCTGTGAACGGGTGTTGTCGGTGTCCACCATAATCGCGACACCAGTGATACGCCGTGCGGCCTCGGAAAAGACGCCTTGATAATCGCGAACGAAGTCTCGTTTAACCGTCACCCATCGCTCGGCTGCGGTCATTCCGCTTTCGACGACGATCATAGCCACGCGGTCGGTGTAGGGACTGCGAAAAACGCTGCCGATTGGCAAGTCGGCTGACCACACGTAGCAAAGGGCGCGCGCGCCTCCCGTGGCAAAGTCGGCGTCGAACACCACAAAGACCCGCGCCGCATAATCGTCGCCCGCCTTCTTCCTCGGATCGAGACCTTTCCCCACCGTCCTGTCCACTCGCCAACGCCACGAGATCTGCCCACCGCTCGGACTTTCTACTTCCACGCGCCGCACGAGTGCGGATGCCGCACGCCGACTGTCGAACCTGACCACGCTGTCACCGTCGTGTTCGACGAGCTCCACCCTATTGGCGCGCGAGGCGAGCCGTCGTGCCTCCCACCGGCTTTTCCACCCTTCGTCGAACCGCTCCACAAAACCGCTCGACGAATCCTGCGCGGCGCACGGGGTGACACCGAGATAGATGATGCAGAGGAGTCCCGCTGCAGAAGCAGCGGCAAGAAGACGCGGCACTGGATGAGACCAGAGTGAACGCTGCTCAATACCGGAGCAGGTTCGCCCCCCATGTAAAGCCAGAACCGAATGCCGCGAGACACACGAGATCCCCGCGTTTGACGGCGCCCTCCTGCACCGCTTCACTCAGCGCAATGGGGATGCTGCCCGCAGTCGTGTTTCCGTATCTCGCGATGTTGCTGTACACCTTGTCCGCGGAGACTCCGAGACGCTTCCGGACGGCCTCGGTGATCCGTTCATTCGCCTGATGCGGGATCACCATGTCCAGGTCGTCGGACGTGAGGTCCTGAGCAGCGAGTGCTTCAGCGATGACAGCGGGAAACTGGGTGACCGCGTGCTTGAACACCTCTCGACCGTTCATGTGGGGTGCGGTGCTGAGATCGTCGACCATGTCCTTGGTGAGCCATGGCCGACCCGATGATCCGGGCCGAAGGATGCACAACTCTTCGGCAAATCGCCCGTCGGCATGAAGATGGTGCCAGATCACCTGGCTGCCATCCGAGCCATCCGTCAGTTCGACGCAAGCGGCTCCACCACCATCACCGAAGAGAACGGCCGTGTCCCGTCCCTTGGTGTCCATCCGCAGACCGGCGGAATGCACTTCGGCCCCGACGACGAGGATCCGATCGTACATCCCCATCCGGATGAAGGCGTCAGCCACTGAGAGGGCATAGACGAAACCCGTGCACTGGTTCCGGACGTCGAGGGCGCCGACGCCGGGGATCTCGAGCGCCCGCTGGAGAAGCACCCCGTTGCCGGGGAAGTACAAATCCGGCGACAGCGTGGCGAAGATGATGAACTGCACGTCCTCGTGCTTCCAGCCGGCATTATCCATCGCGGCCTTGGCTGCAAACGTCCCGACATCGCTGCACGTGGTGCCGTCGTCAACGAATCGGCGTTCGCGAATCCCGGTGCGCTCGATGATCCACTCGCTCGTGGTCTCCATGAGCTTCTCGAGATCCTCGTTCGTCACGACACGCTCGGGCACGTAGTGTCCGATCCCGGCAATTCGACTGAGTCGCATGATCAACTCCGTCCGTGTCTGAAATCCCCCAGCCTCATTGACGGCTTCGGCTCTCCATCAGGAGGCAGCCAACCTCACCCTCCGCCTTCATCCATCACCTCCAGCCGCTCCAGCGTCTCGTCGACAATCGCGATCAGTCGATCGAATCCGGGAGTCACTTTGCCCAGCGTGCCATCCTGAATGCCATACACCACGCTCTGACACACTTGGGCCGCGCGGCGGAGCCGGAAGCGCCGAACAAACTCCTGGTAGTCAGACGAATCCGCCGCCGTCACGATCGCATGGACCGTCGTACGCACGTCATCAAGCGTTGCTTTGAAATCCTCGAGCGCATCCGGCGGCGGCGCACCGCGCCGGAGCTTGCCCTCGATCGCGTCGAGGGCCTCCCGGAGCTCGCGCGTAACGCGGCTGAGGTCACTCATCGTCCGTCGCCTTGGCGTGTTGCACCAGCTCTCGCAACGTCATGCGGAAGAGCTCGAGACCCGGCGTGTTCGTCGTAACCGTCTCTGCATAGACGTCGGACAGTACGTCCTCACAGCACTCCACTGCTCGGCGCACTCGCATCCGGCTGAGCAGGCTCTCAAAATCTCCGGCCGCCGTCGCCTTCAAGAACTCCCACACGCCCGCACGGAGGCTGTTGACGGCAAGGCTCAGATCGCGCACACCCTCCATCGACGCGTCAGAGACCGTCGCACCCGCGTCGACTGCGTCGAGGGCGCGCCGCAACTCTTCAATTCCGCCCTGCAGATCCTCGGCGCTCATCCCGGGACCCGTCGGGCGATCTGGTTGCGCCGAGTCCAGATCATCTAGTTCCCGCCCGACCGCGTCAGTTCCTGAAGTCGGGTCAGCAACTCGCCCACTCGGCGCATCTCTTCCCCGTACCGTGCCCAATCACCCACGCGCTGCGCCGCCAGCGCCTGCTCATACCGCTCGGAGGCTTCTCGTACGAGCCCGACGACGTCTGGCACGTCCGGCGCTGTCGTCGCAGCCGCGGCCGCGACCGTCTCGATCGCTCGCGGCGCGGCCGTCGAGAGCGCCCCACCGAACAGCCGCTGCAAGCTCAACTCCAACGTCTCCTCCATGGCGACCTGGTTTTCGTATGCCACGATCACCCGCTTGAGCTCGGGAATGCGCCCGCCTTCTGCTCGAAGGTACAGCGCCTGGACAAAGATCAGGGACTCTTCGATCGGGATCACAAGCAGATTGCCCCGGATCACCTGGGAGCCACGCTGATCCCACAGCGAGATCTGTCGTGAGATCTCGGTGTCCTGGTTGATGCGGTTCACGACCTGGGTCGGCCCGAACACCAGCCGCTGGCGAGGAAACCGGTAGACCACGAGCTCCCCGTATCGGTCACCGTCGTTCCGAGCCACCATCCACGCCGACAGGTTGTCCTTTTGCCGTGGCGTGAACGGCGTCATCAGAAT
>JBDHAN010000032.1:0-20969 GCA_039588055.1 Gemmatimonadota bacterium | reverse complement strand
TATCGAATCCCTCTGTCTCGGCGTGCAGGGCTTGCTCGTACTCCCAAAACATCTCCTGGGCATGGGCACACTCTGCGGCGATGGCGGGCTCGATTCCTGCCCGGGTGTCGTGTGCACCAACTGCGCCGGTGCTGACTGTAATGTGAACTGCAACGCTGGTGAGACCGAGTTCTGCGGAGCCTTCGGGTTCTTTGAAGACCCGAGCCTTCGCTGTGCGTGGTGCTCGAGCGATCCGGATCCATTCGGGTCGGTCGTTGGGTCGCCGGCGCCGACAGCGCCCTGAAGAGGGACGGTAAAACGGTCGGGCGGTAGGCTGGTAGGGGACGATCCTACCAGCCTACTCTGGTACTGTCCCACTCGTGTGGACAACATGCTCCTCCTCAGTATTATTCCCAACCGTCTGCCCTGCGGTCCCGACATCTGACCCCCTGGAGGTGTGCGTGCAGCGTGTAGCTCTTAGATCTCTCGGCCTGTCCCTTTCCGTCATGGTTCTGGCGTCGTGCGCCGGCACGATGACCGAAGACGACATCGTCGCGCACGCGAGTGCGTTGCACCAGCGTATTGTGACGATCGACACCCACGACGACATCCCGTCCAACTTCGCCACGGCCGAGGCGGATCCCGGCGTGCGAGACGGGCGGCAGGTAACGCTGCCCAAGATGCGGGAGGGCGGCCTGGACGTCGGCTTCTTTGTCGTCTACGTGGGACAGACCGAGCGCACGCCGGAGAACTACGCCGCGGCGGAGGCTGCGGCCCGGACCAAGTTCGCGGCCATTCACCGGATGGCGGAGGAAATGTATCCCGAGCAGATCGAGCTGGCCTATCGGGCGGACGATGTCGAGCGGATCATCGCGGACGGCAAGCTGGTGGCTGTCATCTGCATTGAAAACGGCTATGTAATCGGGCAGGACCTGTCGCTGGTCGAGACGTATTACAACCTGGGTGCGCGGTATATGAGCCTCACGCACGGCGGCCACAACGACATTGGAGATTCCTCGACGCCCAGGGGGCAGCTGGGGGACGGTGAGGAGGAGCATGGCGGGTTGAGTGCGTTCGGTGAAGAAGTCATTGCCGAGATGAACCGGTTGGGGATCATGGTAGACGTGTCGCATGCTGCCAAGAGCACCATGTTGGATGCGGCGCGCGTG
The DNA here is from genome assembly GCA_039588055.1 of Gemmatimonadota bacterium. GTDB lineage: Bacteria > Gemmatimonadota > Gemmatimonadetes > Gemmatimonadales > GWC2-71-9 > JAOTVV01. Next base: position 19,821 of record JBDHAN010000032.1, on the reverse strand, counting down.
TCACAGGCGCCGATCATCGCGTCACACTCATCCGCGCGGGCGTTGGCGGATCATCCACGCAACCTGGACGACGAGCAGTTGCAGGCGCTGGCGGCGAACGGCGGCGTGGCACAACTGGTGGCGCTCGGGGATTTCGTCAAAGTCCAGCCTGAGAGAGACGCGGCGCAGCGGGCGCTGCGGGAGGAACTGGGCATCACGAGTTTTCGCGCGTTTCGGGAGATGCCTGATGAGCAGCGTGCCGTGTACGACGCGCGAATGGCCGAGTTGGACGAGCAGTGGCCTCCGGCCACCGTGTCGGATTTCGTGGACCACATCGATCATGCAGTCCAACTCGTTGGTATCAACCATGTCGGCATCAGCTCGGATTTCGACGGTGGTGGCGGTGTTGAAGGTTGGAATGACGCCGGCGAAACCCAAAACGTCACGATCGAGCTCGTGCGCCGTGGCTACTCGGACGAGGAGATCGCCCAGCTCTGGGGTGGCAACCTGCTTCGGGTATGGCGAGAAGTGGAAAGGACGGCAGGAGGGTAGGGCACATCCCTGACCACCCGGCTGGCATACCGCCTGACTTCAGAGTTTCAGAACGACCTCTCGATCCCGTAGGTTGAACGGTCGCTCCGTGCACGTTGGGCGAATGAGACGGCCTGGTGCGGCCTGCGTCTGCTCGAGATCTCCGTCGAGTTCTGCCTCACGCGAAAAGCAGAACCGAGCGACGTAATCGCCCGGAACGGCCGGCTGGCGTGTCTCACATCCGGAGCGTGAGTCGAGCTCGCTGGTCATCCCGTCCCAGACGAACTCGATGGTTCGCCGATCCACATCGCTGGCTATCTGACTGACCATGGGAATGGCGGCGCCGCAGACGGCAGCCTGGGCACCACAGTCCTCGACGTCGCACCGCTCGCTGAAATAGACGCGCTCGCCGCCTCCAAACGCCGTCACCCACCCGACCTGGTCATCCTCGCCATTGAGCAGCACGTAGACCGGCGCCCCGACGCTGCCATCCACCTCGATCGCGAAGCGGATGTGTACGGCGAGCCGGGGGTCCGCGTCCTGGGGCGTAGAGTCGACGACACCATGCAATTCGTCGACGGACCGAGCGGGATCCGCCTTGCCGCCGCAGGCCGGTGCCAGCAACGCGACGGCAAAACACAACGTGGAGTGGACTCGATGTCTCAACGATTTCCCCTTCACGGCGACTTGCAGCAACTACCGCTGCCCAGCGGGAGCGGGGTTGGTGCAGCTGATGATTTCTTGTGCCACAAGAGCGCCACTGCTACTCGACAGGACCCGCAGTGTGATAAGCGTCCAGTCGTCGCTGTCTCGGAGGATCTCGAAGCGATCGTCTCCGTTGTTGATGTCAACCACGATACCGACGTCGATGGCATCACCGTCGCCGTTCCAGTCCCACCCCGGCCCGGGTGGGTTTCCGCAAACGCCCTGCGTTTCATCCAGATTGTTCTCATCGAGCTCCGGACGGACCCCGGTGGAGTAGTCGAGCGTTCCGTCGCCGGGAGGTGTGCAGTCATTGTCGACGCCCTGGAACTGGTACTTGTAGTTCATGACGGAGTTGTAGTTCGGTTTGTAGTTCGTGCTCTCGAATCCGCCGTGGCGGATGAAAAGGTTGTGCCCGAGCTCGTGCATGATCGTGTGGCCCACGTTGCGGTCGGTTCCTGCGCAATACAGAGACACGATCATGTCGTCTCCCGGGAGCTCGGCCTGACCCGAACTACCGCTGCTGGTGTTGTAGCGGTGGGGAAGGATGGTGTAGTGAAAGTAGCCGGCGCGGTTGGAATCGAAGTTGGCGCTCTTGTGATTCTGAAACTCCGTGCCGTTCACGCCTCCGGCGAGCACCCCGTCGCTATCGGCGATGAGGTTCCCATCCACGAACACTCCGCCCTGACCGTAGTCATGAATGAGGTTGACGCCCGTGGATCCGTCGGGGTTCACAACGGGCGCGTTCCTAAACGCCGTGGTCACCATGGTTACCGCCGCGGCGGTGGGGCGGTGGGAGTGTGGGCTACACTCTCGGGCGTCGTCGAACCAGTCGTACTCGATCAGGATGTCCATTCGGAGCGGGTTCACACCCATGAGGGGTAAGTCCAGTCCAGCGGGGGTGCCGAGGACCTCGTCTCCGTCGGCAATGCCGTCGGTGTCCGTGTCTCCGTTGTTCGGGTCCGTCCCGGTGTCAAGCTGGCTGTTGAACACTCCCGTGTTTGTCTCGACGCAGTCTGGCAGCCGATCTCCGTCTGCATCGTCCGGAGACGCGAGCGAGCAGAACGTGCTTTCCACGAGCACGGTGTAGCTGCCAGCGGCGCCCGAGTCGGCCGACGTCGCTTCGATGGTGTACGCGCCAGCGCGGGGAAGGGTGAAGTTGATCAAGCATGAGTTGGTGGCCTGCAGTCCGTCGAAGGTCGTGCAGTCGTCGTTGGATGCAAGCAGAATGCTGTCAGGATCCAGTACGAACAGGTAGGTGTCGATGTCGGGCGACTGCAATCGGACAGTGATGACGTCGCTGTTGCCGCCGGCATAGGTGAAAAGCTCTGCGAACCGTCCCCCCCGATGCGGTGACTCGCAGTCGGCTGTGTCCAGCTCTCCCACCGCCGGCACGTCGAGCGTGAGCGATTCCTTTCGGCAGGCCGCTACGAGTTCGACGAAGACACTGTCGGCCAGTGCTGCACCGTTCACCGTTCCGGAGATGATGGCCATGCCCACGATGGTCCCGGCCGTAAGCGTGGCAGAGTAACTCCCATCGTCATGGTCCGTGACTGTACCTACCGAGCCCAACGTCGCGCTGAGCGCGATCGCAGCGCCCCCTCTCCCCAGGTCATTCCCATTAGCATCGCTGAGCTGCACTGTGATTGTGACCTCGGCCGCTCCGTCTGCCGGGAGCGTGTCCCGAAGCGCCGTCATCGATGACGTCGAAGGGTCCGCTTGCTGCTCCACCAGTACATCCACGGTGTCTCCGAGTTGACGAACGGCCGCCGCCACTCGCGTCACTCCTTCGCTGATTGCGATAAGCCTGCCTGCCGAGTCCACCGTCACGGTTGACGAGTCCAGAGTTTCCCATTTGGCGGCGAGCCCGACAATCGGGTAGCCCAGCGAATCGGAGATGAGCACGTCGAGGGTCCACTCTTCGCCGATCGCAGACAGCTGCACACTGTCGACCGAGATGTCGAGCGCCACCGCCTGTTGCTGGACGCTCACGAGTGCGCTGTCGGAGTGGCCTTCGGCTGTGGCTACGGCCCACGCCGTACCGTTTGTGCGGGCGGTCACGACGCCGGATGAATCGACCGCTATGATGTCGTTGGTTCCAGACCACGTAACGGGGACTCCCACAACGAGGTTGTCGTTCCGATCGACCGCCTGCGTGCCGAGCTGGGTTTGTGCTGTCAGGGACTTCAAGAGGATGCTATCTGGCGAGACGGCGAGTCGCTGAACGGATTGTGCGACGGTGATCCACGCGGAGTCGGCAACGCCCTGCACCGTTCCCGCCACCACCACGGTTCCGTTGCCGCGAGCCGTGACCACGCCGAGATCATTGACTTCGGCGACGGACTGGTCGGACGAGTTCCAGCTCACCAGCGCCTGCATGTCGTTTCCCATGCGATCGGTGATCACGGCGGTTACCCGGACGGTGTCGAACAGGGCGGTGAGGGTGTCGACCGTAGGATCGAGCGACAGGCCCGTGGCTACTTGTGCGATCGTGAGCGACGCTGCGCCGGACGCTCCCCCAGCTGTCGCGACAATCGTCGCTGAGCCGTTGGCGGTGGCCGTCGCGTGACCGCTCAGAGAGTCGATGCTGGCGACGCTTGGATTGGAGGAGCTCCAGCGGAACTCGGTTCCAGTGATGACGCTGCCATCTCCCTGGAGGGCGCGCGCCTGATACTGGGCGATGAGCCCGAATGCGTCGAGCGTGTCAGCAGCAGGGGAAACGTCGATGCTGGCGACCACTGGAGGGCCGCTGTCGCGGCAGGCACCCACGAGAGCGCAGCTGCCGATGGCAGTGCCAAGGGGAAAGAGCCAGCGGAGTGAGGGCATGGAATGACAACGTTTGACATTGGGCGGCGAATCGCAAGAGCTTACTGCACGGAGGAGGGCCGAAGTGCGCCGCGATCCCGACCCAAGCGAGGCGTAGCGGTTCCCCACGGGGCGGGACGGTTTCCAGGGTGTTGGGCAAAGCTGTACAAAGTCTCAGAAGGAGCGACGGCGACGAGGCCTTAGGCGACCTTGAAGATCTCGCGCTTCCCGCCGGTTACGAGTTCGGTGTACCCGCTCATCGCCTTCCCGAGGCCGGCGTTCTTGGTGTGCCCTTCGAGAATGTCGAAGTACGTGCTCACCGAGTCCACTTCCATCTCCATCGCGATCGTTCAGGTGGTGGCAACGGCGTCCGTCAAAACGCGCAGGTTCTTGGGTCCCATGGCCTCGAAATGCGGGATCGCGGCCTTGAGCTTCTCGATCAGCTGCGCACCCTGGCCGGGTTTCGCATACATAGTGTTTCGGATGACATACATGACGGTTCTCCAATGCTCTTGTGTGAGGGAGTGTTCGGGGCCTGCTGCTAGCTGCTGAGCTGGTGTTCTAACTTGCAGCTCGACACAACTTCCGCCAGTCGGGGGGGGCGGGCACTCAGCTGGAAGCTGACGGCTGATTGCCGACGGCCTCAGCCCTTGCGATGTTCCCGTCTTCCGAAGTCTCTTTTATGGAAAGGAGGTCACCACGCCATACCTACCGTCTGCAAGCCGCTACGACGCCATGCCGTACAGCCGGTGTGGTCGGAGTGGGCTCAAATTGCCGGCCGTGTCGCTCGGGCTGTGGCACAACTTCGGTGGGGTCGACGTGTTCGAGAATGCCCGTGCGATGATTCACCGCTCCTTCGACCTGGGCATCACCCACTTCGACCTGGCGAACAACTACGGCCCGCCGTTCGGTACAGCCGAGGAGACATTCGGCCGGATTCTCAAGCAGGATCTTCGGGCCTACCGCGACGAGCTGATCATCTCGTCCAAGGCCGGGTGGGACATGTGGCCGGGTCCCTATGGCAACTTCGGTTCGCGCAAGTATCTGCTTGCGAGTCTCGATCAGAGCCTTGAGCGCATGGGTCTCGAGTACGTCGACATCTTCTACCACCATCGGCCGGATCCGGAGACCCCGATGGAGGAAACGATGGGTGCGCTCGACGCCGCGGTGCGTCAGGGCAAGGCGCTCTATGTCGGGATCTCGGCCTACTCGCCCGAGGAGACGCGCCGTGCGGCGGGCCTGCTCAAGGAGTCGGGGACGCCCTGTCTGATCCACCAGCCGCGCTACAGCATGTTTGATCGGACAATAGAAGAGGGCCTGTTGAGCGTGCTCGAGGACGAGGGGATTGGCTGCATCCCGTTCTCGCCACTTGCGCAGGGCGTGCTCAGCGATCGGTATCTGGACGGCATTCCAGACGACTCCCGGGCCGCCAAGCCCCACGGCTTTCTCGACCGTGGGGAAGTCACCGACCACCGGGTGGGGCAGGTACGCCAGTTACGCGACGTCGCGCGGGCACGAGGCCAGTCGGTGGCTCAACTGGCACTGGCGTGGGTGCTGCGGCACTCGGCAGTCACGTCGGTGTTGATCGGCGCCAGCCGGGTCGCGCAGATCGACGAGTGTGTTGGTACGCTAGAGAACCTGGCTTTTTCCAAACCCGAGCTTAAGGAGATCGATGGGATTCTGAGTGGGTAGGACGGTAACGCGCTAGGATGGTGGCCTACGCTCGTACCGTCCTCCGTCCTCCCAGCCTATCGTGACCTAGCGTCCGATCCCCTCGATCTGCCACACCGCCGCGTACGGCACGTCGAACTCCCCGCGCTCGAGCCCGCACATGAGCCACACACCCGCGGTGTCTCGCGTGAACGCGTGGCGATGGGGGGGGACTGGCAGCGGTGCAACACCGAGGTATCGCCCCTCACGGTCGAATACGTCCCACTCGTCCGCCCCAGGGGGACGAACACCGGTCCCAAGGTTCTCGAATTCTTGCTCGTTCAGCGCACGGAGCGGGCGGATGCGCTGGATCAAGACGGTTCCGGCGGGCCCGCACACAAACCGACGGTAGGCAGGGTAGGTCGATGTGAACCTGAGGCGTGACTTGTACTCCGAAACGCGCTCGGGCGGCGCGCCGGACTCCTGCGCCATCACATCGATTCGCCTGAGCATCGTTGCCTCATCCTCTCCGGTGAGTGCCAGCGGCTCGCGGTCCAGGGTGGCGATCCGCTCGATGCTCCCGTCCGGACGCTGCCAGACCAGTCGAAATTCGTCGCTATGGCCCGTCACGATCATGCCGTCGCAGAGATCGTACTCTGGTCCGCCGGGATAGAAGTGAACCAGCCGGGCGTCTCCATCGCCCGTGACGAAATCGATGGTGGGAATACGGGCCAAGGTGTCGAGGAACGCACCCGAGAAATCCCGTCGAACGACGAGATCGAACCGAGCGTTCTCTGGCGCCGCGTCACCTCTGAGCGGTCGGAGAGACGAGACAATCTGGCCGGTGGTCTCATCGTCGTCCCAGTTGAAGATCCAGTAGCCGTCGCGCGGCACCGTCGAGAAGCTGCCGAGCCAAGTCCCGTCCGGCGCAATGCTGCTTGCCTGCTGATTGCGGCCATCGACGGCAAGAATCGTGTCGCCGGCGCCGAGGAGTAGATCGATGCGGCCGCCGAACTCCCCTGGGCCCGCGCCCTCCCTCCCCAGTGTGGACTGATGAACTCCTTCGGGGGAGAAGAAGCGCACGTTGTGAAACCGCGAATCGCCCACCACCACGCGGCCGTCGGACAGGATCACGAGGCCCGTGAGACCGCCGATCATGTAGGTCGAGTCTCCTTCCGCGACGCCGATCCGAAGCCGCTTGGTGAAAGTCCACGCATCCCCCTCCCGCCACATCGGAGTGCCGTGATTCTCCATCAGCACGACCCCGGCGCTGTCGCGCATGGTGCCGTCCCATGTCACGGTCGCGTCGGTCCGACCGCTACATGCGGTCCAAATGAGCGGAGACAGCAGGACCGACATGCCGGCACTGCGGTGGACGATGAGATACAAACGGGAGCGGCAGCGAGCCATCGTGGACCTTCCGGATCGAGACCACCGGTGGGTTTGCCAAAGCAAACTACAATGGGCCATGTGCTGCGGCTGCCCAAGGACGGGAATTGTTTGGTTTGGATTCGGACCGGGGTGTTACTGAACGTCTTAAGCGCAAACTAAGCCGTTTCTGAAGCACGGGACCGAAGTGTAGGAATCGCGCTCACCAGTTGCCGGAGCCAAACGCAAGCACCGCGACCGCCGCTATCGCGGTCGAGCCGTCGGGCAGGTCGAGAGCGACGTCGGTCGGGCACAGCTGATCTTCGGCTGCGCCATCCTATCGTCAAGTGGAGTCGCTAACGTAGCCGCCGTCGGAGGTGCGAGCAACGTGAACCGGAGCGCTGGGGCGAAGACCTCGTACCTGAGACTCAGCTGATACTCCGTGCCCCAGGGTGACAGACGGGCAAAAGAAAGGGCGGGCCACCTTCGGCCCGCCCTTTAATGCGCTGTGGCGACGTGATTCTATCGGGACATCACACCCAGCGACTTGAGAGTCTCCGTCGTGAGACTACCTTGGCTCAGCCCTTTGGCCCGCTGGTAGGACCGCACAGCGGAGAGCGTCTGCCGGCCGATGACTCCGTCGATCGGACCCGGGTTGTGCCCGGCACGGGAAAGGGCCCGCTGAACGTCCGTAACGACTGTCGGCGTGGTGTTCGTCTCGCACAGGATCGACCGCCACTCCATCCGGCCTTCGGTCGCCTGTTCACGCTTGGTGACCGTCTGATACTGCGGCGGCGTGACGGTGCGCTGCGCCTGCGGCGGCGAGACGAGCTGTCGGACACGCATCGTCTCGTACTCCGCGGGGATCTCGATCGTCCGCGTGGTTGCGGGCGTCTTGACCTTCCGGGTCCTCACCGTCTCATACTCGGCAGGGACGGTTGCCTCACGCGTGGTGGCGGGGGTCTTGAGCACCCGCCGCTCCACCGTCTTGTAGGTTGCGGGAACGTCCACCAGACACATGATCTCGCCGGTGGCTTCGTTGATCCTCTCGATCGGCCCCCGGCCGGCCTTCCACACCTGATGTGCCGGCTGGTCAACCAACCGCTCCGTGACGGTCTCGTACACGGCGGGAACCTGCTCCAACCGCGTGGTGGCGGGCTTCACCAACACCCGCTCCTCAACCCACTCGTAGGTCGCCGGCACGACTTGGAGCCGCTGCGACGCCTCGCGCACCAACACCCGCTCTTCGGCCCAACGATACTGCGCCGGGACGATCTGCACGTTGACGACTGAATCATGCGCCAACATGCGCTCGCTGGTTGTTCGGTACGTGGGCGGGATGAACACACGCGCGTAACATTCACCGGCCTTGGCGTTCGGAGGTAGGAGCTCCGTGAAGCCACCGGCTGGTTGCAGGGGCGAACTCTGCTGCTGCGCGTCGGCTGCGGCGCGTCGCGCGGCTTCGGCGGCCTGCTGCTCCTGCTCGACCTGCATTGAGCTGTGCTGCAACTCCTGGTGCATGGTCTTGACCGAATCCTCGAGCGACGTGATGCGCTCGGTTTGCGCGGCCATGATCTGGTCCTGCGAGCTTGCCATGGACCCGCTCGACGCACAGCCGGACGCGGTGACAACCACCACGCCGAGCATAGCGCCGATCAGGTTACGATGAGACTTCGACATTCGTTTTACTCCTCTGGCTGGGACAAGAACAATCAGACTGCCGTTGCCACCCCGCAGGGCAGCACCCTCGGCACTCTGGGCGGATCGCAACAACGTGTCTGCGCCTGTCTAAAGCCAACGAACATGCCAGCCGCGGAGAACGGTGTAAATCTTTTCATTGTATATAGTTACAGCGCTGCTGATGGTCGCGTGGCTGGGCCGACTTGGCCTGTTTTTCACGCCGAATCGGGACGTGGGGCGAGCTGACGTGTCAAAATGGGAAAACGAGGTGTGGGGACGACCATGGCTTACCCACCTACTGGCTTGCGCTCCTGCGCTCTCCCGCCAGCGGCCGTGCCTCCACCGGAAGCGGTACTGGGTACTCGTCGTCCGGCCCGTACCGCAGGTTCATCCGCCGTAGCACGGCCTGGTATTGCGGATCATCCTTGCCCCCCGTCGCTGCGACAACACTGACTGACACCAGCAGAAGCCACTTCACTGCGCGCTGCACGGTGCCCCCCGTTGTGACCGACGGCTCGAAACTGCGTGCCGTATTCCGCGAGAAACAGAAAAGGGCTTGTGGGAGATCGCCAGCGCTTGCACCCGGCGAAGTTGCGGCTGGCGGTCACAGTCTCGAGAGCGCACTTTCTCTCTTCGCATCGCGCGGAAGCTTGAGTTGCGTTGCAGACGGCTCTTTCAGCGCTTGGAATCGACATGACAGACAAGATCGGCGTTGGACTCATTGGCTCACAGTTCATCTCCACCATTCACGCGGAGGCTCTGCAGTCGGTAGCAGACGCGGAGATTCTTGCGGTCATGTCACCTACGTCCGGCCATGTGCGAGAGCTCGCCGAGAAATACGACATCCCGCACCACTTCACCGCATTGGATGAACTGCTGGCCATGGATGACATCGACTTGGTCACTGTGGGAGCTCCGAACTTTGTTCACTGCGAGATCGCGGTCGCGGCTGCCAAGGCTGGCAAACACGTAGTGATGGAAAAACCGTTGTGCATGAATCTGTCCGAGGCCGACCAGATGATTGCGGCTTGCAGAGAGGCAAATGTGAAACTGATGTATGCGGAGGAGCTGTGCTTCACCCCGAAGTACGTTCGACTCAAGGGGCTTCTCGACAAAGGCGTCTTGGGGAAGCCCGTGCTGCTCAAGCAGTCCGAAAAGCATGACGGACCCCATGGCGATCATTTCTGGGACGTCGAGCGATCGGGTGGTGGGGTGACCATGGACATGGGGTGCCACGCCATCGCGTTCTTCCGGTGGCTGAACGCGAGAGACCCGATCAAGTCTGTGTATGCACAGATGACCACGAGCGTCCATGCCGACAAGACCAAAGGGGACGACAACTCCGTCATCATTCTGGAATTCGAGAATGGCGTCATCGCCGTTGCCGAGGAGAGTTGGACGAAGCTCGGCGGCATGGACGACCGCGCCGAGATCCATGGCTCGGAGGGCGTCGCGTATGCGGACCTGCTACAAGGCAGCTCGATTCAGACGTACAGCACAAAGGGTGTTGGCTACGCGGTCGAGAAGGCCGGAATTACCGCCGGCTGGAGTTTCACGATGTATGACGAGATTTGGAATTACGGGTTTCCTCACGAATTCGAGCACTTCGTGGAGTGCGTGAAACACGACAAGGAACCGCTTGTGACCGGTGAAGACGGGAGAGCGGTGCTCGAGGCGATCTTCGCGGCGTACGAATCGGCAGGAACCGGAAGGAAGGTGATGCTGCCGTTCGAGACCGATGCGGACAAGCCGTACGATCTCTGGAAGAACGCAACGTGAACATCGTCTGAGGAACCGATGTGGTCGGCGGCAGGACCGAGCCCACGGACATGCCAACCTCCCCGCCAATTCACACATGTCCGGAATCCCCCCGGGTCACGATGGGCTGAACGCATGCTTGTGCTGACGGATGCCGCCAAACGGTTATCACCTGTGAGAGCAGAGCGCCTAGTCTGTCAGGGCGGTTTCGGTAGAGACGGAAGATCTCCCGTTCTCGGCCTCGTGGCTGCCGTGGTTCGCTCACCGAAGAAGTGGTGCCGGCGTGGCGAAATCGGTAAACGCGGAGACCTCGTAATTCTCTGAGCGAAAGCTCTTGTGGGTTCGACTCCCACCGCCGGCACCCACCGCGCCAGTCCTGGCTTGCTTTGGAATCGAGGCGTTCCTATGTTACCTGCACTTACGAGGTCTCAGTAGCGTTTTTCGCTGCGCCAGAAGAGCCGGGAGGCAGTCGCCGTCCGGCTCTTTGCTTGCTGCATGAGTCAAGAACGAGCGGGTCGGAACCCTGGGCGTACCGGCCTACCGCCTTACGCTCCGACCATCCTACTGGCCTACACTCCTACCATCTCCCGCCAACGGCGGTGCCTCCACCGGAAGCGCCACCGGGTGCGGATCCCCCGGTCCAAACCGCAGGTTCATCCGCCGAACTACGGCCTGGAAGCGCGGGTCATCCCGGTAGGCATCAAACTCAGGCATGTGCAGCGACCACGGCAGGGAAAACCAAGGCGGTTCGATGGCAAGCCAGCGAAGGGCCTCATCCCGGTTCCCCAGTGCAGCGTAAGTGATTGCCAAGCGCTGAGCGCTCCTACGCGATTGCGGCTGTGCCTCCATCACGCGCACGATGCCCATCGCATCCTCCCTCCGCCCGGCCTTTGCATAGATGGGACCGAGGGCGGTTTCGTTTGGCGGGAAAGCCGACGCCGCCCTTTCGATGGCAGCAATGGCCTCGTCGAACATCCCCAATTGCGCCGCCGTCCTACCCAGCACGTAGTTCGCGACGCCACCGTTCGGGTATGGCCCTTCGACTACCTTGCGGGCCTCAGCTAACGCCGTTTCGAAGTCCCGCGAGAACCAGTACAGCGCTGGAAGCCACACGGTGTGGAACGGAGTTAATGGATCCAGCTCTTTGGCCCGTTCGTGCTCCACCACTGCCTCCTCCACCCGGCCGAACAGCGCGAGATACCAGGCGTAATGGTAGTGATTCCAGGCCAGGCTGGGATTCAACTCGTCGGCCTTGTGGAAGGCCCGCTCGGCCGCTTCCCAGTCTCGGCCCCAGTACGTCTGGTAATCGGCCAGTGCCGCCCACCCTTCGGCAGACATGGAATCGAGGCGAATTGCCCGCTCCGCCGCCGCTCGGGCCAGCGACCACACCTCCGGGTCCGGGATCAATCCGTTGTGACCCAATGTGACATAACAATGAGCCAGGCCGGCCCACGCCAGCGCATCCGCCGGGTTCTGCTCCACGGCCTGGTTGAGGTAGGCAATGGCTTGTTCGTACTCCTCCGCCGTGGCCGCGTCGTGCAGGATCGTCATCCCCCGCAGGTAGGCCTCGTAGACCGCTGGGTTGACCGGCCGCGCCGCGCCGAGGTGGGACTCGGCCTCGGGGCTCAGACGCAGCTCAATCTCGCCGGCGATGGCGCGCGCGAAGCCGCGGTAGAGCGCCACGACATTCGACAGCACGCCGTCAAAGGACGCCGTCCAGATCTCTTGCTCTTCACGGTCGTAGAGTCGAGCCGCGATCTCCAAGCTGTCGCCACCGCGGAACACCGAGCCCTCGATGACCCCGTCCACGCCGAGCTCCTCGGCGATCTCACGGATGCCTTTGTCCGTGTCCCGGTAGCGGGCCATCGTTGCCCGGGCGGTGACCGACAGGCCGAGCCGCCCCAGCTCCGCGATGAGGGCTTCGTGGACGCCCGCCGCCAGATACTCCTGCTCGGGATTATTGGTCAGATCGACGAGCGGGAGCACGGCCAAGCGCTCGATCCGGGCGCCCGGGAGCACCGTGAAGAGCCCCCATACCGCGAGTGCTCCCACGGCGACGCCCGCGGCCGTCATGACGGTCTTGCGCCGTCGCTCGCGCAGCCGCGCCCGTACGCGCGGGACGACGATCCCGCTCGTCAACGCCTCGGCGAACGCGCTGACCGTCTCGAAGCGGTCCGCCGGGTCCTTGGCCAACGCGCGCTCCACCGCCCGCTCCACGAACAGCGGAATCTCGGGATCGCTCGTCCGGAGCTGCGGGATCGTGTCGGCCGCATGCTTGGCGAGTAACTCTTGCGGCGTCGTACCCTTAAAGGGTGGCGCCCCCCCCACCATCTCGTAGACCACACAGCCCAGGGCGTAGATGTCGGCGCGCGCATCGACGGCGCTGGCGCCGAGCCACTGCTCGGGACTCATGTAAGCGGGGGTCCCAATCGCCAACCCGGTGCCGGTGAGCTTCTCGCCCCCGGCCGCTTCGACCGCGCGCGCGATGCCGAAGTCGGCCACAATCGCCTGATCGCCCGCGAGCAGCACGTTCTCCGGTTTGATGTCGCGATGGACCACGCCCCGCTCGTGCGCATAGGCCAACGCGGAGGCCACTTGCTCGGTGAGGCGGATCGTCTCGTCGATGCCGAGCGTCCCGTCACGCTCCAATCGATCGCGGAGGGATTCGCCCTCGACGTACGGCATGACGTAGTACAAGAAGCCGGTCGGGCGGTCGGGCGGGCTGGCGGTCGAGCCGTCCACCGACGTCGCGGAACTATCGACGGCTGCAACGCCAGTCTGTCCGCTATCGAACAACGGCAAGATGTGCGGATGCGAGAGTTGCGCCGCAATTTCGATCTCGCGCATGAAGCGCTCGACGCCGAGGCTGGCGGCGAGCTCGGGACGCAGGACCTTGATGGCGACCTGCCGACGGTGCTTCACGTCTTCGGCGAGATACACCGTCGCCATCCCGCCGCTCCCCAACTCCCGCTCGATCGCGTAGCGGTCGGCAAGGGCAGACTTGAGGTGCTCCAGCTGGTCAGTCATGGTTCTAGGTCGACAATCTGCATTCCGCACTCACTCCCACCCCTCAACCGCACCAGCTCCTACCGCCTCACCGGCCCCAGGTACTGGTCCAGCCAAGCCAGGGTCTCCTTGATGTACTCGGTCCTGGGCGGGATGTGGTCGGTTTCGTAGAGCATGAGACGCTTGTCTTCCAGCGGTGTCGCGAGGAGGTCGAGCAAGGGCTGTGACGAGGTCTCGGGAGGGAAGAAGACGTCGTACTTGCCATTCAGAATGAGGGTCGGTAGCCCGACCCGCGTCACGTAGGTGAGGTCGGAGGCCTCAGGTCTCCCGACCCCCATTAGGCCCCCGGCCACCAGAACACTTGTGCGGAAGCGCTCCTCGACGGCGGTCATTATGGGGCCCAGGTGTCCTCCCCAACTCATTCCGTAGTAGGCGAGTCGCTCGCTGTCGATGTCCGGCCGGGTTGCCAAGTAGTCGATGCTCCGCCGCAGGTCTTTGACGACCTGGACCAAGTACTCGGTGTACGCGTAGGAGTCGGCGTTTTCCGGCTGTCGGAGCAGGGCGATGATCTCCGGACTCCCCCGCTCAAAGGTCCCCTTGTAGACGGGATAAAGGACAGCACGGCCGCTCCTCACCAGGTAGGAGAGGAACATGGTGAACTCGTAGTAGCTCTCCAAGTCCTCGCTGGATGGCATCAAGGTGGATGCGCTTCCGGGGAAGTAGACGACGGTCTGATAGGGGGGAGGCGTGTTGGCGGGGAGGAAGAGGTGGGCCAGGACTCGCTCTCCTCCGTAGGCCGCGTCAAAGGAGATCTCTTCATGGATCCACCCGCGGGGGCTCTCCCTGCTGTCCTCCACCTCGGCATTCAGACTCGTCTTGTCGTAGGCGAACTGCTCCACGTATACCTGGAAGACATCGTCGGACACAGGAGCTCGCAAACGGGCGTCGAAGGTGAACTGCGGACTCCTGAACCCGAACGCAGCCGCAGGAACTGCTTCACGATCGGGATAGAGCGCGAGTCGAAACCCGTTCCTGGCGGACCGGTCCCACGGGGGCGCCTGCCTTTCATACCCAAACTCGTACGTGTTGTCTTCCCAGGACCCTCCTCTTACGACCCGTCCCTCCGAGGTCTCATTCCAGCACCACTCCCTCACATTGCCGGCCATGTCGTAGGCACCAAAGGCCGTTATGCCGGGCAGGCTTCCCGCCGGGACAATTCCCGGGCCGCCAAAGTTGGTGAAGGGAGCCAGTATGCCAAACCCTCCCAGTTGAGGCCACTGGACCATGGGAGTAAAGGCTCCTCGGGCCACGTTCCAATGCGCCGCTGTTGGAAGGCTCATCTCGACGTACTCGGCATACGCGGCAGCTTCGTACCAACTCACTCCTGAGACTGGATGGTTTCCTTGACCCTGGGGGAAGTCTCCCCCCACCCACGTAGAAGGACCGGGCTGACCAGTCTGGTCCACGAACTCCTGCCGGGCATCCTCCCAGGCAACTTCCCGACCGCCCTTCAGGAACGGGTGCTTCCAATACTCTGGGTTTCCATACCCACCGGCATCCACGAAGGCCTTGTATTCACGGTTAGTGACCTCGTACCGTCCGATGAAGAAATCCTCCAGTGTCCCGACCTCGGTCTCGGTTGCTGCCACGCGCACCATTCCCTGTGGGATGCTCCCCTCCTCATCCAGTGTCCGAACGAGATCGTGACTGCCGATGAGATCCTCTTCTCCTCCTACATCCCATGTGGACGCTGCGGCGAGGACAGTCTCGTACCCCTCCTTCTCGATCTTCCAGCGGAAGATCCCAATAGGTACGCGGACCCCTTCCATCGGTGTCGTTCCGAGAAGAAGCCACTCAGCGTCCGGGTCCTCGTACTCCTTCATGTAGACGCGAGCCCCGGGGGGCTCCGTGAGGATGTCGATGTTCCTGGACACCTGGGAAAACAATCTCATGAGCTCAGCGTCGTCGCCGAGGACGGCTTCAGCCCGCTCGGCGAGGCGATACGGCGCAACGAGATTACGCCACACGTCGTTCTCACCAATGAGCCGCTCGATCTCAGGCACGGCTTGCTCTCTGGCCCATCGCACATCTGCCCGGCGTTGGGTGAACCGGAACGCGAAGAAGGCCAAGACGACGATCACCAGGATCGCGGGAACCGCAACCCAGGGCCGTCGGAGGCTGCTCGCGAGATTCAGGCGGGATGCTCCCACGGCCTCCTCGCGCCGAGTCGCCTCGGAGGCCGCCCCGAGCGTGCTCGGGGTTTCGGCCAAGCCGACCGTCGGTACCCCGAGCGCCTCCGCGAACTGCTGAGCGGTCGCGTACCGGTCCGCCGGCGTCTTGGCGAGCGCGGTCGTCAACACCACTTCGACAGCTGGCGGTACGGTATCCCGTAGCACCGAGATCCGAGGCGTCGGCTCGCTCAGTTTCTTCGCCAGCACCGCCCTCGGAGTGGACGCCATGTATGGCACGTCCCCGCCCAGCATCTCGTACAGCACGCAACCCAACGCGTAGATGTCCGCGCGCCCGTCGATACGCTCGTCCCCACTCGCCTGTTCCGGACTCATGTAAGCCGGCGAGCCAATACTGATGCCCGTTTCGGTCAGACGTCCTTCACCAGCCTCACTGACGGCCCTCGCAATCCCGAAGTCGGCCACGACCGCAAGGCCGGCCGAGAGCAGCACGTTCTCGGGCTTGATGTCTCTGTGGACGACGCCCTGGCTATGCGCGTAGCTCAACGCCGCAGCGATCTCTCGCGCAATCTGCAACGCCTCACCTAACGGCAGCTGGCCTTCCCGGCTCATCCTGTCCCGCAGCGACTCGCCCTCCACGTACGGCATCACGTAGTAGAGGAACCCGTCGGCTTCTCCGGAGTCATGCAACGGGAGGATGTGCGGATGCGTGAGTTGCGCTGCGATTTCGATCTCGCGTACGAAGCGGTCGACGCCCAGTCCCGCGGCGAGCTCGGGGCGTAGGACTTTGATGGCGACTTGACGGCGGTGCCTTGGGTCGTGAGCGAGGTAGACGGTGGCCATTCCACCGGCACCAAGTTCCCGATCGATCGCGTAGCGGTCAGCAAGGGCAGCCTTGAGTTGTTCTAGTTGGTCAGTCATAGATCGATGAGGGTGCTGGGACGATTCTAGAATATGTCGCGGCAACCGGTACGGCCAGGTGGAGCGTCGGGCGGCAGGAAAGTTGGCGGTCGCGCACCAATACCTGCATTTCCTGAGCTGATGCGGAACCGCCGTGCCGAGACGCCCGGTGGCCAGCTTTCTGACCCACGTGCCGATTGGCGGAGTCCCGTCCTGAGGTGTAAGCTCAGGGCAGCAAGCCGGGTAGGTATGCTTCCTGCAAGCAATGCCAATCCCCCTATGAGGCCGGCCAGGACTCGGACCGAGCAGTCGGTCGCGGATGCCGTACGACGATGATGCTTATGCGGAGTAGCTCGCGAACGTGAGAATCCAGCGCTCGAAGCGCCGGTTGCTGTCGGCGGCTCTGGCGGGGGCTGCTGTCGTTGCCCTTTCCTGTCTCAACGATTCCACGGGGCCGACCGCGGTACCTGCGCACTTCGCCGTCGCGCCAACCTTTTCGAGCGCAGTCGCCGGGATCGTCCCAGTGAGCCAAGCCAACGTGCGGCTCGTGCGATCAGATGGGACAGTCGCGGTCGACACGACGGTCAGCATCGCACCGACTGACTCGACGGTCGATCTCACGCTCTCGGTCCTCGTGCTCCAGACGAACGAAGTGTTCCAGCTCACGATCGTGCTGCTGGACGCGGCCGGCGACACCGTCTTCACCGGTGGCCCGCTGCCAGTCACCCCGTCGGTCGATGCGGCCAACGCGCCGGTCGTCGCAGTGAGCTTCGAGTACACGGGCGTCGGGTCCGATGCTGCGGAAGTCGTCATCATCTCGCCGGACACGACCGTGCTTCCTGGAGATACCGTGCTCTTCGAGGCCGTCGCAGTCGATTCCAGCCAGAGCCCGATTCCCGCGACACCGATCGCATGGTCGAGTAGCAATCAGCGCGCTGTCGTACTGCAACCCGATGAAGGGCTCGTTGTGGCAGGTACGCAACGCGGGACGGCAGGAATCGTCGCGACGCTGCTAACCGGGCAGACCGACACCGCGACGCTGAACATCGCACCGCAGCCCACCGACCTCATCGCCGAGTCGGGATCGGGGCAGACGGCCAACGTCGGTGCTCTGCTCGCGACGCCTCTCGTCGCCCGCGTGCTCGCGAGCGACGGGCTGGGGGTGCCCGCTGTACCGATCATCTTCCGCGCAGTGAGTGGTGGTGGGTCGATCTCGGCGGACACCGTTGTCACCGACGCGGATGGTCGGTCCACTGTGACCTGGACCATCGGCCAGGTGGTCGGTAGTCAAGCGGTGGAGGCCACGACACCGGTGCTGCCGGGTGACACGGCGACGTTCACCGCGACGGCAACAGGTGTAGGTGACACGCGCCAGATCACGATCGTTGCTGGGGATGGACAGGCCGGAGTTGTCGGGTCGACCCTCCCCGTAGCCCCCAAGGTCAGGGTCGAGGATGGTCAGGGAGGCGCCGTGGCAGGTGCCAGTGTGAGTTGGTCGGTCGTCCAAGGGGGTGGTACCATCGCTACGACTTCGGCGAGTTCGCCGACAGACACCGCAGGGTTCGCCGAACTCGGCAGTTGGACGATGGGCGCCCTTCGCGACACCAACCTGGTGACCGCAACGGTCGATTCACTCCCGCCCGTCACGTTCACTGCTGTGGCAACGGGTGTTGGCGGGGCGTGGGAGCTCCTGGAAGTGCAGGGTGGCGGACAGAGCGCGGCCGTGAGCACGCCCGTGGACACCGTGCCCGTCGTTGAGGTGCGAGACACAGCTGGGACGGTCGTTCCCGGTGTACTCGTTGCGTTCACCGTGAGCGCGGGCGGAGGGTCGGTTGGCAGTGACAGTGTGCTCACCGATTCGGTCGGTCAGGCGAATCCCGGGAGCTGGACGCTCGGGCCGGTAGCGGGAAGCAACACGTTGACGGCATCGTCACTAGGGCTCGTTCCGGTTACGTTCACGGCGACCGGCACCGTCGGTGCACCTGACACCATCGTCATCGTGTCGGGCAACAACCAGACCGCTGACGCCGACTCCACATTGGCACAGCCACTCGTCGTCGAGGTGCGTGATGCCGGCGGGAATCCGGTGCCGGGTGTTACGGTAGATTGGACCGCCCTTCAGGGCACGCTTCAGTTTGGGACCACGACAACCGACGGTGCTGGGCAGGCGCAGAATAGCTGGACGCTCGGCAACAACGCGATTGATCAAACGGCGACGGCCGCAGTGTCGGGACTGACGCCCGCCGTGTTCAGTGCGACTGCCGTGTTCCAGAACCCCAGTATTCTCCTGGCGCTCTCCGGCACGACCCGGATTCCGGTCGGTGACTCCGCACAGTTGGACCTGACCTTGTCGGCGCCCGCGCCGGCCGGTGGCGTCACCGTAACCGTCACGAACGACAATCCCTCGCGCATCACCGTGCAGGCGCCAGGAACAGTGTTCATCGATTCAGCCGGCACGAGCGGCTCAATCTGGCTGCAAGGGTTGACCGGTGGGGTGGATACGGTGCGGGCGACCGCGCCTGGGTACGCGGATGGCGTGTTGCCGGTCGAGGTTTCAGTCCAGGTGCTGAGTCTGCCTGCAACGCTCAACGTGCCGTTCGGCGGGACCGCATCGCTGCCGGTACAGGTTTCTTCACCTGCCCCGGCAGGTGGAGTGCTGGTCACGCTCGTGAGCGACAATCCCGCAGCCGCGGCGGTGCTGACGCCGACGGTCACGATCGCGGAGGGATCGCAAACCACCAACGCGACGCTCTCCGGAGTGGCACCGGGTACGGCAACGGTGACAGGCTCGACCGTTGACTTCGGGAGCGCCCAGTCGGCTGTCTCCACGACCGCCAACCTCGACATCCTACAGAATACGCTTCTCAATATCTATGAGACATTCGGGGCGACGCTGACCGTCCGTCTCGAGAGCAGCGGTGCGCCGATTCCAGCGCCGACCGGCGGCATCGGCGTCACGTTCACGTCGCGAGATCCAGGATGCGTGGTGGCGACGTCGCCAGTCACGATTCCCGAGGGACTCATAGATACAACAACGGTGGCGACCTGGGGCGGATTGACGCCGACGACGTGCACGACGTACGTGGTCGCGACCGCCCCCAGCATCGATCCGGACTCCGTGCAGATCCGCGTGAATCCGGCGCCGGTGATCAATCTGAGTGTGGCGGCCGTGGGGGCGGGGTTGCAGATCAACACGGGTGGGTCACTGGGGGCATCGAACCATGGTGGGGTGGACGTGGTGGTGCGGAGCCTG
>JBDHAN010000031.1:0-22618 GCA_039588055.1 Gemmatimonadota bacterium | reverse complement strand
GTCGAACGTGAGCACCGACAGGACCGGACCGAAGATCTCCTCATCGACGATCTTCATGCCGGGTTTCGCCTGATCGAACACGGTGGCCTCGACGAAGTATCCTCGTCCGTTGACGTGAGCCGCGTTCCCGCCCGTGACGAGCTCGGCTTCCCGCTTTCCCGCCTCGACGTAAGAGAGCACCTTCTCGTGCTGCCGCTTGGATGCTATGGCTCCGATTCGGGTGTCCTTGTCGAACGGATCGCCGATCGTGAGCCGCTTAGCCCGTGCTGCCAACTGTTCGACCACCTTGTCGTGCACCGAGCGCTCGACGAGCAGGCGCGAGGCGGCAGCGCACACTTCGCCCTTGCCGTAAAAGATCCCCGTCTGCGCACCTTTGACCGCGGCTTTGAGATCGGCGTCCGCGAAGACGATGTTGGGGCTCTTGCCGCCCAATTCCAATGTGACCCGCTTGAGACCGTCCGCTGCCTCGCGCATGACCTGTTTGCCGACCGCGGTTGACCCGGTGAAGGCGATCTTGTCTACGCCGGGGTGGCGAACCAGCGCCGCCCCGGTGGTCGGACCGTCACCTGGGATCACATTGATGGCGCCGGCAGGAAAGCCGGCCTCGGTCAAGATCTCGGCGAAGAGAAGCGCCGTCAGTGGGGTTTCTGGTGCAGGCTTGAGCACGACGGTGCAACCCGCGGCCAACGCCGGCGCCACTTTCCAGCTCGCGAGGTTGAGCGGGAAGTTCCAGGGCACGATGGCGCCCACGACGCCGAGCGGTTCCCGTCTCGTGTAGACGAAGTCCTGTCCGTCCACCGGCAGAACGTGGCCGCCGACCTTGTCGGCCCAGCCTCCGTAGTACTTGAGCGTCTGCACGGTGCTCGCAACGTCGATCCGCGATTCGAAGAGCGGCTTCCCGTTCTGCCGCGTCTCGAGCTCAGAAATCTCCTTGCGTCGTTCATGCAGTAGCTCGCCTGCCCGGTGGAGCATGGCACCGCGCTTACGAGGGGAGAGCGTCTGCCATTCGTCCGATTCGAACAGCGCTCTTGCGGCGAGCACGGCGGCGTCGACGTCGGCGGAATCGGCCCACGCCACTTCGGCGAGGGATTCCTCTGTGGCTGGATTGACCACCTCAAGGTGCTTCCCCGAGGTGGCCGCCCGCCACTCGTTGTTGATGAAGAGCTCGGTACGCACTTACGCGCCCTTGAACGCCGGTGTGCGCTTCTCGACGTACGCGGCGATCCCCTCGCGTGCGTCTTCGCTCTGGAACAGCTGCTGCTGCAATTCGCGTTCGATGGCGAGTCCACTCTCGAACGGCACCTCGAGGCCCGAACACACGGCGCGCTTGATGTGCCCCACCGCCTTCGCGGCCTTCGTGGGTGGCACGAACTTCTTGGCGTAGGCCAGTACGTCGTCCCAGAACGTCTCCTTGGGCAGGACCTGATTCACGAGTCCGACTTCCTGGGCCTCTTCGAACGTGAACAGCCGTCCGTCTGCCATCATTTCGATCGCTCTGGACTTGCCCACGATCCGTGCCAACCGCTGGGTTCCGCCGGTGCCCGACAGCACGCCCAGGTTGACCTCGGGCAGTCCAATCTTGCCGCCGTCCTTGCAGGCAACGCGGAGAGGCAGAAAAAGTACTTGAAGCGTGGCGTGACCTCGTTGAGCATCGAGATGTTGGCGCCGGCGGAAAAGAACTTGTCGCCTTTGCCGCGAAGCAAAATGACGTGCGCGCTATCGTCCATTCGCGCCGTGAGGATGGCCCGCTCCAGCTGCTGCATCATGTTGTAGGTGTAGGTATTCGCTGGCGGATCGCTCAGTTCCATGATGGCGATCCCGCCCTCGACGCGGTACTCAACGAGGGTCTTGTCGGTCGGTGCGCCCCAATCGGTCATGTGGTGGTGTCCTTTGTAGTTGTCGTTAGCAGTCATCAGTTATCGGTTCACGTCTCACGTCTCACGCTGTGAGTCTTCAGCCTTCAGCCCTCAGCTGCTCCGTTGCCATCTTGTAGGAACGACGGTAGCTCCAACGCTTCCGAGCGGTCGCCCCACTTGATCGCTTCGAACGAGCTCCGGCACGATCGGCAGTAGTGCAGTGCGACCATCACCGACGTGCCGAAGTCGTTTTGCTTCTCCGTGTCCGCCGATTCACAGAACGGACACACTTTAGGGTCTTGCCGCATCACTTGAGCTTGAAGATCGCGTTCTTGCTGCCGCGAAGGTGGTAGAGAATGTCGTCCTCCGGCCCCCCCGTGGTCGACCGTCTCGTGGCGGGCGACCACGTAGCAAGCGATTGAGCGGGTGTGACTGAGAGCTCTACGTTGCTCGCCGCGGCCGTGGTCTCGATCTCACCTGCATAATCTCGAAGGATGTCCGTGTTCGTGTCTGACTTGATGCCCGTCTCGACCAGGGCGTGGTCTTCAGCATCGTCGGATGGCCCGAACCACTCCACGACACTCGCGAGTGCCTCGTTGGTGCTGATCTCGATGGCAGCGCGGCATTCCTCGTTCTTCGCCGCTAGTGTTCGGAACCAGCCCATGCCGTGGTGGGCATGGTGGCGCTCTTCCTCGATCATCTTGGCAACACTCATCCTGAGCGGCGTAAAGGACGAGGACTTGAGGCTCGTGAGCAGTCGCGTGAGAGCCATGTCGACAACGAAGGTCGCGGCGATGCATCGTGCCCAGTCCGACAGCTCGGCGTCCAAGAACCGGACATTGGCGAACTCGTTGGCGGCACGCTCTTCAACCAGTCCATCCGGATCGGATCCGTACTGGGCTTTGAGGATGCCGTGGAGCAGGCGGACGTGCCCCAATTCGGTCTGGCACATCGAACACCCGGCAACCGCGGCTTCCAATTCCGGAGGGCCGAACGTCCACTCCCCGTAGTGGTAGCCCAAGAGGAGCTTTGTGTCGGCGATCGCAACGAGCAGGTGCTGAAGTGCGCTCGCGACATCGTCGCGTAAGTCGGTGCGAGAGTCGAACTCGCGGGTGGCCGGTGCCGTCATCGTCTCGAGCTTTCCAGTCCTCGAATCAGTTGCCCCACAGCGGGTGCTCGCCGTGTTCGGTAATCGGAATCACCGCGCTCCGCGGCACGACGCACATCTCGACCCAGTTCTCTTCGTCGTACACGGTCCACGCGTAGGCCTTGGCGAGGTCGTCGTCGGTTGCATTGATGCTACCCACGTGCTTGAGGGGCTCCTCGTGATCCTTGCGCGCGAACACCTCGTAGACGCGTGGAGTGGTCATCGTGTCGGTCCGTGCCTCAGTTGACCACGCCGTTGAACCGCAGAATCCGCCGGCCGCGATCGGTGATGCGTTCTTTGGTCCAAGGAGGGCTCCACACAATGTCCATCTGAACCTCGTCGATGCCAGGAACCGCAGACACGGCCTCCTGGACGTCTCCGAGAATCATGTCGATGGCCGGACAACCGATGGACGTGAACGTCACCTGAATATTCGCCACCTCATCGCTCACGCTCACGTCGTAGACCATGCCGAGGTCCACGATGCTGAGCGGATACTCGGGGTCCGTGACCGTTGCCAGCGCATCCCAGACGTCTGCTACTGTCGCCACTGCCGTCCTCCGAAGACGCCGCCGTTGCCCTGGACCATTTCGACATACCGCCGGTTCATGGGGCCACGGGACTTCCACCGCTCGAACACCTGGTCCCACGTGAGCGGCTCGTCGAACAACCACCGCTTCGCGTCCACGTCGTACTGGCACGGGAACGAAAAGTCGATGACGAACTCCTGTTTCGTCTCGTCGTAGTGTGCTGGGACGTCGACACCGATCTTCTCGCAGAGCGGGACGGTTGCCTCCATCCAGGTCTGCCGCAGCTGATCGTTGGTCTTGCCTTTGAGCTTGTATGCGAGCTGACCACTGTGGCGCTTGAGGTGGTCGGGCAGGCCGAACCACTCGAGGGTCATGGGGAACATCCAGTCGACGGCTCGTTGCAGCGCGTCTTTGGCTTCCCCTCCGGCCTTGGACAACCGCTTCATCCATGACTCGCCGTGCCGCAGGTGCAGGACCTCTTCGCGATCGACCTTGACCAGCGCCCGCTTGAGGGGACCGTAGCTCGTGTTCTGATGCACGTCGCCGAGCAACGTGATCCCAGCCCGATCGAAGAACCCGTTGGCCACCACCATCTCGGCCCAGTTCTCCAACGGCTGATCGAAGCCGTAGGGGTGCTTGAACTCGTGCGGGGCGCGGCCGTAGACCAGCTGCTGTTTATCGACGCCGAGGTCTTCCATGATGCGGTAGGCGATGTTGGCGTGCCCCAACTCGTCGTGCACGATCGCCGTCACGGCAATGCGGCTGTTGATCGTCGGAGCGTCCTTGGCGGCCAGATAGTAGGCCGGGGCGCTCATGAGTTCGGTGTCGCCCTGGACGGTCAGTTGCGTGAGCAGTGCCTTCTTGTAACCCGGGGTCATGTCCGCCTCGGACTCGAGCATGAACCCGGCGTTGATGCGATCGATCAAAGCCTGTTCTTGTGGGTCGCGGGCTCGTGTGGCCGTCACCGTGCGTTCCTCCCGTTGGTCATCGCGAGCGTCGTCGTCACTGCGTCACTGATGGGGCCGGTCGAGCGACGCCGTGCAGGTACAGGTGCGTAAACTGTTCGGCGAGCTCTGCGGGTGCGATTGGCCCAGTCGCATCGTACCACGTATAGATCCAGTTCATCATCCCGAACAGCGCATAGGCGGCGACGCGGTGCGGGACTTTGGGTGTCTCGTCGGGACTAAGGGCGGCCAGCACGTCGGTCACCAGATGGACGTATCGGCGCTTGAGTGCGTCGACCTTGGCCTGCCATTTGTCGCTCAAGCTGTCTGCCTCGTGCGACAGGACCTTCATCTCATCGATGTGCTGCGCAAAGAACGTGACGTGATGGTCGATGAGACGTTGCAGGCGGTCGACGGCATCCGTTGCCGCGTTCACCGCCGCTTCGGCGCCTTCCAACACTTCGGAGAAGGTGCGTTCCTGGATGAGGGCGAGCAGCTCTTCTTTGCCGCTCACGTAGTAGTACATCCCGGCAAGGCTCATCCCGGTCTCACGCGACAGGTCGCGCATGGTGGTCGCGTAGTAGCCCTTCACGCCAAAGACGTGTGCGGCAGTGGAGAGCAGGTGTTCGAGGCGCTGATCGTAGGTCATTCGAGGCGCTGATCGCAGGTCAGGGTCCATTCGAACGTTCGTTCGGGCGAGGAAACTAGTGGGATGGTGGGAAAGGGACAAGGGATAAGGCGTAAGGGATCAGACGTGGGCCGTGCACCTCCTTGTCTCCGTTAACTTTGCGGGTGTGGATACGTCAGAATGAGTGTGACCGTACCTGAGGCCCAGGAGCGGCCGGACGCCGAGCTGATCGAGGCCTGGCGCCGCGGGGAGGAGTCGGCGGCGGCCGAGTTGGTGCGGCGGCACACCCGGGCACTGGCGCGGTTTTTGGCCGCTGCTGGCGCGCGGGAGGATCTGGACGACCTGGTGCAGGAGACCTTTTTTCGGGCATTCAGGAGGATCGGGAGCTACCGCGGGACCGCGACCTTTCGGACCTGGCTCATGGCGATCGGGTCCAACGCGCTGAAAGACTTGAGGCGGCGAGGCAAGCAGCGAACGGTGTTATCGATCGAGGATCGGGACGTCGCCGACTCCAGTGCCGATCCACACGATAGAGCGGTGGAAGGGGAGTTGTTGGACCGGTTGGAGGAGGCGGTGGCACAGCTTCCCGCGATGCAGCGAGACGTGTTTCTCATGCGGGCGCAGCAGGGAGCGGAATACCGCGAGATTGCCACCGCGCTGGAGACCTCAATGGGAGCGGCGCGGGTGCACTATCACCAGGCAGTAAAGCGGCTCAAGGCCGCGCTCAAGTGGACCGGAGAGACGACATGACCTCCGAACGACACGAAGGAGAGCTCGATCACCTCGCCAAGCAGTTGGGCGAGCGGGCGGCCGCTCGGGTCGATCCCGAGAAGACGGCCTGGGCCGTGTTGGCACGGCTCCGCCGAGCGCCTGAGCAACGGCGCTGGTGGCAGCGTGTGGGTCTCGTGCCCGTCGCCGCGGCCGCGACCGTGTTTCTCGCCTCGGCGCTCGCGATTAACGTGTGGATAGGGTCGGGAGGAAGCGGGATAGCCCCGCCGCTGCCCGTCGAGATCGAGGAGCTTGCCGCCAACGAGCTCACGGAGATTCTGGACTCGTTGTCGCTCGAGCTTCCGATTGCGGAGGTCGTTCCGGCCACGCTGTCTGATCTTAACGAAGTCCAGCTCGAGCGACTGCTGGAATCGATGGAGGGATAATGCGAAGATCACTTCTTGCCATGACGGTGCTGCTGGTTGGCGCTGCGCCGCTTACGGCCCAGAACCCGCAGATGCGGCGTCAGCAGCTGCAGCAGCAGGTGATGCAGCGGTTCCTGACCAACTTCAAGACGCAGGCCGGCCTGTCCGATGCGCAGTTCGAGCGATTCCAGGGCGTCATCAGGCAGTCTTTTGAGGGTCGGGCAGAGCTCATGCGGGAAGAGCGCCAGCTGTGGGTGGCACTCGAGGGGCAGATGCGCCCGGGCGTGGCGGCGGATGCCGACAGCGTGGACGCGCTCATTGACGGGATTCTCAGTATTCAGGAAGAGCTCACGAGGCAGGCTCGAGCCCAGCAGGAGGAATACGCGTCGTTTCTGAATCCCGTGCAACGGGCCCAACTCACCTTGGCATGGCGCCGGTTCCAGATGCAGATCGAGCGTGTGCGCGGCATGGGCCAGCAACAGCAGCAGCGGCGGCCGATGTAGTCGTACCCGCACACATGCGTGAGAGGGACCAGTGGTGTTTGAGCCGCCGGTCCCTTTTTGCGTCGCGGGATCGGCGCCCGCTTCTGGGCACGGCTATATTCCCCGTCCCAGCCCGAGTGGTGGAATTGGTAGACGCGCGGGACTCAAAATCCCGTCCCGGCAACGGGGTGAGGGTTCGACTCCCTCCTCGGGCACTGCAGGCGGTCAGGCGGTCGGGCGTCAGTGATTCGGTGGCTTCCGGTGCCCGGCTGCGTCGTTCCGCCTACGCTTGCTCGCAGGTCTCCTCCGACTCATACCTTAGGCCAACGCACGCCGAAGGCGGTCGATGACGGACCAGCTACACCATCTCAAAGCTGCCCTCGCAGACCGCTACCAGATCGAGCGCGAGATCGGTAGCGGTGGCATGGCGACGGTCTACCTTGCCCAAGACATCCGCCACGACCGGCGGGTGGCCGTTAAGGTGTTGCGTCCGGATCTGGCGGCCACCCTCGGTCCAGAGCGCTTCCACCGCGAGATAAAGATTGCGGCCCAGCTCCAACATCCGCACATCCTCCCATTGCTTGACTCCGGTGAAGCCAAGGATCCGAGCGCGACCCCGACCGAAAGCCTGCCCGCCTTCTTGTTTTACGTGATGCCGTACGTCGAGGGCCCGTCGCTGCGCGAGAAGCTGGCGCAAGAGGGTGAGCTACCTATCGGCGAGGCCGTCCGAATCCTGCGCGACGTGGCGGATGCGCTGACGGAAGCGCATGCGAATGGCGTTGTCCACAGGGACATCAAGCCGGAGAACATTCTGCTCCGTGGGCGGCACGCCTTGGTCACGGATTTCGGGGTGGCGAAGGCTGTGAGTGAAGCGACCGGACGGGAGAAGCTGACCACGGCAGGCGTGGCCCTGGGAACGCCCGCGTACATGGCGCCCGAACAAGCCACGGCGGATCCGCACGTGGATCATCGGGTGGACATCTACGCCCTTGGCGCCGTGGCGTACGAGCTTCTCACAGGCCGACCCGTGTTCATGGGCACCACGCCGCAGATGGTCTTGGCGGCACATGTCACCGAAACGCCCGATCCAGTCAGGAAGCATCGAGAGACGGTTCCTCCCGCCTTGGAATCGGTCGTCATGCGCTGCCTCGAGAAGAAGCCCGCGGACCGATGGCGGTACGTCGACGATCTGCTGCCGCAGTTGGAAGCGCTCGCGACTCCCAGCGGTGGTATGACACCGACCGCGACGGCCCCGGTACGGGCGGTTCGATCGCAGGGGTTGAGCCCGGTACTCATTGGGGCGGCCGCCGTCGTCGCGGTGGCGATCATGGTTGGTGCGTACTTGCTGACGCGGGGAGGTGGGGCTCCCGAGGCGATCCAGCTGGGACAGACCACTCAGATCACGTTCGGACCAGGTCTCGAGCTGGATCCCGCGATTTCCCCTGACGGGAAATGGCTGGCCTACGTCGAGGGGCCTTTTGGCAACATGCACATCCACGTGCGCCCGGTGGCTGGTGGTCGCGCGCTCGATGTCTCGGACGGACTGCCGGGCAACCACCGCTGGCCGAGTTGGGCACCGGACGGCACGGCGATCCTGTTCCAGGCGCAGGGTGGTGCGTATGTCGTTCCACCGACTGGCGGGGCACCCCGGCGAGTCGTCGAGCGTCAGATCAGAAGTCCTGGCTGGGCACCTGACGGCCGTCGCGTCGTTTACGGGCGAGGGGATGCGGTCGTGACGGCCCCGACGGACGGTGCGGAGCCACGCCACATTGTGGACGACTTCGAGCCGCATTCGTTCAGCTGGTCTCCCGACGGCTCTCGCGTGGCCTACGTGTCGAGCAATCCTGTCTATGTCCTTGGCGACCGCAGCCTTGGGAACCGCGCGTCGAGCTCTATCCGGGTGGTCTCCCTGGCGGACAGCCTGACCCGCACGCTGACCGTTGAGGAAGGAGCGTTCCAGAGCCCGGTGTGGCTGCCCAGCGGGGAAGGAATCCTGTACGTCTCGAACGTGGGGGGCGCGAGAGACATCTTCCAGATTCCTGTCACTTCCGCAGGTGAGGCAGCCGGGCCGCCGGTGCGGCTCACCACTGGACTGGATGCGTTGACCATCAGTCTGTCCGCCGATGGCCGGACGCTCGCCTATTCGGTGTTCAGGTACGACGGCAACATCTGGTCGATCGAGATTCCGCGCCTCGGTACCGTCTCAGTCTCGGAGGCCACGCCTGTCACCAGCGGTCCGCAGGCAATCGAGGGAATCGGTGTCTCGCCGGACAGCAAGTGGTTGGTGTTCGACTCGGATAGACGAGGGAACGCCGACATCTACCGCATGGCCTTGCCGATTGGAGAACCTGAGCAGCTCACGGATGATCAGGCGGACGACATGGTCCCCTCGTGGTCACCGGACGGTGAGGAGATCGTGTTCTACTCGTTCCGACATGGGAGCCGAGACCTGTTCGTGATGAGCGCAGACGGACGCAACGAACAGCGACTCACCGACGCCCCGGCGCAGGAGCGCTATCCCGACTGGTCACCCGACGGCAACTCGGTCGCGTTCCAGTCGGACCAGTCAGGGCGCCAGGAGGTTTGGGTCATCTCGCGCGACGCCGCAACGGGAGCCTGGGGTGAGCCGCGCCAGGTCACGTCTGACGGTGGCAGGGTCCCTCGCTGGTCGCCGGACGGGCGGTGGATCGGATACCTTGCCGGACCTCTGTACGTGGTTTCGCCCGACGGAAGTGACCAGAGGATGCTCGTCGATCCTGAATCGAGCGCCGTTGGCGAGGACTTGGAGTTCGCTGAGTGGTCGAGTGACAGCAGAGCGGTCTATTTCAGGAGTAGAGATGTCGAGGGTCGTGCTGGCTTCTGGTCCGTTCCCGTGGATGGTGGTGAACCTCGACTGCTCGTGCGGTTCGACGACCCCTCCATGATGTCACTCAGGTCGGAGTTCACGACCGACGGGCAGCGCCTCTTCTTCACGATCGGGCGGCAGGAAGCGGATATCTGGACGATGGAGTTGCTGCCGGAGTAGGGCGCGAGGCTTTGATCGTTTTGGTCGTAGGATTCCGGTTGCAAGCGCGACAGTAAGCCCCTCTTTAGCCACCCCGGCCTGAAAGGCCGCAGCTTGACTCGCCGTCTGAACCCCCACGGGAGCAGCCGCAGTCCCCGTGCGGGCGGATGGCCCGTACACGCCCCACCGATTCCTCCTCCATCGCGAGCGACGCGTCGACGTATCTCACCTCACAAAGAACAGCGTCACCGCAACCTTCGTCACGATCGACCACTCGAAGTCCTGAAACGGCTGTGTCGAACCCACGACCACGAGGGACACCGGGGCGTTGAACGGGAGCGGGACCACGGTCGTGCTCGTGAGGATGGGGTAGGGGCGGTAGTCATTGAATTCGAGCCACAGTAATCCGGCACCCACCGTCGTGAAGGAGTGGGGCGTCGGAAGGACGACACGCTCAACCACGGTCACCAGTGTCGGCGCCCAAGAGTCGTCCGTCCACGATCCGATTCCGTATGCTCGGAACCCCTGCACGGGGGGCGCGCCGAGGTAAACCTCGGCCAACGGGTTGACGTTGGATTTCGTGATGAGTGCTCCGGTGCCGAGGGTCGCCAACTGTGCGTGTGCTGTCGCCGGGACAGCTGCGCAGGTTAGCGCGACGAAGTGGTGGATCAGCACGCGAGACATGTCGGGAGATCCTACCTAGACGGCCGACACTTCAACAAGTCGCGCTCCGTAGGGATTCCCTGGCGGAACTGCACCGGCGCGTCCATCTTCGGAGCGTCGTGGCACAGTCGTTACACTGGATGTGTTGGGAGGGGACATGCAACTAATTCGATGGATGACGGTGCTGGCGGCAATGACCTTCACCGTCGTGGTACCACCTCAGACCGCGGCTCAGGAAGAACAGCAAGAGACGGATGAAGCGTCGCTGTCCGCAGAGGACGTCGTGCGGCGCCTCTACGATCTGGTCACCTTCGACGCGGGGACG
This sequence comes from Gemmatimonadota bacterium, assembly GCA_039588055.1. Lineage (GTDB taxonomy): Bacteria > Gemmatimonadota > Gemmatimonadetes > Gemmatimonadales > GWC2-71-9 > JAOTVV01. Next base: position 11,906 of record JBDHAN010000031.1, on the reverse strand, counting down.
ACGCCCAATTGGGACGAGGCTCGCTCGCTGTTTCTCGAAGATGCGGTGATTGTGCTCCGCAGTTCGCGCACGGAATCGACGGTGTTCTCGCTCGAGGGCTGGATCGGTGACTTCGTGAGCTTCATCGAGCGCAGGAACGTGGAGCAAACGGGGTTCGTCGAGCGGATCGTTCGGCTCAAGACGATGGTGTTCAAAGACATGGCGTCCGTCCTGGTGCTGTACGAAGCGAGCATTCCCGGGTGGGAGCGACCGCCGCAGCAGGGCGTGGATCTCTTCCTGCTCACGAAGCGGCCGGAAGGCTGGCGGATCGCTGCCATCACGAACGACATCCCGGATGCAACGAACCCGGTGCCGCTCGAGTTGCAGGAGCCGTGACCGGGTCGGGTACTCCCATGTCAGGTGAATCAGAGCGCTTGGGAGCAGCGCTCGCCGACCGCTATCACATCGAACGCGTAGTGGGCCGCGGCGGTATGGCCACGGTCTACCTCGCCGACGATGTGCGGCACCGGCGCAAGGTGGCCATCAAGGTGTTGAGCTCCGATCTGGCCGCCGCACTCGGCGCGGATCGCTTTCTCCACGAAATCCAGGTCACCGCGAACCTCCAGCATCCGCACATCCTGCCGCTTCATGACTCGGGTGTGGCCGACGGTCTGCTCTTCTACGTGATGCCATTCGTGGTGGGCGAGTCGCTGCGTCACCGCATGAACCGAGAGGGCGCGATGGAGGTCGGAGCGGCGCTCGCCATCGCCGAGGAGGTCGCTGACGCACTGAGCTACGCGCACCGGCAGGGGGTCGTCCACCGCGACGTCAAGCCCGAGAACGTGCTCCTTTCCGAAGGACACGCCCTCGTAACGGATTTCGGGATTGCCAAGGCGGTGACCAGTGCCAGCGACGAGCCGCTCACGCGCACCGGCTTCGCGCTCGGGACACCCGGCTACATGAGTCCTGAACAAGCGGCGGGCGGTCAGAGCGTCACCGCACTCACCGACGTTTACAGCCTCGCATGCGTCATCTACGAAATGCTCGTCGGCACGGTGCCATCGCGCTGGATTTCGGAAGACGAGCGACGCGAGGAGCACTTCCTCAAGGCGCCGCCCGCGCACAAGGCGCGATTCGGGGAATTGTCAGGATCGGTGGAGCGCGCCCTGGTGCGCGGGATGGCCATCGACCCTGAGCACCGCTTCCGCACGCCGAGCGAACTGGTGCGTGCCCTTACCGCCCCGATGCCGCCCGCACCCGCACGACACTACAGCGAGACCGAAGCCAAGGAGATTCTCAAGCACGCCGCCTCGCTCGAAGCCAGCGAGCCCACCAGCGGTCACGAGTTTTCGCTCACTGGCGTCAAACGAATGGCGGGCGAAGTCGACATTCCGTCGCGCCACGTAGCGGCGGCCGCGAGCGCCCTCGAGGCGCCGACAACGCGCGTACCACGGGTCCTGGGCGTCCCAGCTGGGATGGAGCTCCGTCGCACGGTCGGCGGCCAGGTCGCGGAATCCGAGTACCCGGTGTTGCTCGAGATCATTCAGGATACGCTTGGCGAGCCGGGCGAGATCGAGTCGGCACTGGGCAGCGTTTTCGCGTGGACGACGGGGAGGGGCCAGTCGGCGCGACTGTCCGGCCGCCTGACGCGAGTGCAGGTGAGCCCGCGAGCCGGCAGTACCAGGATCACGATCACCGAGGATCAGACCGCCGCCATCGCCGTGAGTGCCGGTGTCGGCTCGGTGGTGATCGGTGGGCTGGCGCTCCCGCTGGCGACGGCCAGCGTCTGGGCGATGATGGCGCCCGTGGCCGGCTTAGTCGTTGCCGCGGTTGCGGCATTTCGCGCGCTCCGCAAGCGACGACGCGCACAGCTGTCAGAGCTGCTCGAGCGCCTGACGCACCACGTCAGCACATCCACCGGCGTCAAGATGCTCGAAGGTCGCGATTCTCCGTGACCGCCGAATCCCAGAACGCGATCTGGCCGCGTCCTGTCGTGTGGGTGTGGCTCGTGGTCAATCTTGCGTGGCTCCAGGTCGTGGTCCCGTTCTGGATCGTGTCGACCAATCTCGTTGTCCTGGAGCCTGGGGCGGGGTGGCAGGCGTGGGTGCTTGCAGGCGCGATCATGATCGTGGTGATCCCGGTCGCGGGCGTGATCGGATTCGCGGTGGTGTCGTTCTGGGGTCTCACGCGCGTGGAAAGTGCGCTCGCTCGCGTGAAGACTGCTGACTGAGAGAAACGCCGAGCGCTACCGCCCCGGCTTATCCCACAAGCCCGCTTGTTTGTGGAGCTCCCGCTCCCGGGCCGCCGCTTTCCTCCCTTTGACCAGCAGCACGATGAAGCCGACCGCCCAAAGGCTGATCAGACCGCCCAGCGTGGGAATGGGGTAGGAGACGAACGCCTGGAGCACACCCACCAGCACAACGAGGAAGCCTACGGCCGCCCCGCCGGCGAGCAACAACTCCTGCACGCGCTCGCGTCGACTCTTCTGCTCCGGCTCCGAGTACCGCCGGAGCCACGGTCCTAATCGCGGCTTCTCGTCGGGCACCTTGCGTCCTGTTACTCCGGGGGACAGCGCACGTTGGTCGGTGGCGTGTTCCCGCAGGCGATACTCTCGTTCATGCCGAACGCCATGACTGCGCACGCCGCCTTCTGCGCGGCACTGCGAGCCTCTTCGTCATCCGACCCCGAGCCGCGGCGGCATTGCGTCTGCCCACGGAACGTGACACACAGCTCGCACTCGGCCTGAACAGTCGAGAGGCTCCCGAAAATGATCGCGGCACCGAAGACGGCGAGCGCCGCAAGCAAGAGCCACATGCGAGCTCGACTCTTGGGTTGCGCGGGTTGTGTCGCCATGCCATCTCCTGTCGCCGAAGAACGATGGACCCATCGTCGGCCATATCATAACCCATTGCTGCACGCCGGTTAACCCTCGGGGAGCCGCGAAACTGCCTCTCGAACCGACCGTAGAGTTTGGTGAGGTAGGCGAATGACCGGCACTCTCTCAGAACTCACCGTCCCGCCCACGCTCCAGAGGCGAGCGTCGCGCACAGCCCGTCGGCGTTTGCTGATGGTCTTCATGCTCCCTCTGCTCGTCGTACTCCCGTTCGCCGCGCTGCTTCGAGTCTCGACTTACGGCTACCAGCACCACGGACTTCCGACGTGGCTTGCGGTTGGCGGTGGGTGCTTGGCAGCCCTGGTGTCGATCACGGCCTATGGAGTCTGGATCTCCCTGCGACTCTCCGGGAAGGCCAGAGTCTCGCTCATCGTGCGCTGGATCGCGGCCCCACTCGTCGTCATCTACGTAGGGCACGCGCTCTTCTTCCTGTCGTCTGTCAACGCCAAGACCGAACGTGTGCGAGCCTACTACACGAGTGTCCATCCATTGCTCCGGGTCGCCGTCAGCACGCTGGTGATCGTCGATGGGAGCGTGGTGATCACCGATCTCGGACGAGAGCCGAGCGACTACGAGTCGATGGGCCTGCCGGTCGCCGATTGGTCCCTGCATTTTCGGCAACGCGACGGCTACGTGCACGCCCTGGATCTCCGAACGATCGACCGCGGGGCGGTGCGCAATTGGCTGACGGCGGCCTACTTTCGGATCCTCGGGTTCCGCACGCTCCGCCACGTTGGCACCGCCGACCACCTTCATGTGTCCCTGGCACTGCCGCCTGCTGGTGGCATGCTGGCGGGGCTGTAGATTTTGTGATCGACGTCATGGTCCGGGCGGGCTCGCCGGGCCGACATTGAGGGTTGTCCGTACGGTCGGAGAGGGACGTTCATGCCACTGAGACAGTCGCTGAGTAGATTCCGGGACCGTATGCACGCCAAGGAATCCCAGTACCGTAAGGCGGCCGACGCCCAGCTCCCGAGCCTGCCGTACTCGCCGCAGGACTGGGAAGAAGACTGCATGGCGAGTTTCGGGGAAGGGCGCGATCCGAGTCCCTGCCCGGACTGTGGCCGCACCGGATTCTACGGCCCTCGGATCGACGCCACCGAGCGACATTACCGGCAGTGCCGGTTTTGTGGGTTCACGCAGATGGTGGGCGAGGAACCACAGCGCAGCCGTCCCACCGCTCACGATTGCGACGCATGGCCCGAATGCGCTCGCGCGCCGTACCTCTGGTGGGTGGGACCCGAAATCGAATCCTATCTGTGCCCGTACTGCGGGAAGCGTGCGTCAGTGGCCGACGCCTTGGCGCCGCGGCCGGTCGACGACACGTCCCATTCGTGGTGGAAGGTGCCGCAGAACCGGAAACGAAGCTACTACATGCGGTTTTGGGAAAACTGGGAGGTCTCGAACGGGCGCGTGTTCCTCTAGCGAATCTCCCGTCGCTCCTGAGTGGTGACGTGCGCCACTCAGTTCCGCCGATGGTACCGCACATGCACACCGACCTGCACCACATTCGCGCTCACGTTGCCTGAAATGAGCGGCAGGTTGTTGCGCTTGCCGTCGGGCTTCGACGTGAGCCACTGGGCGTACCCGCCGAGCACGAATGCGCTCGACAAGCGGAAATCGGCGCCCACGCCAAACTCCGCGCCGAACGCGTTGCCTTCGTAGCGGACGGGCGAGCCCTGCTCCAGCCGATCCTCGCGAAATCCCGACGCGCCGAAGCCGGCTTTGATGTACAGTGGAAGGGTTCGCACGGGGTAGAACGCCGCGACGGCGGTGAAGAACCCAATCGAACTCGTCGTGTCGCCAGACACGGCGCGCCAGCCGGACATCTCGACGCCCAGCCTCACCAACGGAGGGATGGTGCCACCAAGGGCCACGAACCCCGCGGGGCCAATGGACTTCGTGTCGAGTAAGCCTTCGAGCGTCAAGGAGCCTGCTGCACCCCCAACGCCCGCGCCGATCCAGAATCCCGTCCCGGGTCCCTCCTGGGCAGCGATCGGGGAGATGACCGCCAGCGTGAGGCTCGCGCACGTCAGGGTAGACATCAGACGGCTCATGACAACCTCTCGTCGTTGCTCGGTTCGATCGGCACGAGCAGCGTAAACTACGCTCAGCTGGGTCGTTCTCAAGGGCCGAACTGGTCGAATAGAACTTGCCCACGCTTGGGGCATCGGCTAACGTTTTAGGCGCTCGCCCACCACCTGGAGTGGTGCAGCCTTCCCAGACCCGTCAATTACTGATGACAGCGTGAATTCCTCGGTCAAAGTCGTTCTGTTTGAGCGCGTCTCCCCGCCGATCCTCGCCGTGATCCTCGGCGAGTTGAAGACGGGAAAGCTCCCGACATCACTGCTCTCTCTCGATTCCGTCACCGGGGGAGCCCTCTCGCGACTCGTCGCTGCCGGCGACTTCACCGGCAAGCGTGATCAAGTCGCCGTGGTCTATCCCCCCAAGCGACCGAAGCGGGTGGTGCTGGTTGGCCTCGGTGAGCAAGTGGAGATGACACGTGGCGCCGTTCGACGGGCCGCGGCGGTGGCAGCGCGCAAGACCATCGAGCTCGAGGCAGAGTCGATGGCGGTGTTCATCACGCCGGAAGGCCGGGGCGGGGTGCCACCTCAAGTGGTTGGGCAGATGCTGATCGAGGGCGCCGTGCAGGGAGCGTGGCAGTTCAGTGATCTCAAGTCCGAGGACCCAAAGAAGCTGCGCGCTGTGGAGATTCTCGCGACGCGAGAAGACCGCGCCGACATGGAGCGAGGCCGCCGAGTCGGAAAGGCCATTGCCTCAGGACACGTGCTGGCGCGAAATCTCCAGGTGTTGCCCGGAAACGTCTGCACGCCAACCTACCTCGCGAGCGTCGCGCGGAAGCTCGGCAAGGCCTACGACCATCGGGTGACGGTCCTGAGCCGCCAGCACATCGAAAAGGCACAGATGAACGCGCTCCTCGCGGTGGCCCAGGGCTCGCAGCAAGAGCCGCAGTTCATCATCCTCGAACATCGAGCGGCGGGTCGCAAACCGCCGCTGTGCTTTGTGGGCAAGGGCATCACCTTCGACTCTGGCGGCATCTCGATCAAACCGTCAGAGAAGATGGAGGAGATGAAGTACGACATGTCGGGTGCGGCCGCGGTGCTCGGCCTATTCGAGGCGCTCGGCCACCTTAAGCCCAAGGTGAACGTCGTCGGGTTGATCCCGACCACCGAGAACCTGCCGTCCGGTACGGCGGTCAAGCCGGGAGACATCGTTCGCGGTATGCTCGGGAAGTCGATCGAGATCATCAACACCGACGCGGAGGGACGGCTCATTCTCTGTGACGCGCTCGCCTATGCCCGCAAGTACAAGCCCGCCTGTGTCATCGATGCCGCCACGCTCACAGGTTCGGTGGTGATCGCACTCGGGCATCACGCCACCGGCCTCATGGGCAACGACGATCCACTGGTGGAGGAGGTACGTCGAGCCGGTGACCTCGGCGGGGAACGCTGCTGGCCACTCCCCCTGTGGGACGAGTACCGCGAGCAACTCAAGTCCGACATCGCCGATATCAAGAATGTCGGGGGGCGTCCGGCCGGCAGCCTCACGGCCGGATGGTTCCTCCGCGAGTTCGTCGACGGGTTCCCGTGGGCGCATCTCGATATTGCCGGTACCGCATGGACGGATGCCGACCGGCCCGATCTTGCGAAGGGCCCGACCGGTACGGGCGTTCGCCTGTTTACCGAGTTCGTCATGGGGCGCGCCGGGGGGTGATGCGCTTCCGGCGCGTTGTCGCGGTCGCCGCGTTCCTCGTCACCGCTCTCTCTCTCACGACATCGTCGTCTGCGGCGCAGCAGGACACTACCCAAGCGCGCGCAGACTCCGTCGCGGTCGACTCCGCTCTGGTGGACTCCGTCGAAGCCCAGGCAGTACGCGGGCCTGACATTCTTCCCGTTCGTCCGCACGAAACTCCATCGGGACCGCTGCCACCGGGGTCGCGCTACAGCTTCACCCGCGACTCACTGCTCTGGTCCGGAGCGATCACGCTCTCGGATCTGCTGACACGCGTGCCAGGAGTCTACGTTGCCCGGGCGGGCTTCATCGGTCAGCCCGAGTACGTCCAATACGGGGGTCGTGGAGGGAGCGCACTCGAGATCTACTGGGATGGGGTTCCGTGGACGCCGCTCGGCGGTGACACCCTGTTCGTCGATGCCGGCCGCATTCCGCTCACATATCTCCGGCAGGTCGACGTCGAAGTGCAGCCCGCGCGGATCAGGGTGTTCCTCGTGTCCGAGCGACACGAGCGTCTGGACGTTCGCTCCAAGATTCGTATCGAGAGCGGTGCCTTCAAGACAGCCCGCTATGGCGCGCTGTTCCAGCAACGATCGCGGAACGGCATAAGCGTGGATATCGCCGCGCACTTCACCGGGACCGAGGGACCGAGCAGAGCCGCCGGAAGCGACGCGTTCGACGTGTGGGCGAAACTCGGGTGGACGCCGAACGGAAAGGTCGGCGCGAGCTACCAGGTCCGTCGGCAAGACCTGGATCGTGATCCCCTAGGCGGCGGCGCGAGCGGCGGGATCCCGGGCCGCGCGGGTGTCCGCACCGAATATCAGCTCGGCCTCTTCGCGGGGACTCGAACCGACGGGCTGGGGTTCCTTCTTGACGGCGGTCTCGTGACGAGTACGTGGTCAGCCGACTCCGGTAGTGATCTCCAGAATCAGCGCCTCCAGCACGCGTTCACCGGGGTGCGCTATCGGCGGCCGAGCTGGTCGGTCGAAGCCGTCGGCCGCATTGCGGATCAGCGAACTCCGTACAGTGTCGAGGGACGGGTCGGATGGGTGCCGTTGCCCGGGATCGTCGTGTCCGGGGACGCTCGATGGCAACAGCACGATCGCGATCGGACGTCCCGAGACGTGCATGGTGCGGCGGGGATCTATCTCGGGCCGTTCTACGTCGCAGGCGAGGTCTCGCTGGGCAAGCGAGTGCAAGCGCCCGCACTGCGGGAGGACACGACCCAGTCGACAGCCGACCGTGCGGTTCGCGCTGGGCTGCGGACGAAGTGGCTCACGGGGCAGGTCGGCCTCGTGCGGCGGGACGCGTACGGTGCCCACGGGTATCCAGAGCTGGGGGCCGTTCCGGCACTCGGCAGCGTCGCCGCTACGACGTACCTGGTTAGTGAAGTGACCCTGAGGCCGGTTTCGGCCCTCACGCTGTCAGGGTGGTATTCCGATCCCACGAACGGTGAGACGGCTGATTTGCAGCCGCCGAACCACTGGCGTGCGGCGCTCACCCTGCGCTCCAAGTTCTGGCGGACATTCCGCAGCGGTGCATTCGATCTCAAGGTGCAGATCGCCGCAGAAGCATGGGGCGCCGGAACCGCGGGCAGGACGGCGAGCGATACGCCCATCGTGCTTCCCGCGGCGACGTTCTGGGAGATGCACCTCGAAATCCAATTGGTGGATTTCACCGCCTACTGGAGCCTTCGGAACGCGAGACTGACCGACGCGGAGTTCGTACCCGGCCTCCAGTATCCAGGCAATTCGCAGGTGTTCGGTGCGTCGTGGGTGTTTGCCAACTAGGTCCCATCGTGCCGATTGCGCTTCCGATCTGACTCCTTACGTTCATCACGCGGGACGAGACGCGAGCGAGATACCCAGTGCCAAGATCCATGACCGGCTACGGAATGGCCGACGGTGCCGTCGGCGGCGGCCGCCTGACCTGCGAGGTGCGCACGGTCAACCACCGTCACTTCAGCGTCCAGCTCCGTCTGCCCGCGGAGGTGCAGCCGCTCGAGCAGGAGATCAAGGCGCGCTTGCGGACGCAGATCGATCGCGGACACGTGTCGGTAGGGGCACGCTGGACCGAGCGTCCCGAGGTCGATACCGAGATTGCGGTGGATTTGGACCGGGCCCGGTCCGTGATCGCAGCCCTCACACGGCTCAAGGAGGCGCTCGAGCTGCCGGGCGACGTGGATCTGGGATTCCTCGCGCGACAGCCCGACGTGCTCACCTACTCGGAGCCGGACCGAGGGACGCCCGACGCCTCGGACGTGCATGCCGTCCTCGAGGGTGCGCTTGACGCCGTGGTGGAGATGCGCCGCATCGAGGGAGCGTCTCTCGCCGCAGATCTCGGACAGCGCCTCTCGACTCTGGAGGGACAGCTTTCCGAGATCGAGGAACGGGCGCCGCAGCGCCTGACCGCGGAGCGTGACCGGCTGCGAGAAGCGGTTCGGGCGTTGCTGGAGGGAAACCGGCCCGACGACGCCAGGCTGGATCAGGAAATCGTGTTGCTGGCCGACAAGCTCGATATTTCAGAGGAGATCGTCCGTCTGCGCGCCCATTTCGCGTTGTTCCGGGCAAGCCTCGCACGCGACGATGCGGTGGGGAAGCAGCTCGCGTTCCTGGGTCAGGAGATGCTGCGGGAAACGAACACGATCGGCTCCAAGGCGAACGACACGGCCATCGCCCACGCGGTGATCGCGATGAAGGGCGAGCTGGAGCGGATCCGCGAGCAGGTTGAGAACATCGAGTGACTCCTCTCATTGTGATCCTGTCCTCGCCCTCCGGCGCCGGGAAGACGTCGATTGCGAAGCGGCTCTGCGAGCGGCGCCAGGATGTCCAGTTCAGCGTCTCTGCCACGACCCGCCCCGCTCGCAAAGGGGAGAATGACGGGGTGCACTACCACTTTCTCACACGGGACGAGTTTCTGGAGCGACGAGAACGGGGCGAGTTCCTGGAGTCGGCTGAATACAGTGGGCACTTCTACGGGACCCTGAACGCGGAAGTAGACAGCCAGCTGGCGGCCGGAAAGTCAGTCTTGCTGGACATCGATCCCCAGGGGGCTCGGCAGGTGCGGGAGCGCCGCAGCGATGTCGTCGCTATCTTTGTGCTCCCCCCGTCTGGCGAGGCTCTGCTCCGCCGGCTCGAGGGTCGGTCGTCGGAGGCGCCGAAGGAGCTTGCCCGGCGGCTGTCCCGGGCAGGGTGGGAACTGGAGCAGGCACTGGAGTATGACTACGTCATCGTGAACGACGAGTTGGAGGCGGCCGTCGAGGCGGTGAGTGCGATTATGGATGCCGAGCCGCACCGGGCGGATCGGGTCGCAGATTTGGGATCAGCCATCGAGGCATTGCGTCGGGATCTGGCCGCCCGAGCTCGGACGTTGACGCAATGAGGTCGAGAGCAGGAGCGTGCATGTACGTGTTCACCCCGAAGGACGTGGCCAAGCAGGCAGGAACCAAGTACCTGGGCGTGCTGGCCGCGGCGAAGTTTGCCCGATTCATCAATGACTTTCCGCGGGATCGATCTCTGGAGGAGAAGAAGCTTACGACGCGAGCGCTGGAAAGCCTCGTGTCCGGTGAGCTCGGCTTCAAGCTCGTACGGCGACGGCGCCACGAAGCGTGAGGCTGGCTGACCGACGCGTCGTCCTCGGCGTGTCGGGCGGGATCGCGTGCTATAAGACCTGCATTCTCGCCCGACAGCTGACCGAGCTGGGCGCGGCGGTTGATGTCGTCATGACGGCGGCCGCGACAGAATTCGTGCGGCCGCTCACGTTTGAGACTCTCACCAAACGGCCAGTCCTCACGTCACTGTGGGAGCCGAGCCGTGCCCTCGCCCACATCGATCTCGCGAAAGCCCCCGACGCCATCGTCGTCGCGCCAGCGACGGCCCACGTGATTGCGCGAGCGGCCCAGGGACTGGCTGACGACATGCTCACCACCGCACTGCTTGCGGCAGAGGCGCCTGTCCTGCTGGCCCCGGGGATGAACGACCAGATGTTCGCGCACCCCGCGACACAGCGAAATCTCACGACGCTGCGGGACCGCGGCTGGATTGTGGTCGGCCCCGACATCGGTCCGCTGGCCGAGGGTCCTAGCGAGCGACCGGGACGGATGGCCGAGCCCGAGGTGATCCTCGCGCACCTGGAGCGCCTCATTGGGAGTCCCCAGAGCGCACTTCGCGGCCGTCGCGTGCTGGTGACCGCCGGTCCAACCAGAGAGCCGCTCGACGCGGTTCGCATGCTCACCAACGCGTCGAGTGGCAGAATGGGCTTTCACGTCGCGGCGCGCGCATTTGCGCGGGGTGCGGATGTGACGCTGGTGACCGGTCCGGTGAGCCTCGCGCCGCCCTCAGGGGTCGAGCTAGCGCGGGTGACGACGACCGACCAAATGCAGCGTGCCGTTGCCCAGCACCTTCCGTCGGCGGACGTGCTGATCATGGCCGCCGCGCCAGCCGATTTCCGGCCCACCAATCCCGTTGAGGGAAAGCCGCCCAAGAAGAACCAGGTGGAGCAGCTCTCAATCGAACCCACCGTCGATGTGTTGGCGAGCACCATCGACGCGCGCCGCAAAGGAGCCATTATGGTGGGGTTCGCGCTGGAAGCCGGGTCTGGCGAGAAGCGGGCACGCCAGAAGCTCGAAGAGAAGCGACTCGATCTGATCGTGCTCAATCGCGCCGACGAGTTGGGCAGCGGATTTGAGGTCGATACGAACCGCGTCACGTTCATAACAGCCAACGGGGTGCGGCCGCTCGAGTTCCTCACGAAGGAAGAAGTCGCCGACAGAATCCTCGACGAGGTGGAGCGCCTGGTGTGAGCGACGCGCACGAGCTGTTCGATCGGTACCTTCGTCAGCGGGCCGCGATGCGCGAAACGCCATTTGTGTTGGAGAGCGGGGGATCCGCCAAGCGGGCAGCCCCATCGACCACGTCCGCCGAGAGAACTCCTGACGCAACACCTGCGCAACAGCCGGCATCCGGAAGACGCCGCAAGCGCACCGCCGAAGGTGCCCGTGCAGATCGGTGGCAGAAGGACTTGCCGGCCATCCCGCCCCACGGGGTCTCGGTGCCAGCACCAGAGAAGGATCTCTTCAGCAGCGATCCCCTCCGACAGCTTGGACTGAGCGAGATCGCCGAGATGGTTGGAACGTGTGCGAAGTGCCCGCTCGGGCAAGATCGCATGAACGCCGTGCCGGGCGAGGGTCCCGAGAGCGCTCGACTCGTGGTCGTCGGCGAGGGACCGGGGGCCAAGGAGGACGAGACGGGCCGGCCCTTCGTCGGGCGGGCCGGCGAACTCC
>JBDHAN010000030.1:0-42434 GCA_039588055.1 Gemmatimonadota bacterium | reverse complement strand
CGGCCGTGCCAACTGCCTCCCGCGCCGGCGCGACGAGCTGCCGAAGCGCAAGCACGAGGCGCTCGGGATGCGGCGGGCGCAACTCCTTGAGCGAGCCGGGCAGCGCTCGTCTGAGTGGTGCTGGCAGCGAGAGACTGCTGAGGCGTCGCTCGAGCCTGTCCAGTCGCTTTGCCTGTGCGGAATCGCTGAGGGGGGCAGGGGGTAGGCTGCCCTCGCACTGGCGCACGAACAGCCAGAGGGCGAAGAGCCCATTCCGCCTGGCTCCGCGCGCCGTGTCGGTCATGTCGGTGAGCAGTCGATCTTCAATGGTGGACACAGAGACAGAATCTCGAGTTGTGGCCCCAGTTCTTCAGATTGCGAGCGGCGGTACGATGACAATGTATCCCGTCCAACGAGAATGTACGGACGGACAGTCCGACCAGCCAGGGACTGCGGCGGTTCGAACGTCAGGGGTATCTTGCTACAGCAGCCACGCATGCTGCCGGCCCGACACGCTGTGGAGGAAGCGCGCACATGCCCCGACCCAAGACGATCCTCTGGGTGGACGATGAGATCGAGTCGCTGGAGGCGCATCTTCTGTTCCTTCGCGAGCACGGGTATGCCGTCGAGCAGGCTGCACACGGTGATGACGCCATCGCGTTGCTGCAGCGGCAGCCGTATGGTGTGATCCTCCTGGACGAGCAGCTCCCCGGACGCCGCGGCCTCGAGCTCGTGACCGAGATCCGGTCGATCGATCCGTCTGTCCCGGTCGTCATGGTCACGAAGAGTGAAGAGGCCGGCACGATGCATGAGGCGATCGGGATCGAACTCGAGGATTACCTGGTAAAGCCCGTCAATCCCCGTCAGATCCTCACGGTCGTGACGCGGTTGCTGCAGGGCAGCCAAATCCGGCAGCAGCGGCTGGCACGGGACTTCGTAGGGCGCTTTCGCGAGCTGGAGCAGCGACGCGGATCGCGGCTTGGGTGGCGAGAGTGGATCGATCTGACCGCCGAGGTCTTCCACTGGGAGGCTCGGCTTGGAGAGAGCGAGGAGGCTAGCCTCGAGGATGCACTCCGGAGCTTCCAGACGAGTGTCCACGACGACTTTGCCGAGTATATCGTCGAACAGTACCCGCGTTGGCTAGCGGATCCTCGGTCTGATCGGCCGCCGCTCTCGGTCGACGTGTGCAGCGAGTTTCTCGTCCCGCTGCTCAAGTCCCATGGTCGCGCGCTGTTCGTGGTTGTGGACTGCCTGCGGCTCGATCAGTGGGAGCTTCTGCGTCCCCACGCCGCGGAGCTCTTCGACATCGAAGAGTCGTACTACTTCAGCATCCTGCCGTCGGCGACACCATTCTCGCGAAACGCGATCTTCTCGGGGTTGTTTCCGTCGGAGATCAAGGCGCGGCATCCAGAGTGGTGGGGCGAGCGCGACGACGAAAGCCTGAACGCCCATGAAGCAGAACTGCTGGTCGAGCAGCTCGGAGATCTGGTGGGCGATGCCGTGCCCGTGCGATATGAGAAGGTCGCGACGCCCGGGGAGGGAGAGGCCTTATTGCGACGTGTGCCCGGCCATCTGTCGCAGGACGGGGTGACGGCGCTCGTTTTCAATTTCGTGGATCAGCTGACGCACGGGAGGGCTGAAAACGCGATTCTCTATGAAGTGGCGCGCGATTCCGGGGCGCTTCGAAGCGTGACGCGGACGTGGTTTCAGGACTCGGCCTTGTTCCAGTCGCTCAAGGAAGCGGAGCGCCGTGGTGTGCCGGTCCTGCTCACCACCGACCACGGGTCCATTCATTGCCATACGCCGGCAACGGTCTTTGCGAAGCGGGACACCACGGCGAATCTGCGCTACAAGTTCGGCGAAGATCTACGGGCTGAGAAGCGAAGCAGCGCCGTGCGCGTCGATGATCTCGAGGCGTGGGGCCTTCCCAAGATGCGGTTGGGTGTGCGCCTCCTGATGGCCACTCGAGATCACTTCTTTGTGTATCCGACCAAGCTTCGCGAGTATCAGTCGCGCTATCGCGGTGCGTTTCTGCACGGTGGCGTCACCCCGGAAGAAATGATTCTCCCTGTTGCGCTCCTGACCCCGCGGGGAGCGAGGTAGGCAATGGGCCGCTACGTGCGGCTGCTCGCATATCTCCGCCCGTACCGTGCCCTCTTTGCTGTCAGCTTCGTCGCGGCGGTGGTCGCTTCGATCCTCGACGGATACACGCTTGCGCTGCTGATCCCCTTTTTGCGGTTGCTCTTTGGAGCGGCGACCAGCCTGGCCGAAACCCCGACCATGGTGGAGCGCGTCCTGGATTTCACTGTTGGAGGGTTTTTCGCGGCAGGCGACGCGGCGGGTGCGTTACGGGCCGTCGTTCTCGTGATCCTGGCCGCCGTGGCAATCAAGAACGTGGCAGTCTATACGACGGGGTACGTCAGCCAATATCTCGAGGAGCGCGTCGGCTGCGAGCTTCGTCTTGCACTCCACTCGCACATACAGCGGCTCGAACTGGGATATCTCCAGCGCGTCAAGGGCGGCCAACTTCTAAGCCGTGTCGTCTCCGATACGGATCAGGCAAAGTGGGTGGTGAGCGCGGCGCTCGTGTCCGTACTGCAGAACGCGGTGCTGATCGGCGTCTACCTGGTGGTGTTGTTTTCGCTCTCATGGCGGCTGTCGGTGGTCACGCTCGTCGTTGCTCCGATCACGGTGCTCCTGCTCCGGCCCATTCTTCGACGCGTCCGGGTGTACTTCTCGAGGGCGCTGGATGAACGTGGCGAGCTCACCGCGGTCATGGGAGAAGCCATTGAGGGCGCCCGACTCGTCAAGGCGCATGCAGCAGAAGCCCATGAGCATCGGCGCTTCAAGGAGGTCGTTGAGCGTTACTTCACCGAAATGTTGCGAGCGCAAAAGTTCGTCGTGATGGCGAGCCCGCTGAGCGAGACGATTGGGGCGGCGGTTATCGTGCTGTTGCTGTTGGTCGGTTCGCAGGCAGCGATGAACGGCCAGGCGCTTCGTCCCGAAGTGTTCATCACCTTTATCGTCGTATCGTTGCGGCTGCTCCGGCCGGTGAAGACACTGTCGCAATTTCCGGCTCTCGCGGAGCAGGCACTTGCGGCCTCCGAGCGCATCTTCGAGGTCCTCGACCACCCTTCCGTCGACGTCGATGACGACACGGCCGTGCCGTTTCCGGGTCTCAGAGATCGGATTGAGATGCGCGACGTGTGGGCTGCCTATGACGGAGGCGAGTGGGTGCTGTGTGGCGTGAATCTCACATTGGAGCGAGGCCAAGTCGTCGCACTGGTCGGGCCGTCGGGTGCCGGCAAATCGACGCTCGCCGATCTTCTTCCGCGCTTCGTCGATCCACGTCGCGGACTCGTGACCATCGATGCGATCCCCATCACTCGTTACAGCAGGCGCTCCCTGCGACGCTCGCTGGGCATCGTGAGCCAACACACGGTGATCTTCAACGACACGGTTCGCAACAACATTGCGTACGGGGAGCAGGCCGACGCCAGCCTCGATGCCGTGGAGGCAACCGCGCGTGCGGCGCACGCGCATGCGTTCATTGAGCGTCTGCCGAACGGATACGACACCAGACTTGGCGAACGGGGCATGCGGCTGTCTGGAGGTGAGCGTCAGCGCATCGCCATCGCGCGGGCCTTGCTACGGGATCCACCCATCCTGATTCTGGATGAGGCGACGTCGAACCTCGATCCCGAGTCTGAACGCCTGGTCCAGTCCGCGATCGCGAAGCTTCTGGAAGGTCGTACCGTGTTGGTGATCGCCCATCGGCTGACGACAGTGGCGCGCGCGGATGTGATCGCGGTGCTGGATGGCGGCCGTGTGGTGGAGCGAGGCCGCCACGATGAGCTGATCGTGGCGGGCGGGCTGTATCAACGTCTGCACGTCCCCGACGAGATCCTCGCATGACAGACGCCCAAGCACAGGACAAGGTTCGACTGCTACGGGACGAGGAGTTCCCGTGGACAGCCGAAACGACGTACTTGAACAACGCGAGTATCGGACCGCTTCCCGAGCGCACGCGTCGCGTGCTCGATGACTTCACCGCGCAACGCACGGCACCGCACCGTCTGTCGGACCGAGCACTGCATGACATGCTCGCCGCGGCGCGCACATCGATCGCCCGACTGCTGAATGCACAAGTCAACGAGATCGCCTTGTGCCCAAACACAACCATGGGGCTGAACGTTGCGGCCGTGTCGCTTCCGATCAAAGGAGGCGAGACCGTGCTGGTGTCCGACAGGGAGTTTCCGTCGAATGTCTACCCGTGGCTTCTACTCAGGGAACGGGGTGTCGACGTCGAGATGGCGCCAACGACGACCCAGGGATGGCCTGACGAAGACCACCTCCTGGAGCGCATCACCGACCCCCGAGTACGGGTGCTAGCCATCTCCTACGTGCAGTTCTCGAACGGATTTCGCGCCGATCTCGCACGGCTTAGTACGGCCTGCCGGGATACGGACACGTATCTGGTCGTGGATGCGATTCAGGGACTGGGGCAGTGCCCGCTCGATGTCCGCTCGGTTCCGGTCGACATGCTTGCGTCGGGCGGTCAGAAATGGCTGCTCTCCCCGTGGGGGTCGGGGTTTCTCTACGTCAGACGTGACCTCGTTCCGCAGCTCGATCCCCCCATCGCCGGGTGGATGTCGTTCGAGGGGACCGACGATTTCACTCGCCTTACGGAGTACGACACGACGTTCCGCCAAGACGCGCGACGCTTTGAGATCGCGACCCTGCCGTTTCAGGACATGCTGGGCATGGCCGAAAGCGTGGGTCTGCTGCTGGAAATAGGTGTCGACCGCATCGAGGATCATCTGCGTGCCGTCCGTCATCCGCTGCTCGCGGCGCATGTACGGGGTGACATCGACGTGGTGTCACCGACCGATGGCGTCCACGAGAGCGCGATTGTCTGTGTGCGAACGCCGAATATTGCGGAGGCGCACAGTCGACTGCGGCGGGCCGGCGTTGTGTGTGTGATGCGCGAGGGAGCCATCCGGCTCTCACCGCACTGCTACAACACGGTCGACGAAATCGAGAAGGTCGTCGACGTGCTGAGGAGCGCGTGATGCCCGACTGCATCTTCTGTGATATCGTGCGGGGCGACAGGGACTGCAGCCTGGTGCACGAAGATGAAGACGCTGTCGCGTTTCTCGATCTCTACCCGGTCCACGCTGGGCACACGCTCGTCGTTCCCCGCACCCACGTCGCTGACCTCACGTCCTGCCCTCCAGAGCTTGCTGCCCACCTCTTCGCGGTGGGTGCCAGACTAGCCCCCGGCGTGGTGCGTGCCACGACGGCGCAAGGCTTCAATATATGGACGGCGAATGGGCGGGCAGCGGGACAGGAAATCTTCCACCTGCACCTCCATATCCTCCCCCGATATGAAGAGGATACGTTCGGCCTGCGATTTCCGAAGGGTTATCCCCAGGAGGCGAGGAGAGGTGAGCTTGACGCGATGGCGGAGAAAATTAGGACGTTGCTGTAAACAGGATGGCGTCGGTCTTCTTGCCCCGTCGTAGCCAGAGAAAGCCGCCTGCCAGCAGGTCTTCGGGTCCGGTGGTGCTGTCTTCGCTCAAGGGCGTGCCGTTCAAGGAGATCCCCCGCTGCGCGAGCAGGCGTCGCGCCTCACTCTTGGATCTGCAGAGCCCGGCTACCGTCGTGAGCTCGAGGGCGTCCTTGGCCGACGACAAGTCAATGGCAGTGCTGGGGATCTCTTTCGCCAGCATGCGCCAGGTCTCGGCACTGGCCGCCTTGGGATCGAGCTCACCAAACAGGATGCGTGAGGCCTCCACGACCCGTGCCGCGATATCGTCGCCGTGTACCCGTGCTGTGAGGTCCACCGCCAGAGCCCGATGCGGTGCTCGGGTACTGGCATCGGCCTCATGACGGCGCATCAAGTCGGTGATGTCCGCCTCGGTCAGGAACGTGAACACGCGCAAGTACGACTGCACATCGCGATCGTCGGTGTTCACCCAGTGCTGGTAGAACGTGTACGGCGACGTCAGCGATGCGTCCAACCATAGGGCCCCTT
Organism: Gemmatimonadota bacterium; assembly: GCA_039588055.1. Taxonomy (GTDB): domain Bacteria; phylum Gemmatimonadota; class Gemmatimonadetes; order Gemmatimonadales; family GWC2-71-9; genus JAOTVV01. The sequence continues at coordinate 36,418 of JBDHAN010000030.1, read as the reverse complement.
CGTCGGTCTTGCCCGCCTTCGCGCCGGACGCGGTCGTCAACAGTGGCGCCGACAGTCCGTGCACCTCCGTGGCCTCGACGCGACGTATCAGCTCTCGACCCGCCGTGATGTTCCCCCACTGATCCGACCCGCCCAATTGCAGTTCGCACTGCCGAGTCCGGAAGAGCTCCAAGAAGTCGTACGCCTGGAGCAGCATGTAGGTGAATTCCGTAAAGGAGATTCCGTCGTCGAGCCTGCTCTTGACCGACTCCTTCTGCAGCATGTACGACAGCGTGAAATGCTTGCCGACGGACCGCAGGAACTCCAAGAGGTTGAGGGGAGTGAGCCACTCAGCGTTGTTCACGACCTCCGCCTGATGCGATCCGGGTCCAAGATCGAGAAATTGGCCCATCTGCTGCCGTTGCCGCTCGACGTTTTCCTCAACCACCGCTTGGTCGAGCAGCGGACGTTCGCTCCGTCGGCCGCTCGGATCCCCGATTAAGCCGGTGCCACCGCCCATCACGACGATCGGTCTTCCCCCCGCCCGCTGCAGGTGCGCGAGGAGCATGACTGGTACGAGATTCCCGACCTGCAGGCTGGGGGCTGTCGGGTCGAAGCCCACGTAGCCGGTGATGGGGCCCTGTTCGAGGCGCTCGGCGAGGCCTGGCGTCTGGTCTTCAACCAGGCCGCGCCAGGTGAGTTCGTCGAGGAACTGTTTCATGCCGCGAAGGTTACGTATCACCTAGACGCCTGGCAAGCGAGTCCGGAGGCTCTTACGTTTACAGGTTAAGACCATGAACAACGTCCACCTTTTCGCTCGTCGGTTTCTCAACCGAGGAATGACCTGGCTCCGCGATCGCCGCGTTCCGAGGTGGGCGCGCCCCGTTCTGTATGTAGCCGTGCTCGGGATCATGCTGGGATTCGGTGTGGCATTTGGCTCCTGGACCCGTGCGTGTGCCGGAGGGGCATGTCCCTCAATCGGCGTACTGGATTCCTACCGGCCGCAACAGGCGCTCAAGGTCTATGCGGCCGATGGACGGCTGATCCAGGAACTCGGCGTGGAGCACCGCACCGTGCTGAGCGCCGAGGACATCGCTCCCGCTGTGCGAGCAGCGTTCCTCGCAGCCGAGGACAAACGCTTCTACCAGCATGGCGGGATCGACTTCCGTCGGATCTTTGGTGCGCTCCGCGCCAACGTGCTCGCCCTCGGATATGAAGAGGGATTTTCGACAATCACCATGCAGCTGGCGCGCAACGTCTGGAGTGACAAGCTCCCCAGCGAAAAGACGCTGCCGCGGAAGATCCGCGAGATGCGCGTCGCCTTGGAGTTGGAGAAGACCTATTCCAAAGACCGTATACTCGAGCTGTACCTCAATCAGGTGTTCCTCGGCGGAAGCGCTTACGGTGTAGAGGCAGGCGCTCAGCGATACTTCGGCAGGTCTGCACGTGAGATGAATCCGGCCGAAGCCGCACTCCTTGCCGGCATATTGCCGGGTCCGAACGCCTACGATCCTCGCCGCTTTCCCGACCGGGCCGTCCGTCGGCGCAATGTGGTACTCAACATCATGCGCGATCAGGGCTACCTGTCGGAGGTCGAAGCCGAGCGGTGGAAGGCATATCCGCTGCTGGTGAATTCGCGAGAGAGCTTCGGTGAGGTTGCGCCGTACTTCGTTGAGTGGGTGCGGCAGCAGCTTTACTCACGGTTTGGCAATGCCATTTATGAGCGGGGTTATCGGGTCTACACGACCCTCGACCTCGATATGCAACTCACGGCGGAACGCGTGCTCGAGCGGCAGCTCGAACGGATCGAGTCGGGTGAGTTCGGCCCGTATAACCACTCGGCGTACCAGGAGTTTGCTGAGGCCGATCGACCGGAAGGCGAGAAACTCACGCTCACGCCTTACCTGCAGGGGGCCCTCGTCACAGTGGATGCAGACTCCGGTTATGTCCGGGCGATGGTGGGAGGACGAGATTTCGAGCACTCCGAGTGGAACCGGGCCGCCCAGGCAGAGCGGCAGGCCGGGTCCACATTCAAGCCGTTCGTGTTCAGTGCAGCGATCCGGGCTGACAAGCCAGCGAGCCATATGATCGACGACAGTCCGATCAGCCTCATGCAGAACGACACCATGCCGTGGGAGCCGCAGAACTTCGACGACCGGTTCTATGGTCCCATGACACTGCGGCGCGGGCTCGCCCTGTCACGCAACCTAGTTGCCGTGCGGCTTGGCCTGGAGCTTGGCGTACAGGCCGTCATTGGTGAAGCGGCCCGCTACGGTCTCTCCACCCGACTGCCTCGGTATCCATCGGTGTTCATTGGCTCGGCGTCGGTCATTCCGCTGGAGATGACGTCGGCGTATACGGCCTTTGCGACGTTGGGAACGCAAGCGGCTCCGATCGGGATCCTACGTGTTGAAGACGCTGAGGGGAACATCGTGTGGTCGCCGAGAGTGCGGCGCACGCAGGTCATGGATCGCGAGCATGCCTGGATTCTGACCAATATGCTCCAGGGCGTCGTGGATGGTGGGACGGCGACAGGAGCGGTCCGCGTGCGCGGTCAGTTCGCGCATCCCATGGGCGGGAAGACCGGAACGACCAACGACGGAACAGACGTGTGGTTTATCGGCTTTACACCGGAAATGGTCACCGCGGTATGGATCGGCTTCGATGAGCCACGGAAGATCAAGGCGAACGCGCAGGGCGGCCTGCTCGCTGCCCCGGCGTGGGCGGACTTCATGCGTGAGGTGTACGAGCGTCGCGCGCCTCCGGCTGGCTGGGCGCGTCCCGACGGCCTTCGGCTCGCAAGCATCGACAACACGACCGGCTACCTCGCCACCGATTTCTGTCCGCGTCAGACCGTGTATTTCGAATGGTTCATTCCCGGCACTGCGCCGACCGAGTTCTGTCCCTACCACAATCCATTGAGTCGCATCATCACGATGGCTCCGCAGCACGTGGCCACGCCGCCCGGAGGGCCGAACTGAGCATCCTGCGGATCACCGCGGGAACCGTCTGGCCAGTCACCACCGCACCTTTCGGCGCCGGCGCCGTTCTCGTCGACGGCAGCGGCCGCATTGAAGCAGTTGGGCCTGACGCCGACGTGCCACATCCGAGCGGCGTCGCAGAAGTGGCCTACCGGAACGCGCTCATCCTGCCAGGATTCGTCAATCTGCACACCCACCTCGAGCTCCATGCCTTTGCCGATCGGATGGTGGCCGGAGACTTCTTTGGGCGGATACAGGGCATGCGGCAGATCCGCGATACTGTCGGAGACGGCGAGTATGACGTGTCGGCGGTGTTGGGGCTCGAGGAGACGTGGCGATATGGAATCACGACCGTGGCGGATACCGGCGTGAGCGGTGCAGCAGTCCGTGCGATCGATGCGCTGGGCGGACGTGGCGTCTACTACCAGGAGGCGATCGGGCCCAATCCCGTGCAAGCGTCAGCAGTGCTAGCGGAGCTCGCAGCCACGCTCAAGGTGCTGCGCCGGAATGCCTCCGATCGCGTCTGCATTGGCGTGTCGCCTCACGCACCGTACACCGTGAGCCCGCAGCTGCTCGAGGCACTCGTGGCGTTCGCGGCCTCGTGGCGTCAGCGGGGGCTTGCACTGCCACCGAAGGCGCGGTCTGCCGTTGCGTACGCCGACCGCTGTGGTGTGCTGGGCCCCGACACGCTGGCGATTCATGCAGTTCAGACCGACGAGGACGACATTCGTCGCCTGCGCGATACCGGTACGGCCACTGCGGTGTGTCCCCGGTCGAACCGGGCGCACGCGCATGGGGACCCGAGGCTGGCGGCGATGCGGGAAGCGGGGGTGCGGTTCGGGCTCGGGACCGACTCGGCGGTGAGCGTCGGGACGCTGGATGTCATGGCCGAGGCGCGGGTGGCGCGCGCTGTGGCAGGACTGCCGGCTGACGAGACGATTCGGCGACTCACGATCGATGCCGCGCAAGCGTTGGGGTGGGAGGCGGAGATCGGATCGCTGGAGCGGGGAAAGTGGGCGGATCTCTGGTTGTTGGCGCTCGGCCGCGGCGAGGCAGATCAGAAGAGAACCGCCGAACGAATTCTGGATGCTCGAGGAGACGCGGTGCTAGCGACCTATGTGGCGGGTAGGCAGGTCTGGAATCGCGGTGCGGGAGGGTCTTCGCAAGCAGAGCGGGGAGACCGGTGATCGGCCTCCCCGTCATGGGCTGCAGCGCGTTGTCTCGGGCTTGCGTGGTCCCGCTCGTCCCCTCCAGGCGAGCTCCTCGTCAGGCGACAAGGTGGCCAACGCACCGCAGTGTATGGAGTCTTCTACGTTCTGTGTGGCAGGCCGGTTTCACAGCGTCCCCTGCTCGCCACACTTGCCGCTCATGCCTGGTGATGCGTCATGAGCGAGGATGGTCGCAGCTGGCATTTTGGTCAGCGAGGATCGGAGAGACGATTCTCGTCTGCAACACACTCGGGGGGGCCGGGTAACAACTGTAAGACGTCCCATTGCAATACCTTAGGCGGGACGGTAGTATTCCGCAGTGTGGCCTCCCGCCCTCTCCTCCCTAGGGAAGAGGCGGGTTTGTTGTAGTTGTGGATGGATTGGAGCGAGTGTGCGCTGCCTAACGCTCAATGCGTCGTTTGAGCCACTCACCCTGGTGCCGGTTCGCCGCGCACTTCGCCTCGTCATCGATGGCAAGGCGGAGATTGTCGAGGCGGACGGCGGGCGATTGGTTCGAAGCGCTCGTCTCAGCCTCCCTCATCCGGCCGTCATCCGTCTGGTCAGGTTCGTGCACGTGCCGCGGAAGTTTCGACGGCAGGTGACGAACACCTTCCTCTTCGCGCGCGATCACTACATGTGTCAGTTCTGCAGCCGAGGGGAGCGGGAGCTCGGATTTCGCGAGTGTCTCACGCGAGATCATATTGTCCCGCTCTCGCGCGGGGGAACGAATGACTGGGCCAACGTGGTCACGGCCTGTTCGACCTGCAACACCCGCAAGGGGAACCGCCTGCCCACGGAGTGCGGGTTACAGCTTCGATCGGTGCCGGCAGAGCCACATTTTGTCTATCTCACGTGGGCCGTACGGCGGCTCACCCCGATCCAAGAAAAATACATCCGCCTGTTCTACGGCCGCCAAACACTGACGCAGCTCAAGCTCTCATAACCGCAGCAGCTTTAGGCCCGACACGCGTCCCCCGAACTCCGTGCATTGCACCACGGAGCTGGTGTGGTCTCATGTTGGGCGCGATGACACGCTGACCCGCGCGAGGCAACGCATGACATCCCACACCGAGTACCTCTGGTTCAAGACAAAGAAGCGGCAAGAGATCATCGACATCACCGACGAGGTGGAGGAGCAGGTTGGGGCGAGCGGAGTTCGCGAAGGGTTCGTGCTGGTATCGGCGATGCACATCACGGCGTCCGTGTTCGTGAACGACCACGAATCCGGTCTATGGCATGACATTCTCAAGTGGCTCGAGCACACCGTCGCTCCGTGGGATCCCGACCGCTATCGACACAACCTGACTGGGGAAGACAACGGTGCCGCCCACCTCCGCAGCCTGACCATTGGGCACGAGGTCATCGTGCCCGTCACGGGCGGCAAGCTGGATCTCGGCCCGTGGCAACGCGTGTTCTACGGCGAGTGGGACGGGCGGCGCAAAAAGCGAGTGGTCATCAAGGTGTTGGGGGAGTGAGTCGCTTGTAGGGGGCGCAGGAGTTGGCTAACTTGGCATGTTCTGGGCGTTTAGGAGGGGTATTGCAGGAGCATCAACTGGCGGAGCTGGTCGAAGAACGGATCCGCCAACACCCGGGACGGGAATGTCTCGTGATGGGTAACCGGCGCTTGACCTACGAACAGGTGGGGGCCGAAAGCACAGCGTTGGCCTCGGCACTCTCCTCACTGGGTGTCGAGACCGGCGATGGACTCGCCGTTGACCTACCGAATTCTCCGGAATGGGTGATCACGCTCCTCGCAACGGCACGACTCGGTGCGGTCTTCGTTCCGCTCTATCCGTCGCTCGGTTTCCACGAGCTCAAGTACCAGCTGCGCAACGCTGAAGCGAGCGTGGCGATCGCCGCCGAATCCTTGGGTGACGTGGACTACCTGGAGCTGTTCGAGGATCTGATCGGCGAGTTGCCCGATCTTCACTACCTGGTCACCGTGGGGCAGGAAGACTTCTGGTACGATGACCGTGTCTTCCAGTTCGCCGACCTAGTCACGAAGGGAAAGCGGGCGAGGCTGAACGGCGTGACCCTCGATCCTGCCGAGGCTCCGCTGGCGACGATCTACACGTCCGGGACCATGGGCAAGCCGAAGGGCGTGGTGCTGACTCATCGCAACCTCATCCACGCGGCCCTTGCCGTGGCTGAGGCGCTGAACCAAGCCGAGGAAGACCGTGTCCTGGCCTCCGTTCCGTTCTTCACCGTGTTCGGGATGCAAACGGCGGTCACCACGCTCCTGACCGGAGGCACGATGGTGCTTCAGGGTGATTTCCAACCCGATGAGGCGTTGGCGCTCATGGAACGTGAGCGGATCACCCTCTTCCACGGCGTGCCCACAATGTTCCAGCTCCTGATGGCTGAGTCGTCCTTTGGGAGCCGGGACCTCTCCACCGTCCGATCCGGCATCGTGGCCGGAAGCCCGGTGTCCGTTGACCTGGTGCGACGGATTCGGCGGTGGAGCGACGTCCAAATCGCTTACGGATTGACGGAAACCGGCCCGACGGTATCGATCACGCGGTTCGAGGATTCTCCTGAGCAGCGCGAGACGACCGTCGGCAGGCCGATCCCGAACGCAGAGGTGCGGGTGGTAGATCTGGCGTCGGGTTCTCTGCACGGTCCGGAGACAGTAGGCGAGTTGGCCGTCCGCGGTCCCAACGTCATGCCGGGATACCACCGCATGCCGTCGGCGACCAAACAGGCGTTCACCGCGGATGGATTCTTTCTCACGGGCGATCTCGCGAGCGTCGATCCAGACGGCTTTGTGAGCATCGTTGGCCGCCGCAAAGCCATGATCATTCGCGGCGGCTACAATGTCTTTCCGCGGGAAATCGAAGACGTCCTCCGGACGCACCCAGGGGTGGAAGATGCATGCGTGATCGGCGTTCCCAATGAAGTGCTCGGGGAACTGGTCTGTGCGTGCGTCATTCCCGTCGAGGGCGCGATCGTGACGGGGGACGAACTCAAGGACTTCTGCCGCGACCAAGTTGCAGACTACAAAGTACCGGACTGCGTGCGTTTCTTCGACGCCTTCCCGTTGACCGGGAGCGGGAAAGTGAAGCGACAGGAACTCGCGCAAGTCGTCGGACTAGAACTGAGCAAAACGTGAAAGATGTGAAAGCCGGGTGGCAATCTCGATTCACCCACAGCGAGCCGCCGCTGCACGCACCGAATGCGGCTCTCATGATCGACTTCGACAATGTCACAATGGGGATCCGCTCGGATCTTCAAGAGCAACTGCGCCGCCTCCTCAACTCGGAAATCATCAAGGGGAAAGTGGCGGTTCAACGCGCGTATGCAGACTGGCGCCGTTATCCGCAGTACATCGTTCCGCTGTCGGAAGCGTCGATTGACTTGATCTTTGCGCCGGCGTTCGGGTCGAACAAGAAGAATGCGACGGATATCCGGCTCGCGATCGATGCACTGGAACTCGTGTTCACACGCCCCGAGATCGGCACGTTCATCCTGCTATCGGGCGACTCCGATTTTTCGAGTCTGGTGCTTAAGCTCAAAGAGTACGGGAAGTATGTGATCGGCGTGGGCCTGCGAGAGTCGTCAAGTGATCTGCTGATTCAGAACTGTGACGAGTACTTCAGCTATACGGAAGTCACCGGTCTCGCGAAGGAAGGGGACGGGGCGACCACCCGACGGGATCCCTGGGAGGTCGTGGTCGAGGCGGTAATGCAAATGACGCGTGAGAACGATGTCATGCGGTCCGATCGTCTCAAGCAAGTGATGCAAACACTGGATCCCAACTTCAGCGAGAAAGATGCCGGGTTCAGCCGATTCAGCCGGTTCGTGGTTGAAGCGGGACAGCGCGGCCTGCTCACGCTCGAGAAGATGGACAATGGTCAGTACGCCATTGAGGTGGGTCCCAACGCCAACGTGCCGCCCGACGAGGAGGCAGCGTTGCGGCCGGCCTCCAAGGCCGCTGCCGCAACGCCGGTCAAGCCGCGCCGGAAGCGAGCGCCCCGGCGGCGCGAAGCGCCCTCCGAGCTCACACTGGCCGAGGCGTTCGAGCTTCTCCGGCAAGCGCTGCTCGTGCTCGGTGCGGTCGCCGACGAGTCGAGCGAGGCAGACACGGTACGAACAAAGATGATGGAGCTCGTCGGGTCCGAAACCGATCCCATCTTCGAGCGGCCACGATTCCAGCGCCTGCTGCGGCAGGCCCACGATGCCAACCTGATCACGTTGGCTAAGAGCGACGGAAACTACGTGTTGAAGTTGGGTCCGAAGGCGCTCGCAGATGCTGAGACGGCCACAGACTCGAAGGCCGAAGAACCCTCCCCGGAGTCTCAAGCGAGCGCTCCACCCCCGGAGAAGCGCGCGCGATCGCGGCGCTCGACGGTCCGGAAGACCAGCAAGAGCCGCGCTGGATCGACGCGACCGAAGGCCGAGGAGTCGGTGGCGGAGCACAAAGAGGACAAGCCTCCGGCCGAGACCCCGAGTGCGCAAAGCACCAAGCAGACGAAGCGAAATCCCCGGTACCGCCGTGGTTCTCGCGGTCGAACAGGCTCGTCGCGGAAGGATGCAATATCCGAGGGTTCCGAGCGGTCGGAGGTAAAGGAGGCAGCGGCGCCGTCAGCGCCAGCCCCGAAGCCACCGTCGACCCAAGGGGGCTCCTCGGTGAAGGGGCGGAGCGGAAGCCGCGGACGTCGAGCGAAAAGCGCAGCGGGAAAAAAGCCCGACCCCGAGCCAACCGCCCGAACGTCTCGGGACCACGACACATCGGATCGACCGGAAGCCGTGCCAGCAGTTGACCCGCCCACCCCAACCGGGAGGTCTCTTCAATGAAGCTCCCCCTGAGCCGGAGGAGGGCGGCCTCCTGAAACGGATGTCGGCGGCGCTGCAACGCGTGGTCAAGGGACCAGACGCCTGATGGAACCGCTGAACGAGTGAAGGGCCCCGGCGGGGTTCCGTTGAAGGTCGAGTTCTACGCGCGCGACACGGTTGATGTCGCGCGCGCCTTGTTAGGGTGTGTTCTCCAGAGTCGTCAGGGTAATGCGGTGACTGCTGGCCGCATCGTCGAGGTGGAGGCGTACGTTGGGCCACACGATCCCGCAGCTCATGGATATCAGAACCGGAGGACAGCACGCAACGATGCACTGTTCGGTGCGCCGGGGACCGCGTACGTGTTTCGAAGTTACGGCATCCATTGGTGCTTCAATGCAGTGACCGAGCGAGATGGTCATCCATCTGCCGTTCTGATCCGCGCGCTTGAGCCAATCGCCGGTCTCGATAGTATGAAGCGTCGGCGTGGTACAGGCGAGCTCCGGCGGCTCTGTGCTGGTCCTGGTCGGCTGACACAGGCACTGGCGCTCACCGGAGACATCAACGGTCATCGCCTGGACCGCGGTGCCGTTCGGATCCTAGGTCCGCGACCGGTGCGATTGCCGTCGATCCGAGAGGGTCCGCGCATCGGTGTTTCGCGTGCAGCCAACTGGCCGCTTCGATTCTACTTGGAGGGGCCCTGGCGCTCTCGCTGAGTCGGTGAAGGTGCTGCGTGTCAGTCGATTCCGCTCAAGAGGAGCGCGTTGAAGAGCAGCTTGAAAGTCCCGTGCGGCTGGCCGCGGTGCTGCGGACGGAAGCCGAAGAGAATCGCGCTCCCGTCCTCCACTTGCACCTCCACGAGCGCAGCCTTGCCACTGAGTTGATCCGCGTTGAGTGCGAATCCGGACCGGAGTGGCTCGTCTACATACTGCGCATGCACCACCGCCGACGAGTCGGCGACGAACGCCGTGCTGTTGGCAAAGTAGACGTGCGCGTTCCCACGCATGCCGGAGGTGAGGCCGCCACGCCGGTGTAGCGTGATCTCGAACAGCGAACCGGGCGCAACGAAGCGCTCGCTGGGTTCGAGTCGCGCGGTCGGCTGCAGACCGGAGCGTACGGGAAGGTCGAGTCGGTTGATCGCGAATTCGCTAGAGCCGTCCAACGAGACGAGGATCCCGCCGCCGCGAACGAACTCGACCACGTTGTTGGCACCGCTCTCACCGATGCCACCCGCATACGGAGCTGGGACGGATCGCGCATCACGTCCCACGACAATGCTTCTCTCACTCACATCCGGGAGGAGCAGGACATCGAGCGCGCGCCCGAGCCCCCCGGCGCGAACCATGGAGTCCGTGACGCTGACGTAGGGGATACCGTGCTGTTCGAGTACCCAGCGGGTCCATCCTTCGTCCATGCTCGCCGTCCACGGCCTGTAAACCCCAATGCGGGGCAACCGCGCAATGGTGTGGGCCGGCATGGCAAGCCCCTGCGTTCGCCACGCGTCGAATCCGAATTCCTCGGCGTGACGCCCAACGATCGGCTCGAGGACGTCCGGTTGGTCGTGTTCGAGTACGATGGTTCCCGATGGGAACGACGTTCCGCTGATCGTCAGTGCTGGTGGTGCCAGCCACACTCGGGCTCCGGCCTCCAAAGCCTCCACGATTGTGCGGCTCTCCATGTTTGCGCGGTTAGTCAAGATCCATTGATCACCCGCGCCGTAGATGGTCCCGGCCGCAACCGTCGCTTCCTCGACCCGGGCCATCCGTGTCGTGAAGGGCTCGTTGATTTCGGCGACGTCGACGCCCATTTGCAGCGCTAGCGACCAGCCAGCGACGTCATACGGCCGCTGCGGCGGGCCGCCGGGGTACTCTCGTCGATCCGGGTAGCGCTGGATTTCGAGAAGATCCTTTACGTGCGCTCGGAACGGCTGCGCCATCGGAATGATCATGCTGCCAGCTGGGTAGCGACCACTACCCGCGGCAAAGGGCTCGATCGTTCGATAGATCTCGATGCCGGACGCAATCAGCGTGTTGACGAGCAGCGCGGCCGTTCTGCGGTCGTGCTGCTCGGGGGGAATGACGTAGGCAAAGGGAAGTCCGGCTTCGCCGGCGGCAACCGCGCGGCGGCCGAGCAGCACAAACCGACGAAGGAACTGCTCACGCTGCGTCGCGACCAATCGAAGCAACCCCTCGGCGGCGAGCAGTTCGTACTCGATGATGTCACCGAGGCTCCAGCGCCCCCCCTTCCACGGACCGGGGTAATTGATGCCGTGGTCACTGTCGAACTGGTCCGGATCCTGGTAGATCGGTGAGGCGAGTCTGGCGCTCGCCGCCTCGGAGAGAATGCCGATCATGTTGTGACGGGCCGGGACCGTCCGGAAGCCTCCGTGCCACCAGAGATCGAATCGTGTTTGGTGCGCGACGCCCGTCTTTCCGGCGTCGTAGACAGCGGCGGCCATGGCCGTGCCGACCAAGTTGGTCGCCTCGACGAGAATCGGGTCGAGATTTGGATTGACGGGATCACTGAATGGCGGCACGAAGAGACGTGCCCCACGATTCCCCATCTGATGCACGTCCCACACGACCTCAGGAAACCACTCGCGATAGAGGACCTGCGCGGTCGCCTGCGACTCGACCTGCGTCAGCATGAACCAGTCGCGGTTGTTGTCGTGCCCGACGTACGGGTGGTAGAGCCACGGCAGTGGGCCGCCCTCGAACGGCGTGCCCTTGTACTGCCGATACCACGCCACCACCGTGTCGAGCCCGTCCGGGTTGGCCGACGGGGTCATCAACACGATGAGATCGTCGAGCAACGCCCGATACGTGTCGTCAGTCGCCAGCCGGTGCGCCAAAACCATCGAGAACTGGCTCGATCCGATCTCCGTCGAGTGAATGTTGTTGTTGATGAAGACAACCGCCGGCATGTCGGCGACGAGCGACTCCTCGAGCGCCGGCGTCAGACGACGCGGGTCGGCGAGGAGTGCCTGGTTTGCCTTGATCTCTGCGAGGCGGCCCAGGTTGCTGGGCGAGCCGAACGTGACCAGGAGCAGCGGTTTGCCGAGCGTGGTGCTGCCAATGGTGTCGAGTCGCACGTGGTCGGACGCGTTGGCCAACGTGCTCATGTAGGTCCCGATCTGCGTCCAGTTGGCGAGGACGGAATCGGCGCCCACCGCAATGCCAAGGGTCTCGGAGGGTGAGGGGATTTGAGCCTGCAGGGGCAAGAGAGGGAGGAGGGAGAGCAGGGGCAGGAGTCTCGCCGCTCTCATCCACTGATGCTGGCTCCCGCGTTCAACCTGCCGCTCTGCCGCTTTGCCGCCCTGCCGCCGAGCTCGAATCCGTTTCATCACATCTAGTTCCCGTCTCAGAGAATACTCCTCACAAACCCACCATCGACCTGTAATGCGACGCCGGTAATGTAGCTGGCCGGGTCCGATGCCAAGAACGCGACCACCGCGCCGAGTTCGGCCGGCTCACCCATGCGTCCTATCGGGATGGCCGCCACTAGCTCAGCGTGGACCGCTTCTGTCGTGGTGCTGCGTTGCTCTGCCAGGCGGTCAATCAGCTCATCGACCCGTTCCGTCCGCATGTATCCCGGGCAGACGGAGTTGACGGTGATCCCGTCAGCTGCGACTTCGTCCGCGAGGGACTTGGCAAACCCAAGAACGCCGGCGCGGGCGGTTGTCGATAGGATGAGGTTTCCCAAGGGCTGCTTGGCTGCCACGCTGGTAAGGCAGACGATTCGGCCCCACTTGCGCGAGGCCATTCCCGGCACGACGGCTCTGCACAGATTGATCGTCGAGAGCAAGTTGAGCTCGACGGCCTCACCCCAGCTCTCCTCAGGTGCCTCACGAAACTGGGTCGCCGGCGGCCCGCCCGCGTTGCAGACCAGAATGTCGATCGTTCCGAGGCGCTCCGCGACGCAGTCGGTCAACTCGCGCACATCTGCGGGAACGCTGACGTCTGCCTGAAACCCGTCCACGCGACCTGGGGCGTCGGCCGTCACGGTCTCCACAGCCCGTGCCAACCGATCGGCGTCGCGACCGTTGAGAGCCACCGCGGCTCCCTCACGCGCGAGCGCTCGAGCGATCGCGAGTCCCAGGCCACTGGAGGATCCGCACACCAACGCGGTTCGGCCGTCGAGGTTAAGGTTCATGGATACTTCCGTTGCGGTTGAAGGGTGATCGAGCCTTACGTCTCCGACATCGCGCATGAATCTGAGGGGGCATCGGCCGAGCAGCAACCCGGTCAGGAACGTTGCGAAAGTCTTGGGGTCCCACGATATTCGCAAGCTTCGCAGGCACTTCGAGGGGAACATCCATGGCTGTCACCCGCCGAGATTTCGTTAGGCAATCGTCAGCCGCAATGGCATCGGTGGCGTTCACCACGCGTGGTAGCACGCTCCAGCCGACGGTGGAGCAGGGCAGTTCCGACTTGGCCGACCGCCAGCTCTGCATGTTCGCGCTCGACGCCGCAAGGTCAGCCGGAGCCGACTACGCCGACGTCCGTGTCGTCCGGAGCCGTCGCCAGGTCGTGCAAACCCGTGAAGTGCGTGTGAGCGAGCTGCGGGATGACGAGTCCGTCGGCATCGGTATCCGAGTGCTGGTGGATGGTCGCTGGGGCTTCACCTCGAGTCACGTGCTCATTCGTCCGGAGGCCGCGCGGCTCGCTGGGCTGGCGGTCGAGCAGGCGAAAGCCAATCGTGCCGCCGGGTCGCGGCGAGTCGAGCTGGCTCCGGTGGATGCGTATCCGGACGGTGAGTGGAGGAGCCCCATCGAGGTCGATCCATTGGAAGTGCCGCTGGACGAGAAGATCGCGCTGCTTCTGGCATCCAATGCCGCGGCGATGGGTGTGACCGGCGTGCGGTTCGCACGCTCCTCGATCGAGTCCACATGCATCAATACCACGTTTGGCTCGACTGCAGGCAGTCTCATCTCGCAGCGCGCATACCGCACCTATCCGTCGATGCTCGTCACGGCACTCACGCCGGACGGCACCGAGTATCAGACCCGGGGCTCCATGGAAATCCCGCCGATGGGGGTGGGGTACGAGCACGTGACGGCGTCCGACCTCGAGGGACGTGCCAGGGAATGGGCTGAGCAGGCTGTCGAGAAGCTCACGGCGCCCTCCATCGATCCAGGTCGCTACGACCTGATTCTGCACCCGAGCAATCTGTTCCTCACGATTCACGAGTCGATCGGACATGCCACAGAGCTCGATCGCGCGTTGGGATATGAGGCGAGCTATGCGGGAACGTCGTTTCTCGCACCGCCCGAAGCGGTGATCGGTTCGTTTCAATACGGACCTGAGTTCATGAACGTGCAGGGAGATCGTACACAGCGAGGCGCGCTCGCGACCGTTGGCTGGGATGACGAGGGCGTGCCGGCCGATGCCTGGCCGATCGTACGAGACGGTGTGTTCGTGGACTACCAGACCACGAGAGAGCAGGCCGGCTGGATTGCACCGCTCACTGGGAATGACCGCTCCCATGGGTGTGCGCATGCGGCGTCATGGAACCAGATGCCCTTCCAGCGGATGCCCAACGTCTCACTCCTGCCTGGAGAGGAGGATCTCACGATCGACGACATCATTGCCGCGACTGATCGTGGCATTCTGATCCATGGTCGAGGCTCGTACAGCATCGACCAGCAGCGTTACAATTTTCAATTTGGCGGCCAGGTCTTTCACGAGATTCGCAATGGCGCTGTTGTTGGCATGGTCCGCGATGTCGGATACCAGGGCCGGACACCGGAGTTCTGGAATTCCCTCGACATGCTCGGTGGCCCGCGCAGTTACGAGCTCGGCGGAACGCTCTATGACGGGAAGGGGCAGCCGACACAGGCCAACGCGGTGAGCCACGGCTGCCCGGCGGCACGATTCCACAACGTCGATATCATCAACACCGCACGCAACGCGTAAGGACTTCACGTAACCAGCCATGGCAGACATTCTCTCTGAGCGCGCGGCCCGATCCCTGTGTGACCGGGCGCTGCGTCGGATCACGGCGGAGACAGCACAGGTGATGCTTGTCTCGCGGGTCGCCGGCAACACGCGCTTTGCCGTGAACGAGATTTCGACCGGCGGAGACACGGTCAATGTGGTGCTCCGTCTCACTGCTCAAGTTGGCCGGCGGTGCGCGTCCATTACGCTCAATCAGATCGACGAGTCCGCGCTTGCCCAGGCGGGTCGGCTCGCTCCGGAAGATCCGGAGCTGATGCCGCCGCTTGATGCGCAGACATATGCGCCGGTTCAGGCCTTCTTCGAGAGCACGGCCGCATTGGGCGCGGCCGAGCGCGCCGCCGCTGCCGGCACGGTGATCGAGCGCGCGACGGGCGCGGATTTGACAGCCTCCGGATTCCTGGCCCACGATGCGTCGGCGACCGCCGTCGCCAACTCGGCCGGACTCTTCGCGTACCATCGGTCGAGCGTCGCCTCGGTTAGTACGACCGTCCGCACGCCCGATGGGAGGGGGTCGGGGTGGGCAGGCACGACCAACAACGACTGGGCTCGGATGGCGGCACCTGCCGACGTGGCGGAGCGCGCGATCGAGAAGGCCCGACGCAGTGCCAACGCCGCAGCAGTCGACCTCGGCGCCTACACTGTCGTGCTCGAGCCCACCGCTGTCGCAAGTTTGGTCGCGCGGCTGGCGGCCGCGCTCGACGCACGTGCTGCTGACGAGGGTCGGTCGCCGTTTGCGAGCGGCGACGGGGGAACCAAGGTGGGTGAGCGGATAGCAGACGGGCGCGTTACGCTGGTCTCGGACCCGTCCGATCCAGAGCTGCTTCTGCAGCCGTTCACGGACGAAGGCCTTCCCATCCCCCCGACCGTGTGGATTGAAGATGGTGTGCTGCGCAACCTCCGCTACGACCGGTATTGGGCCGATCGGCAGGGACGCGAGCCGCTGCCGCAAGCCGGTGGATTCAAGATGGAGGGGAGCACCGCCAGCGTCGACGAGTTGATCGGATCCGTGGAGCGGGGGATCTTGGTCACGCGGTTCTGGTATGTCCGGTCAGTTGATCCCCGGACACTTACGCTCACCGGCCTCACTCGTGATGGGACCTTTCTGATCGAGGGTGGTCAGGTCACAGGAGCCGTGAAGAACCTCCGATTCAACGAGAGCGTGCTGGGAATGCTGGGAATGCTGGGTCGCGTGGTGGATCTGGGCCGTAGCGAGCGGGTCATCGCCTCGGAGTCGGGAGGCCTCGGTCCGTCGGTCGTGGTTCCACCGCTTGTCGTTCGGGACTTCGGCTTCACGGCCGTCTCAGACGCCATCTAACGACAGCCGGCGATGCCGTCACGGCTTGACGGCCATGAACTCGTGCGGGCCGCCGCCGCCCCGCCCTCGTTCCACGTGCCAGTCTTTGTAGGCCGCCTTGAGGGCTTCAGGGGCGATAGGCAGCACGTCGCCCTGCTGATCCTTCAACAGAAGATGGTGGACCCCGCCCGACACCGTGCGTCGTTTCACCATGTCGAGGAACGCATCGCGTGCCTCGCCCGTGAGCGCACCGAGCATGACGGAGTCGAGCACGGCGAGCGTCGGCTGTACTTCGGGAAACCACGTTCCAGGGCGAACGACAAACGCTTCGAAGCGCGCGGTCAGTCCTTCGACCGCCATACGAGTTTCGACCGCTTCCACGTGGGCAACCTCTGGGTCAATGAACACGACTGGCCAGTCGTGCGCGGCGAGCAGGAAGCATGTTTTGGCGGCACCGGAGCCGACGACGAGTGCGAGGCTGTCGATCGGATAGTGCTTGGCGTGCTCCACCAACGGCGTTCGCGGGTCGATGCCCCAGTGTGTGGGCTCACGTTGTGCGCGTCGGAGCCGTCGATGGCGCGCTAGCCATTTTCGAAAGCCCGGGAGATTGAGGCGACGCACGATGAGTCGATCGACGTGCTCGAGCACGAGCACCTCAGTGAGGACGAGCTGATCGTCGGCTCCCGCCTCCAGCTCTCGGACTGCCTCGTCCGCAATCCGTAAAAGCTCTTCGCGAGAGATCTGCTGCTTGAATTCCTCGATGCGCTCGAGGATGAACTCCTCGTATTCTTGGCGAAACGACCGTTGCGGCCGTGCGTGCCGCTGTCCGGGGCTGGGTGACGTCAGCACGGCTCGACGTGGACAACGACTTCGTGAAAGTCGAGATCTGTGCGGAGTTGGTGTTCGACCGCATCTGCCACACGATGGGCAGCTTCGACCGTGGCACTCCCATCCACCGCAATCGTCAGCTCCGCGAAACGGCGCTCGTGCACACCTCGTGAGCGGATGTCGTAGGCGCGGACGACTTCGTTCACGGTCTCGGCGACCTTCTGGATGTTGCGCGGAGGCGCGGCAATCTGGTCGACAAGCACCGGCACGGCGCGAGCGATGATCCCGTACGCCAGCACGACGATGATGACGGCCACGCCGAGTGCTACAATCGGGTCTACATACCAATAGCCGGCACGCGCTGCAATGACACCCATTAAGACGCCGATGGTAATGAATACGTCCGCACGAGTGTGGAGTGCGTCTGCCAAAAGGATCTCGCTGTTGAGCTCGCGACCACGGCGCGTTTCATACACTGTGACCACTGCGTTCACCAGCAATGTGCCACTCAACACCGCGATCTCCAGAGGTCCGACCGAGAGGGGGGCGCTTCCCGAACCGAGACGGATGATCGCGCCCTTCACCACCTCGAAGCAGGTGATTGACAGGAAGACCACGATTGCCAACGCTCCGAGTGTCTCGAACTTCTCGTGCCCGTACGGATGGTCTTCATCGGGCTCCCGAGCAGCGATCCAGATCACGGCAAGGGCAAGCACGTTGTTCATCGCGTCGACGGACGAGTGCACGGTGTCGCCAAGGACACCGAGCGATCCGGTTCGGAGTGCGATGACAAACTTGGCCCCCACGACACCCAGATTGGCGACGAGGAGGCCGAGCAAGACGCGCTTCACCTGCGCGCTGCGGTCGGGTGCCGCTAGGCGAGCGGGTGGCATGACTCGCAACCTCGCTCTGGGCGGCGCGATCTGTCAACGTGTCGGTGCACAAGCCTGTGATCGTCAGTCGTCATTCGACCGCCCGGACCAGCGCCCCTTTGAGATACCCTGTCTCCGGAACGGTGACGACGAAGGGGTGGTCGAGACTCTGTCCCAGCAGACGCTCGATGGCGAGATGCCGTCCGCTGTCCGCGGCGGCGGATGCCAGCATCTCCATGAAATGGGGCTGTGTCACGTGGTACGAGCACGAGCACGTGAGAAGCCGTCCACCTGGCGAAAGGATGCGCATGGCGCGGAGGTTGAGCTCCTTGTACCCGGCGACCGCACGCTGGAGCGCATCGCGCCGTTTCGCGAAGGCTGGGGGATCCAACACGATCATGTCGAACGTCGCGCGATCCCGGTCCAGCGATCGCAGTTCATCGAACACGTTGCCCTCGATCCACTCGACGGAAGAACACTCGTTGAGGGCCGCGTTGCGGCGGGCCTGCTGGAGCGCAGCTCCACTGGAGTCCACCGCGAGGACTTCGGTCGCCCGAGCTGCCAGCTGGATCGCAAACCACCCCTGGTAGGAGAAGAGATCGAGCGCCCGACCCGTCGCCACGTGTCCCGCAAGCCGTCGATTGTCCCGTTGATCGAGGAACGCGCCGGTCTTTTGGCCGGACCGCAGGTCCACGAGGAATCGGTGGGTTCCCTCCCGGACCTCAGCATGGTCCGGCACCGGTCCGAGAATCTCTTCGACCTGGAGGGGAAGTCCCTCATGTCGGCGCACCGATGCATCATTGCGGAAAAGCAGGCTCGCCGGGCGCAGCACCTCCGATATGGCAGCAATCAGATCGTCGCGCATCGACTCAAGTCCGGCCGACAGCAACTGGACGACGACGTGCTTGCCGTAGCGGTCGACGATCAATGCAGGTAGACCATCGCCCTCGGCGTGCACGACGCGGTACGCCGTTGAGTCCAGATCGAGCTGCTCCCGACGATGGAGCGCGGCGCGGATGCGAACCGTCCACCAGGTGCGAGTGATATCGTTATCGTCCGCCGTGAGCAGCCGGAGTCGGATCTCGGATGCTGGGCTCCAGAGGGCTCGGCCAAGACATCGACCGGCGGGGTCCACGACCCTTGCGAGTCCGGCAGGACTGTCGACATCCTGCACGTCAGAGCGATAGACCCAGGGGTGCCCCCGCACGAGGCGGGCCGCGCCCCGCTCGGAGATCCGTACCGAGGGAAGCGACATCTGCCGGTCAGGTGCCATGCTCGATGAACTCCGACTCCTGGCAATCGCCGGTCCACCGGTTCTCCCGGTGTCCCGTCTCACCGATGCATGCCGCGCGGCGGAAGCAGGCGGGGTCACGGCGATTCAACTTCGGGTAAAGGGCGCGACGGCCGGGAGCCTGCTCGGGTGGACAGAGGAGCTTTGCGCGACGCTGACGATACCGGTGTACGTGAATGATCGTGCGGACGTTGCCCTGATCGGCAAAGCGACAGGCGTGCACGTGGGGGCGGACGACATTCCACCGGCTGCGGTGCGCGAGCTTGCCGGCCACGCGTTGCGCGTCGGTGTGTCGGTTGGGAATGCGGTCGAGGCCGACGCGGCGCGACGCGACGATGTGGATTACTGGAGCATCGGCTCCGTGTTCGGTACTGAGACCAAACCGGATGCCGGAGCGGCCATCGGCGTTCAGGGGTTTCGCGATCTGGCGTCGCGGGCGCCGGAGGCAATGACCGTGCTGGCGATCGGTGGCATCGCCCGCGAAAACCTCGCCGAGGTGCTCGTGGCCGGGGCGCACGGAGTTGCCGTGAGCCGTGCCGTGTTCGGGTCGCGTCACATCGAGCGAGCGGCTCGTGCGCTCAGAGCGGCGATCGACGACGCGCTTACGCACTAACGGATCTCGCGGATCGCGCGCAAATGCTCCGCGTATGTCTCCGAGAACACATGTTGACCATCGGGCCGGGCGACAAAGTAGAGGAAGTCGCTCGTCGTTGGGTAGAGAGCCGCTCTCATGCTTGCTGTGCTCGGCTGGCCGATGGGTCCCGGTGGCAGGCCGCTGATCAAGTAGGTGTTGTATGGGGACGAGACCTGGTAGTCATTCTCGTAGAGACGACGGCGCTGCCCGAGCGCGTAGACGACAGTTGGATCTGCCTGAAGGCGCATCCCGCGGTGCAGGCGGTTGTGGTACACCGATGACACGTACGGCCGGTCCGGGTCGTATCGAACCTCTCCCTCGATGATGCTGGCCAGAATCACGATCTCGTGGCGAGTCATGCCCAGGGAGTCGAGCCGCGGGCCCCAGTCGGGCTGCCATTGGCGCTCGAACTCCGCGGTGAGCTGCAGGACCACGTCTCGGGCACTTGCCCCGATGGGGACGAGATGGGTGCTGGGATAGAGGTAACCCTCGAGGTTCGGTCCGGGGATGTCGAGCTCGACTCGCCGTGCTGAGTCTGTCAGGGCCGCCTCCAGGCTGTCGGCTGAAAGCCCGAGCTGCAGACGGATGGTGTCGGCGACCTCGGCGAGCGTCAGCCCTTCGAGGACGACGAGCCGTTCCTCGGCCGGTCTCCCTGAGACCAAAATCGACAGAATCTCACGCATCGACGAGCCGCGCGGCACATCGTACGTCGCGGCCTGGATGGCGCGCTCCCGTCCCGTCAGTGTCGCGTAGAACCGGAAAAGTGACGGTGACGAGATGAGATCGCGTACGAACAGTGATTCGGCAGCTGCGGCGAGCGTGGCTCCAGGAGGAATGGTGACCTGTACCGTTTCCGCGGAGCCGGATCCATCAGAGGGAGTACAGGATATGGCGAGTGCGATCGTGAGCGTGATAATGCGATGAGCCTTCATCGCGTCCGCCCGTCGAGATACGTCTGCAGCAACGTCGTCGCGGCGAGTGGATCGACATCACCTCTTCTGCCGCGCAAACCGCCGCCCAATTCACGAATGGCTCTGAGCGCGCGCGCCGTCGTCATGCGCTCGTCCATGAACGCGACAGGCAAGCCGGTTTTCTCCTGCATCAACTCGCCGATGGCGTGCGCCTTGATGGCTGAGTCGCCTTCGGAGCCATCCGACTCGAGTGGCAGGCCAACGAGTATGCCCACTGGTTGGTGCTCGTCGAGGAACCGCTTGAGCTGCTTGAGGGGAAAGCGCCGGCCAGTCCGGCGTGTGAGTGTTCCGAGCGGCTGCGCGATGGTTTGCGATGGGTCGGAGAGCGCGAGTCCAATGCGCTTGGCGCCCGGATCGACCGCGAGCAGACGACCTGTGTCTGGTAAGTCGGTTGGGCGGTTGGGCGGTCGGGCGGTCAGGTCATTGCCAGAGGATCTGTCCGCCTCCCCGCCGGTCCGCCTGCCCGTCATCCTGAATCACCCCTCCTGCATGGTCTTGAAGAACTCGGTGTTCGTCTTCGTTCGTTTCATGCGCTCCAGGAGAAACTCGATGGCCTCGACCGTCGGCATGTCCGCGAGGAAGTTGCGGAGGAGATAGATCTTGTTGAGTTCGGTGGGGTCGAGCAGCAACTCTTCCTTTCGCGTAGAGCTCCGCTGGACGTCGATCGCCGGATAGACGCGCCGGTCGGCGATCCCGCGATTCAGGATGAGCTCCATGTTGCCGGTGCCTTTGAACTCCTCGAAGATCACCTCGTCCATTCGGCTCCCCGTCTCGATGAGCGCCGTGGCGATGATCGTGAGTGATCCGCCCTGGTCGATGTTCCGAGCCGCGCCGAAGAACCGCTTCGGCTTTTGCAGTGCGTTCGCATCGACGCCGCCCGAGAGGATCTTGCCGGAATGCGGAATCACGACGTTGTGTGCCCTGGCCAGTCGCGTGATCGAGTCCAGCAGAATGATGACATCGCGCCCATGCTCGACCATGCGGCGCGCCTTCTCGATCACCATGTCTGCTACCTGCACGTGGCGATCTGCCGGTTCATCGAACGTCGACGCGATCACTTCTGCGCCTTGGACGTTCTCCTCCATGTCAGTCACCTCTTCAGGCCGCTCATCGATCAGCAGCACGATGAGCACGGCCTCCGGGTGATTCGCCGCCATGGAGTTGGCGATCTTCTGGAGCAGGATAGTCTTGCCGGCCTTGGGCGGTGACACGATGAGACCGCGCTGTCCAAACCCCACCGGGGTGAGGAGATCCATGACGCGCATCGAGAGATCGCCGTCCTCCGGCTCGAGCCGGATGCGCCGGTCAGCATAGCGTGGCCTGAGGTTGTCGAAGGCAATGCGGTGCTTTGCCTTCTCGGGATCCTCAAAGTTGACCTTCTCGACCTTGAGCAAGGCGAGGTATCGCTCGCCCTCCTTGGGTGGCCGCACCTGCCCGAGGACCGTATCGCCGGTCCGGAGATCGAACCGTTTGATCTGGCTCGGGCTGACGTAGATGTCGTCAGGTCCGTAGAGGTAGTTCCAGTCTTGGCTGCGCAAAAAGCCGTAGCCTTCCGGCAGAATTTCCAGGACGCCCTCGCCTCGGAGTACGGTGTCCGAGTCGAGCAGCGATTGTTCGATACGGAAGATCAGATCTTGCTTGCGGAGGCCAGAGTAGTTGGTGATGTTCAACTCTTCGGCCAACTCATGGAGTTCGGCGACCGATTTCCGCTTTAGTTCCGCGATGTCCACGGTGTGTACGTGCTCCGTCGGGTGGAGGGAATGCAAAGCAGGTTGTTCTGCCCGAGGTTCGGGCGCATGGCATGTCGCTGGGAAAAGAGAAGGTTCGTCTAAGGGGATCGCTGCTGGGTGAGCAGGTGCGCAAATCATAGGGCTCATGGAGAGGGGCGTCAAGGGGTGTCATGAAAGAGCTTGCGCCGTATCTCTCGTGGTGGCGAACGACGGTCGCTCGTGACCGCGAAGTCATCGATGCGGTCGTTGCGCCCGAGCATCAGGGTCCGTCGCCGGAGCTCGCGGGTGCGCTGAACGCCTGGCCCGGGCTTCACTACTGGGTCCGTGGCGATGGTGAAGAGCGCTTGGCGTTGGTCCGACTGCTTGCACCACTTCCTCGCGAGCGCTGGTGGCTGCACGGAGTGCTCTTCGTCGCGACGTTTGCCACGGTGTGGATGGGTGGTGCGCTTCTCGCTGGTTCGTCGCTCCCGTTGGCGTTTCCGTTCTCCGTGGACTTCTCGCGTCTTCCGGAATCCATCAGTGCACTGGTGTCCGAGCTACTCTCGCTACGCCCGGGCCTGGACTACGCAATGGCACTGATGGCGATTTTGCTGGCGCATGAGTCCGGGCACTACCTGCTGGCACGGCGATACGGCATCAGTGTCTCACCACCCTATTTCATTCCCGCCCCGCCGATCATCAACTTCTTTGGGACCTTCGGGGCGTTCATACGTCTACGGAGTCCGGTCGTTGACCGCCGCCAGCTGATGGAGATCGGTGCCGCGGGGCCCTGGGCCGGCTTCGTCGTTGCGCTGGTGGCACTGGCGGTTGGGCTCGCGCGCTCGCAGGTGATGCCCGAGCCAGGACCGTCAAGTCAGTTCATCGTACTCGCCGATTTCCGACTGTATCTCGGTGACTCTCCTGTCCTGTATGCGCTGCGGCGTCTCATCGTGGGACACGAGACGGTACTGCTGCACCCCCTCGCGTTCGCCGGATGGATCGGTCTCTTCATGACGATGCTGAATCTCTTGCCGCTCGGGCAGCTCGACGGAGGTCACGTGCTCTATGCGCTACTCGGTCCGCGACAGAGCCTGGTGAGCTCTGTCGTGTGGTTCGGGTTGATTGCACTGGGGCTCGTGGCCGGCCGGGCGACGTCGGTGTGGATCGCGTGGTTCTGGTGGACGTGGGCGTTTGTGATCCTGATTCTGGGTCGTGGCCGACTCACCCACCCACAGGTGCTGGATCGGCACCGTCCACTTCCGCCGAGCCGGAAACTCCTGGGATGGATGACGCTGGCGCTCTTCGCCGCAACGTTCAGTCCCATCCCCGTGCACTATTTCTAGACGGGTTCTCGACGAGGCCGCCGACGCGCAATCGGACGCCTGATCGACACACTGTTGGACGCCTGCAGCATACGCCCAATCATGACTCCATTTTCGGCCGTTTTAGGGCGTCGCAGTATTGCGTAAGTGCTGAATGCCTTTATATTTGCGCAAACCAACCAGGTTGTTGCAGATGTCGGGGAGCCCGCTCCGTTACGGCCAGCCTAACCCCTCAGAACCGGTCGTACATGAGCTTCCTCCGTTCCAATATGAAGGGGGGCTGATCCCCGTGCGCCTCGAGTTGCGACGAGCGGACGACGGAACGTGGCGTGGCCGTCTCTTGTTCGGGCCAACCGAAGACACCGGCGTTACACCCTCGACCGCTGAGATCTTCTGCGCATCCAGTGAGAGTGACCTGTGGGAGTGCGTGCAGGACCTTCGAGAGCATCACCTGCGCGATCTCTATCGCTCGCTCACCGACTGACTCCCTCCAAATTGATGCAGTAAAAGCCCACCGGATGCCTGTCCGGGGCGCGTCTGACATGTCTGGACCATACGGACGCACTGCCAACCTGCGTGGGCGCAAGACTTGCTAGCTCAAGGAGTGGCTATGGGGGTTGCCTTGACGACCCCTGTCGCAGGAGGCAAAATCGCAGTTCCAAGCCACACGCAGGTTCCCAGTCTCATTGGCGGTCTGGAGTGATCCTTATGACCAATTCCATCGCCGGCGCGTCCCGGACGCGACAGTTGGTGTCGGCGCTGATGCTCTTCGGCAGCGGTGCGGCGATCGCTGGATGTGCCACCGCGCGTCCCACGCAGGTATCCCCGAACGAGATCCCCGCACTCGAACAGCGGCTTGCGGGAGATCCCACCAATGCCGATGTCTTGCTCCGCTACTCCGCGGCGCTCTTTGCCGCCAGCCGCTGCGACTCCGCCATGGTGGTCGCGCGCAACGGCATGTCTCGGCAACCGCAAGCGGCTCTTGGACCGCTTGTCCTGGGGCAGTGTCTCGAGCAGCAGCAGTCATATGATCAGGCACTCGACGTCTATCAACGCTATCTGACGGGCTATCCGGAGGAGCCTGGATCCTCTGCCGTGCGTGCGCGTCAGATCATCGCACGGCGCGATCGCGCGACTGGCCAGGCGAGGCTTGCCCTCCAGCGCGAAACGGAGTTGGCGCAGCAAGCGACGGATCCACAGGTCGTTGCGGTGCTGCCGCTCAGTATCGTCGGCGATTCGGCCTACCTACCCCTGTCGCGCGGGCTCGCCCAGATCCTCACATCGGACCTGGCGTTACTCGAGCGGTTTCGAATGGTCGAGCGACTCCAGGTAGGTGCCTTGCTCGAGGAAATGCAACTCGGCCAGACAGCCCGTGTCGACGCATCGACGGCGGCCCGCGTCGGCCGTCTGTTGCAGGCCGGTCGAATGGTGCAGGGCCTTGCCGTCATTGATCCCGATGCGGAGACGCGGCTCGAGGCGAGTGTGATCCTGTCGGATGGCGAGGTGACAGCGCCAACCGTCGAAACGGGCGAGTTCGGGCGACTGCTCGACATGGAGAAGCGGGTCGTGATCGGGGTCGCCAACCAGCTGGGGTATTTCCTGTCTGAAGCGGAGTTGCGACTCATTCTCGAGAACGGCACGCAGAACCTCGCCGCGTTCCTCGCATATTCGCGCGGCTTAGTGGCCGAGGACCTCGGTGATTACAGCGCAGCGGCCCTGCATTATCGGGCCGCCGTGCAGGCGGATCCCAGCTTTCAAGCCGCAAGAGACCAATATCAAGCGACGACCGTGGCTCCAGTCGTGGAGGCGGCGGCTGCCACCGATGTCGTTGTGGTGGCTGCTGAGCCACCGCCCGAGCCGCAGGTGGTCCCAGCCCTACCGCCCATCGATGCCATTTCGTCCACGGTGAGCGACATCGCCTCTATCCAGTCGGAGCAGGTGACACCAACGCAGACTCCGGTATCCACCGGCACGCAGACGACCGCGCTTGAGCCGCCGCCCACGCCGACGGTCGAGGGAACACCGGTCACTGGGACCGTGACCGGGCGGATCCGGATCTTCTTCAGACTGCCATGAAGACGACGCGTAGTGTCCTCTTTGGGACCGGCTTCCTTGCTGCATGGGCTGCATCGGCACCAGCGCAGCTCCCCATCAAGACGACCGTGGCGTTCTTCTCGGAGACCTACAGCTTTGACCCGAGCCCAAATATCGGGTTTCAGCGGGTCAACGAATACACGGTGCCCGTTGGTGTAAACGTCCGGATTGGCGAGCGGGGCGAGTTTGCGCTCTCCACAGGCTACGCCCACGTCGTCCTGCGAGGTGCCCCTGGGTTTACCGACCAGCGCCTGTCGGGGCTGGTCGACACCGAAGCACGATTCTCCTGGGACGTGCTTCCGGGCAGGCTCACCATGATCGCGACCGGGGCCATTCCAACCGGAATCCGAACCGTGGAGACGGACGAGCTTTCGGTGCTCGGCGCCCTCGCGAGCGACATCATCGGCTTTACCTCGCCCAACCTGGGGAGCGGTGGGCGGGTGGGACTCGGTTTTGCTGGGGCAGTCCCGCTTGGATCGTGGGCGATCGGGCTGGGCGCCACCGTCCGGGAGGCCTTCCAATACACGCCCGTGACCGATGACCCGAATGCGTTGACGCCGGGGCGGGAGGTGCGACTCCGAGGGGGTGTGGAAGGACGGCTCGGCCAGCGGACGTACGTTCGGGTGGCGGCAATCTATGCCCTGCGGGCCAAGGACACCAAGGGAGATGAAACGCGACCTGGGATTGGCCATCGGACAGTGGGTTATCTGTCGGTCAGTCAGGGTATCGGAAACACGTCGCTCTTGGTGTACGGATTTGACGTGTGGCGCGGAAGTCCCCTGATCCAAGGCACCGCCTTGGGCGCCGCACGGCTCCCGCGCGGGAACCTCCTCGGTGCCGGTGCCAGTTGGTTCGTACCAGTCATTCGACGTCTCAGCGCCACGGCTCGAACGGAATTCCGAAACTCCGCGCAAGGCGGTCCACTGCGGCTGGCGGGCCGGTCCTGGCGAGGTGGCGTGGATCTGCGATATCAAATCACCCCGCAGTTCGCTGTCGTTGGGCAGGCGGGAGGCGTCACGGGGTTCTTGGTGCCGCCTGACGTATTGAACGAGAGAATCCACTTCGACGGGTTGCGTACGGCGATCCACGCCGAGTGGAGGCCGTGAGAGCTCGCGCCGTCTTCGGTTGCATCGCGGGCCTAGCGCTCGCTGCGTGCGTCGAGATTGCGGACCCCGGACCGTCGTTCGTTGCGTTTCTCGTGACTCCCGTGTTTGACGCCAATGTGGTGTTTGCCGACGATGCCGACCGCTTGAAGCTGACAATCGAGCGTGAAGACACGCCGGGTGAGTTCACTCAGCTGCTCCAGGTCTTCGTCAACATCGACCCAGTGACCGGCGAGGCCGACACGACACTCACCGTGCCGCTGTTGCAGAACCCGACGTGGTTTCGGGTGCGGCTGGAGGCCATTCGGTCGTCCGACGGCGCGGTGTTGTTCTCCGGGATCGACACGGTCAACGTCAGTGCAGGTACCACGGGAGAGGGCACGCCAGTCCAGATTCCTGTGACGTACACCGGCCCGACGGCCGCGAGCGTGGTGCTGGCGCCGAGTGACACCGCGGTTGAAGAAGGGAGCACCTTCACGTTTCGCGCGAGTGCGTTCGACCAGTCGGGCGCGCCCTCCAGTGCTTCCATTCGGTATCTCCTCGTTCGCCCGGCCGACTCCGTGATACTCCGTGTCAATCGTCTGACCGGCCAGGCAGCGGCTGGGGCGACAGCGCAGGGAGAAGTGCGGGTGTATGCAACAGTGCCGGATGGCGCGGCCGCGGACACCTCGCGCGTCCTCGTCGGCGCGGTGCCAGTCGGAGCCGCGATGTCACCGGGATATGCGAATGTGGGCGTCGGCGGTTCGACGAGCTTCACAGGCGCCGTGGTCGACGCGCTCGGCAATCCGCTTGGGATCTACCCGGTACAGTGGATGTCGCGGAGTCCAGCGGTTGCCTCGGTCGGCGCCACAGGAACGGTCACCGGAGTGGCTCCGGGGACCGCGGTGATCTTCCTATCTGCACCCGATTTCAGCGGCGATCCGGCCTTCACCGACTCGGCGCTCGTGGTGGTACCGGCTGCTGGCGGTGTCGTAGTGTCGACTACCGCGAATCAACGGGCGTTCGTCACGGGAGCGGTTGGCGACACGATCGTCGTCGACGTGACAGCAGACATGACCTTCACGGCTGGCGAGCTCCTAGGGAGCTACAACGCGGTGCTCAACTGGGATCCGGCGGTGCTGTCGTTCGTCGACGTCCAGACCGGCGACTTCCCGACACCGGAGCTCAATACGAACAACGTCGGGAGTGGCGAGCTGCGATTCGCCCAGGCCAATGCGAATGGCACGGGCGGCGCGGTCGTCATTGCGCGGGTGCGACTTGTGGCACAGGCTGCAGGAAGTAGCTCGGCGGCGGTCACCATCAGTGAGATGTCCGCTGCGCAGACGTTCACTAATCTGATTAATCAGGTCACCGTCGCGAACGGCACGGTGACGATACAGTAGGTCTGGCAGGAGGCATTCGTATGCGATCGGTCCGATTCTTTACACTCGTTGCAGCCCTCATTGCGATGGCGGGCTGTGACGACCAGCCCCTCACCTCCAAGGAGGGGCCGGATCAGCCGCCACCACCGGTGGAGGGGATCCAGGCGTATCTGCAGGTGGACAACGATCAAGCCCGCCCGGGAGATCGAGTGAACGTCTACATCACGGTCCAGTTTGGCACCGAGACGGACGCGCGGCTTGGCAGCTACACGGGGCGGCTCCGGTTCGATCCCGAGATGCTTGGACTGAGCGAGAGCGTCGAGATCAATGACGGGCTCCGTGTGATCAATCCCAACGGTGCGCCCGATGGTGAGATCCGGTTCGCCGGTGCCGCGGCACGGGGCTTCGACGACTTGACCATCTACCATGGCGTGTTTCAGGTGAAGGACGCCGACTACATGCAGCAGTTCGAGCTCGACATGGAAGAGCTCTCGGCAGCTGAGTCGCTCGCGGACCTGCATCCGCAACTCCAGGTGGCACCGCAGATCTTCCTGCGGCGCAGCGGCACCTAGGCCCGACGCGCCACGGATCGCATGGGCACGTTTGCTCGACGGCTGACCATCTCGCTCGCGGCGCTCACCGCCGCGGCGGGCATGGTGTCTCCGGCGCACACGCAGACCATCGTTGCTGGACCGACAACGGGGGAGCTGACGGCGGCGGCAGGCGAACGGGTGACCGTCCCCATCGCGATCGACATGACAGGTGCCCCGGGCATCAACATGGGGGCGTATCGGCTGCGCCTCTCGTGGAGCCCGATTGGGTTCAACTTCGTCAGCGCGAGCGGTGGCACGTTCGCCTCACCGGTGTTCAACAGCGACTCCGCTGACAGCGGCGTGCTCCGGTTCGCCGCCGCGAGCGCCGCGGGGGCCAGCGGCATCTTTACGCTGGCGGACGTGACGCTCGAGGTTCAAGCAACGGTCTCCGACACGTTCCGGGTCGCGTTTGACGAGCTGACGGCTGCCAGTTCGTTCCAGGATCTCCTGCCGTTTCTCACCGTCACGTCGGGCTCGTTTTGCGGGAGCGACGTGTGGGGCGATCTGGACGGCAACGGCCAGATTCAATCGGTCGACGCGCAGATCGTGCTGATGCACTCGGTCGGGATGGCGGTCGCCGACACAGGGCGCGGTGACGTCGATCCCGACAGCAAGGTCGACCCGCGCGATGCGTTGGTCATTCTGAGTTTCGTCGTCGGGCTCGATGTGTCCTCGTTCCTCGTCGGCCAGCCGATCAGCGCCACCTGCACGCCGGGCGACCCCGATCAAGTGACCGTGTTGCCATCTCCATTGTCACTCGCCCCAGGTGACCAGTTTGGGCTGAGTGCGCAGGTACGTGACTCGGCGGGGTTGCTCCTGGCCGGAAAGAACCTGGTCTGGAGCTCGAGCGACCCGGCGGTCGCAACGGTCGATTCGACCGGCGTAGTCACGGCGGTGGCCGCCGGGACCGCCAACGTGATGGCGGCCGTGTCGCCCGGAGTGACGGGAAGCACGCCCGTGACGGTTGGCCAGCGGACCCGGTGGATCGTGAATCCCGCCGTGGCGCAGGGTCAGCAGGATGAGGTGGGGAGCGACCAATTTCCGTTCAACACCATCGCCGATGCCATTGCAGCCGCTGGCGCCGGGGACACGATCTTCATTCACGTAGCGACCTACAACGAACCACTCACAACAACCAAGCGCTTGGTGTTCGAGGGCGACTCGGGTGCCACGGGCATGCCGACGATCTCGACGCCCAACACTTCCGTTGGCAGCATCTCCACGACGGGCAAACAGACGATCAAGCGGCTCAACTTCACGGAGTCGGCCAGTGGGTTGACAATTACCGCCGACACGCTGGAGCTCCTGTCCGTGCAGCTCGCGTCACTGCGAGGGTATGGCCTAATAGCGACAATCGGCGGCACGGCGGCGCTGCGTGACGTCTCGGTGAGCGGTGTCATGGACGTCGGCCTCGAGGTCCTTAACGCCACCAAGGTCACGATGTCGCGTGTCACCGTTGCCGGCGTGGAGTCCTCGGCCGACTTCGACGTCGACGGCGTGTACGCAGTGGCTGACACGGTGCTCATCGATTCAGTAACGGTCCAAGCGGTGGAGGGTCGAGGCATCGCCGTCCCCGCGGCGCAACTCGTGCGTGTGCAGCGGAGCAGGGTCACGGACTTCGAAGCCTCCGGGATCTGGGTCGACTTTGTCACGACGCTTGAGATCAGCGACAGCGTCCTCATCGAACGCGGTGTTGGGGTGGGGATCGCCCCGGGCAACATCGATACGCTTCGCCTCTCGCAGGCGACCGTGCGGGACCTCGACGGTCATGCGTTGGAAATCGGTCCGGGTGCGTACGACCTTGCTCTCATCACCGACGTGGTCGCCGAGCGTGTGATGGATGGCTTTGTGGCGTTCACCGGCGGCGGCGTTCGCGCATCCGTGGTCACATCGCGCGTGACGGACGCGGACAATTACGGCATGTATTTGCTCGCCGACACACTGCTCGTCGATCGGACGATCGTCGAGCGGACCGGTGGTCGTGCGGTGGAGGCCTTTGGCTCCACCTATGCTCGCGTGGTCGATTCCCAACTCCGCGATGTCACGGGCGGCATCGTCAACTTCACTGGAACCGGATACCTCGAGGTCACTGGCACGGCCATCCGCGGAGTGCGTGGGTTCGCCGACGCTATCGGCGCGCAGATCGACAGCATGGTGCTGTTCAACGACACCATCGTCGGGGTGTCGCAAGAAGGTGGTGTGCAGCTGAGCTTCGCCGATGCCTTCCGCATGCGCGATAGCCATGTGAGCAGTGTGGCGTGGGAAGGCGTCTACCTTGACGACGTGCTGGACGTCGAGATCGTAAACGTTACGCTTGACAGTACCACGCAGGACGCGAGTCTCGGTTCGCAAAACGGCGCGATCGAAATCTACGATGCGACAACCGCGCGGGTCGACTCGAATCAGATCAACTACAGTGGCGCCGCTGCGGTCGTTGTGCAGTCTACCGCTACCGCCCAGATCCTCGACAACACCTTCGTGGGGAACCAGTTCAGCAATCCCAACTTGAGCGGGATGGGCTGGCAGAGCTACATCGTGATCTACACCTACGGTGTCGACTCTGCGCTCATCCGGAACAACGTGTTCGATGCCAATCGCGGGGGTGCACTCTACAGCTACTTCACCCAGGCGGGCGAGACTACGGTCTTCGACACCAACTCGGTGCGAGGTGGGTACAATCTCGCCTATGCCCAGAGCTTCGATTCGCTCACGGGCCGACTGGAACTGCGGGGCAACCAGGTCGTGGGCGACGTGAACGGCAACTTCAGCTACAACACCTACGCGTGGACGCTCGGGAGCCTCATACACGAAGACAATGTCATCGATTCGCTCTCGGGTTGGGGCATCTACTCAGGGCGGGCGGATACGATCAGCGTCACTGGAAACAGCCTGACGAATGTGAAGACCAATGGCGGCTATGTGATCGATGGCGAGCGAGCGGCCGTGATAGAGTTTGATGCCAACACGGTCTCATGTCTTGGATTTACTTACGCGTTCGGCGTGTTCGGTGCCGGAGGCCTGATCACGAACAACACCGCAACTGATTGCGACTTTGCTGTACGGGCCGGCAACGACTTCGACGGTCTCGGATCCCTCACCGTGGAGAACAACCGCTTCATTTACGGTGCGGTCGGTAAACGGCCGGTCTCGGCGATCAATCTGACTCCGCCCTTGTCACAAGTCAGCGTGCGGAACAACTACGTCGATGGCGGGGACTTCAGTAACTACGTGATCCATGTTGGCGGAAACTCGACCTACCATTTCCCGCTCGTGCACATCGAGGGCGACACCATCACGTCGACGGCAGGGACGGGCGTCGTTGTCGAGTACGCGGACACGGCGATCGTGGAAGGGAATGTGATTACGGGATTGGCGCGCGGCGTGTCCACCGGACGGAAGGCGGCTATCTGGTTGAGCAACGTCTTCGATTCGAGCCGTGTCACGCGAAACACCATCACCGGCAACGCGCTGTCCGGCATCCTCTTCTCGAGCAACGTGGCCAACATTTTGGTGGACGCGAACTTGGTGGCTGACAACGCGGACTCCGGCATGGTGTTTTGGCAGTCCGATGTGGCGGGAGACACGGCGCGCGGTCGCTTCAACACGGTCCGACGCAACGGTGTCGGGATCATGACGTACGTCGCAGACATCTACCTCGACTCGAACAACATTGAAGGGAACGCGGTTGGCCTGTATAACGACGATGCCGATACGGTGTTTGCGGCGAATAACTGGTGGGGTGACGTTCTCGGCCCACGGTGCAGTCTGCTGGATGGCGCTGGAGGGCCGCTGTGCGATGCCGGCGCGGTGGGTGATTCGATCACTGGATGGGCGAGCGCCACCTATGTCGTGAGCCCGGTGGCGATTGACACGATTGCTGCGGCGCCACCCGGTGCGCCGCCAGCCGTGGCCCCGGGCCTCGCTTCGCCGGCATTGGCGGCGACTCGGTCGTCTGCCGCGGCACAGTCAGCGACGGAGCGTCCGCAGGCTGCCAGGCCACCGGCGGAGAGTCCCTCGGGCACTGAGGGGCAGGGTTCGGGAAGCGCAGTACGACGCTCGGAAGGCGGGACCCGATGACGGCGCGACGGCTTTTGCGGATTGGACTCGCGTCGGCGGTCGCGCTGCTGACCCTGGTGGTTGTGCCGCGCTCGCTCGTGGCGCAGAGCATCCCCGTCACGCTCGGGGGCCAGGCGTCGTCGCTCGTAGGGGTGGACTTCGACGTACCGCTCGAAATCGACCTCTCGGCGCGACCCGAACTGCTGGGGAGCTACGCGCTCACGGTGCGCTGGGACCCCGCGGTGCTTCAGTTGGTCGGCGGCGTGAGTGGCGCGTTCGGTGAGATCACGGGCAACGACGACTCGCTGGCCGTTGGCGTCCTGCTCGCCACTGCCGTGAACCCGGGCGGCATGGGCGGCCGCCTCGTTGTTGCTGTCGCGCGATTCCGCCCACTCGTGGCCGACACGACGACGCTTCGTCTCTCTGTGCAAGAGCTCTACGCCGCTGGGACATTTGCCAACCTCACACCGCTCGCTTCGGCGGCCGACCGGCAGTTCTGCCCGGCGTTTGGTCGGTGGGGTGACCTCGACGGCGACGGGGCCGCCAATAGCCGTGACGCGCTGGTCGCGCTCTCCGCGTCCATCGGGGCCGATGTATCGGGATTCCAGGCTGCCCTCGGCGACGTGGACAGCAACGGTTCAACGGAGGCGCGGGACGCGCTGATCATCCTGTCGCACTCGGTCGGGCTGGACGTCTCCCAGTTCCGCGTGTTTGCCATCGCACCAGGATCCTGTGTCGTGCCGGCGGCGACCTCCCTTGTGCTCGACCCTGGTGACGTCACGCTTGCCGTGGGACAGACGGTGGTGTTTACCGCGATTGCCGCCGATGCGTCGGGCAACGCCCAGTCGGTGACCGACGTGTTTTGGAGAACCGACGATCCGACGGTCGCCACTGTTGGGCCTGGGGGGACCGTGACCGCGGTCGACTCCGGTACGGCTACCATCACGGTGGTCCGAGGTGGGGGAGACAGTGCGTCGGCAACTGTGACCGTGTCCGGTGCGCGCACACGTCACTGGGTGGATGCGCTGGCGTTCAATTCGGTCAACCAGCTCGGGACCGCGGCTCATCCGTTTGCGACGATTCAACAGGGTGTCGACTTCGCCAAAGAGGGCGACACAGTCTCCATTCGCTCCGGACGGTACGAGGAGTTCGTGACGATTCGCACCGGTGTCGTGTTGGAAGGCGACACGACCGGCGGCGGAGCGAAACCATTCATTGCCAACACGGCGACGTTCAGTTCCGCCTTTCAGGTTGTGGATGGTCGCCGTGTCGAGTTCCACAATCTGCGGCTGGACACGATCTATCAGCCGATTCGGATCGCGTTCGCCGACTCGGTTCGCATTCGGAACGTGGACTTCCGCAGCACGGAGTTCGGCTGGTGGGCCGTCTTAGTCGATACGGTCTCTGCGATCAGGATCGAGAACTCCCGCCTGGTCGGAAGCGGGGTGTCGGGCGGTGGAGGTGGTGTCTCGGTATCGGTGGGTGCCGGGCTGGTGCAGTTGGACTCGGTGCTCGTCACCGACTACGACGATGAAGGGCTGGAGATGTATGGCGTCGACAGCCTGGTCATTCGGGACAGCGAGTTCCGCTTCCTGGACCGGTATGCCGTCTATGTCTGTGCCTCGTGCGCCGGCAACCGCACCACGGCGCTCGTCATGAGCGGCAACCGGTTTCGCGAAATCAACTGGGAGGCGGTGTACGTCGACGGTTATCGGCGGGCGATATTCGACCACAATGTCATAATCGCGACCGACGATGACGCGCTTGACTTGCAGAGCCCAGCTGCGGGATTCGGTGTCGTCTCGTTGCTCGGTGACTCGATCGAGACGGATTTCGACTACTGGCTCGACCTCCAGAATTATGACAGCCTCTCTATCGACTCCGTTGCTGTCGTTTCGGACTACGGCGCATACATCGACAGTGGCCGTCA
The DNA here is from genome assembly GCA_039588055.1 of Gemmatimonadota bacterium. Classification (GTDB taxonomy): domain Bacteria; phylum Gemmatimonadota; class Gemmatimonadetes; order Gemmatimonadales; family GWC2-71-9; genus JAOTVV01. The sequence continues at coordinate 1,465 of JBDHAN010000030.1, read as the reverse complement.
CACCCTGATCCAGAACTCGACGTTCAAGAGCACCGACGAAGGACCGATCTACATCGATCCGTATCCCGTCGACTCCGCTGAGGTGACGGGCGTGCTGCGGAACCTCCAGGTGCTCGGCCCCGATCCGGGTGTCTGCGATCGATGCGACACGGGCCTGGATTTCGGCTGGGGCACCTGGGATGTGGACAACGTGACGCTGGTCAATTGGTATGAGGGGATCGAGGTCTGGGATGCGGATGCCACAATCCGCAACGTGACGGTCGATGACGCGTGGTATGCGATCGACTGGTCGTGCGGCAAGCTCCGCGTCACCGGCCTGACGGCGTCGAACGTCTATTACGGCATCTATGGCCGCGGGTGCGGGCTCACGGATTCCATGACGGTCGACAGCTCCTCGATCGATGCGACGGACACGGCGATCTTCCCAGACGATGTGTCAGCGGCGATCCGCTACAGCGTGCTCGACGCGGATGTTTACGGGATCCAAGCCTACAGCGTATCCCTCACGACCGACGGCAACCGCATCGGTCCGCGCCACACCTATGGCATCTACTACGACGGCGATGACTCAACCGCCGTAAGCGTCTTCTCGCGCGACACCGTGACCTGCGGAGGCACGGGCACCCTCTACGGAGTGTGGGGCAGTGACGGTGAGATCTCTGTCGAGGGAGCGGTCGTGAACGGCTGCACACGAGGGATCCAACTCGGGAACTTCTACTCTGGGTTGCGGCTCGCCACGCCGCTGGAAGCCCGTGCCAACACGATCACGGCCCCGGCCGGCGGACAATATGGGATTTACGCGTCCGGGAATGACCGGGCTGACGTGCGCCTCATCGGGAACACGATGGTGGGTCCGTCGACGGCTGGAGCGATCCATGTCAGCGCCTCGACGAACATGCCGCGGGCCACGATCGACTCCAATGTGGTGGACGGGGCCGCCGGGATGGGCATCTACGCGCAGCGGGCCGATACGATCCGCATGCGCTGGAACACAGTGAGCAACCTCGTTGCCGGGTCGTCAATGGCTGGTGGCGCTGTCGCGATTCTCCTGGCGTTCGCGGATGCGTCGGACGCCATCGCCGAGATCCGTGGCAATCGAGTCAACCCAGGCACCGGCAGCGGTATCCGCCTTTATCGTTCGCTCTCGACCGATACGGTGACGGTCAAGGTCGACAGCAATCTCGTCGTCGGCGTGGACAGCATGGGCGTCTGGCAGAGCTACTACAGCCGGGCGCTCCTCACCCGCAACACGATCAACAACGTCGGACTGGATGCCGTCTTCGTGCAGCGCACGGTTAACGACTCTACAGCCACGGTGATCAACAACAACAACTTTACCGGCAGCGGTCGCTACGGGATCTACAACACGCATGCCGGTGATATCGACGCCACGAATAATTGGTGGAACGACGCGCTTGGGCCGAGCGGCTTCTATGGAGAAGGAACCGGTGCCTCGACCGGTGAC
>JBDHAN010000029.1:0-21393 GCA_039588055.1 Gemmatimonadota bacterium | reverse complement strand
AGCGACGCCTCAGCAGTCTCTCGCTGCCAGCACCACTCAGACGAGCGCTGCCCGGCTCGCTCAAGGAGTTGCGCACGCCGCATCCCGAGCGCCTCGTGCTTGCGCTTCGACAGCTCGTCGCGCCGGCGCGGGAGGCAGTTGGCACGGCCGCGAGCCACACGATCATGCTCGCGGCACGCACCTCGCGTCGAACCCTGCGGAGCAGCCGAGAGGGTCGATCTTCATGAGCGCTCCACGACGAATTCCCCGAGACTCTCTCGCCAGCCTGGTGGAGCAGGTCGACTCGCTATCACCCGGGGCCGTGCCGCCCGACACGGTTCCCACCGGTTTCCCGTCGCTCGATCGGCTCGTGGGCGGCGGACTGCGACGGCGGGATCTGGTCGTGCTCGGCGGCGACATCGGGTCGGGCAAATCTGCGCTCGCGCTCGCGATCGCGCTCCGTTCCGCCAGCGAGGGACACCGGGTTTCCTTCTTCTCCGGTGAGATGGACGAGGACCGCCTGATGGAGCGAGCGCTCGCACTGGCGGCCCGGGTCAGCGTGGACGACATGCGAACCGCCACCTTGAACGACGTGCAGCGCGCGGCTGTCGGAGCTGCAGCCGTGCGATTCCGCGATCTCGATCTCAAGGTCCATCCAGTCGTGGGCCGCGATTTCGATGAGGCGTTGGCCCCGGTCTGGGACGAACGACCCGCGCTGCTGATCGTCGACTACCTCCAGCTCCTCCCGCCCCCCGAGACGCGCAGCACCCAAGACGAGGACGCTGCCGCCACGGTTCGTGCCCTCAAGGCGCTGGCCCTGGATCAACGCATCGTGTGTCTTGCCGTCGCTCAGCTACCTCGTCACGCCGCCGACCGGACCGACCCGCGGCCGACACTCGACGATTTCGGGGCGCTGGGATCCGTGAAACAACACGCTGACGTCGCTCTGGCGATCTATCGGGAGGAGATGTACAACCCGGGGGGTGGCGTCGAGGGGGCTACGGAACTCATACTCGCGAAGAACAGGAACGGCCCCACAGGCTTCATCGATCTTTTTTTCTACCACCAGTGGCTTCGCTTCGAGGATATGTTGGACCCGGAATTGTAGCGGCGGAGGCAGAAGCGGCGTTGCGGCAGGGGCCACAGGAGTCAGCGACCCAAGGCACGGGTCGCACTATTCCATGTCATCTGCGGATGCCGGTATCACATGGGCTCTGGGAAGACGCGTTTCCCGCCGTACCCAGACAACCGACCCCAGGATTACCCCCATTGCGAGGAAAGTGGCGAGGGTGACCTCCTCTTGCAGTATCACCCACCCCAATAGCACCGCCACCACGGTGTTGACGTACACGTGGGTGCCAATGAACGCCGGTGCTGCGTGCTTGAGCAGGTACACGTACGCGGTGTACGCAACGATCGATCCGAACACGATCAGGTAGAACACGGCACCCACCCCGGCCCTCGAGAACTCGAGCGCCGCCACCTCACCCCGCATGAGCCCCACCACGAGAAGCAGGGTCCCTCCGGCGAGCATCTGCAGCGCGGCGTGCACAAAAGGAGGCGTCTCGACCGGATGCCGCTTCGAGTAGATGGACCCGTAGGCCCACGAGATGGAGGCGATCACGATGGCGAGCGGCCCAAGCACCCCGCCTCCTCCCAACCCCTCGACGGTCGAACTGACGAGCCACACGCTCCCTGCGAACCCCACCAGCAAGCCCAGGAACTGGCGCCACGTCGGCTTCGCCTCACTCCCGGGAATCACGGAATCGAACACCGCCATCCAGAGGGCGCCCGTCACAACGATGATTGCCGCAACCCCGGATTCCACAAACTGCTCGGCCCAGATCACGAGACCGTTGCCGATACCCAGCAGCAGGACGCCGACGATGGCCGCCGTCGCCCAGTCGTGCGGTCGTCGTGGCAGCCTGCGTCCCACGGCGAGCATCGCTCCCAGGAGTACGAGTCCGGCCGTAAGGAATCGGACCCCTCCGAACAATGCGGGTGGCAAATGCTGCACGCCGATTCGGATGGCGAGGTACGTCGAGCCCCAGACGAGGCAGACCGTGAGATACGCGGTGAGAACCCGACCGGTCAGCACGCTCATCCGGCGGGCACCGAGGAATCTACCGGCGTGAGGCCGACGAGTCTGGTTCTGGAGGCACCGCGCCGATGAGGCTAAACGTGGATCCCTGCCCGCCTTCGCCAGGCCGGATCATGACCCAGAGTGGTGGGCCATCGCGCTGGACGTGCAATACAACTCCCCCGTCCGGGCTCGGGGTATCACCGATGAGATCCCAACCCCGGTCCAGAATGGCCTGACGGTACCACTCGGCGAGCGAATCGGGAGGCGTGTCCGTGGAGAACACGGTTTCGAGCACATCGCTGGTGCCCTGACGCTGGACTGCGCGGGACGGATAGTACAGCGGAGCCCCCTGCATGACGTCCTGGGCCGGCTGCGCCGGCGGCCGCTCTGGCGGCGGTTGTTCGCTGCACGCCGTGGCCGCGAGGAAACCACACAGCACAAGTCGGTGGAGTCGCATAGTGCGGGAAAGCGTAGCTACGCCGACACACGTCGGCAACCCGTGTGTGCGTCGACCTCGCGGCCCGGCATATATTCCATGACTACTTCGCGCACTCTCGCCGGAGGGCGGATGGCCGGCCACAGCAAATGGAAACAGATCAAGCGCAAGAAGGCCGTCGTCGACGCCAAGCGCGGCGCCAAGTTCACCAGGCTGATCAAGGAGATCACGGTAGCCGCGCGCGGTGGTGGCGGTGACCCGGCTGGCAACCCGCGCCTGCGCACCGCCATTGAAGGCGCGAAGGCCGAGAACATGCCTGCCGACAACATCGAGCGGGCGATCAAGAAGGGGACAGGGGAACTCGAGGGTGTGACGTACGAGGAGGCCTCGTACGAGGGATATGGACCCGGCGGCGCGGCCATCATGGTCAACGTCACGAGCGATAACCTGAATCGCACCGTGGCCGCCATCCGCCATGCATTCTCGAAGAACGGTGGTAGCCTAGGCGAGCCCAACTCGGTCGCATGGTTGTTCGAGAAGCGTGGCCAGATCACGGTAGATGCCGCGCGGTATCCCGAGGATACCGCCATGGAAGCGGCGCTCGAAGCGGGAGCCGACGATATGACGACCGACGGCGACCTGCACCTCATCGCAACGCAACCCACCTCCCTGCACGCGGTTCGAGAGGCCCTCACAGCCCAAGGGGTCGATGTGGAGGAGGCCGTGATCGCCATGATCGCGACGACCACGGTTCATGTAGAAGGCAGAGACGCTGAGCGACTGCTCAAGCTGATGGACGCGCTCGAAGACGACGAAGACGTCGCGCAGGTGTTTAGCAACTTCGACATCGATGCGGCGACGATTGCAGCGGTCGGCGGGTGAGCGTCCGCGTGTTGGGCGTGGATCCCGGCACTGCGGTCACCGGCTACGGTGTCGTCGAATCGGCAGCGGACCGCTTGGCGGATTTAGTCGAGTGCGGGGTGATCCGGACCAAGGCGCGAGAGCAGCTGCCGCTCAGGCTGCAAGTCCTGTATGACGGCGTCACCGAGCTGATCCAGCGCCACGGACCCGCCGTGCTCGCGCTGGAGAGCATCTTTTATGCGAAGAACGTGCGTACCACCGTGACCTTGGGACACGCACGTGGTGTCATTCTCCTCGCCGCGGCTCGCGCAGGCATCGAGGTCGCCGAGTTTCCGCCCGCGACCGTCAAGAAGAGCATCGTCGGAACGGGACGGGCAGCGAAGGCCCAGGTGAGCTTCATGGTGCAGCGACTCCTCAACCTGGCCACTCCGCCCTCGCCCAGTGACGCCGCCGACGGCATTGCACTGGCCCTGACCTACCTTGTCACCAATCGGCGGTGCGCATGATCGCGGGCATCCGCGGCACGCTCGCGGCGAAGACCGGGGATCGGGTTCTCGTGACCACCTCGGGCGGCGTGACCTACGAAATTGCGGTGCCGCTTGGGGTGCTCGAGAACCTGGCAGCCGTCGGGAGCGACGTGCAGCTCAAGACGGTCCTCGTCGTTCGGGAGGATGGATGGGCCCTGTTCGGCTTTCACGAGAACCACGAGCGTGACCTGTTTCAGCGCCTCCTCGGCACCAGCGGTGTCGGCCCGCGGCTGGCCCTCGCCGTCGTCTCGACCCTCGGTGGCGTTCGCGCCGCTCGAGCGATCCGTGACGGCGACGTCGCGGCGCTCTGCACGGTCCCGGGAGTCGGCAGGAAGACTGCCGAACGGATACAGCTCGAGCTCAAGGATCGCCTCCGCGACATCACACTCCCTGGCGCAACCGAAGCAGCCGATGCGCCGGCAGAGCAGGCCGTGCAGGCGCTCGTGAACCTCGGGTACTCAGCAATCGACGCAGAGCGCGCGGTCCGCCAGTTCGTATCGGACGGGGGAGAGGGCGCACCAGTTGACCTCATTCGCGGGGCGCTGCAACACTTAACCAAGTCGAAATGACGATTGCCACCATGAAAACGGCCGAGTGGAACTGCACCAAGTGCGGCGCGACGAACCGCAAGCTCGTCGATGCCGGTCAATCGGACACCAGGGATCGCTGTGTCACGTGCCATGCACGACACCGCGTTACCGAGGACGCCCGCCCGGTGCGTTGGCAGGCCGTCGCCGACAAGTGAGCAGAACCGAGATTACGACTCCGGAGGCGCTGCCGGACGAGAGTTCGGCCGAAGCGTCGCTGCGACCGTCGCGGCTGGCCGAGTTTGTCGGTCAGCATCAGGTCAAGGAGAATCTGCAAATTGCCATCGATGCGGCTCGTCAGCGCGGCGAGCCGCTCGATCACATCCTGTTCTTCGGACCGCCGGGGCTGGGCAAGACGACGCTCGCCATCCTCCTTGCCCGGGAGATGGGCGTCAACGTCCGCACGACAAGTGGCCCGGTGCTGGAGCGGGCGGGTGATCTCGTGGGCCTGCTCACGACGCTTCGAGAGGGCGATGTCCTCTTCATCGATGAGATCCACCGCATGCGACCGGCGCTCGAGGAATTCCTCTACCCTGCCATGGAAGACTTCCGGGTGGACGTGCGGATCGCAGACGGTCCCAACGCACAGACCATTCCCATGGGGGTGGAACCGTTCACTTTGGTCGGCGCGTCGACCCGCTATGGAATGCTGACACCTCCCATGCGCGCCCGTTTCGGTATGGTAGAGCGGCTGGGATATTACCCGACCGAGGATCTCCAACAGATTGCTGTGCGGTCGGCCGGGATCCTGGACGTGACGATCGAGACCGACGGCGCGTTCGAGATCGCCAAGCGGAGCCGCGGCACACCTCGCGTGGCGAATCGACTGCTTCGCCGCGTCCGGGATTATGCACAGGTTCGAGCCGACGGAACGATCACGAAGGAGGTCGCCGAGGCTGCACTCGCCCGCCTCAACGTCGACGAGTATGGACTCGACGACATGGATGCCCGAATTCTCCAGATTATCATCGAGAAGTATGACGGCGGGCCGGTTGGACTGAACACCATCGCGGTGGCCGTGGGCGAAGACCCTGGCACCCTGGAAGAGGTCTACGAGCCCTTCCTCATTCAGCAGGGATTCCTCCACCGCACGCCACGCGGCCGGGCGGCCAGCCCAGCCGCGTATCGGCACTACGGGTACACGCTCCCCCCCGGCGCGTCCAGTGATCAATCGTCCATCTTCGACGGCAGCGGTGGATAAGCCCTACCGCGCCGCGGACTTCGACTACGAGTACCCTCCCGAGGCCGTAGCCCAACACCCCCTGCCGGACCGGAGTGCAAGCCGCCTGCTCATGCTCGATCACGCGTCAGGGGCGATCCGGCATCGCAACTTCAGGGACTTTCCACATCTCCTGACAGCGGGCGACGTGCTCGTGTTGAACACGAGCCGGGTCATTCCCGCTCGCCTGCGCGGCACCCGCGAGAACGGGCGCGAGGCAGAGCTGCTACTCGTGCACGCCGAGCCGGACGACCAATGGCTTGCGATGGTGCACCCGGGTGGAAAGCTCAAGGTTGGTCGCCGCATCCGTTTCGGTGACGACGCGATCGCCGAGATTGTTGATGTTCTGCGTGGGGGACTCCGCCGAATCCGATTCACCGGCCCAGCGGACGTGTCAAAGTTGATGCAGCATTTCGGCGCCGTCCCACTACCACCCTACATCACTCGGGCGGCGGAGCCCTCAGACAGTGAGCGATACCAGACAATCTTTGCGGACGTCGACGGCAGTGTGGCGGCACCGACCGCCGGTCTCCACTTCACCCAGGATCTGCTGAGGCAACTCTCGGATCGTGGCGTCCAGATCGCCAACACGTTGCTGCATGTCGGACCGGGGACATTCAAACCGGTCGACGTCGACGACCCGTCGCAGCACACAATGCACGCGGAGTGGTACGCCATCTCCGACGCGACCGCCGACACCATCAACACCGCCAGAGCCCACGGCCACCGCATATGGGCTGTCGGCACTACGGTCACCCGCACACTCGAGACAGCAGCGGCTGGCGCGAACGAGGTGACCGCTGGATCCGGATGGACCGATCTCTTTATTTACCCACCATTCGAGTTCAGGATCGTTGACGCGTTGCTCACGAACTTTCACTTGCCGCGCTCGACCCTGCTCATGCTGGTTGCGGCGTTTGCCGGATACGGGCATACCATGGCGGCCTATCACGCCGCGATTGTTGAGGGATACCGCCTGTTCTCGTACGGGGATGCCATGGTCGTCACATGACGCCGTTCCGCTTCACACTGCAGGGCACTGAAGGAGCTGCCCGTGCGGGCACGTTGACGCTGCCACGCGGCTGCGTTGAAACGCCGGTGTTCATGCCCGTCGGTACCCACGGAACCGTCCGCGCGCTGTCACCCAACGACCTCGAGGCCGCCCAGGCCCACCTCCTGCTGGCTAACACCTATCACTTGCACGTGCGGCCTGGGGAAGAAACGGTTGCCGCCCTGGGTGGGCTTCACCAATTCATGGGATGGGAGCGCTCGCTGCTCACCGACTCAGGTGGCTTTCAGATCTTCTCCCTCGAAGCGCTCCGCCACGTCAATGACGAAGGGGTCGAATTCCGGTCTCATGTTGATGGGCGCGCTCTGCAGCTCACGCCGGAGCGTGTGGTCGAGATTCAGTGGCAGCTGGGATCGGACATTGCGATGGCACTCGATCACGTCGTGCCGGGCGACGCCTCTCTCGAGCAAGCGGAGAATGCCGTCACGCGCACAACGGCGTGGCTAGCACGCGCGAGGATTCGTCACGATGCGCTAGGCACCGGGCAGCCTGGACGGCAGGCGTTGTGGCCAATCGTACAGGGTGCCGCCCATCTGCCGCTCAGATGTACATCGTTGCGGGACATTCTCGGCGTCGGCCCGTGGACCGGCATTGCAGTGGGCGGGCTCGCTGTCGGAGAACCCAAGGCCGTCATGCTCGAGGTCCTGGAGGCGCTTCAGTCCGACCTACCGACCGAGACACCGCGTTATCTTATGGGTGTAGGGTTCCCGGAGGATCTGCTGGCAGCGGTCGCTCGCGGGATGGACATGTTCGATTGCGTAGCGCCGACGCGGAATGGACGCAATGGATCCGCCTATACACCGGACGGGCCGATCAACATTCGCAACGCGGCCTACCGCTCGGACGCCAGCCCACTCGACGACACCTGCGACTGCGAGACGTGCCGCACCTACAGCCGGGGATATCTCCGTCACCTTTTCATGGCGGAAGAGCTGCTGGGATTACGGCTCCTGTCGCTCCACAACGTCCGGTTCCTGACGCGCCTCGCAAGCGAAGCGCGCCAGGCGATCATCACGGAGCGATTCGAATCGTGGCATCACCAGTGGCTCGACCGCTACAACGCTCGGGGAACAACGTGACACCTGGAGTTCTTTTCTTGTTTGCGCCGTCCGGCCAGGGTGGCGGCGGTGGCATGACGATCTTCTTCGTGCAGATGTTGGCAATCGTCGCGATCTTCTATTTCCTGATCATCCGTCCAAAGGTTCAGCAGGAGAAGAAGCATCGCGAGCGCCTGTCGGAGATCAAGAAGAACGATCGCATCGTGACCGTCGGCGGCATCATTGGAAAAGTCGTTCATCTAAAGGACGATCAGCTCACAGTCGAGAGCGGAGGCTCCCGCATCATCGTCCAGCGGGATCGAGTTGCCGACATTCTCACGGGGAAGACCGAGGGCGATTAGCGATCGTGTCCATCCGTCCGATCCAATTGCTGGGCTCGCCCTTCCTTCGGGATCGCGCGGATGCCATCGGGACCGTCGATGACGACGTCCGCCAACTCGTGCGTGATCTCTTCGACACGATGCACGCGGACAATGGCATCGGCCTCGCGGCGAATCAAGTTGGACTCGCTCGACGGGTCGCCGTCGTGCAGACCGAGGAAGACGACGCCGTCGTGCTCATCGATCCGGAGATCGTCGAACGCGAAGGAATGGTCCGGGGCGAGGAAGGGTGTCTCTCCATACCGGACATTTTTGCCGATGTCGACCGGGCGCAGCGGATCGTGGTCGAAACGACGAGCCTCGACAACGAGCGTGTTCGGGTTCCAGCCTCCGACCTTGCAGCTCGTGCCATCCAACACGAGATCGATCACCTGGACGGCGTGCTGTTCCTGGACCACCTGAGTCCCCTCAAGCGACGAATGCTCCTCAAGAAGTGGCGCAAGTCGCGCTGGGCCGCGATGGGACACGAGAAGCAGGTCGTGGCTCAGCCGGATGCCGGTGTGAGGTTCTGACGTGCGCGTCATGTTCTGGGGAACGCCGGATTTCGCGTTACCCTCGCTGCGCGCCCTGATTGGGGAAGGGTTCGAGGTCGTTGCAGCCGTTACCCAGCCTGACAGGCCTCAGGGCCGTTCTCGCTCATCAACGGTTCCACCGCCGGTCAAGGTTGTAGCACAGGAGGAGGGAATCGACGTCCTCCAGCCAGACAATCCCAATCACCCCGACTTCCTGCAGCAACTCGCCCATATCGAACATGACATCGGTGTCGTAGTGGCATATGGGCACATCCTCAAGACGGAACTGCTCGAGCTCGCCCCGCAAGGGATGGTCAACGTTCACGCCTCTCTGCTTCCGAAGCTTCGGGGAGCTGCGCCAATTGAGCACGCCATCCTCGAGGGATACGAGAAGACCGGTATCACCATCATGAAGCTGGAACTCAAGATGGACGCCGGCCCGATCATCCATCAGATCGCGACGCCGATCCCTCCTGATGAAACCGGGGGTGAGCTCACGGTGAGGCTCGCAGAGCTCGGGGCGCTCGCGCTGGTGGAGGGACTCGCGCTGCTCGACGTCGAGGCCGCGGCCCCACAACACCAGGACGACGATAAGGCGACCTACGCCCCGAAAATCACGCGAGAGCTCACACGCATTCGATGGGAAGAGCCCGCCACACGCATCGCCCGTCAGACACGAGCCTTCGACCCGCGGCCTGGCGCCTGGACGGCGCTCCGCGGAAACGAGCTCAAGCTGTTTGGCCCGCGCCTCGCCGATGAACACGCGCCGGACGATGCTCCAGGCATGATTGTCGAAGCCGACCCCGCGTTCGTCGTCGCGACCGGCGAAGGCGCAATCCAATTTCTCGACGTGCAGCCCGCCGGTCGCCCTCGCATGGCGGCCAAAGACTGGTTGCGTGGCCGCGGAGCGGTCGTCGGCGACACGTTCGACTAGCTCGTGCTTCCCCGCCTACACGCCGTTACCAACGATTCCGTTCTCGAGCTTCCCGACCTGTACGCGCGCGCCGACGGCATCGCGGCGTCCGGCCTGGTGGCCATACATGCCCGTGCTCGGACTGCACCTGCGCGCCATCTGGTAGACGTCGCCCGGCGGTTCGCAGCCAGCGGTGCGCAGGTCTTCGTCAACGATCGAGTGGATGTCGTCCGGCACGTTGGCGCGCGTGGGGTCCATCTGCCGGCGAGGAGCATGCCGACCGCTGCCGCGCGCCAGGTGCTCGGTCCGGACGTTCTCATCGGACGCTCGGCACATGACCCTGTCGAAGCGCAGGGCGCGTGTGCGGCCGGCGCCGACTACGTGTTCCTTGGACCGATATGGGAGACCGCCTCACATCCGGGGCATCCCGGGCTCGGCGTAGAGGCAATCCGCGCTGCGCACCCAGCGACCGTGATTGCGATCGGGGGGGTCACACCCGACCGGGTTGACGCCTGTCTCGACCGCGGTGCCTATGGGGTTGCAGCGATCGCGGCCTTGTGGTATGCCGCTGATCCGCACGCAGCCGCGGCCAACATGTTGATATCTTTGGGACAGACACCCGTGACCCCTGGAGGGGTCAGCAGTACAGAATCTCCGAGCGGGCACTCCGGCATGGCTCCCACTATCACTGTGACCGTCAACGGTCAGGCTCGAACGCTTCAGCCCCAGATCTCGTTGCTCGAGATGCTGGAAGAGCTGGAGTTAGACCCACGTACCGTCGTTGTCGAGTTGAACCTTGAAATCGTGCGGCGGCCCGCGCTCGGCGAGACGGCGCTGCAAGATGGAGATCGTGTGGAACTCGTGCATTTCGTCGGCGGTGGCTGACCATCGCTGACAGGCTAAGAAGGAACGCCATGACTCATGACTAGGCCTATCACCACAGCGACCGACGCACCGCTGATCATCGGAGGTCGTGAATTCCGATCGCGCCTCATGGTCGGTACCGGCAAGTATCCGGACACGGACACGATGGTCCGCGCGATTGTAGCATCTGGCGCCGAAGTCGTGACCGTTGCCGTGCGTCGCGTCGATCTCGACCGCAGTAAGGAAGAAGGGATGCTGCATCATCTCGATCCCAAACGCTTCTTCCTGCTCGCCAATACCGCCGGGTGCTACACAGCGGACGATGCGATCCGCTACGCTCGATTGGCTCGCGAAGCGGGCTTCAACGAGTTCGTTAAACTCGAAGTCATCGGCGACGAAGAGACACTGCTCCCCGACGTGGCGGGCTTGCTCGAAGCGGCCAGCGTCCTTGTGGCCGAAGGCTTCAAAGTGATGGCCTACACCAACGAAGATCTCATCACTGCGCTTCGGCTAGAGGATGCCGGCTGCGCGGCCGTCATGCCTCTGGCATCGCCGATCGGCAGTGGCCTGGGGCTCGTCAACCCGTTCACCATTCGCACGATCAAGCGCCGTTTGACGGCTCCGGTCATCGTGGACGCGGGGGTCGGGACGGCTTCGGATGCGTGCATTACCATGGAGCAGGGCGTTGACGGGATTCTGATGAACACAGCTCTGGCAGGTGCTCGGGATCCCGTCGCCATGGCGACCGCCATGCGCCAGGCCGTTGAGGCCGGTCGACTCGCCTTCCTCGCAGGTCGGATGCCCAGACGAGAGATCGCTATGCCCTCGAGTCCGACGTCCGGCATGCTGGACTGAGTGTGGCCGCTGGCACGGCTGCTCGTACGGCGGCACTGGAGGTTCTGCGGCTGGTCAGGGCTGGCCGGCGCTTCGATATTGCCTTCGATGGCACCGTGGGATCTCTCAGCGAGCGAGATCGACGCCTGACGCACGAGATCGCAGCGGGTGTCCTACGGAATCGCCGCCAGCTCGACGCGCACATCGATGCATTCGTTTCCGACAAGCACCCCCACCTGGAACCTGACCTCAGAGAACTCCTGCGCATCGGCGCCTATCAGATGTTGTACCTGGAGCGGATTCCCGGCTACGCGGCGCTTGCGACGACCGTCCAAGTGACTAAGGATCAGGTTGGCCGGGGCGCGTCGCGCCTCGCGAATGCCGTCCTCCGACGTCTTGCTGAAGCGCCTTGCCACAACGAGGGAGAAGACGGAAGTCTGGCACAGCGTTACTCCCACCCCGACTGGCTCGTCGAACGCTGGATCCGTCGTTTCGGCCCCGAGGGTACGGAGTCCCTGCTCCGGCACAACAACCAGCAACCTTTGCTGGTTGTCCAGCCACTTGGCTGGAGTGAGGACGAGCTCCACGCTTCTTTTACCGCGGCCGGCTTCCCGTGCCGGCCTGCCCCACTGGGGGAGGGAGTCGTCGTTGAGTCCGGACGAGTTCGGGAGTTTCCCGGGTATGACCATGGCGCCTTTATCGTACAGGATCCTGCCCAGGCCAGTCTCCTCGCATCGCTCGAGATTCCCTCGCACGCGATCCTGTGGGACGCCTGCGCCGCTCCCGGTGGCAAGACTGCCATGCTCAACCGTCGCGCTCGCCGCGTCGCTGCGTCGGATGGGCGACGCGATCGGATGCCGGTCTTGCGGGACACCGTGACACGGGCCGCGGCCGATGTATCCTTATTTGTCGCGGATGCGCAGATACCCCCGGTGGCGCCGAGCCGCGTGGACGTTGTAGTGCTCGACGTCCCGTGCAGCGCCACTGGCACGATGGCCCGTCACCCCGACGCACGCTGGCGTCTCACGCTCGAGCGCCTGCACGGCCTTGCCAATCGGCAGCGAGCAATGCTGGATGGTGTGGCGCCGGTATTGGGGGCCGGGGGACGACTCATCTACCTCACCTGCTCGCTCGAGCGAGAGGAAAACGAGCAGCAGGTGGAAACGTTTCTCGAGCGGCACCCGGAGTTTGTTCGCGAGCATGAGGACCACTTCATTTTCCCGCCGGATGCGGGAACGGACGGCGGCTTCGCCGCTCAGCTCAAGCGGGTAGCGTGAAGTTTCGACGGCATATGTCTCCGCGACGCAAGTGGACCGCGTGGCCGGCGAGCATCATCGCGCGCATCCCAAGGCTTGGTCGACTGCCGGGGGGACGCGCGTGGTGGTGGATCGGCGGGGCGATCGGCGCGTTCGCGGTCGGGTACATCGTCGCGGCCACGGCGCTTTTCCCTGCGCCGATATTCGCTGCCACGACCGCCGTGCCTCGTCTGGTGGGACTCGAGCGGGACCGTGCCGAATCGGTGGTGCTCGACGCAAATCTCACGACCGGAGCCGTCCAGGCCGTGAGCCACCCGGAGGCTCCCCGCGGCAATGTTGTGTGGCAGGACCCGCCGCCGGGCGTCGCCGTGTCATTGGGTTTTGCCGTGGATCTCTCAGTAAGCAGTGGTCCACGACGCATCCCGGTGCCGGATCTTATCGGCTACGACGCGTCGATCGCCGAGCAGCTGCTGCAGGCAACTGGTTTGAGCCTGGGTCGGACCGAACCCACCCAAGCGCCCGCACCACGAGGGGTCGTGATCAACTCGCGTCCGCCCGCCGGCACGACCCTCCTGCCCGGTACCGAGGTTACCCTGGTGGTGAGTGTCGGTGCTCCCACCATCACGGTGCCAGACCTGACTGGCCTGGCTCAAGAGGAAGCCGACGCGCTCCTCGCTGCCGCAGGCCTCGCGCTGGGCACGACCGTGCGTCGACGGACAAGTCAGGGTGTGCCAGGCACAATCATCGCACAGGATCCTGCGCCGCATACGCTCAGCTCCCCTGGCACTGCCGTCAATGTGACGTTGGTTCGAAGGGAGAGCGAATGAGCGAAGGTATACGCATCGCCCCTAGTGTCTTGAGCGCAGACCTGGCTCGCCTGGCAGATCAGGTGCAGGCCGTCGAAGCAGGCGGGGCCGACTGGATTCATGTGGACGTGATGGACGGTCGGTTTGTCCCGAATCTCACCTTTGGCACCAAGATGGTCGACGCTGTCCGACGCATCACGCGCCTGCCAGTGGACGTCCATCTCATGGTGGAGGAACCTGAGAGGTACATTGCACCGTTTGCTGATGCGGGTGCCGGGGTGCTTACGTTTCACCCGGAGGCGACACGGCACGCTCAGCGCCATGCCAACGCCGTGCGGGAGCGGGGCCTACTCGCGGGTCTGGCGTTGAACCCCAGCACGCCGCTCTCGTTCGTCGAGGAGATCGTCGCTGACATGGACCTGCTATTGATCATGACGGTGAATCCAGGATTCGCCGCTCAGGAGTTCATACCGGCGTCGCTCGACAAGATCACACGGGCTCGCAGCATGCTCACCCAGCGTGGCAGTGGCGCATACCTCGAGGTGGACGGAGGGATCTCCCGCGAGACGATTGCCCGGGTCCGGGCAGCGGGAGCCGATACATTCGTTGCCGGCTCGGCAATCTTCGGAGCCGCAGATCCGGGCCAGGAAGTACGGGAACTGCGGAAACGCTGCTTGGTGGAAGTCTGAAAATGACACAGCGCGGACAATGGCTCTTCGTCATGGTGATCGTCGGCATACTCGCCGGCGCCTTGATCGCAGGGCTGACCCTCTCGCCCACTCTTCAGCGTGTCGGTGTGGAGAGTAAGGCGCCAGACTTTCAGGCCGTCGATGTCGCGACCGGAGATACCGTTCACCTGGCCGACTTTGACGGTGACGTGGTGCTCCTGAACATCTGGGCCACCTGGTGCCCGCCCTGCGTGAGAGAGATGCCCTCCATGCAGCGGCTCTACGATTCGCTCGGCACCGACGGCCTCAGGGTGATTGCAGTCAGCGTCGACAATGGTGGGATCGGCGTCGTTCGGGAGTGGACGTCGGAGAAGGCCTTCACGTTCGACATCCTCCACGACAAGTCGGCCGAGATTGAGCGGATCTACCAAACCTCAGGCGTGCCTGAAAGTTTCGTCATCGATCGGGAAGGTGTGATCGTGAAGAAGCTGATCGGCGCCGCCGAGTGGGACCATCCGACGCAAGTGGCGCTCATGCGCCGATTGCTGGGGACCGATGCGGAAGACGTGGACCAACAGGCTCCTTAAGGTTCGGGGCCGCGCACTCGACAACTGGCTGATCAAGGTCACGGCGTTCGTACTCGCGGCCATCCTCTGGGCGGCCGTCGCCGCCCAGGAACCCACGACACAACTCGTGGCCGTGCAGCTCGAGGTCCAGCCACCGATGGGACGCGCCCTGACCAGCGAGCTTCCGGACGTGCAGGCACTGTACGCCGGTTCGGCCCGTGAGTTGATCAAGCTTTACGCCCAACCCCCCATGATTCGCAAGGCGCTGCCGGACACCATCAGCGGCTCCGACTACACAATGGAGCTCGCCCTGAGCGATCTGGAAGTAACCGACGGTGCGGACGTGCGGGCCCAACGACTCGAGCCCCGAACCATTCTTCTACGGCTCGACGAGGTATCGCGACGGGTGGTCTCCGTCGTGCCACGGGTGACGATCGAACCGGACTCGGGGCATCAGCTGTTCGCTGAGATCAGCGTGCGCCCCGCACGGATCGCCGTGACCGGACCCGGAGTGCTCGTGCAGCAAATCGAGTCCGTCATGACTGCACCACTCGCCTTGGAGGGGGTGCGCGAGCCGGTGCGTCGCCGTCTCGCCATCGATACCACTGCGCTCGGCGCAGTGCGGCTCTCGCACAGAGAGGTCGAGATCTTCGCCGACGTTGGTGCGGTCTCGGAGCGAGTGCTGATGGGTGTGCCGGTCGGGGTCGAGGAGCTCGGACCGGGTGCGTGGGTCAGTGATCCACCCGCTGTCATCGTGACCGTCCGCGGTCCTCGCAATAGGCTCGCCGCCCTCACCCGTGACAGCATCAGTGTGCATGCCGTACGCGTATCTTCGGGACCGGACTCACTTGCCTCACTGATGGTCACACCACCCGACGGCATCGTCGGCCGGGCGATCCCGGACAGCGTCACGGTTCGTCGACCCCCACGTGATTGACGTCGTCCTCGGCATAGAAACATCATGCGATGAAACGTCCGCAGCGGTATTGGTGCGAGATGGCGGACGCATCGACCTCGCGAGTCTGGTGATCCTGTCTCAGGACGTCCACGCGGTGTTTGGGGGAGTGGTTCCCGAATTGGCGAGCCGCGCCCACCTGCGTGCTGTCGGCCCAGTCGTCCGACGGGCCCTGTCCGAAGCCGGCCTCCGGCTGGATGCGGTCGATGCGCTGGCCGTGACCGCCGGGCCCGGACTCGTCGGCTCACTGCTCGTGGGCGTCTGTTTTGCCAAGGCGCTCGCCGCGAGCCGAAGCAAGCGCCTCATCGGCGTCCACCACCTCGAGGCGCACCTGTTCGCCCCTGCGCTCGAAGGCCCCGAGCTCACACCGCCGTTCGTGGCGCTTGTCGTATCCGGCGGGCATACGGTGCTGCTCGACGTGCCGTCATGGGGTCACTACCGCCTGCTCGGGCAGACCCGGGACGATGCCGCCGGAGAGGCCTTCGACAAGGTGGCCAGCATGCTCGATCTCGGGTATCCGGGCGGCCCCCCGATCGAACGCCTCGCCCTGTCTGGTCAGGACAGGTTCGGATTTCCGCGGCCAATGTTGAGCGACGGGTTCGACTTCTCGTTTAGTGGGCTCAAGACCGCCGTCCTGCATGCGGTGCGGGCATCGACCGACCTGACCCGGGATCGCGCCGACCTCGCAGCCTCTTTTCAGGCAGCGGTGATCGACGTCCTCACCCATAAGGTTCAGGCGGCCGTCGACGCAACCGGCTATCGCACGGTCGTTTTAGGAGGCGGCGTTGCGTGCAGCCAAGCGCTCAGACAGGCTATGGCCCATCGATTGGCTGGGACCGCCCGTGTGGCCGTTGCCCGACCGCGACTGAACGCCGACAACGCCGCCATGATCGCTCGTGCCGGATGGTTTCATCTGGAGCACCAGAGATCGAGCGATCTGTACCTGGATGCCGACCCACGGCTCCCGTGGCCCGGCATCGATACCCGTCCCATCACCGCCCGCGCGGTGGAGTGAGCTTCGTGAACGTCTATCCCCTCACCATTCAGCTCGGCCCGCTCACCATTACGGGATTCGGCATCATGGTGATGTCGGGCTTCTTCATGGCTGGCTGGTCCATGCAGCAACGACTGCGCGAGCAGGCGCTCAACGATCAGTATGCCTGGGACATCGTAGTCGCCGCCGTGATCGGTGGATTGGTGGGCGCCAAGCTCTGGTACGTAGGGCTCTATGGCGTCGACCGGCTGTTTGAGCGCGCCGGGCTCGTGTGGTATGGCGGACTCGCAGGCGGGGCACTCGCCGTGATTCTGAACGGGTGGCGGCTCAAGGTGCCGGTCCGATTTACGGTGGACCTCGCCGCTCCGGGATTGGCCGTTGGATACGCCCTGGGTCGCATCGGCTGCTTCCTGGTCCAAGACGACTACGGCATTCCAACCTCGTTGCCGTGGGGCATGCGATTCCCGGAGGGCCTCCCGGCAACGACCGCCCGGAACCTGAGCGCTTGGGGAATCGAGGTGCCAGCAGGAGTGGATCCCTTCGAGGTGATTGCGGTGCACCCGACTCAGCTCTACGAAACAGCCGTGATGCTCTTCGTCTTCTGGCTCCTGTGGAGATGGCGGGCGAATAGCCGCGGTACCGGTTGGCTGTTCGGCGTCTATCTCATGATGGCGGGGACCGAGCGCTTTCTTGTCGAGTTCATTCGCGCTAAGGATGACCGCTTCCTGGGATCCTTCACGCTCGCACAGGCTGCGAGTGCGACCGTCGTGCTGATCAGCGTCTTCGTCGTAACGCACTTCGCGAAGCGCACGAAAATCGTTCCCGAGAAGATCCCGGTCCTGGCGTTGCCCTCCGGCGAAAAGGGCGGGAAGCGGGGGTAGGGCCGACCCGACAGACCTCGCGGCCTCAGCTGGCGAGGAGAGTGTCCTTCATCTCTTTGGCCGTTTGCCAGCGCTCCTCCCGGCGCGTCTTCAACGCTGTGTTGATGAGCCTGGCCGTCGAATCGGGCAGATCGTCCCGGACCGTGCTCACGTCGGGAGCCCCCAATTCTACGTGCATCCTCAGCACCAGATCCTCACGTTGCGCCGTGAAGGGCGGTCGGCCGGCGACACACTCGAAAAGAACGCATCCGAGTGAGTAGATATCGCTGCGCTCATCGATATCCAACTCTCCCTGCACCTGTTCAGGACTCATGTAGGCTGACGTGCCGATCGCAAAGCCCGACCGAGTGAGACGATCCGTGCCCGACTCGGCAATGGCTCGCGCAATGCCGAAGTCCAGCAGGACAGCTCCCTCGCGCGACAGGACGATATTGTCCGGCTTGACATCTCGGTGGACGATACGCTTTGCGTGCGCGTACTCGAGCGCCTCCAACAGATCCCTCGCGATGTGCAGCGTGTCCGAGATCGATGCACGACGAACCTTTGCCAGATGCTCCCGGAGATTTGGCCCATCGACGTAGCTCATCACGTAGTAGATGAGCCAGTCACTCTCTCCATAATCCAGGAGTCTGCCTATCCGGGGGTGGTCGATATCGGCAAGGAAGGAGATCTCACGTAGAAAGCGGTCTGCGGTGACCGAAACGGCGAGCTGGGGGTGCAGGACCTTCAACGCGACCGCGTTGCCATCCGGGTCGTAGGCCAAGAAGACCTTCGCCGCTCCACCGCGCGCGATCTCGCGATCGACCGTGTACCGGTCGGCGACCGCGCGGCGTACCAGAGGAAGGAACTCGCGACGAATCAGGGCCCCTTGAACGATCCAGCGTAAATGTTCGCCTGCGGAAGGCGCCCTGCAAGCGGTGGATGTCGAAACAGCGCGCTGCCTAGCCGAGCAGCACGGCCACCGCTGCACCATGAGTCGACTCATGGGTCAGGGAAATCCTGGTCTCGCGCACCCCCAAACGCATAGCCGCTTCCTGGGCCCGGCCATGCAACGCAAGCCGCGGCCGCCCTGCGTCGTCACGCTCGACTTCGATTTCCCTCCACCCAACGGCCCGCGCGTCGTGGTCCTGTGCCAACGCCTTGTAGACTGCCTCCTTCGCGGCCAGTCGTGCGGCGACATGCGTGGCAGGTCTCGCCTTGGAAAGGCAATAGGACCGTTCCCGATCCGTGAGAACCCGGCACAGGGCACGCTCACCAAAGCGGTCAAGCAGTCGCTCCACGCGCTCGACCGCGACGATGTCGAGCCCAAGACCAAGCAGGGTCATCTGACGAAGAGCCGCTGCCAGAGCTCAGCGAACCAGGGCGGAGGAAGGACATACCCGCTCAAGACCAGTCCAAGCCAGGTCGCGGCGACCAGAAGGATCCCCCCAACGAGCATGACAGGCCACAGCGGCCTACGCCACTGCGCGACCTCGTCAAGGGTCACTTGCCAGAGACGTGCCTCCGACTCGACCGTGCTCTCTAGATCGAGCCAGGCGGCCTCCAGTCGCCGCGCCGCGGTGCAGAGCGTCTCCTGCCAACGCTCGATTGCCTCGCGCTCAAGCCCGGTCGCAGCCACCGCATTGGCTCCCCGCTGTTCCAACCCATCGAGTGTCGCGACCAGCGCTGCGCCGGCCGAACCCAGCCGCGCTCTCACCGCTCGCCGGAACGCCTCATTGGGCCTCACCCGTCGCCGTCCCCGACGTGGAAGGCGTACCACGTTCGCCTCCGCGTCAAACTGGCGGCCAAAGTGATCCGTCATGAGATCGGCGACGCCGCCAATCGCCTCGTCCCAGGCCTCGAGCCACATGGCCGGGCCGACGGCCGCAACGGCGGCGTCCCGTTGCTCACGAGCCGCCAGTCGGCGAGCCTCGCCTCCACCCTGAAAGACTCGCGTCGCCAGTTGGAGTCGAACGGCATCCAGTGGAAGCCCCCCCGGCGCGCGCCCGGTGCCAGTCACGATCTTGCTCATGTACGGCCCCAGCTCCGGCACGCGCAGGGGGATGAGGACGCTTCCGACTGTCACGAGCAGATCGCGTCCATGACCGAGGTGGTGTCGTCAAGGGTGTCGAACGCCATATCCCCCCCGGCGGCAAGCAGCTCGGCAACCGTATGGCGACCCGTTGCCACCCCGATGGCCCGAGCTTTCACCCCCTGGCCGCAGGTCATGTCGGCGGGCGTGTCACCGATGATGATAATCTCCTCCCCATCCGGCACTCGACCCATGAGCGGCGCGGCGCGCGCGGCGGCGATCGGTGGCAGGTCCGACCGCGCCGCTGAATCCGAGCCATAGGCGCCTATCCGAAACCGTCCGGGCTGGACCCCCGCGGCATCGAGCTTTCGCGTGGCACCCTCTGCCAGATTGCCTGTGAGCAAACCGATGAGGCAGTCTCGGCGCGCTTCCAGCGCCTCAAGAAGCGCGTGCACGCCCGGGAATGTCCGGATGCCCGCCCGACGAGTTTCCAATTCGTGCTCGAGCAACTGCAAGTAGCGATTGCACACCGCCTGGACGTGCGTTTCGCTCTCCGCATCGGGATGGCCAGCCGCCGTCAACAACTCCACCACGATCTGGGGGTCGGTCTTGCCGTCAAACCGGTAGCCGTCGATCGGACCGGTCACCCCCATCTCGGCGAGCAGCGCCCGCCCGATTGCGGAGCGCCCCGCTCCAGCCGTCCAAATCAACGTCCCGTCGACATCGAACAGGACGAGTCGCTTCAATGCGTGTTCCACCGGTCTGCGTCTTTCAATCGTTGCCTGCGCACAACCTCACGGTTGTGCCGGCGGCGTGGGCCCGCGCGGCTCGACCTTCGCATGACAATTCTTGCATCGCGTCACGCCGCGCATCGAGCAAATGAGGCAAATGAACGTCCCGCAATCATCGCAGGGATAACCCTCCGAGGCTCGCTCCTCATTGCCGCAGGCGCGACAGATCATCCTGTCGGTTTCGTTACTCATCTCATTTCTCTCCCTACTGCCGCGGCATGACAATGTTCATCGAGTGCGGCAGAATCCGAGCGGTGAACGGCGTGCTGCCGACCACCTCGCCGTCGAGCTCGACGGGTCTTGGCGTCGCGGTTTCAACGGTGACCACTTTGCCACTGGCGAATCGGACCCGGTGGTTGGATTCGACGCGACCCGTCAGCATTCGCCACACGATATCCACACCTTCGACGACAGTACTCGCGTTGACGACCACGACGTCGAACACGCCGTCATCGGGGGCAATTCCCTCCCGCAAGCGCAGAAACGGAGGGACGATCTCGCCGCAATTCGCGACCAACACCATCACGGCCTCTGCCTCGAATGCCTCGCCGTCGACCGTGATCCGGTGCTCCACCACCTGGATGTCGCTCAGCGATTCCCATACCTGCGCGACGTACGCTCCCATCCGCCACCGCCGCTTGGCTTCCTCGGTGGTCGCCCCCATCAACTCGGCGTCGAACCCAGCACCACAGGCCACCGCGAAATAGTGGTCGCCGTCGTTGCGCGCCATCACACCGATGTCGATTGGCCTAGGCACCCCCTGCGCTGCCACCCGCGCGGCCGTTCCAGGCTGCCGCGGAAGCCGAAGATTCCCAGCGAGGAGATTACCGGTGCCACCCGGAACCAACGCCACCGGAACGTCGCTGTGCATCAGCCCCTTCACCACCTGCATCGTGGTACCGTCTCCGCCATACACGACGACTCGATCGACACCGCCCTCTGCCCCCTTCCGCGCAAGCTCCTCGGCGTGACCCGGTCGGTTCGTGCCGGCAACCTCCAATTCCCATCCCTCGGACGCGAACGCGCGGCTCACCGTGTCCAGGACCCGTGGCTCCGTGCGGGCTGCCATCGGATTGTGGATGAGCAAAGCTCGAGCCACCTAAAACCTCTTCTCCCAGAACAGGTCAGCCCCGAACTGATATG
>JBDHAN010000028.1:0-21435 GCA_039588055.1 Gemmatimonadota bacterium | reverse complement strand
CGGAGCCGAGTGCGCCGCGCGCGGTAACAGCGGAGGACATTCGGCGTAATCCCAGCAAACCTATCGAAGAACTGCTCGCGAGCCGGTTCCCCGGCGTTACGGTGACACGAACTCCTGACGGCAGCATCGCGGTGCGCATCCGAGGCACCACATCGGTCCACGGCAGCAACGAGCCGCTGTATGTGATCGACGGTATCCCCATCGAACCGGGACCGGGCGGGAGCCTGTTCGGGATCAATCCGTACGACATCGAATCCATCGAGGTGCTGAAGGACGCCGCCAGCACGACGATGTACGGCATGCGTGGCGCCAACGGGGTCATCGTCGTCAAAACGAAGCAGCCGAAGCGGCCGGATCAGTGACCCGCACGAGCTAACGCCCGCCTCGCGGGGGTGGCACGGAAAATGAGCGGGCGATCGTTGTTCCGGGTCACGACGTACAGGTCACCCTGCCGGGTACCGATACGCTGGATGTCACGCGCCTGTCCGGGTACGAGGAATCCGCTCTCCGACGTTGGAACCGGCGTGAATCCCCCCCTTCCGTCTCCGCTCAGGAACAGGCCGTAGCTGGCGCTCATCCGGCCGATCTCCGGCTTGACGCCGTCGAAATTCCCGGCCAGCAGCAGGTCGAGCGTTCCGTCCCCGTCGAGCTCGGCGGCCAGAATGCCGTAGACCGGCGCCAGTTGCGCTTCGAGCGGGAGCGGCACCAACGTGAAAGAACCGTCACCATTGTTCCGTGCCAGTGTGGTGGCGAACGTGTGCGCCTGCTTCAGCACCGCATCCGCCAAATCCGCGGGTCCGAAGACATCGGTCACCGTTTGCCGGGCATACTCCTCAAACGTGGGATAGCGCGCTTCGAGAAACGGCAGTGCCCTGAGCAGATCGTCACGCAGCGTAATAGGGTAGCTCACCCCGCCGCTGTAGGAAGAGACGATCTGCTCGACAAACCCGTTCCGGTCGAAGTCCTTGACATACATCGTCGTCGGCTCTTCCTCGGACGCTTGGAGGCGCGTGTTGAGCCCGAGGTTGCCAACGACGAAGTCGATGCGGCCGTCCCCCGTGAAGTCACCCGCGACGATCCGATTCCACCAGCCGTGGCTCCGCTCGAGCCCGGGGACGCTCATTCGCTCGAGACGACCTGAACCCGTATTGCGGAAGATCGTGATAGGCATCCATTCGCCGACCACCACGAGATCTCTCCGACCGTCCCTATCGACGTCGTTCCACAGAACGTCAGTCACCATGCCCACACGCGCCAGATCGGGCGCCGCCTCCTGGATGACATCGCGGAAACGACCCCTCCCGTCGTTCTCGAGCAGCACGCTGGCGGGATCGAGGCCATAGCGCCATGGAACGACGCGCCCGCCGACAAAGAGGTCGGTATCGCCGTCTTCGTCAAAATCGGCGGCGGCAACGCGCGATCCGCTGACAGTCATCGCGGGCAGATGGCCACCTGCCTTTTCGAATATGCCTCGACCCTCATTCACGTACAGTCGATCCTGCAGCGCAGGTGCCATGTCCGAGAACTCACTGCCTCCGCTGACCACGTAAAGATCGAGGCTACCGTCACCGGTCGCATCGAAGAACACGGCTCCCAGATCTTCCGATACGCGGTCCTGCTCGAACAATCCTTCGTTGCTCCTGGCAAAGCCGCCAGCGCGTTGCTGGATCAAGAGCTGCCCCGGCTGATCCTTTGCACCGCCAATGAACGCGTCGTCGAGTCCATCACCGTTCACATCCGCCACAGCCAGATACGGCCCTTCGGTCGACAGCATCTTGGGCATCAGGCGTTCCCGGTCAAAATCGACGAACGTGTTTTCCCGGTGTACGAACTCGAGCCCGACGCTGTCGGTGACGTCGGCGAGCAACGTGGTGAGCGACGGGCGTGAGACGGATGTCGCCGCGTCTGACTCCAACTGCCGCACGGTGAGGCGCTGATTCGAGGTGATGTCCGCCAACGTGCTGACCCTGCCGTCCGGCCACTCGACCGTCACGGACTGGATGGTGTCGACCTGACCGACACCGAAGGTCAGGGGGTAATCCACACTCGACTGGAATCCACGCGAGGGCATGAGCTCTTGCACGACGAGTCGCCCCCCCGCTCGAACCGAGACCCTCGCTCCGATGCCAAACCGGTTGGCACCCTCCCCTTCGAGTTCGACTTGAAGGTACCGGTTGTCCAACACGGCACGGGCGTTGTTTCGATAGACGAAGGCTTCCTGGTTGACGTTGCTAACGACCAGGTCGAGCGCACCGTCGCCGTTCAAATCTCCGTAGGTGGCCCCGCTCGAGAAGCTGACGGTGTTCAGTCCCCATGCGTCACCCGCTTTCGAGAAGCTCAGGTGCCCGTCGTTCCGGAACGCATAATTGGGCAACATGGTGGAACTCATCGGGTCGATGAGTTCCAGAAAATCGACGCGCTCGCCCATGGCCGCCGCGCGCATCGTTTGTTCGTTCGCGAGGAAGGCGACGTAGTCCTGTGAGGTGACGTCCCGAAGGATTCCGTTCGTGACATAGATGTCGCTGTGTCCGTCCTGATCGAGATCGGTGATGAGCGCGCTCCAGCTCCAATCCGTCCGCGCCACGCCGGTCAGCTGCCCCACGTCGCTGAACGTTCCGTTGTGATTGTTCAGGTGGAGCATATTGCGCATGAGCTGGTGGTGAAAGCCATTGTCGAGCATGGCCTGATAGCCAGCCCAGCCCTCAAACGAGGACGTCGTCTTCAGCCGATAGTCGTCCTCCGGAAGCATGTCGTTCACGAACAGGTCCAGCCATCCATCGTTGTCGACGTCACCGATGTCCAGTCCCATCGACGAAATGCTGATGTAGGGCATCTGCTGCTCGAGCAGCTCAGCGAACGTTCCATCGCCGTTGTTGATGTAGAGGTAATCCCGCTCGAAGAAGTCGTTGGACACATAGAGGTCCGGCCAGCCGTCGCGGTTCACGTCGCCCACGGCGACGCCCAGTCCGAACGCGATCTCGCTCCCGAAGATCCCGGCCTGCTCGCTCACATCGGCAAATCTGCCTTCATCGTTGCGATAGAGCCTGTCCCCTCCATAGGGGTGGCGAACGTCGCGGATGTTCTCCAGCGTGAAGCTCGAGACGGGTCGGGGTGAGTTGTTGACGACGTACAAGTCCAAATCGCCGTCGCGATCATAATCGAAGAATGCGGCGTGCGTGGAGTAGCCTTCGTCTGCAATACGGTACTCGGCCGCCATCTCCGTGAACGTCGGCACACCGTCAGCATCCAGGCCTTGATGGATGTACAGCTCGTTGGCCCGGCGCGCGGCCTCCGTCTGGCCGGCGTAACACACGTAGATGTCCAGCCACCCGTCGGCGTTGAGATCGACGAACGTAACGCCTGTGGCCCAGTACCCTCTCCCTTCCATCTCGGCTTCCTCGGTCACGTCCCGAAAGCGGAACTCGCCTCGGTTCAGGTACAACCGGTTCGCATCGAGATTCGACGTGAGCAACAGCTCCGGCAGACCGTCGCCGGTGAGGTCGCCCAGCGCCACCCCACCGCCGTTGTAGTAGTTGCGATAGGTGAAGACGTTCAGCTCGGGAGTATCGGCGAGGCGGTTCTCGAACCGGACACCGGTATAGCTGGAGGGAAGCCTGCTAAAGAGCTGATCACCGACCGCGGGCGCCTCACGCAGCCGGGTTTCCGGAGCCGACCTGTCAGCGCCGGAGCAGCCGGCGAGGAGAGCCACCACTGAGAGCGTGAACGGCAGCCTCAGGCGACGTGCGAACTTCGTCATCCGTTAGAACTGGGGATCGGAGGTCGAATCGACCCGCCGCGCCGTAGCCTGCCCCCCGCTTGGGGAGGGGAGCAGGCCATGGTGAGCGGAATCAGTGAGAACGACGCTCCCGGAGCAAGACCTCGCTGTCGTTCGAGAGCGGCAGTCCGGTGGCCGCGGCCGGGGCTATTAACACCCCGTCCCCCCGCTGCCGTACCCCGTGTTCTGGCTCAGGCACGGGTTCGCGTCCAATTGCGGCTGCGGAATCGGCATCAAGACGCGAAACGGCTCGGTCTGCAGCTTGAACGACCACGGATCCGTGTACTTCCCGTGCCGGATCAGATCCTGTCGCCGCTTGGTTTCGCCAGCGAGCTCGAACAGGCGTTCGGCCAGGATCACGTCACGGTCGACGGCCGCAAGCGGCTCGTCCGGCTCGAAGACCCGCTCGCGCAGCATATTCAGCAGCTGCAGGGCTTCCGCGCTCCCCGGCGACACCTCGTTCAACGCCTCGGCCTTGATCAGATAGATGTCGGCGAGGCGGAAGAAGGTGAAGTCGTTGCCGCCGTCGGGGCCAACACGGTCCGGATCAGGCGGCCACTTCACGATACGGGGACCCTCATTCTCCGAAGCCTGTGTCTCATCAATGATATCCACCGTGAAGTCCAGCGGCGTAATGTTGTCCCGTTCAGTGACCGGGTCGCCGGTGTCCAGATTGACCTGCGGTCCCGCGAGCCACATCTCCCGACGCTGGTCGTCCGCATCGAAGGCGTTGTACGTCTCTGCCAAGGCCGCGAAGCCATTCCAGGGGGAGGGGTTGAACTGGTTGTAGTGCAGCGTCGTCAGCAAGAGACGGAATCCCTTGGAATCCTGGTTCATGTTCTTCGAGACCAGGATGTTCTCCGGCGATGCGAAGTTGTTGGCCTCGAAGTTCGAGCGCCAGTTGGTGGCCAGGCTGTACTGACCGGAGTTCAGGACGCGATCCGCTGCCGCAACGGCGGCGGCGCAGGCGGTCTGCCCCCCGACCTGAACGTCCATGCACGAGTTGTACGCGGTCGCACTGGGCGCGTCTGTCGTGAACACCGCTGCGTTCAGGTACATGCTCGCCAGGATGGCGTTGGCCGCCCCCTTCGTCATGCGGCCGTGGTCGCCCGCCGGCCAGTTATCCGGCAGGTCGGCCCGGGTCGCATTCAGCTCGTCGTCGATGAATTGGAACACCTCGGCGCGCGTGGCTCTCTCCCGCGGCTCGATCTCGGTGGTCGTAACGATCGGCACGCCGCCAAACAAGTCCATCAACCAGTAGTAATAGAAGGCCCGGAGTGTGCGGAGCTCGGCTTCGACGGCCGCCTCATTCGGCACGGTCACGTCTTCCAACGCCGCCAGCACCGCGTTGGCGCGCGTGATGCCGGTGTAGGGCCCTGTCCAGGCCCGGTTGATGTCGTCGAGCCCGGACGGACTATCTGACTCCCAGGTGTGCCGCTGAAGTTCGAGCCACCGTCCGTTGTCGAACCAGTCGCTTCCCCGCGTCGGCACGATCATCACGTCCGAGGTGATTTCGGCCATAGTAAAGATGGCCCCGTCCATACCACCGCTCCCTACCTGCGCTTGCCGCAGCACTGAGTAGACGGACGCCAGACTACCGAGCACTTCCTGCTCCGTCTGGTTGAAGTTGTCCGGTGTGATGGCGCTGGTCGGTCTTTCATCCAGCTCCGTACAGCCTTGCAGCAATAGGAATGCCAGGGCTAGGGTGAGAAGCAGCGGCGTGTTGCGCCTCGCCCCTCTGAAGTTTGCGAACCGACGTGTCTTCATGATATGCCCACCATTGCAGGGTTGTTGTCAATGTCGCCGTCCAGGGGATGCGCCCGCCGGAGTCCAGCCCGCATCAGAACGAGAACCGAACGCCGGCCGTGAACGTGCGCGCCCGAGGATAGCTGAGCCAATCGATCCCACGCGAGGCTAGACCGGACTCCGAATGGATTTCCGGATCGTAGCCGGAATAGCCCGTTATCAGCAACAGGTTGTCGCCCGAAACATAGAACCGCGCCTCGCGGCCGGTCCCGATAAGGGCCGGCAGATCAAACGTGTATCCCACCGTGATGTTCTCGAGGCGAATGAACGAGGCACCTTCAATCCAACGCGATGAGAACTTGGCCGGTTCGCCGACCGCAATGGAGTCGTCCAACGCCGAGGCCAGGAAGTTCGTGCCCTGCGCCGCGCTGTTCTTCGTTGCGTAAACGAGTGCGGTGTTGTTGAACACATCCAGGCCCCCCTTGGCACGAACGAGGAAGCTGGCGTCGAGCCGGCCCCACGTCATCTGGCTGCGAAGGCCGATCGCGAAGTCCGGATTGGCATCTCCGATCGGGACCCTGTCATCTTCGTCCGGCGACTCGGTTGGAGTGGCCAGAAGTGTGCGACTGATTTCGTTGCCCGTTAGTGAATCCCGCACGACATCATACTGATTGAACTCCTCGACGCCCGCGGTGTTGACCCCCACGGACTCAAACCCGTAGAACGTACCCAGCGCGAAGCCAGGGATGATGCGTTGGGAGACCTGTCCGGACTGCCCACGACCGCTCACGCCACCGGTCGTGATGAAACTCTCGTCGCCCAGATCTGTGACTTTGTTCTTCTCGGCCGCGAACACGATTCCGGCCTGCCAGGTCAGGTTCGGCCGGTTGATCACCAGCGCACTGAGGGCCGCCTCCAGGCCCGTGTTGCGGACCGACCCGATGTTCTGGAGCTGTGTGGTCACAAGCGCCGGCTGTGGCACGGTAACCTCGAGCAACAGGTCGGACGTCTTCTTGACATAGTACTCGAAACTGCCCGAGATCGTGTTGTCCGAGAAACCGTAGTCGAGCCCCACATTGAACTGCGAGGTCTTTTCCCACCTGAGATCCGGGTTCGGATTCCTCGTCGGCGCCACACCGACCACATTCTGGTCTCCGAACGGGTAGCTCGCGCCGTCACTGGGCTCGAGCGTCAGCAGAGATGCGTAGGCCGGTACGGCCTCATTGCCCTGCACCCCGTAGCCCGCGCGAAGGCGCAACTCGGAAAACAGCCCGTCCTGCATGAAGGCCTCTTGGCCGATCCGCCACGACGCCGACACAGCCGGGAACACTCCCCACTTGTGGTCGGCTCCGAACACGGACGACCCGTCATAGCGGAGCACACCGGTCAGGAAGTAGCGATCCTTGAAGCCGTAGTTGACCCTGGAGAAGAACCCGATGACGGTCCTGTCTGTTCTGAAGGAGCTCGGGGATATGAGCTGAGCGCCGGCGGCCAGATTGTCGAAACTGAACGCGTCGGTGAGGAAATCGCGGGCCTCCGCATCGAACTGGTCTGTCGCGAAGTCCTGCCACTCGTACCCACCCACGACTTCGACATCGTGAGCGTCGCCGAAGCGCTGGGTCAGGGTGAGGAGGCCCTGGAACGTCAGGCTCGTGAGCTCACGACTCCGTTGTTCTGCACGCCCGTTCCACTCCTCCCCGACCGGATTGGAGGAAGGGTAGTAGATACGCCGCGTGCTCTCGCTACGGTCCGTACCCAGAGTCAGCTGGCCCCTGAGGACGTCAGGCACTAGATCGACCTGGGCCCTGACGTTGCCGATCACCCGGGTGGTGGCGGCGAAGTCTTGGAGCTGCTCCGCCATCGCCACCGGGTTGCGTAGGGACCGTTGAAGGGGGATTTCGAAGAACACCTCCCTGGGCGGGTCGGTCGCCGAATCGGTGACCATGACCGGCTGCGTCGGGTCGAAGGCGACCATGTTGTGGAACACGCCCCCTTCGAAGCCCCCGGTATTCTGGAACGGGACATAGTCGTGTTCGAGATGGGAGGCCATCAGATTGAGACGCAGTTGCAGCCGGTCGTTCCAGGCGTATTGCGTACCGTTGAGCCGCGCCTGAACGCGCTCGAGGCCGTCGCTGAGCGCCACCCCCTCTTGGTCCATGTAGTTGACGGAGGCACGATACTGCGTGGACTCCGTCCCGCCGGAGAAGGCCAGGTTGTGGTTGTGCGTGACGGCGGTGCGGGTGACCTCACGCTCCCAGTCGGTGTTCGCCGTCCCAAGGCCGGCAAAGCGCGCTGGTAGCTCTTGCTGGATGAACTGCCGGTACTCGTCTCCGGTCAGCAGATCCAGAGACCGGGCCCGCCTCGACATCGACACGTAACCATCGTACTCGAAGGTCGACCGGTCCCGTTGGCCCTGCTTGGTCTCGATGAGAATGACGCCATTCGAGGACTGGGCACCGTAGATGGCGGCCGCCGCGGCATCTTTGAGTACGGTAATGGACTCGATGTCGCTTGGGTTGATGAGGTTCAGCGGGTTGCGGGCCAGGGAAGATGAGCCACCGACGCCGATCCCATCCGCTTCGGTCTGCTGGGTCGAGATGACGACCCCGTCGATCACGTACAGCGGACTGTTGGCGGCGCTGATGGAGCTGCCACCACGGATCCGGATCTGCACACCGCCCCCCGGCTCACCGTTGTTACTCGTGACGTTCACGCCGGCGACCCGGCCCTGGATCAGCTCGTCGACGTTCGTAACCACGCCGACGTTGGCCTCGTCCGCGTTGACCGACGCGACCGATCCGGTGATGGCCGCGCGGCGCTGGGCACCGTAGCCGGTTACCACGATTTCGTCCATCACCACAGCCTGACGCGGCAGCACGAACTCCACGGTCGTCGACAGACCGGCGGTGACAATGACCTCCTGGGTCTGCGGACCATAGCCGATCAAACGCGCCGTCACGAAAACTGTTCCGGCGGGAACGTCGGTGAGGGTGAAGGTCCCGTCAGGGCCCGTGGACGTGATGCGCCGCGTTCCTACAAGCGTCACGACGGCACCCTCGATGACCTCCGAGGTCATGCCATCCACGACCCGTCCGGTAATGGTGCCAGACTGAAACTGCGCGGGAAGCTGGCCCGCCCAGAATAGGCTGACGAGGAGGGTGAGCATGACTTTACGAGTCATTGACATAGGTCTGCTCCTGCCGGTCGAGGGTCCAACATCCCATTCTCACAAACACGGAGGCACCGGTGGGGAGCACGAGCTCCGATCCATGCCGGCGTCACGCTAACAAAGCAATCGGGTAAGGGCCTGCGACCGCTAGCATCGGGAGGGAATCGCGGCGTTTATTATCCTTCGTTCCAGGTTACAAAGCTGCCTCGGGTTGCACCTTGTGTCAACCAGAACGGGGGACGGTGCGTCGGCCCCCCTGCGTCGAGAGATCCAGATCACCGCACCCCTGGGCCGCCACCCGATGAGCGGCAGAACTCAAACGACGAATGTACCTTACGCTCGGCAAGGGACAGGTGGCCGAGTGGTTGAAGGCACACGCCTGGAGAGCGTGTGAACGGGGAACCGTTCCGTGGGTTCGAATCCCACCCTGTCCGTGGAGGGAGTCCACAGTCTTCGGTTGTAAGGCCTTAGCCTGGCCGCCCAGCCGCCGGAACTGGGACAATATCCCTTGGAATAGCTGGAAGCTGTGAACTGACAACGGCTTATAAAGACATCTTCATCACGCCTTTCCTTTCCCGTCCGCACCAAAATCATTACTTTGCTATGCTGAGCAGCGGTGAGATTCGGTCCGCCTCCGTCAGCAACATCCAGCCTGGGAGCGGATCCCAATCAGCCGCAACATATGGGAGGGGTGGCCGGTGTCTGTGGTGGTAGCGCGATGAGGCGCGAGACGTCATCTGGTGACGGCGCCCGTGCTACGCCAGGGGCAACGTGTGGTCCGGCACTCCGCCCCCACTGCAATGAGAGAGCGCGATGACCACTTCATCTACGGCATCCCCCGCCGGTGAGAAAAAGAAGGCCCGCAAGAAGAAGGGCCGGAAGACCGTCATCAAAACGGCAGAGCACACGGTGGAGGTCGTGTCCGACTCGGGCGAAGGCGCCCAGAAGTGCGCACAGATCTTCGGCCGGGTGTCTGCACGCATGGGGAATGGAGTCTGGACCGTCGAGATCATCCCCGCTGAGATACAACCTCCCCCACGAACGCCACCGAGTGCCTCCGGCAACCGGATCCGCATCGGCACCAAGCCAGTGACGAATTGGGGCGACGCCGCCCACTTGATGGTCGCATTCAACGAACAGGTGCTGTTGCATCGCCACCGGGCCGGCGCCCTCGCCGATGGGTGCATCATCCTCATCGAGAGCGTTTGGGAAACGCATGAGGACGAAGACATCCGAAACGAGTGGGCAGCAGCAATGGAAGAACTCGACGGCCACGACTATCGCTTTGTAATGGTGCCCCTCGAGGAGCAGGCGCTGACGGTGGTCGAGAACCCGCGGCGCGGTAAGAACATGTTCGCGCTCGGCATGCTTGCCAACCTGTACTCCCGCGACCTCGACATCATCAAGGACCTCATCCGGCACGAGTTTCGGAAGAAGGCCCCCGAGGTCGCCGAGTCCAACATCGCGCTGCTCGAACTGGGGCATGAGTGGGCCGAAGCCAACCTCGACTTCAAGGTGAACATCCCGGTCGAGGCACCGAGCATGCCCATGGTGGTCATGAACGGGAATCAGGCGATCGCGATGGGCGGTATCGCGTCGGGAATGGAGTTGTGCGCGATGTATCCCATCACCCCGGCCACTTCGGCGTCGCACTACCTGAGCGAATTCTTCGAGAACTTCGGCGGCATCGTTCACCAGGCAGAGGACGAGATCGCGGCGATCGGCGTCGCCGTAGGTGCGAGCTTCGCGGGCAAGGTGGCGTTCACGATCACGTCCGGGCCAGGACTTGCCCTCAAGACCGAGTTCATCGGGCTCGCGGTCATGACCGAGGTGCCCCTCGTCATCGTCGACGTGCAGCGGGGCGGCCCGAGCACGGGACTGCCCACGAAGATCGAGCAGTCCGATCTCCTCGCGGCCACCTTTGGCCAGCCGGGTGATGCTCCCAAGGTGGTGATGGCACCTGCCACCATGGAGGAGTGCTTCCTCTGTATGACGACTGCCCGCAAGATCGCGGAGACGTTCCGGTGTCCGGTGATTGTGTTGAGCGACGCCAACCTCGCAACGGGTGTGCAGCCGTTTGCGCGACCGAACGTCGACCGCACCTGGATCGCGGCGCCGCTGGACCTGAGCCCGGTGGCCGACGGGCAGAAGCCCTACGCGTGGGATCCGCAGACCGGATTGTCGCGCCGCGTCGTTCCCGGGCAGCCCAACGGGATGTTTCGGGCTACGGGACTGTCGCACGACGAGGACTCGAAGATCGGTTACAGCCCGGATGTGCATGAGCGCGGCTGCGAAATGCGCGCTCGCAAGATCGCCGTCTTCCAGCAGACCCTGCAGCCCCCAACCGTGCACGGGGCTGATGAGGGCGAGCTTCTCGTTGTGGGTTGGGGAAGCACGATGGGCGCCATCGAAGAGGCGGTCGATCGGGCCCGAGAGGAGGGGCTCGACGTCTCGTCACTTCATCTCCGCTTCCTATCACCGCTGGAGCCAGGGCTCACAGAGATCTTCTCACGGTTCAACAAGGTGATGACGGTCGAGATCAACTACTCCGACGATCCCAAGGCGCCGTTCATCACCCCAGAGAATCGTCGCCGCGGTCAGCTCTCCTGGATGCTCCGCGCGACCACCCTGGTGGACGTCGACTGCTGGACGCGGGTGCCCGGCGAGCCGTTGCGGCCGGGCCAGATCCTCGACGCAATTCGGGCGCATGTGCCCGGTGGAGCCAAATGATGATTCAACTTGGATGCTCACTGATCGGGAGCTCCCTGGAGGACGACCGCTCGTGGAACATGCAGGACTACGAGGCTGCGATTCCTCGATGGTGCTCCGGCTGCGGCGACCATGCGGTGCTCACGGCGGTGCAGCGTCTCCTCGAAGAGGAGCAGCTGCCACCGGAGCAAACGGTGTTCGTCTCAGGCATCGGCTGCTCGAGCCGGTTCCCACACTACATCAACTCATACGGATTTCACGGGTTGCACGGTCGGGCACTGCCACTGGCCACCGGCGTCAAGGTGCGACGGCCGGATCTCCATGTGTTCGTGGTCATGGGGGACGGCGATTGCTGCTCCATCGGCGCAGCGCACTGGATTCACACGACGCGGTACAACCCGAACGTTGTAGCCCTCATGCTCGACAACGGCGTGTACGGACTCACGAAGAACCAGACATCGCCGACGAGTCCAAAGGGATTCAAGAGCAACACCCAGCCCCGGGGCGCTTTTCTCAACGCGATGAACCCGATTGCCACAACGTTGGGCGTGGAGAACGCGTCGTTCGTGGCTCAGACCGGCGACTGGGTGCCAGATCACATCTACCAGACCCTCAAGGCGGCGTACGACCACAGGGGGTTCTCGTTCGTCCGGATCCTACAGCGTTGCCCGCAGTACACGGATCAGATCTTCCTCGACGCGATGCGGAATCCGGAGACGATCGAGCTGTTGGTGCACCCGCGAGGCATACGGTCTGCCGACACGGAGCAGATCTACAAACACCACGTCCCGCACGATCCGTCGGATCTCACCAACGGATTCCGTCTCGCACAGCTGGACGACAAGATCCGGCTCGGACTGTTCTATCAGAACGAAGACATTCCCGTCTACGAGGAAGTGCGGTCGGTTCCCACCCACTCGGCAGACGAAAAGATCGCGATTCTCAACGAGGAGCTGGACAAGCATGCCGTCTGACGAACGCGTGGAGCTTGCGCTCAAGGCGCTTTCCGGACAGCGCGAAGCCTTCCAGTCGGCACTGGGCACCACGGTGGAGCAGGTGCAGAGTTTCCTGAGTGACCATCAGGGATCAGAGAACGGGAAGCTCAACCGCGTCGCCACGGAACTTGGCCCGTTCGCGGCGGGCCGGATCGATGCGGAGCGCATGGCGAAACTGTTCGGTGACACCGTGTCACTCGACACGCTCACGGTCGAGACAATCCAGCAAGCCCGTGATACCATGTCGGAGCTGGCCCAACGCAATCACGAGCTGTTTCTGATCGACGTGGCGCCGGGGGGCGATCTGCGAGCCGCCGTCGGAAAGGCGCTGGAGGAGATCGGCCGTGCGTTCGGCGCGGTCCGCATATTCGAGCTTACCCGCTCCGGCAGCTATCACGGCAATGAGCACGCCCGCTCGCTGGGGTCGTTTCCCTTCGTCAAGTGGAGTAAAGGCGAACGACGATTGGCCCCGCCCCTTGTGCTCGCGGTGGATGGTGCCGACGTGAGACCGGGCCTCTCCGAGTACATGGACGGATCGCAGAAGATCGTGCTGATCGTGCGCGGCCCGTGCACCCCCGCGCCGCTGGTCCGCCTCATCACGCCCGGCACATTCGTGCTGCAGACACGCGACGGGGCGGGGCTGGATCGGTTTGCGGCTTATGAAGGGCCGGGCATCGCCGCGCTCCTTCCGGAGACCGCTGCCCGCTTCGTGCATGATCCCTCCGCAGACTCGGAGCTCACGGCGCGACTGACGATATCGTATCTGCCCGAGAAAGAGCCGCGAGGAACCGTCGGCGGTATGAGCGGTGCGCAGCAGGCACAGGAGCTGAGACAGCTCCGGGCTCTGAAATCCGGACCTGCGGTAGCGGCGGCAGAAGCGGCAGGGGCGGCAGTCGCGCCACCCCCTGCCCCGTCGGACCCCGTCGACAAGCTCGCCGCGTGGCTGCTCAACCAGGCCGACCTGTCGGACATCGGGTAGGCTCCGTGAGCGCCGCGTCCATCCTGCTCTCAACGGCGATCCTCGCCGGCGTCGGGCTCACCTTCGCGGGACTCATCGCGCTCACGCACCGAAAGTTCAAGGTGTGGGAGGATCCGCGGATCGACGAGGTGACCGACATGCTCCCGGGAGCGAACTGCGGCGCGTGCGGCGAAGCGGGATGCCGCGCCTTTGCTGAGAAGGCGGTCCACGGATCGATACAGCCTGCAACCTGCACCGTGTTGAGCGCCGACGAGGTCGTCGATCTCGCTGACTACCTCGGTGTTGCCGCCGGCGAGGCCAACAAGCGGGTGGCACGGTTGCTCTGTGCGGGCGGCACCAACGTCGCAATTCAACAAGCCGACTACCTGGGGCTCGACACGTGCAAAGCCGCCTCGGCTGTAGCGGGCGGCGGCAAGGGCTGCACGTGGGGTTGCCTGGGCCTCGCCGACTGCGAGGTCGTGTGCGACTTCGACGCGATTTACATGAACCGGTATGAGCTGCCAGTCGTCATCCCCGAGTTGTGCACGGCATGTGGCGACTGTGTCGAAGCCTGTCCGAAAGACCTGTTCGTTCTCATGCCCGTCGAGCATGAGCTTCTCGTGCAGTGCAAGAGTGCACTCGAGGGCGACGAGATCGAGGAAATGTGCCAGGTGGCCTGTACCGCGTGCGGCCGGTGTGCGGCCGACGCTGCCGCAGGTCTGATCGAGATGAAGGATGGGTTGGCGGTGGTGGATTACTCCAAGTACGAACTGGCGACGACCAAGGCCATCGAGCGGTGCCCGACAGGCGCCATCGTATGGCTCGAGGGACGGCAGTTCACCGAGACTCGCACCTCCCGTGAGAAGGCGGTTGCATGATGTTCAAGCGCAAAGTCAACACACCTCCCGAACCGAAATATCCGGGCACACCCGTCGCCGACGACGGCACAGCCGCCGTCGTGCAGATGGAAACCGACGCCAGCGAAGGCGCGGGGGCGTACCCGATCACGCCGTCGACCCAGATGGGTGAGGGGTGGGCGGCCGCGGTTGCGGCCGGCAAGACCAACGTCAACGGCCGCCGGCTCCTGTTCTTCGAGCCGGAAGGAGAGCACGCGGCTGCCGCGGTGACGGCGGGAATGAGCATGGTCGGCCTACGGGCGGCCAATTTCTCGAGCGGCCAAGGGATTGCCTACATGCATGAGTCGCTGTACGCCGCCGCCGGCAAGCGCCTCACGTACGTGCTGAACATCGGTGCGCGCGCTATGACGAAGCATGCGCTCAACGTGCATGCGGGTCACGACGACTACCACGCGGTGGACGACACCGGGTTTTTCCAGTTGTTCGCCAAGGATGCGCAAGAATGCGCCGATCTCAACTTGATCACGCACCGGATCGCCGAGCTGTCGCTCAACCCCGGCATATTGGCGCAGGACGGCTTCCTGACGACTCACGTGATCGAATCGTTCAAGATGCCCGAGCGGGAACTGGTCAAGGAATTCCTGGGCGATCCGTCTGACATCATCGAGTCCCCGACGCCCGCTCAGCGCTGGGTGTTTGGGGAAAAGCGGCGGCGCATCCCAGAGATGTTCGACCTCGATTACCCCGCCATGCTGGGTGTCGTACAGAACCAGGATAGCTACCAGCAAGGGGTCGCGGCACAGCGTCCATTCTACTTCGATCACGTGGCCGAGTTCACCGATCAGGCGATGGACGAGTATGCGGCGCTGACAGGGCGTCAATATGCGCGGGCGATGGGCTACCGGCTGGAAGATGCCGAGTACGTCCTCGCCGGTCAGGGATCGATCGTTTCCAACGCCGAAGCCGTCGTCGACTATCTGCGCGACAAGCGCGGGCTCAAGGTCGGCGTACTGAACCTCGTCATGTTCCGGCCGTTTCCGACGGACGTGCTCACGCACCTGCTCAAGGGCAAGAAGGCCGTGACGGTGATGGAGCGCGTTGACCAGCCCCTCGCCGTGGACCAGCCGCTGCTGCGTGAGATTCGCGCGGCGGTGAACAAGGCATTGGAAAACGGGCGCGCGAAGAACGGGCTGCCATACGAGGGTGTCGCTCCGTATCGGCTCGACGACGCACCGGAGTTCTACTCGTGCACGTTCGGGTTGGGGAGTCGTGACGTGCAGCCGGCCGACATCATCGCTGCCATAGAGAACATGCTTCGGAATGGATCAGGCAGGCGGCAGTTCTATCTTGGCATCGACTTCGTGCGCGAGGGCACGCGCCTGCCGAAGCTTCAGATCTGGCAGGAGGAGCTGCTTGAAGCCTACCCGAACATCGCCCACCTCTCGCTCCCTCCGGCCGAAGACGTCAACCTGTGGCCCCCGGGCTCCACGTCGATTCGCATCCACTCGGTGGGCGGATGGGGTGCGATCACGATGGGCAAGAACGTGGCGATGACCGCGTCCGAGCTCCTCGGGATGCACATCAAGGCGAACCCCAAATACGGCTCGGAAAAGAAGGGCCAGCCGACCACGTTCTATGCGACACTCGCCAAAGAGCCGATCCGCCTCAATTGCGAGCTCAAGCATGTGAATGTCGTGCTGTCACCCGACCCCAACGTGTTCCGGCATTCGAACCCGCTGGCTGGGTTGGAGCGCGATGGCGTGTTCGTGATCCAAAACGACGGGACACCCGCGGAGGTGTGGAACGAGTTCCCGGCGGAAGGACAGCAGGCCATCAAGGACCGAAATATTCGTGTGCACTACCTCAATGCGTTCAAGATCGCGATGGAGGAGGCGACGGATCCAGAGCTGCGGTACCGGATGCAGGGTACGGCGTTCATGGGTGCGTTCTTCAAGGTATCCGGCCTCATGGAGCGTGAAGGCCTCGACGAGGAGCGGTTATTCGCGGGCATCACCAAGGTGCTGCAAAAGAAGTTCGGCCACCTGGGGAAACGGGTCATCGAGGACAACCTTCGCGTCATCAAGCGTGGCTTCGACGAAGTCGAGACGATCGACTCGAGCGCCCTCGAGGTCAACACGGACGCCGTACGAGTTCCCCCCGTCATGCCCGCCATGCTCGACGGGAGCAAGGTGCGAGAGGGGCTGGGGAACCCGGGACGCTTCTGGGAGCAGGTCTGCTACCTGTACAAGACGGGGGACGACGGGATCGCCGATCCGTTCGCGGCGCTGAGCGCGATTCCGGCGGCGACGTCGACGATCCGTGACATGACCGACGTGCGGTTCGAAGTTCCTGAGTTCGTCCCTGACAAGTGTACGGGCTGTGGCCAATGTTGGGTGCAGTGCCCCGACTCCGCGATTCCTGGCCTCGTCAACGAGGTCGAGGAGGTGCTACAGGCCGCAATGACCACCCTGTCCAACGGTCGTTCCTTCGACCGGCTCAACCAGATCGTGAAGCATCTGGGCAACGAGTCGCGAAAGATCATGCGCGGAACACCGTTCACGACGTTTGGTGCAGTGCTGTCGCAGGCATACGCGGCTGTGGTCGACAAGATGAAGCTCGACCCCGAGCGGCGCGCCGCCCTCGATGACGAGTTCGGACCCGTCTACGCCGCACTGGAGGAGTTTCCCATTGCCAAGACCGGCCCGTTCTTCGACGTGCCGGAGCAGCAGGAGAAAAACACGGGTGGTCTGCTGTCGATCACGGTCAACCCTGACACCTGCAAGGGCTGCAACATCTGCGTCGAAGTCTGTCCCGATGAAGCACTGATCACGGTGGCGCAGACGGACGAGATCAACGATCAACTCCGGCGCAACTGGAAGCTGTGGGAAAACCTGCCGGACACGAACGACCGGTACATCAACGTGTCCGATCTCGAAGAGGGCATCGGCGTGCTGCAGTCGCTCCTGCTCAAGAAGGACACCTATCGCTCGATGGTGGGGGGCGACGGCTCCTGCATGGGCTGCGGCGAAAAGACCGTTGTGCACCTCGTGACGTCGGCGGTGAACGCGCTGATGACGCCGCGGGTCGAGAAGCACATCAAGAAGGTCGACGAGTTGATTTCGGGACTCGATGAGAAGGCCCGCAAGATCCTCGCATCGGATGCCGACCTCCACGCGGTCGGCGGAGCAGACAAGGCCGACATTGCGCTGGACGACGAGAAGAAGGCGCTTGTCGCGCGACTCACGAAGTCGATCGACGCGCTCAAAGATCTTCGGTGGCGCTACACCGAGGGCCCGACCGGCAAGGGGCGTTCGAACATGGCAATGACGAACGCCACCGGGTGCTCGTCGGTGTGGGGAAGCACGTATCCCTTCAATCCGTATCCATTCCCCTGGGTCAATCATCTCTTCCAGGACGCGCCGTCGATCGCCATCGGCATCTTCGAAGGACACATGCGCAAGATGGCCGACGGCTTCATCGCCGTGCGGCGGGCCGAACTCGAACTGAACGACGACGAGTACGGCACAGAGGCACACGAGCCCTTCTTCACGGCGTTCAACTGGCATCAGTTCAGCGAAGCGGAATTCGATCTCTGCCCGCCGATCTTCGCGACCGGCGGCGACGGCGCCATGCTGGACATCGGGTTCCAGAACCTGTCGCGGCTCTTGGCGTCGGGGAAGCCGATTCGTGTCATGGTGCTGGACACGCAGGTCTATTCCAATACGGGCGGTCAGGCATGCACATCGGGCTTCACTGGCCAGGTGAGCGACATGGCCGCATACGGCAAAGCGCAGCACGGGAAGGAAGAGACGCGCAAGGAGCTCGCGCTGGTCACGATCGCACATCGCAACGTGTTCGTGCTCCAGGCGTCCGCTGCCAACCCGTCGCACCTGCTCGCCGGCGTGCTCAAGGGCCTACAGTCGCGCTACCCGACCGTGCTGGCCATGCATTGCCCCTGCCCACCCGAACACGGAACGGGCGACGATCAGGCGCCCTATGCGGCGAAGCTCTCGCTGGAGAGCCGCTCGTATCCGATTCTCGTCTACGACCCCGCGGCCGGAGACAAGATGTCGGAGCGTCTCGATTTGGACGGCAACCCGGACATCGACGACGTCTGGCCCGAGTATGAGCTCTCGTATATCGACGACGAGGGGAACGAACAGTCCATC
This sequence comes from Gemmatimonadota bacterium, assembly GCA_039588055.1. Taxonomy (GTDB): domain Bacteria; phylum Gemmatimonadota; class Gemmatimonadetes; order Gemmatimonadales; family GWC2-71-9; genus JAOTVV01. The sequence continues at coordinate 3,057 of JBDHAN010000028.1, read as the reverse complement.
TCCCTCCCTTTGACGGTGGCCGATTGGGCAGCGACCGAGGGGCGCTTCAAGAAACACTTCAGGCGTGTTCCGGCCGATGCCGACGTCGAGGAGCTCACGCTCTTCCACGAGTACCTCAACCTGGGGCCGGACGACCGGGCCGAGACGACGCCGTTCATCTATGTGCTCGATCGCGACCGGAGGCTCGGGAGGCTCTCGGTCTCGTCAGAGATCGTGACGTTGGCCGAAGATCGTCTGGCCGTGTGGAATCTGCTCAAGGAGATGGCCGGCCTCGACGAGGACGTTTCCGATGCAGCGGAGACCGAGTTCAGTGGTGAAGCAGAGACGATTCGGGCCGAATACGAAGCCAAGATGGCTGACCTGAAAGCGCGGTACCCGGCCATCGTCGCGCGACGATTGGCCGAGGGGCTGGTGCGCGCCGGGAACGGTCACCGTACCATCGCCGATCTCTTGAACGAGGTGCAGAGTCTCCCGATCGAGCCCCTCAGGCTGGAAGGCGGTGTCGATCTCGGTGGGGGTGCCGCTGTCGCGACGGCTCCGGTAGCCACTGCGGCTCCTGCCGCTGCTGCCGCACCCGCCGCAGTAGAAGTGGAGGAGGAGGGCCTCGCCCTCGAGCCGTACATCGACTCGGCACGCTGCACCACGTGCGATGAGTGCACAAAAATGAACAGGAAGTTGTTCGCATACAACGACAAGAAGCAGGCGTATATCAAAGATCCCAAGGCAGGGACCTTCAAGCAGCTAGTGCAGGCGGCAGAGAAATGCCCGGTCAGAATCATCCACCCGGGCACCCCGCTCAACCCGAAGGAGAAGGACCTCGCCAAGTGGGTAAAACGGGCGGAGCCGTTCAACTGAGGTAGCCGATGCCTCGACGGATGCGGTTCCGGCACGGCGTGCATCCGCCGGAGTTCAAGGAACTCACGGCGGGTGTCGCCATCCGTCGCATGCCCTTCCCCGATGAGGTCGTGCTACCCTTGAGCCAGCACACGGGGAAACCGGCGAAGCCGATCGTGCGCGCCGGCGATCGCGTCGAGCGAGGCGATCTCATCGGTGAAGCCGACGGGTTCATCTCGTCACCGATTCACGCGTCGGCTGCCGGGACGGTTACCGGCGTCGAGTTGTGGCCGCACGCATCCGGTAGCTACCAGCCTGCCATTCGTCTCGAGGTCGCGCCATACTCGGCCCAGGTGCCTCGAAAACGCATCATCCCAGACTGGCATGGCCTGAGCCGGGAGCAACTCGTCGAAGCGGTTCGTCACGCCGGTGTCGTCGGCCTCGGTGGCGCCGCGTTCCCCACGCACGTCAAGCTCATGCCACCCAAGGACGTGGAGATCGACACGATCGTTATCAACGGATGCGAGTGTGAGCCGTATCTCACGACCGATCACCGCACGATGGTGGAGTATCCCGAGCGGGTGCAGTTGGGGATCCGCCTCATGATGCGGTGCCTCGGGGTCGACCGCGTTATGATCGGGGTCGAGAAGAACAAGCCCGACGCTGCAGCCGCATTGGAGCGCACGCTCCCGACCGATGTGGACGTGTCGGTGCACACGCTGACCGTGAAGTATCCTCAGGGCGCCGAGAAGATGCTGATCAAGGCGCTGCTCGACCGTGAGGTACCGTCAGGCAAGCTCCCGATGCACGTCGGTGTCGTGGTTCACAACGTGGCCTCGGTCGCCACGATTGCGGAGGTATTCGAGACGGGGCTTCCGCTGATCGAGCGGATCGTCACCGTCACCGGGCGAGGTATCCAGCGCCCTTCGAACTTGACTGTCCCTGTTGGCACCAAGGTGGGCGACGTGATCGCCGCGTGCGGCGGTATGACCGACGATGCGCGCGAGATCGTGTTCGGTGGACCCATGATGGGCGCTGCAGTCGGCGACCACGAGGTTCCCATCATGAAGGGCACGACGGGTGTGATCGTGCTTACCGATGCCGACGTCAAGCCACACAAATCCTACCCGTGCATTCGATGCGGCCACTGCCTGGATGCGTGTCCGGTGTTTCTCAATCCGCAGGCGCTCGGACAGCTCGCGATGGTCGACCGCTATGAGGGGATGGTCAAGGAGTACAACCTCATGGACTGCATGTTGTGCGGCTGCTGCGGATACACGTGCCCCTCGAACATCCCGCTGACGCAGCTGTTTGCGCTCGCTAAGAACCACCTCAAGAAGCACCCGGTGGCGGCATGACGAGTCCGCGGCTCCTGATCACGGCGTGGCCCCATCTCGCGGAGAAGGATACCACGCCGCAGATCATGTGGACTGTGAACGCCACACTGGTGCCGATCGTCGTCGTGGCGATCTACTACTTCGGACCGAGCGCCCTATTGGTCATTGGAGCAAGCCTCGCCGGGTGTCTAGCGACCGAGTGGGCGTTCGGCTCCAAAGGTGCGATTGGGGACGGCTCCGCTGTGATTACGGGACTGCTGCTCGGACTGTGCTTGCCGGCCGGGCTCCCAATGTGGATGGCGTTCGTCGGCGGCGTGTTTGCGATCGGGTTTGGCAAGCTCGTCTTCGGCGGATTGGGCCAGAACATCTTCAACCCGGCACTCTTGGGACGCGCGTTTCTCCAATCCGCCTTTCCGGTCGCGCTCACTACCTGGCCGGTCATCCGCGAGAACTGGTGGCAGCTGCGGGGTGACAATCTCGCATTGCCGCTCATGACCCCGCGCGAAGTGGACGTGGTAACAACCGCCACGCCGCTCGGACTCCAGAAGTTCGAACAGACGACCACCGACCTGTGGCGATTGGCCGTCGGGGCCACCGAGGGCTCGCTCGGTGAGACGGCTGGAATCGTCATCCTGCTGTGCGGCACCTATCTCGCGTGGCGTAACTACCTCAACTGGCGGATTCCAATCGCGATATTCGCGACAGTTGCCGTGCTCGCGGGCGGGCTCAACCTCCTCGACCCAGTGCGCTATCCGGACTCGGCGTTCATGCTGTTCTCTGGCGGGCTCATGCTAGGGGCGGTCTACATGGCTACCGACATGGTCACGTCGCCCGTCACAAACCGCGGATGCTGGCTGTACGGCGCGGGCATTGGAGCCCTCGTGGT
>JBDHAN010000027.1:6100-28447 GCA_039588055.1 Gemmatimonadota bacterium | reverse complement strand
TGAGCTGGGTTCAGAACGTCGTGAGACAGTTCGGTCTGTATCCGTGGTGGGCGTTGGAGTGTTGAGGGGGCCCGACCCTAGTACGAGAGGACCGGGTCGGACTGACCGCTCGTGTCCCGGCTGTCACGCCAGTGGCATCGCCGGCTAGCGACGTCGGGTAGGGATAACCGCTGAAAGCATCTAAGTGGGAAGCCTGCCCCAAGATGAACACTCCTGAACCGCAAGGTTCCTGAAGGGCCGTGGAAGACGACCACGTTGATAGGCGGCAGGTGCAAGGCGTGCAAACGCTTCAGCCGAGCCGTACTAATCGCCCGTGAAGCTTGATCTCTTCCCCTTACGTGGGATTCCAGCACCATCCATCCAATGGACCATTAGGATTTTCAGCTGACAGCTAATGGCTGTTGGCTGACAGGTTTATGGCTGGCGACTAGCGCGACGGGGCCACACCCGTTCCCATCCCGAACACGGTAGTTAAGCCCGTCAGCGCCGATGGTACTATGCTCGTGAGGGCATGGGAGAGTAGGCCGTTGCCAGCCTCTCAATAGGAGCCCGTCCCGGTACGCCGGGGCGGGCTTCTTCTCGTCTCAACGCCATCCGTCCCCCGAAACTCGCGTCCGCATAGAAGCTATGTCAGCTACTTGTTCCAGTATTTACCCCAGTCTACATTTAACGTCGTTTAGAATCGTTGGCCGACCTCGTGGGCTTTCGTCCTCCGATGGTGCCGCGGCCGGGTCCCAATCCGAGCGTGTCCATGAACAACGCACACCAGATACAACGTGTGGTGGACTTCCTGGGAAGCGCACAGGTGTTCACATCCACCGTCAATGACCTGATGGCTGACCAGTTGAAGGACATCTCCAGGTCCGAGGTCACTTTCTCACAACTCAAGCTGCTCAAGATGGTGGCGGCGACCGGTGGCTATTCGGTGAGCAACTTGGCCCAGTTCATGGGCGTCAGCACCGCGGCGGCCAGCCGCGCCGTCGACCGCCTCGTTCGTCGCGGCTTCGTCGATCGCGCCGAGGCGAGCGATGACCGCCGCGCCGTACAGCTCTCACTCACGGACGCGGGATGTGAGCTGCTGTCGCGATACGACGAAGCCGCAAATGCGGCCTTGAAGCATGTGTTTGCGTCGCTCTCCGAAGACGAGATGCAGCAGACCGGCGACTTGTTGGATCGGCTGTCGATCACTCTTGTGGAGCAGGCGAGCGACGCGGATGAAGTGTGTTTTCGGTGTGGCATTCATTTTCGAGACCGCTGCCTCCTACGACAGGCGCGAAGTCGTACGTGTCTTTACCACCGGCAACGACGGTCGTGAGCGTGGTCACTGTGGCGCGGCAGGGCGCGGATGCCAGGCATGAGTAGCTCATGAAGAAGAACGGCGCGTAGCGAGCACGCTCCGAGTTCGGTCCCGCGAACGGGGACGGGATTGACGACCCGTCCCCGTTTCGCGTGCCAAACCTCTTCCGCAAAGACGCGGCGCCCGTAGCTTCCCACCCGATGTCTCAAGACAACCCCACCCGCTGCGGAACGATCGTGCTGGCCGGTAAGCCGAACGCCGGGAAGTCCACCTTGCTCAACGCGCTCGTCGGTACGAAACTGGCCATTACCAGCACCAAGCCGCAGTCAACACGGCAACGGGTGATCGGAATCCGGACGGAGGGCGACAGCCAACTCGTGTTCGTCGACCCGCCTGGGCTTCTGGAGCCACATTACCTCCTGCAGCAGACCATGCTGCAGGAGGCCCTGGACGTGTTGCGGAATGCGGACGCGATACTGCATCTGCACCGAGTGACTGACGCTCCCGCCGATGCCCTCGAAGACCTGGTGCCGACCGACACGGTTCGCACGGATCGCGTGGCAACGGTTTATACGGCCATCGACACGGTAAACGCCGACGCGGTTCCCAAAACCGACTCGTCGTTTGCCATCAGCGCGGTCACGGGTCAGGGAATCGACGAGCTCCTTGCGTGGTGCCGCGCACAGGCTCCCGTCGGACCCTTCCACTACGATCCGGACGACATGAGCACACAACCACTGCGCTTCTTTGTTGCAGAATTCGTCCGGGAAGCCGCCTTCGAGTTGCTGCGCGAGGAGCTGCCATACTCGCTCGCAGCGCACGTGGACGAGTTTCGGGAGTCTTCGGAACCGGTATATATTCGTGTGACGTTGTACGTAGAACGTGAGTCTCAGAAAGGGATGGTTATCGGAGCCAACGGTCGAACGATAAAGAGTCTTGGGGCGCTGGCTCGTCAGCAAATTGAGGATCTGCTTGGCACACGCGTCTTTCTTGATCTGTGGGTGAAGGTGTTGCCCAAATGGCGTGCCTCCCCACACTTGCTGCGTGAGCTTGGCTTCCGTCCCCCCACCACGAGGAAATCATGAGCCTATCGCCCGAACTGCTACAAATCCTCGTTTGCCCTAAGTGCAAAGGTGAGTTGGAGCACCGCACGGAGCCCAGCGAACAGTTGGTGTGCCCTGCGTGCCGACTGATTTATGCAGTCGAGGACGACATCCCGATCATGTTGATCGATGAGGCTACGGCGTACTGAGGTCGCGCTCGTCCTGCTGTGCCTCGGCGGCACGGCATTAGCGACGGCCCAGGACGTCTCAGCGCCTGAGGAGGGTGGGGCTACCTTCCTCCTCCTGCCTGTCGGGGCCCGTGCGGCCGCTTTGGGCCAGGCCGCGATCGCCGACGGGGGCACCAGCGAATCGGCGTTCTGGAATCCGGCCGGTTTGACACGCCTACCGTCGAGCGAGGTTGCCCTCCATTACACGTCGACGTTCGCCTCAGACAACACGATTCTCGCCGGTTATCTCGACGCCAACCATCTGGGCATCGTGGGCCTGGCCGCCTATTTGGTCGACTTCGGGAGTCAGGAAGTCGTCCCGGGACCCGGTCCCGCCATAGGCAGGATCTCGGTCAAGAACCTGGAGCTGCTCGCGTCATATGCCACGGAGATCGCTGCTGATCTCAGCATCGGCCTCAACTACAAGTTGATCCAGTTCCGCCAGGATTGTTCGGGCGACTGTGGGATTGCCCGCTCGATCGTCGGGACGACGCACGGCGTGGATGTCGGCCTGCAATACGGGTTTGGCACGGCCGACGACCTGCGCATCGGGGTGGCCGTGCGGCATGCCGGATTCGATCTGCAACTCGAGAACAAAGAGCAGGCCGATCCGCTCCCGACGCGCGTGCATTTTGGCGCTGTGTACCGCGTCGTGCTCCAGCAATCGGCCGACATGCCACAACCGCTCGATGCACGGCTCCTCCTGGACCTGCAAGACAGCTGGGGACAATACAACAGTCCCGAAGCGCATGTGGGCGTGGAACTGGGCTACGGCGACGTCGTGCGGCTGCGTACCGGATACGCGTTTCTGCACTCCGAGAGTTCCGGTCCGTCGGTTGGGGTGGGCCTGCAGTTCGGCCGCTTCTCGTTTGACTTCGCGCGAGTGTTCTTCGACTCCTCGAGCTTCGACGAGCCCGTGCACATCTCCCTTCGAGCCACCTTGTAGGTGCTGCGCGCGGCCGCTGCGGGCGCCGTCCTCATCCTCGTCCTCTGGCCGTCGAGCGGCAGCGGGCAACGGGCAGCACCGATGTGGGTCGCGCACGATGCCCCGACAACACTCGAGCAGGGCCCCGGTGCGCCGCGATCGCCGCCGGCATGGCTGCCGCCTCTCGCGTCACTGCTCGTCCCGGGAAGCGGACAGCTGATCACCGGCCGCGATCGAGGTGTGGTATACATGGCGATGGAGGCGCTCCTGCTCGTGAGGTTCTTCGGCTTTCAGGCCGAGGGCCGACGGGAGGGAGATCGCTACCGCGACCTGGCGTTTACCGTTGCACGCGCGCCCTTTGGCCCCGCAGATCGCGACACAGCGTTTTCGTACTTCGAGCAGCTCGCGACGTTTATCGAGAGTGGACCCTTCGACACCGATCCCAGCCCCACGATCGCACCACCCGACGATCCGCGGACCTTCAACGGTTCGATCTGGAATCTCGCGAGGCGCACCTTCTTCGCCGATCCTGACTCGCTGCCAGAGCCCAATTCGGAGGAATACCAACGGGCGCTCGCCTTCTATCGGGCACGCGCCGTCGGTCCGGACTTTCGCTGGTCATGGCGAAACGCTGGGCTCGAGCAGGATCTCTTCCGGCAGACGATCGAGCAGAGTGATGAGAGCTTTCGACAGGCGACCCAGCAGCTCGGGTTGCTGTTGGTGAACCATCTCCTCAGCGCCGTTGACGCCGTGATCACCAACCGCCTTTCGCGCAACGGGCCCCGAATGTCCGTCAGCACTATCATCGGCCCGAACCGGCGAGGCACCGACTTGGCGTGGCAAACGGTGGTTCAAATCGGATTCTAGGCTCATTTGACTTGGCAGTCGGGGAACCCTAAGTTTCGCTGATTCGGGCAATTAGGAGACTCGGGGAAGATTGGTGCGGACGCGTCCGACGGTCATCTATTTCTCGCCAACTGAGCGTCCCGCACCCGATTTGGTCTCGGCGTGGGCGGAGGAATTGCCCATTCCGCTCATCGCGATCCAGGACGCCCACGAGGTCGAGACCGCCGCGCTCAGAAGCCCTCCCGCGCTCATCATCATCGACGCAGACGGCGGGAACACCGGCGTAGACGTGTGTCGGTCGCTCAAGGGCGACCCCTATACCGCCATCGTGCCAATCGCCTTTGTCTCGGGGCACCACGGATCGGACCAAGTTCGAGAGTGGTTCGACGCCGGAGCAGACGAGGTCCTCACCCCGATCGTTGCCCCAGCGGAACAACGGAGCCGGCTCGGCGTACTCCTCTCGCGCACGGAGCGGAACGTTGCCGTGCACCCCTCGACGAGGCTTCCGGGCACCACCGAAATCGAGCGTGAGATCCGGATACGGCTCGAAGCGAACATCCTCTTCGCCGTCTGTTACGCCGATCTCGATCACTTCAAGGAGTTCAACGATCGCTACAGCTACTACGACGGTGATCGCGTTATCTTTATTCTGTCTCGGATCCTGCGGGACGTCGTCAAAGGCATGAGTCCGCGGGATGGATTCGTCGGGCACATCGGTGGTGACGATTTCATTATGGTCCTCCCGCTGGACATGATTCAGGAAGTCTGTGGAGAAGTGGTCGCCGTATTCGACGCACTGATCCCGTTTCAGTACAACGCGCAGGATCGCCGAGCGGGCTACTTCTTTGGAAAGGACCGGCGGGGCCATCTGCATCGGGTCCCGCTGATGACGTTGTCGATCGGAATTGTGACCAACGAACGGCGTCGGTTTACCCACCCCGCTGAGGTGAGCGAGCTGGCGACTGAAATGAAGAGTTATGCCAAGACGCTTCCCGGTTCAGTGTTCGTGGTCGACCGGCGCCGGGACGCGGATCAATAGGTACTGGAGTTCGAGACGATGAACGTTCGCTGTGCCGCTTGCGAGACTGTCTACCGCGTTGACCCCGACAAGGTGCCCGCCGGAGGGGTGAAGGCGCGGTGCACCGTATGCTCGGAGGTCATCGACGTTCGGCTCGATGGAGCAGAAATGGCGCCGACAGCGCCGTCGAATGACGCCGGGCGGGCAACAGCTGCCCCAATCCGGGCCGCGATGCCGCCCCGACCAACGCCACCTCAGCCCCGGCGGGTGACACCGGTCCGACCGGCGTCACGGCCTCGTGTCACCCGCCCGATATTCGGACCCGGTCCCAGCGCGCCCCCGACCCCCGTCGCACCACCGGAGCCGATAGCTTTGCCGACCGAACCGGTCGTGGCAGCCCCGGAACCGGTTGTGGAACCGCTCACGCCGGTGGCGGTCCCACCTGAGCCGTTCATTGCCCCACCGCCTGAAGAGCCTGCGGGACCCACGTTGGTGCCGCCAGATGAGGAGCCGGTCGAGGAACTCGCTCCGCCTGACGAGGCACCCAGCGCCCGACCCAGCGCACCGGTATTCCGGCCCGCGCCTGGGGCACCTGCCACGGAACCGCCGGTGCCAAGCACACCAGAGGTGGCCCCGCTCGAGCCAGTCGCCCCTGTCACCGAGCGAAAGGCCCCGGTCAATCCATTCCTCGCGCGCGATCCGCGTCAGAAGGCGAGGCGGCTCGCCCGGGCCCTAGTGTCCGACATGATCGTGTATCAGCCGGAAAAACGGCAGCAGGCCTTGGCGGCGGGGAATATCAAGGAGGCCTTTGAAGAGGAGATTCAGAAGAGCTGGGAGGAATACGTTGACCAGGTGGGGGCGGAGTTGGCCAACTCCACCACGTTCTTCAAGGAAGCGCTGAACGAGATTCTGGCCGGCGGCCAGCAGATCTTCTGACTCGCGGGCGATTGGCCGTGGCCTAGAGCCCGCTTATCTTTCACGGCGTTCCGCGAGCCGTCGCTTCCAGCCGGGGAGGGGCGGCTCGATGCTTATAGCCTTGGGAAGACGCAGGAGTGCTGATGCTGCAAGATTCCGCCGGACAACTGACCGAGCTACAGCGGCGACTCGACGAACTCCGAGGTTATCTTTGACCTCGATCACAAGCGTTCCCATCTGAGCCAACTCGAATCGTCGATGGCGGCACCCGGGTTCTGGGATGACGCCGCCAAGGCGAGGTCCGCCGTGGAAGAGGTCCGACGTCTCAAGCGCTGGACCGAGCCCTTCGAAGACCTCACCGCCCGCCTACAGGATGCCAACGAGCTTGCCGCGTTGCTGGCGGAGGAGCACGACGCCGACCTCGAGCACGGCCTCGCTGAGGAAGCCGAGAAGCTTCGGACCGGGATCGAGTCACTCGAGCTCCAGGGGATGCTCCAAGGCCCGGACGACCAGCGTGATGCCCTACTCACGATTCACCCGGGAGCTGGCGGTACCGAGTCCCAGGACTGGGCCGAGATGCTGATGCGGATGTATGCGCGCTGGGCCGAGCGTCGCGGGTACGCCGTCCAGGTGCTTGACCTGTTGGCGGGGGAAGAGGCGGGGATCAAGTCGGTGGCCATGGAGGTTCGCGGCGAGTACGCCTACGGCTATCTCAAGGCGGAGAAAGGGGTGCACCGACTGGTACGGATCTCGCCCTTTGACGCGCAATCCCGGCGGCACACGTCGTTTGCGTCAATCTTCGTCTACCCGGTGGTCGACGATACCGTCGAAATCGACATCCGCGACGACGACATCGAGATGGAGACGTTCCGAGCATCTGGGGCCGGCGGGCAGCACGTCAACAAGACGGACTCTGCCGTGCGCCTCCGCCACGTTCCGACGGGCGTGACCGTGTCCTGTCAGCAGGAGCGAAGCCAACACAAGAACCGTGCGACGGCCCTCAAGATGCTCAAGGCTGCGCTCTACCAGCGGGCCATCGAGGAACGCGAAAAGAAGCGAGCGGAAGTGGAATCCACCAAGACCGATATCAGCTGGGGTAACCAGATTCGATCATACGTGTTTCAACCGTATACGATGGTGAATGACCACCGCACGGAGCTCAAGGTGTCGGACGTTCAGAGTGTCATGAACGGAGATATCCACGCCTTCATCGAGACGTTCTTGAAGCGGTTCGGGAGTCGCGCGGCGTGAACGAGTCCAATCGGTCGTTTGTCGAGGAAGCGCGCCGTGAAAAGCTCGAGCAGCTTCGGGCCAGCGGGATCGAGCCATTCGCGTACTCGTATGAGCGCGAGCACACGATGGCTGAGGCACTGGCCGCCGCGGAGCACGCAGAGCGGCAGACGGTGACCGTGGCCGGGCGGATCGTCTCTCGACGCGGGCATGGCAAGACCACCTTCGTACACGTCACGGATGCGACGGGACCGTTGCAGGTCTACTTTCGCCGGGACGACGTTGGGGAAGATGCATACGACCTGGTGAGGCTCCTGGACCTCGGCGACGTCGTGGGCGTCCGCGGCTACATGTTCCGGACCAAGACCGGCGAAGTCACGGTACATGCCGAGGCCGTCACGCTCCTCGCCAAGGCACTCCGCCCACCGCCGATCGGGAAGGAGGACGCCAGTGGCGAGCAGCACGGCGCACTCGCCGATACCGAAATGCGGTACCGGCAACGCTACGCGGATCTTCTGGCCCATCCGGACACACGCGACGTGTTTCACCTCCGGGCCAAGATCATTCAGTTCATCAGGGCATTCCTCGACGCCCGCGGCTACCTCGAAGTCGAGACCCCGGTCATGCAGCCCATCTATGGCGGCGCACTCGCCAGACCGTTTACCACCGAGCACCATGCGCTCGACACCACCTTCTACCTGCGCATCGCCACCGAGCTCTATCTCAAGCGGTGCATTGTCGGTGGCATCGAGCGGGTGTACGAGATCGGCAAGGATTTTCGGAACGAGGGCATCGACCGACTGCACAACCCCGAGTTCACGATGCTCGAGTTCTACGCGGCCTACGCCGACTACGAGGACGTGATGGACACGCTCGAGGCCATGCTGCTCGGACTCGTGACAGAGCTCGAGGGAGGGCCGGTTATCAAACGGTTCGGCACACGATTCGACTTCACGACGCCGTGGCCGCGGCTGCGCTTTCTGGACCTCGTGGAGCGTCACGCAGGAGTCGCTCTTGGCAACACCGGTGACGATGCGTTGCGTGATCTTCTGCGGAAGCGCGACATCCCGGACATCGATCCGCTGCCGCGCGGCAAGCTCATCGATGAGGTCTTCAAGGAATACGTCGAACCTCACCTGCAACAGCCAACCCTCGTCATCGACTATCCGATCGAGCTGTCGCCGCTGGCCAAGCACAAACGCGGGAACCCCGACCTCGCCGAACGATTCGAGCTCTTCATCAACGGCCGTGAGCTCGCCAACGCGTTCAGTGAGCTGAACGATCCGGACGACCAGCGCGCGCGGTTCGAGTCTCAGCGAGCGGCGAAAGCTGCCGGAGATGCCGAGGCCCACATGGTGGACGAAGACTATGTGCGGGCACTTGAATATGGCATGCCGCCCACGGGCGGATGTGGGTTAGGCATCGATCGGCTCGTGATGCTGTTAGGTGGCCAGACATCGATCCGTGACGTGATTCTCTTTCCAACGTTGAGGCCCGAAGCGTGAGTCGATTGGATGTAACGCTCGCCTCGCGCTACCTGCGGAGTCGTCGGTCGTCCCGGCTGGTGTCACTCATCACCATCATTGCAACTGGTGGAGTTACCGTAGGGGTAATGGCGCTGATCGTGGTCATGGGCGTGATGAACGGCCTGCAAAACGAGTTACGGGACAAGATTCTCGTCGCGAGCCCGCATCTCCGCGTGCTGACCTATGGACGTGGCTTGCGAATGGACGACTGGCGCCAGGTACGGGACAGCGTCCTGGCTCATCCCCAGGTCGAAGCCGCCGCGCCGTTCGTGCTGAGCCAGGGACTGCTCACCGCGGGGGCCGACTACGCCGAGGGTGTGTACGTCTTGGGAATCGAAAGCGATACCGGATCCACGTCGGTCACACCACTGGCGGGACGGTTTCTGAGCGGCGACCTTCGCTTCCGAACCGAGAGCGCAGCCGTCGATGGCGGCATTGTGATCGGCAGACGGCTTGCCGAGCGACTATCCGCGTTCGACGGCGATCGCGTGACGATGATCTCGCCGGTGGGGAGTCGATTCAACTCGGCGCTCGGCGCGTTCGTGCCGAAGTGGTGGACGTTCGAGGTGACGGGACGGTTCGAGACGGGCATGTACGAGTATGACAACTCGTATGCCATCCTGTCCCGAGAGATGGCGCAGCAATTCCAGGGACTCGATTCGGCGGTGTCCGGCCTCGAAGTCCGTCTCACCGACCCGTGGCTCGCGCCGCGTGTCGGACTCGAGCTCGAAGAGCAGCTTGGCTATCCCTTCCGCACCCTTGATTGGCAGGAGCAGAACCAGTCGCTGTTTTCGGCCCTCCAACTGGAGAAGCTGGCGATGGGCACCATCCTGTTGCTCATCGTGATCGTAGCCGCGTTCAATATCGTGAGCACGCTTACGATGCTCGTGCGCGACAAGACACGGGAGATCGGAATTCTCCGTGCAATGGGACTGCCCCTTCGCGAGATCCGTCGAGTGTTTGTGTACCAGGGCCTGGTGATCGGTAGCCTCGGCACCGCCCTTGGGACCGTGCTGGGACTCGTGCTGGCACGTCTCGTCGACCGCGGACGGATCGTGGAACTCAATCCCTCGGTATATTTCATCGACCATTTGCCGGTTCAGGTCGACCCGGTAGATCTCATAATCATTGTGGTCGCGAGCATCACGGTGGCCACGCTGGCAACGCTGTATCCGGCACGACAGGCTGCGATGCTGCACCCCGTAGACGCTATTCGGTACGAGTGACTGCAATGCTCCACGCGCGAAACGTGCGAAAGACGTACCGAGGCGGTGACAACCAGCCCGTGACGGTCCTGACGGACGTGAACCTCGACATCCAGCGGGGAGAGGTCGTGGCCATCGTTGGAGCGAGCGGGGCCGGCAAGAGCACGCTGCTCCACCTGCTTGGCGCTCTCGACGAGCCGACGGGCGGAGACATCGTGCTCGACGGCCTGGCATACACGGCGCTCTCGGAGCAGATGCGTGACGAACTGAGGAATCGGAAGGTTGGCTTCGTGTTCCAGTTTCATCACCTGCTCAGGGAGTTCACGGCGGTGGAGAACGTGATGATGCCGCTCTTGATCGCCGGCCAGTCTGAGCAGGTCGCTCGACGTCGGGCTGAGGAGCTGCTTGCGGCCGTCGATCTGGCAGGCCGCATGACCCATCGGCCGGCCGAGCTGTCGGGTGGGGAACAGCAACGGTGTGCGGTGGCTCGCGCAATGGTCCACGACCCTCTCGTTCTGCTCGCCGACGAACCGAGCGGGAATCTCGACGACTTCCACAGCGGGCAGCTCAACGAGTTGCTGTTCGGCCTGGCGCGCAGCATGGAGACGTCTCTGGTCGTTGTGACCCACAATCGCAGTGTGGCTGGCCGCGCCGATCGAGTGCTCGAGCTCCGAAACGGGCAACTCCACGAACACGAGCCCAACACGGTCATGTCCTGATGCAGTGCGATAACTGCGGCGAGCGGCCGGCGGCCATCCACCTGACGCAGATCGAGGGTAACTCGGTCACGACAGCGCATTTGTGTGAGCAGTGCGCTGCCGAGAAGGGCGTGCAAACGGGCGCGTCAGTAGCCAAGCTCCCGCTGTCCGGATTCCTCGCGTCGGTTGGGCAGGGGGCAGCTGCGGCTCTCCCGGCCGATGCGGATGCCGGCAGCTGCACGTTCTGCGGAGCCACGCTCCAGGACTTCCGCGACACTGGGCGCCTTGGCTGCGCGCACTGCTACGCGGCCTTTGAGCAGCAGCTTCGCGAGCTCCTGCGCCGCGTGCACGGCTCGAATGTGCACACGGGTAAGCTCTACCTCCCGGCAACGCCCACGCAGACGGCGGAGCCGGACAAGCTCAACGCCGAGCTACGGGAGCAGCTCCGCCGGGCAGTCGAGGCCGAGAACTTCGAGCTGGCGGCGGAGCTCCGGGACCGCATTAGGGCATTGGAATGACCGTCGACTTCAGTTTGCTGCCCGATGGGGGGCTGTCGTGGCTCGATGGAAGCGGGCCGGACAGCAACATTGTGCTGTCCTCTCGCGTGAGGCTGGCACGCAACCTCCAGGGTCGCCCTTTCACGGGACGAGCCGGACCCGATGAGCTCATGGCCGCTCGGGCACAAGTTGGAGATGCGGCCAGCCAAACGAGCGTTTTGGGGGATGCGGCGCTGTACCCGATCGACGATCTGGAGCTCATCGAGCGCCAGCTGCTGCACGAACGTCACATGATCTCCCGAGAACTCGCAGGCCTCGAGCGTCAGACCCAGGTGCGAGCCGGCGCAACGCTGCTCACGAACGGCGACGTCAGCGTCATGGTGAACGAAGAGGACCATCTGAGGATGCAGGCTCTGAGGTCCGGGTTCGATCTCGTCCATTCGCACCGCGAGATCGAGCGTCTCGACACCGAGCTCGGAAGCGTCCTCCCCTTTGCCTTTCATCCCGAGTTCGGCTACCTGACGGCCTGTCCGACCAATGCCGGCACGGGACTGCGAGCCTCGGTGCTCATTCACCTGCCGGGACTCGTGCTCACCAAGGAGATTGGCAAAGTCCTGCAGGGCCTCGCCCAGGTCGGCTTGACGTTCCGAGGCCTGTATGGAGAGGGAAGTGAGGTCGTGGGAAACTTCTTCCAGTTGTCAAATCAAACGACCCTAGGAAAGTCCGAGGAGGACCTTCTCGATCACCTCGCCTCGATGGTTCGGCAGGTGGTCGACTACGAGGAACAGGCTCGCGACGTCCTGCAGCGGGAAGCCCCTGCGGTCATTGCAGACAAGGTCTGGCGAGCGTACGGGTTGCTCCGGTACGCGCGAAGCCTCTCGTTCGAGGAAACCATGAACCTGCTCAGCGGCGTTCGGCTGGGCGTCGGGCTGAACCTGATTCGCGGCGTGAGTGTATACACGTTGAACAAGTTGCTGATCATGACGCAGCCGGCCCACTTGGCGGCCCAGGATGGACGAGCACTCTCTGATCCAGAGCTTCCCGTGAGCCGGGCGAGCTTCGTACGTCAGATGCTGGAAACGGACGCGGCCCGGCCCGAGTGATTCGGACCGACCGTGCGGCGTAACTTCGACAGTGTAAAGGACTGATGAACGGCTACAACTTCACGGACCGAGTGCGGAAGGTGTTGCAGATGGCGCGGGAAGAAGCCGCCCGGCTGCATCACGAGTACGTCGGCACCGAGCACATCCTGCTGGGCCTCATTCGCGAAGGCGAGGGCGTTGCCGCGGCAGTGTTGGCCAACCTCAATGTCGATCTCGACGACATTCAGCAGAAGATCGAAGAGACGGTCAAGAAGGGCAAAGCTCCTGCGCCGGAGGGGCCGGACCTTCCCTACACGTCGCGGGCTAAGAAGGTGCTCGAGCTCGCGATGAGCGAGGCTCGCGAGCTCAACCACTCCTATGTCGGCACGGAGCACCTCCTCCTCGGCCTTTTGCGAGAAGAGAAGGGAATCGCGGCTCAGGTCTTGGGCGACGCGGGCGTCAATCTCGAACAGGCCCGTGCGGAGACCCTCCGCCTGCTGGGCTCCGACATGCCGGCCGGCTCGAAAGGTCAGGCTCCACCGGGGGCACCTCGATCCGAGAAGAAGTCAAAGACTCCTGCGCTCGACCACTTTTGCCGCGACCTCACATCTCTCGCCGGCGAGGGTGAGCTGGATCCCACCATCGGCCGGCAGACCGAGATCGAGCGAGTCATCGAAGTGCTCTCGCGTCGGAAGAAGAACAATCCAGTGCTCATCGGTGAGGCGGGGGTTGGCAAGACGGCGATTGTCGAGGGCCTCGCGCAGCTCATTGCAGCCGGCAGCTGCCCGGAGTCCCTGAAGAGTCACCGCGTCCTGGCGCTCGACATGGCAGCAGTCATCGCGGGCACGAAATACCGGGGACAGTTTGAAGAGCGTCTCAAGGCCGTCATGAATGAGATCGCGCAGAACCGCAACGTCGTACTCTTCATCGACGAGCTACATACGTTGGTGGGCGCTGGCGCGGCCGAGGGTGCCATCGATGCCTCGAACATGTTGAAGCCGGCGCTGGCCAGGGGGGAGTTGCAGTGCGTCGGCGCTTCCACGCTCAACGAGTATCGGAAGTACATCGAGAAAGATGGAGCCCTCGAGCGGCGGTTCCAGACGGTCATCGTGGACCCGCCCAACGTTGATGAGACCATCGATATTCTCAAGGGCCTCCGCCAACGCTACGAAGACCACCATCGCGTGATCATCCCCGACCACGCTCTGGACGGCGCCGCGCGGCTCTCGGATCGCTACATCACCGATCGCTTCTTGCCGGATAAGGCCATCGACGTGATCGATGAAGCCGCGGCCCGCGCGCGCCTTGCCGCCCAGGTTCCTCCACCGGAAGTCGCGGGTCTCAAGGAACAACTGGAAGGAGTGAACAGCGAGAAAGAGGAGGCCGTGCGCGACCAGAACTTCGAGCGGGCGGCGGCGCTCCGCGATCAGGAGCGCGAGCTACAGGCAGACATTCGCAAGCGCCAGGAGGAGTGGGACCAGGAGCGGCAGGCCCATCGTCCCACAATCGGGGAGGAAGAGATCTCCTTCATCGTGTCGCGCTGGACCGGAATACCGGTGACGCGCCTGCAGGAGGCCGAGACGCAGCGGTTGCTGCGAATGGAGGAAGAACTCCACACGTCTGTCGTCGGCCAAAATCAGGCCATCGACGCAATCGCCCGTGCCATTCGGCGCTCGCGCGCCGGGCTCAAGGACCCCCGACGCCCCATTGGCACGTTTGTCTTCTGCGGCCCGACCGGCGTCGGGAAGACGGAATTGGCCCGAGCCCTCGCGCGCTTTCTCTTTGCCGACGATCAGGCACTCATTCGCGTGGACATGTCCGAGTACATGGAGAAGTTCAGCGTGAGCCGGCTGATTGGCGCCCCGCCTGGATATGTGGGGTACGAGGACTCAGGGGCCCTGACAAAGGCCGTGCGACGAAAACCCTACTCCGTGGTTCTGTTAGATGAGATCGAGAAGGCGCATCCGGATGTCTTCAACATCCTATTGCAGGTGCTCGACGAGGGACACCTGACCGACAATTACGGCCGCAAGATCGACTTTAAGAACACCGTCGTCATCATGACCTCCAATATCGGTGGCCGGGACATCTCAAAGGGCAAATCCATGGGCTTCGAGCAGCCCGACAGCCAGGCCACGTTCGCGCGCATCGAGCAGAAGGTCCGTGAAGAGGTCGACAAAGTGTTCAACCCCGAGTTCCTCAACCGGCTGGACGACGTGATTGTCTTTCATCCACTCACGCGCGAGCATATTGCCGAAATCGTTGGCATCCTGTTTCAACAGGTTGGGGAACGCATCGCGCCCGAGGGGTACAAGCTCTCGCGAACCGATGCCGCGACGGCGTTCCTTGTGGATCACGGGTACGATGAGGCGTTTGGCGCACGCCCGCTCAAGCGCGCTATTCAGCGGTACATGGAGGATCCACTATCCGACAAGATCTTGATGGGCGAGTTCGCTCCAGGTGACGAGATCGAGATCGACGTCGACCCCGACGGCGAGCGGCTTTCGTTCAGCGCACTTTCGGGCTCTAAGGCCTGACGTGAAACGCGTACTCGCGACTCTTGCCCTTGGACTGCTCGGCGCACCGGGGCTGTCGGCTCAGGAGCCCGAGCCACAAACAATCGTGATCGACAGCATCGCTGTGGATGGGCTGCAGCGTGTCGCGCGCGAAACCGTCATTGCCGTCGCAAATGTCCCCCTGGGTCAGCCAGTGGGGTTCCGCGACCTGCAACGTGCCATGAGCGCGCTCTACCGCATTAAGCAGTTCGACGACGTGCGGTTCGAACAGGCGAACCTCGATGGCATCGAGATCCTGCGCATCAGTCTGGTCGAACGGCCGTTGCTCACTGGATGGTCGGTGCGCGGCGTCGCGAGCGTGTCCGAGCGCAAAGTCCGCGGGAAGATCCGGCTGCTTGCCGGTCGGCCGTTCGACCGTGCCGACGCAGCACGGTCCCGAGCGGCGATCGACTCGGTCTACAAAGACGAGGGCTACTATCAGACCGCCGTCACCCTGCGAGAGCTACCGCAATCGGATGGATCCCTGCAGGTCGTGTTCGACATCGATGAGGGGCGCCGTGTGACGGTCAGCCGCGTCGAGATCGAGGGGAATGAACGATTCACGGACAGTGAAGTCGTCGGCCGGATGTCTACGAAGCCTGAAGGATTCTGGTGGTGGCAGGGAGGCGGCTTCAGCGACGACAAGGTCCAGTCTGACGTCCGCGATCGCCTACCACGCTTCTACGCTTCGCAGGGGTTCATCGACTTCCAGGTCGTCGATGACACGTTGATCGTCGACGAGGAAAGTGGCAAGGGCGTGCTCGTCCTGAGAGTGCGAGAGGGCGAGCAGTACGAAGTCGGGAGCTTCGAGATCGTCGGGAACCGATACTTCCCGTCCAGTCGGCTCGAACAGCACTACCCGTTCGGCGATCGATCGGCAGGGTTTCTGGGATTGGGCGGCAGCCGAGATGGTCTGGCCGTCTTCAATCAGGAGCGCTGGGACAACGCCACGCAGGAAGTCCAGACGCTGTACATGAACAACGGATACATCTACGCGCAGATCGCTGGTCCGATGACCCGGCGAACCGCGTCCGATGGTCGTAACCTGGTGGATCTCCGGTGGCAAATCGTCGAGCGACAGCCGGCGATCGTGAACAAGGTGATCATCCGTGGGAATACGGTGACCCATGAAGACGTCATTCGGCGAGCCATCGTGATGGTGCCGGGAGACGTCATGCGGCAGGATGCCCTGATCCGTTCCTACCAGAACGTCTCGAACCTCGGGTTCTTTGAGCAACCGCTTCCAGTCCCCTCCACCGACCCCGCGAACGACCAAGGCGACGTCAACGTCGTGTTCAATGTCCAGGAGCGCCATACCGGCAACATCAATTTCGGCGCGTCGGTGGGACAGGGAACAGGCGTTGGCGGTTTTATCGGCCTGGATGAGCCGAACCTGTTCGGCCGCGCCAAACGCGTGTCCCTCCAGTGGCAGTTCGGACGAAACATCAACAACGTCAACCTCTCCTATACCGATCCTGCGCTGCGGGGGAGCTGGACCTCGGCAACCTTGTCCCTGCACAATTCGCGGCTTCGATACACGGTGGCCGACCTGGGGACAATCCGTTCCCGCGGTGGCAGCATTCAGATCGGCTTTCCGGTCCGTGGCTCCAGATACACTCGACTGTTTGCTTCCTATGCGCTCGAGCAGAGCGACTACGATTCCCCAACGCTGTCATCGCAGTTCTTCTGTGCGAACTGCGTTCTATCGATGGCGTCGCTGAATCTCGTGCGGGACACGCGCATTGGGATGCCGTTTCCGACCGGCGGCGTGATGCACCGGTTCACGGCAGCGCAAGGAGGCGGCCCCCTCGGGGGAAGTGGCAATTTCCGGCGCCTCACCTTTGAGGGTCGGTGGTATGCGCCGCTTGCCGTCCTGGGCGGGCAGGATCCGCTGGGCGGTTCCATGACGTTGCTCATGGGGCTTGGCGTGCAGACAGGCTTCGTGTGGGGAAATGTCGGGCCTCACTTCCGACAGCTCTTCTCAATGGGCGGTACGCAGTTCGGGATTCCGCTCCGCGGCTACGAGGAGTTTTCAATCACGCCCCAAGGCTTCGACCCGTTCTCGAGCGGGCAGCGTGCTAGCACGGTCGATGCCTTTGGCGGCTCCTACATCTCGGTGACCGGAGAGATCGGACTCCGAGTGAGTCAGGCGATTTACGCCAGCATGTTCGTGGACGCGGGCAACGTGTGGGCGTCACCGCAGCGCTACAATCCCTCGCGTCTCTTCCGGGGGGCCGGTCTCGGCGTGAGTCTCGTGACCCCCCTCGGGCCTATTGGCATCGACTACGCCTACGGGTTCGACAAGGTCGATATCCTTGGCCAGCCGGCACCTGGATGGAAGCTCCACTTCAAACTTGGACAGTTCTTTTGATTCACCCTACAGCAGGATCGTGACCATGAAACTGGATCGTACACAGCGTGTCCTCACCGTCACCGCCGTCGGCGTCCTCCTGGTAACGGGCGCGGCCGCTATTCCAACGGCATCGGTGCAGGACACCGCGCGGATGGCCTACGTCAGCACAGAGGTGATTCTCCGTCAAACACCGGGGTTTGCGCAGGCCGAGTCGACGTGGAATGCGGAAGTCTCGAGCTACCGCACGGAAGTGCAGTCCCTGCAACAACAGTTGGACTCGGCGCTCACCGCGTTCAACCAGCAGGCGATTGTCCTTTCACCGACGGCACGTCAGGAAAAGCAGTCGGAGCTCCAGCGGCTCAACGAGCAACTGCAACAGCGAACCACGGAGTACTCCGCTCGAGCTGATGAGCGCCAGCGCGAGCTCATGGCTCCATTGGAAGATCGTATTCAGCGCGTGATCGACGGGCTCCGCGCCGAACGGAACCTCGCGGTCGTCTTCGATGTGGCGGCGCCAGGCAACAACATCGTCTCTGCGGATCCCGTGCTCGACCTGACCACGACGGTTGTGCGCCGCCTGACGGGCAGCCCGCAGCAGTAACAACGTGCAATTTCCCGCGGCAGTCACCGCCGGCCGGATTGCGGAACTGGTCGGCGGTGAGCTCGTCGGGCACGACGATATCGACCTCGCCGGGATCGCTTCGCTTGAAAGTGCGGGCCCCGGCGATCTCACATTCGTGAGCGCACATCGGTACCTGAAGGCGCTTCGACACACCAAGGCCACCGCGGCGCTGCTGCCAGACGCATTCCGCTCCGAGCCAGCCGGATGCTCGACCTTGATCATCGTCGAAGAACCGCTGCTTGCCCTGCGCTCCCTGATCAATCGCCTCGTCCCCTCCGGTCAGCCGGACTGGGCCGTCCACGCGACCGCCACGATCGGCCATGGTACACGGTGGAAGAACCGGATTACCATTGCTCGCGGAGCAGTGATCGGCAGCAACGTTTCCATTGGGGCTGACTGCACCGTCGGTGAACACGCCGTGATCGAGGATGACGTGGTGATCGGTGATGCGTGCGCCATCGATGCACACGCGACGATACATCGGGGAGCTGTGCTGCACGATCGCGTTGCGGTCCGTTCGGGCGCCCGGGTGGGCGGTCCGGGATTCGGGTTCGTGCGGGCACCGCACGGCCACGCACGAATTCCTCAGGCCGGCACATGCCACATCCACGATGATGTCGATATCGGAGCCAATTCGACCGTCGACCGGGGCAGTATCGGCGATACCGTCATCGGAGCGGGCACCAAGATCGACAACCTGGTCCATGTCGCCCACAATGTCCGCGTCGGAACCCGCTGCATCATCATGGCGCAGGTGGGCATTGCGGGCAGTACCGTCGTGGGAGACGACGTCATGCTTGCGGGCCAAGCCGGTCTGGCCGATCATCTGACGGTTGGCGCAGGCGCTCGGGTGGCGGCCCAGAGCGGGGTCATCGGAGATGTGCCGGCGGGTTCGACGGTCTCCGGCTACCCGGCTCGAGACCACCGCTCCGTGCTGCGGCAGGCGGCGACACTCTCTCGCCTCACCCCGCTGGTCACTACGCTGGAAAGGATGATAGACCGACATGAGTGATCGACGACGCACGATTGCGCAGGAAGCCGTCGTGAGCGGAATCGGGATGCACACTGGCGCCGACGTGTCGGTCGCGTTTCGGCCGGCGGCAAGCGGCACCGGCATCGTGTTTCAGCGGGTGGATCTCCCCGGCACATCTCTCATTCCTGTCCGGCTCTCGAGCGTCACCGAGACCGACCGGCGTATCGTGCTCGGAAAGGGAGACACGACCATTGCAACGGTTGAGCACGTGCTCGCTGCGGTTGCGGCGCATGAGATCGACGATCTCGTGATCGCCGTCGACGGACCCGAGGTGCCCATCGGAGATGGGAGCGCAAAGACACTCTTTCAGGCGCTGGCCGACGCCGGAGTGGTCGAGCTCGAGGGGAGCCCAGCGGTCCGTTCGCCGCAGGCGGCACTCGTCGTCAAGGAGGGAGATGCCCGCTATGTCGTGGCCCCATCAGAGAGCCTCCGGCTCACGGTCACTATCGAATGGGATCACCCGCTGATCGGGCGGCAAGCTGGCTCCTTCGACGTCGAGCCGGAAGCGTTCGCCGAGCACCTGGCATCGGCACGGACGTTCGGCTTCGCGGAGGACGCCGACGCGCTCAAGCAACGAGGTCTTGCTCGGGGCGCCTCCGCGGAGAACACCCTGGTGCTCGACGCTGAGGGCCTGATGGGCGGGGCGTTGCGCTGGCCGGACGAGTTCGTTCGGCATAAGGCCGTGGATCTGATCGGCGACCTCGCCCTTCTCGGCACTCGGCTTCGCGCCGATGTGACCGCCTTCCGTCCGAGCCACGCCGGGAACCTCACGCTGGCGAAGGCGATCGAGCGCGTCACCACAGTGGGCGGCCCGCCCATGATGGATATTCAGGACATTCTGGGTGTGCTTCCGCACCGCTATCCCTTCCTCCTGGTAGATCGGATCATCGAGATTGAGACGGGGAAGCGAATCGTCGGCATCAAGAACGTCACCATAAACGAGCCGTTCTTCCCAGGCCATTTTCCCGGGCACCCCGTTATGCCGGGCGTGCTCATTGTCGAGGCAATGGCGCAGACCGGGGGTATGCTTCTGCTCGGACAGGTCGATGATCCGGAGGGGAAGGTTGTGTACTTCATGGCCATCGACAGCGTCAAGTTCCGCAAGCCGGTCGTGCCCGGGGATCAGCTTCGCCTTGAACTGGAGATGCTCAAGTTCCGTGGCAAGACCTGTCGGATGCGTGGGGTGGCCTTCGTCGACGGTCAAGTGGTTGCGGAAGCGGAGATGATGGCCGCAATCGTCGATCGATGACGACTCGCATTCACCCGACGGCACTCGTCGACAAAGGCGCCTATCTCGATGACAACGTCACACTGGGTCCGTACACGCTGATTGGCCCGGACGTGACCATCCACGCTGGAACGTCCGTCGGACCGCACGTCATCATCGAGGGGAACACCGTCGTGGGACACGAATGCACCATCGGCCCAGGCACCGTCCTGGGTGTCCCACCACAAGACCGAAAGTTCTCAGGAGATCAGACGAGCCTCGAAATCGGCGACCACACAATCATTCGGGAATACGCGACTATTCATCGTGGGAGCGATGCCCGTGGTTGTACGACGATCGGGTCGCACTGCTTCCTCATGACGTACGTCCACGTGGCACATGACTGCGTGATTGAAGATTATGTCACCATCGCCAACATGGTGCAGCTCGCCGGCCACGTCACGATCGAGGAGCATGCCACCGTCAGCGGAATCTGTCCCGTTCACCAGTTCGTGCGCATAGGAACCCACGCGTTCGTCGGTGGCGGATCGCGGGTGCCGCAGGATGTTCCCCCATATACGCGCGCCGTCGGCAATCCGCTCCGCCTGTACGGCGTCAACTCCGTGGGACTTACCCGTGCGGGGTTCCCACCGGCCGTGCGGCTCGCACTCAAGCAAGCCTACCGACTGCTCTTCAACTCCGATTTCACGACGTCGGAAGCTGTGAGCTACCTGCGGCGACAGCCTGAGTCGGTGACGGAAGTCGAGCGGCTCGTGGATTTCGTCGCAAACTCGGAACGAGGAGTCCTCGTGTGACGCGGATCCTGGTCTCGGCGGGCGAGCCGTCGGGGGATGCTCACGCTGCGCACGTCGTCCGAAACCTTCTCCAGCAGCGTTCTGATCTGTCCGTCGATGCCGTTGGCGGCCCCGAACTCGCCCGCGCCGGCGCGCATCTCGTCGGTCACATTCGAGATCTTTCGGTTGTCGGCCTGATCGAGGGATTGGATGCGCTTCCTGCACATGTACGGCTGCTGCGGCGTCTCGAGCAGCGTCTCGGCGAGGGTCGCTATGATCTGGCTATGCTCGTCGACTATCCCGGCCTGAACCTGCGAATCGCGGCACGAGCGTCTCGACTCAGTGTCCCGGTCATCTACTACATTGCTCCGCAGGTATGGGCTTGGGGACGCTGGAGAGTGTCGCGCATCAGAAAGAACGTGACGCGCTTGGCCGTAGTTCTTCCGTTCGAGGAAGCGTTCTTTCGCGCGCACGGCATTCCGGCGACGTTCGTGGGGCACCCACTGCTCGACGACGCATCGCTGCCAGATCGGACCACAGCACGGAAGCAGTTGTCGATTTCCAGTGACGTGCCTGTGCTCGCCGTGTTCCCTGGCAGCCGTCTGGACGAGCGACGCCGCCTGTGGCAGACATTTCGAGACACCGCCCAGCAGGTGCAACGAGTCGTCCCCAACCTCGAGGTCGTTGTGGCCATGGCCGAACCTGCTGACGAACGCGGCCTGGGGTTCCACTTCCGTTCAGAGGATTCGTCGACGCTCCTGGCCGCGTCGGACGCGGCACTCTGCAAGTCTGGCACGATGACGCTCGAAGCCGCGCTCAGCGGAACGCCCATGGCGGTCGCTTACCGGATGCACCCGCTCACCTTCGCAGTTGCGCGCCGAGCCGTGCAGGTCCACCACGTGAGCCTTGTCAATCTGATCGCGGGGAGAGAGATCGTTCCTGAGTTCCTGCAGCGTCGGGCTGCACCGCCCGCGTTGGCACAAGCTCTCATACCGCTTTTCGATCGACACCACCCCGCTGCGGGTCGGCAACGTGAGGGACTGTCGGCCGTCCGACGCGCGTTGGGCTCACCAGGCGCCGCGCGCAGAGTCGCCGATCTGGCCCTGGAGATCGCCGCATGACACCTCTCGAGGCTCTCGCAGCATTCGCGATGGGCGGGTTGGCGCGGACCTGGCGTTATGAAATCGTCGGCGAAAAGAACGTCACTGCTGTCCGCAGACGCGGGCTCCCTGTGCTGTTTGCCGTCTGGCACGGCCAGCTGCTTGCGCCCCTCT
>JBDHAN010000027.1:0-6080 GCA_039588055.1 Gemmatimonadota bacterium | reverse complement strand
GCCGCCGAGAAAGCATCACCCTGCTCGTGAGTGCTCATCGAGACGGGGCACGTCTCGCACAGGCCGCACGACGGTGGGGATACCTCGTGGTGTCCGGCTCGACAAACCGGGGCGGCGTCGGTGGCTTGCGCCGCTTCGTGCGCGCGCTGCGCTCAGGTCGAGATGGTGCCATTGCCCCTGACGGACCGCGCGGTCCCGCAGGCGTCGCGAAGGACGGCATTGTCGCTGCGGCCCGGCATGGCGGGGCCGCCGTGATCCCGGTCGCGACGAGTGCTTCCTCCTATTGGCAGGCACGTTCTTGGGACCGCTTTTGTGTGCCACGTCCGTTTGCACGGGTTCGCGTAGTCTACGGGCCACCAATCACGGTGGAGCGGTACGGTGCGTTGACCCCTACCACCAGCCAAATCGAATCAGCTCTCGGGACGGTACAACGCGTGGCCCAATGCTGACCGCCACGCGATGGCTGTGGGCAGGACGGTCGTGGGGCGCACGCTTTGCACGCGCCTTGCTGCTGCCACCGTCATTCCTTTACCGTTGGATTATGGCAGGGCGAGCCCAGGCCTACGCGCGGCGGCTCTTCCCGTCAGCGATTGCGCCCGTGCCGACCGTTGCCGTTGGGAACCTGACGGTTGGCGGATCGGGCAAGACGCCGATCGCCAGTTGGATCGCCGAATACTACGCTTCGTGTGGGCTCAGGCCCGGGATCGTGCTTCGTGGCTACGGGGGGGACGAATCCAGGGTTCACCGCGCGCGGGTCCCTGGCGCCGTCGTGGTCGAGAATCCCGACCGGGTCGCAGCCGCGCAGCAGGCCGCCGACAATGGCGCACGGGTCATCGTGTTGGACGATGCCTTCCAGCGATTGGATCTTGGCCGCGACTTGAACATCGCGGTGGTCAGCGCGGAATCGACGAGAGCCGCCAAGTGGACCCTGCCGGCCGGGCCCTGGCGAGAAGGGTTCACAGCGCTCCAGCGGGCCGACGTCGTGGTGGTCACCCGCAAGCGGGCCAACCGCGCCGCGGCTCAGGCGGTCATGCAACGCGTCCATCAGGTGGCCCCTCGAGCGCATTTGTCGGTCGCGCGGCTCGGGCTCAGCGGCTTTCAGGGGCTCCTGAGTGGCAGTCAACACACGACATCGGCATTCACAGGCGCGCGGTTGCTGGTCAGTGCCGGTATTGCCGATCCGGAGAGCTTCGCCGCACAATGCCGGGACCTTGCGGCCGAGGTCACACTGATGCCGTTCTCGGATCACTATCGGTTCGGGCCGGGAGACGTGAGGCGACTGGTACACGCAGCGAGGGGAGTTG
Source organism: Gemmatimonadota bacterium (assembly GCA_039588055.1). Taxonomy (GTDB): domain Bacteria; phylum Gemmatimonadota; class Gemmatimonadetes; order Gemmatimonadales; family GWC2-71-9; genus JAOTVV01. The sequence goes on along the minus strand of JBDHAN010000027.1, from coordinate 4,776 downwards.
ATTACGTTGTCGTCACCGAGAAGGACGCTGTCAAGCTTCGGGATCTGTGGCCCTCCGCCGTTGCCGAGCCGCTGGTATCGCGGCTCGACGTGATGTGGGAGCACGGTCAAGCCACCGTTGAGACGGCGCTGCAGGCGGCTGTCGCCGACGTCAGCGAGCTCGTTGGCCCGACGTAGAGGCCGCGGAATCAGTGGAGCACGAGAACACGATGAGTGACGGCACCCGACTCTCGTCACGAGAGCGCTCAGCCCAAGATATTCTCGGTCCTGACAAGGACCCGCACCTCGACGAGGACAACCCATTCGAAGCGATGATGGCGCGGTTCGACAGCGCCGCCGAGCTCCTCCAGCTCGATCCCGGCATGTACAAGGTGCTGCGGATGCCCGAAAAGCAGGTCATTGCGTCGGTTCCCATCGAGCGTGACGACGGCACGATCGACGTGTTTACGGGCTATCGGGTGATTCACAACACGTCGCGCGGACCCGGGAAGGGAGGGATTCGTTTCGACACGCGTGTCACGCTGGACGAAGTCAAAGCGCTGGCAGCGTGGATGACCTGGAAGTGCGCGGTCGTGAACATCCCATTCGGGGGCGCGAAAGGTGGTGTCGTCTGCGATCCGACGCAGTTGTCCATTCACGAGCTCGAGCGCATCACCCGACGATACACGGCAGCGTTACTCGACACACTGGGACCGGAGTCAGACATCCCGGCGCCAGACGTCAACACCAATGAGCGCGTGATGGCGTGGATCATGGATACGTTCTCGATGCACCAGCGCCATCCGGTCACGGCGGTAGTCACAGGCAAACCAGTCGAGATGGGCGGCTCGATCGGCAGACGGGAGGCAACGGGTCGCGGATGCATGATCGCGACCCGCGACGCACTCAAATACCTCGGCCTGCCGCTCCGAGGGACCAAACTCGCTGTTCAAGGCTTCGGGAACGTCGGGTCGACTGCTGCGCTTCTGCTCGAGCGCGAAGGCCTCACCGTCGTCGGAGCAAGTGACGTGTCCGGCGCGATCTACAATCCCAATGGGATCTACGTCGAAGACGCCCTGGAGTGGGTCCGTGAGCATCGATACCTCGAAGGCTACCCCGGCGCAGAGTCAATCCCTCCCGAGCAGCTGTTCACGCTCGACGTCGACGTTCTTCTGCCGGCGGCGGTCGAAAACGCAATTACACGCAAGAATGCGAGTGACATTCACGCGAAGGTGATTTGCGAGGGAGCCAACGGACCCACCACCGCCGGCGCCGACCGGATTCTCGAAGACAAGGGCATATTTGTCATTCCGGACATTTTGGCCAACGCGGGTGGAGTCACCGTCAGCTATTTCGAATGGGCCCAGGATCGCATGGGGTATTTCTGGGATGAGGGCATGGTCAATGATCGGCTGGAAGGCCTCATTACCCGCGCATTCAATGACGTGAGCACGGTGGCGGAACGTCACGGTGTGAACATGCGGGTCGCGGCCTACATGCTCGCAATCGAGCGGGTGGCGGCGGTGCATCGGCTCCGCGGCCTCTATGCCTGATGCAGCTTCGCGTGCTGGCTGTCGGGCGTCTCAAAGACCAATCCCTTCGCGACGTCTGCGAGCGATACTGCAACCGCGTCAGGAACACCCTTAACCTCGCCGTCGTCGAGGTGCGTGAGGCCGGTCACTCGGAGCGCGACGCGGCGCGCACCCGGAGCCTCGAGGGTGAGGCACTCCTGCGCGCTGCTCCACGGGGGAGTCGCATCATTGCGGTGACCCGGGATGGGGATTCCATGGACAGCGATGGGTTCGCCCGCAGGCTCGCGTCCTGGCAGGAGGACGCCCGCGACGTCACACTGGTGGTGGGAGGTGCGTTCGGCTTGAGTGACGGAATATTCTCGGCCGCCGAGGGCACCGTGAGCCTCTCACCGATGACGCTCCCTCACGACCTGGCGCGGGTGGTCCTGCTCGAGCAGGTGTACCGCGCCTGCACGATCCTGCGTGGAGAGCCGTATCACAAGGGCAACCGCTCATGACCGAGTGGTTCGAACAGTGGTTCGGCGAAGAGTACTTACATCTGTATGGGCATCGGGACGACGAGGACGCTGCCGCGTTGGTCGCACTGATTGCCACGGTCGTCCCCCTGCGCGGCCGGCTACTCCTCGACCTCGCGTGTGGTCCGGGCCGGCACGCCACCCAGTTTCGCGAGCAGGCGGCGCGCGTCGTGGGTTTCGACTTGTCGATGCCACTGCTCAGCCGAGCACGACACCGCGATGGCGGGCAACCGCTGCCACTGGTCCGCGGGGACATGCGCCGTCTCCCGTTTCGCGATGGGGTGTTCGACATCGTGGTCAACCTGTTTACGAGCTTCGGGTACTTTGCGGATGATGAGCAGCATGAGATCGCCCTCGGGCGCGCGGCGTCGGTGTTGCGGCCCGGAGGCACGTTCGTCCTGGACTTCCTGCATGCAGACGCCGTCCGCGCATCCTTGGTGCCCCGCGAGGAGCTGGAGGTCGGAGAGCGACGAGTGGCCGTCGAGCGCTCCATATCGGCGGACGGTCGCCACGTGATAAAGGAGATTCACCTCGTGGACGACCACCGGAGCTTTATCGAGCGCGTCCGCCTCTTCGAGCAACATCAACTGGAAGCGATGTTTCAGACGGCAGGTCTTGCGGTACGGCATCGGCTGGGCGACTACAACGGCGGGCAAATCAACGACACCTCGCCACGCGTGATTCTCATCGGAGAGCGACTGTGACGATTTCCGTTGAGCCCACACTGCTGGGAGGTGAACGTACCCTGGACTGTCGCGCACTCCAGAATCGGGCGAGGGCCCTCGACCGTGCCCTCAAACCAGCATTTGTCGCGCATGACCGAGGGGCCCGAAATCTGGAACGTTTGTTCGAGGGAGAGGTGCTCTGTATAACGACTGGCCAGCAGCCCGGACTCATCACGGGACCGCTCTTCACTGTCTACAAAGCTCTGACCGCTATCGCACTCGCGCGATCATGTGCTAAGGCGCTCGGCCGAGACGTCGTGCCCGTCTTCTGGGTCGCCGGCGACGATCACGATTTCGCGGAGGCCAATCATTACTACTCGTTGACACTGACAAACACCGTCGAGCGTGTGGTCCTGCGCGAGCGGAGCCTGGACGGTCCATCGATGCCGCTGTACCGTGAACGGCTCGGTCCCGACATCGACGCGGTGATGACGGCAGTGGTGGCACACAGCAGCGAGACGGAATTCCGACCCGCAGTGCTCGAATGGCTCACACGCCACTACGAACCGACCCACGACCTCGCGTCGGCGTTCGCCGGCGCTCTCGCGGAGCTGCTGGGCTCCCAGGGACTCGTGGTCTTCCGCCCCACTCACGTGGCTGCGAAGACGGCAATGGCTCCGCTGCTCTTGGATGTCCTCGCTGCCGCGAGAGCGGTTGACACCGGCCTGCAGGATCGCGCCGCCGAGCTCCAGCGCACAGGACGAGATGCGCCGGTGCCCGTGGGCAGCGGCGCCACACCGGTGCTGATCGAAGCACGCCTCGGACGAGACAGACTGGTGATAGACGGGGAGCGCTTCGTCGCGCGTCGTTCCGCCGAGAGCTGGACACTTAGTGAGATCGGCACCCTCACTCGCGAGGAACCTGAGCGACTATCTCCCAACGTGCTCCTGAGACCGGTCGTCGAGGCGGCCCTGTTTCCGACGCTCGCCTACGTCGCCGGACCGGGCGAGCTGGCGTACTTCCCGCAATGCGACCCGCTGTACCGCCAACTGGATGTTGAGCCGCAGGCGACTGTCGCACGGTGGTCGGGTCGAGTGATTGAAACGCGGGTGGCTAAGGTGCTCGACAAATACGGTGTGGCTGTCGACGACCTTGCGACTCCGGAAGGCCACCTCGAGGCGGCTCTGGTCAAGGACGATATGCCGCAGGATGCATCGGAATCACTGGCGGCGCTGCGCCGCGCCGTCGGTCAAGAGTATCAACGCTTGCGCGATGCTGCTGCAACCATTGACCCGACGCTCAAGAAGTCGGTGCAGTCTGCACAGAACACTACCTTGTCTGCCATCAACGACATCGAAAGACGGCTCATCACGCACCTCAAGAAGCGGAATGAGACCGTCGTGCAACAGATCGCGAAAGCACGGGCGAACCTGTTTCCGCTGGGACGTCCCCAAGAACGGACGTTCACCGTCGTTCCGTATCTCATCAGATATGGGAATGGCTTCCTGGATACGATCATGGACGCGGTACCTGCTGCGCTGCCACAGGTTGAGTCCAGTCCCCGGACGTCGTAGACTCGCGCATGCTCTGGGCTTTTGCCTTCGCAGTGCTGCTCCTGGCACTCCTTATTCCCATTCTCGTCGTGCTCTTCGATGCGCCGGCACTTCGGCGACGGGTCAAACGGCGTGAAATCGGCTCGGAGCGCGATGAATACACGGAGATGCTGACGCGGCGTATTGCCATTCTTGAGGACGAGCTGGACGACCTTGCGCGCGCCGTGACTGAGTTGCGAGACGAGGTAGTGACAATGCAACGCGGGCTGGAATCCCGAGACGCCTCGGATGCCGCACGACGACTGGCTCCGCCCGACCGGTAGGTAAGACATGCGTTCGCAGGGACGGCTGGCCTCACATGTGGGCGCTGGGATTCTCATCACGAGAATTCTCGGATTCGTTCGGGAGCGGGTCTTCGCCCACTACTTTGGGGACGGTCCGGCGGCAGATGCATTTCGTGCGGCCCTTCGCATTCCAAACGTCATCCGCAATCTCCTCGGCGAAGGTACGCTTTCCGCCTCATTCATACCGGT
>JBDHAN010000026.1:0-22554 GCA_039588055.1 Gemmatimonadota bacterium | reverse complement strand
TGGAGCTATTTGAGTACCTGAACGACCTGGGACTACTTCACGGAATCGGCCGCATGGACATGGTTGAGAACCGGTTTGTCGGCATCAAGTCGCGCGGGATCTACGAGACCCCGGGCGGGACCATCCTGCACGTCGCGCACATGGACATCGAAGGCATCGCCATGGACCGCGAGGTCCTGCGCCTCCGGAATATGCTGACCGCCAAGCTCTCCGAGCTCATCTACTACGGGTTCTGGTTCAGCCCGGAGATGGACTTCCTCATGGCGGCCGTGGACAAGAGCCAGGAAGTCATCGACGGCACGGTGCATCTCAAGTTGTTCAAGGGAGGCGTCATGGCCGTGGGCCGGGAGTGCTCGTCGTCGCTGTACGATCGGGATCTTTCGAGCATGCACCTCGAGGGTGGCTACAACCAGCAGGACGCCGAAGGGTTCATCAGAATCAACGCCATCCGGCTGATGGCACACAGCGCCATCATGCACAAGAAGCACAAGCACTGGGGGATCGAATAATGACCCTCTGGGACAAGGGTGATTCCGTGCACGAGGCCGTTCTCGCCTTCTCCGCCGGCGAGGAATACCAGCTCGATTTGCGGCTCGTCCCCTACGACTGTCGCGCCTCGATCGCTCATGTGACGATGCTCGGCGCGATCGGTGCGGTCGACGCATCGGAGTGCGCTCAACTCGTCGGCGGCCTCGAAGAGATCACACGCCTGCACGCGCGAGGTGAGTTCGCCATCCGTCGCGAACAGGAAGACTGTCACACTGCCATCGAGGAGTGGCTCACCGCTCACGTCGGCGACGCAGGAAAGAAGATTCACCTCGGACGTTCACGGAACGATCAGGTCTTGACCGCGCTTCGGCTGTGCCAAAAGGAAGCCCTGGCCGGCGTGCGCCAACACCTCGATCAGTATCGAGACACGCTCGTGCATCGCGCCGCAGCATTCGCCGACATCCCGATGCCTGGCTACACCCATATGCGCCGCGCGATGCCGACCACCGTGGAGACCTGGCTCACCGCCTTCGCTGAGTCTGCGAAGGACGACCGCGCAGTGCTCGACGGCTCACTCGCGCTCGTCGATCAATCACCACTCGGGACGGGCGCCGGCTACGGCGTGCCCGTATTCGAACTCGACCGTGCGGCGACGGCGACGGAGTTGGGTTTCGCCGCGGTGCAACAGAACCCCATCCATGCGCACATGAGCCGTGGAAAGTACGAGGGCGTCGTCCTGTCGGCGCTGAGTCAGATTCTGTTTGGACTCAACCGTCTGGCCACCGACATCCTGCTGTTCTCGATGCCGGAGTTGGGGTTCGTGCGACTGCCCGTGGAGCTGTGCACTGGATCGTCGATCATGCCGCAAAAGCGCAACCCGGATCTACTCGAGCTGGTGCGGGCCAACTACCACGTGGTGCTCGCCGAGGAATTCAAGGTGAAGAGCCTCATCGGCAACTTGATGACGGGCTATCAGCGCGACCTGGGACTCACGAAAGCCCCGGTGTTCAGAGGTCTCGACGTGACAACCGCGAGCCTCGAGATCATGACTTTGGTCTCGGAGCGCTTGGAAGTAGATACGGCAGCGTGCCGCGCAGCGATGAGCGAGGACCTCTTCGCGACCGAGGACGCGTACAAACTCGTGCAGGATGGGGTCCCGTTTCGTGACGCCTATCGTCGGGTTGCGGAGCGCTACCGCCGGCCCTGAGACCAAACGAGAATGCCGTCTGCACCCGGGGAGAGGGGCAAACGGCGCGCACGACGTTCAGTAGCGAGTCGGGCGGGAACCTACAGGGGGATACACACTCAGGGGGTCAGCGCCTGAGGACTTGCCTCGATCCCCGCCCGCTCGCTCCTCACATTGAGCAAGAACATTGCCACTCACGCGAACCCGCTAAGCCCGCCTGCGGCATGGGTGAAGGGACTGGTGCCTGCCGGATCACGCCGAGCCGATGCGCGGCTGCAGCACCAGGTGCCGCGGAGCCAACCGTAACAGGCCAGCCGGATTCGTTACCCAAAACCGGGGCAACGGGTATAGTGGGAAGACGCAACCGAGCCAACACGCCTGGGAGGTCGCATGGCCCCCCAACGAACAGCAATTGCCGCGTTGCTGGTCCTACTGGCGGTCGCCACGCTGGCGGCCTGCGGCGATACGTTTGAACCTCTCGTCAGCAAACCCGACAAGCTGAGTCGGACACCACCGCCGGATACATTGGCCAGAGACTCGATGTCGCCGGTGGCCAGCGTCACACTCGTTGCGCCTCTAGATGGAGCGGAGGTCGGACAGAACGACTCGACGCTCGCCTGCGAAGCCCATCAGTTCCGGGGACGTGGATTCGCCATCCACTTCGATTGGGACGATACCGATCCCGAGCTGGGTGTCGCTGGGTATCACCTCTACGTCAAGCACCAGACATCCGTCTATCCTTTGATCAACACAGTCCTCGATATGAGCGAGCTCGCGGCCGTCTACTGCAACTCATTCGTCATCGACCGCAACGCACTCGATTGGTATTGGTTTGTACAAGCCCTCGACGATTGGGGGAACATCATGGCGGAGAGTGGCGTGCGATGGTTCAGCTTCGCACCCTGTCGCTTGCCCAACGGGAATCCATGCTCGGCGCCCGGGTCAGCCCCGGCGCTCCCCATCGGAGTGCGCTTCTTCAAAGCATCAGGCTAGCGCTTCGATCGCAGGACGAAGCCCAGATTCGGCTTCTCTTCGAGCTCCGTCAGCCGCGCACTGCCCACCGGACGATGTTACCGAACTTCGGCGGAGTACCCTGCATCAGCATCCCTACCCGGAATATTCGTCCGCCCACCCACACAAAGAGGACTGTCGTCGCAATCACACCTATGAGGCCCACCCACGGCTGCCAGGCGGACACACCACCAGGCGTCGCCTGTCGCAACAGCATGAGCACAGGCGTGAAGAGTGGAAAGAGGGAGAGGCCGGTGGCGAATGCCGTATCAGGATTCGTCACAACGGGGAGCAGGACAAACATCGGAATCAGCACGGGGAAGATGCTCGGCAACGCCATCGACTGCGCCTCCGTCGCGTCATTGCACGCGGAGCCAAGAGCGGCCCCCAATGCGCCGAACATGAAGACCGCCGCAACTACGTACACGAAGAACCACGGGAGGATGGCGTACGGGATGTACTCCCCATAGTCGAAGTGGCGCACAGTGAGGACTGCGCCGACGACGTAGACTGCAGCTGCCGTCAGTGATACGCCGACCCCACCAATGAGCTTGCCCATCATGAACTGGAACGGTCGGACGGAGCCGAGCATGACCTCGGCAATGCGCTGAGACTTTTCTTCCGTCACAGCCTGCAGGAGCGGTGATGCCCCCATCATGATCATGAGAAACATCAACATCACCGGAACGATCGGCAGCAGCAGTGCTTCCAGCTCCGTACTCCGTTCGGCGTCGGTGATCTCACCTGTCTCCGGATCGATCGACACGAGCCCCAGGCTTTCCGGGTTGATCCAGTCGAACGCATCCGGAATGGCTCCAGGCGCAACACCTGCCTGGACAAGGCGCAAACGCCGGAGCTCGTCGTTGACCGGTCGCCCGATCCAGTTGCGCACTTCGTCGATCGCCGCACTCTCCGCGTAGTACGAGATTCGAGCGTTGTCGGGCGCCGCCCTCGGGTGCAGTACACTCGCTCCGATCTCGAGGACGGCGTGCAGCGTCCCCTGCCGAATGCGCTCAGAGAGCGCAAGGAGCTGCCGAGACCTATCTTCTCCTGGCGGGAGCACGTCGATCAGGTAGTTCGCCCCTACCTTCTTGCCACTCGAAGGGTCGAAGACCACCTGCGAGTTCCTTGTTGCTGCCATACGCACGAGCACGTCGGCCACCAGGCCAGACCGATCGATGACAACAATGCGCTTGTCGCGGGTATCGACTCGGTCCTGGAACAGCGCCATCCCAATCGCACCGCCACCCATCAAGACGGGCGCGAGGACCAGCCCGACGACGAAGCCCTTGGTTCGGACCGTCGCCTTGTACTCTCTCCACGCGACCTTGAGGACCTTACGCATCGGTCTGCTGCGCCTCGGGCCCGGCGATTCGAACAAAGATGTCATGCAGCGACGGCGTTGCGATTTCGAAACTCGACACCCGAGCCTGGGATACGACGGCCGATAGCACGTCATGTGGATCGTGGCCAGGGGCCACGCGGAGCTCCTGCAACTGGCCGAAGTTGGTGACCTTCTCCACGCCGCTCACCGTCGCGAGCGCAGACGCGCTGTCCTCCACGCGCACCCGGATGGTATCGCTGCCGTACTCATCCTGGATCGACGAGAGCGTTCCATCGAGCACTTTCCTGCCCTTGAAGATCATGAAGATGAAGTCGCACATCTTCTCGGCCATCGTCATGTCGTGCGTGCTGAAGATCACGGTCGTGCCGCGCCCCTGAAGGTCCAGCACCGCCTCTCGAATTACGTCCGTGTTGACCGGATCGAGCCCGGTGAAGGGCTCGTCCAGGATCACTAGCTCGGGGCCGGCCACCACGGTGGCAACAAACTGCACCTTCTGTCGCATTCCCTTGCTCAGATCGTCGACCTTCTTGCCCGCCCAGCTGGTGAGGTCGAGTCGCTCGAGCCAGCTGGTCACTTCTCCTCGCACGTCGCCGTTTCGCTTCAACCCGCCGTAGAACTCGAGCAGCTCACGGACTCGCATCTTCTTGTAGAGCCCCCGCTCCTCCGGCATGTACCCGATGCGATCGGTGCACGCCCCCCGCAGTTCCTCGCCGAACACACGGATCGATCCGGCGTCCGGGTAGAGGATGTTCATGATCATGCGTAGCGTGCTAGTCTTGCCGGACCCGTTAGGGCCGATGAAGCCATAGACGCTGCCGCCGGGAACCACGAGCGAAAGCTCGTCCACGGCGACCGTCTTGCCGAACGTCTTGGTCACCCGGTCGATTTCTACCGTTGCCGGCATGCGCGTCAGTGGGAAGCTTCGTCGGGACACGGGGCGCCCTTGCCGGACGCCCGAGCTGCGTGCGCAATGCGATGCAACAGCTCGACGAAGGCGAGACGGATTTGCGGATCGGTGTCCGCGATCAAACCACGATACCGGTCCTCAGCCTCACCCACTATGCGCTCGTGCAGCCCCCGCCCGCGGGACGTCACCTCCAGCTGCACGGCCCTCCGGTCTCCGGCATGTGGAAGGCGAGTGAGCAACCCTTTCCGCTCCATGCCGTCGACCGCGCGACTGACCGTGCTTTTGTCCAAATAGAGGTGCCCTGCCAGCTCATTGAGCGTGAGCGGCCCATCCCGATCGAGCGCCTCGAGAGCATAACACTCGGTCACGGAGATCCCGTGACAGTTCGTGCGCTCGCGATCCCGGAACTGATAGACCTTGATGAGCTCTGACAGCGCATCGTAGAGGGCGCCGGTATCTCGGTCGAGCCTCGCGTCAGTCTTCATGAGCGCCTATCCCACTGGCTAGCAGTCGCACTCGCAGCAGGCGTTGTGCGAGCTGTTTGGCGCATCATCGTCGGCGCTTTCGTCCAGAAACTCTTGGGCCGCCGGAGACTGGGTCCGCATATCCGGCCTCAGCTGGTTGAGCGCGAACACCGTTGAGCAGACGGTGAGCGCGAAGGCCAGCACACACAACGTGACGAGTTCAAAGCGACGCATTCTGCACCTCCAACGGTCATCCGGCCCTAGGTACTTCAAGGCCGGGACTTCCGATTTCCGACCAGTACTGTTGTAATCAACAACAGTTGTATAATACAACAACCAGACTCTCTGTCAAGGCCGCACGTCCCACGCGACGCCTCGTATTGACGGCCGGCCGCATCGCCCTCCTCTTTGGTCTAGCCCTGAGGAGTCCCCGCCAATGACCTCAGGGCTTTGGGAATCCGGGGAGGATGGGTTCCGCACTTCTCGCACGGAGGCACACTGATGATTCAACGCTTCACCCGACTCATGGTCGGTCTCACGGCGGTCACGACCGTGGCCTGCGCGCCACCGGCGCCCGATACCGCTGCCGACGTCGCTGCGGTCGAGCAGGTAAACAGCATGGAGGCGGCATACATCAACTCCGCCGATATCGACGGGTCGTTGTCGATCCTCACGACCGATGTCGTTGCCATGCCACCCAACGAGCCGATGTTCACCGGTCTGGATGGAATGCGTCAGTGGTTGGCAGCGTTCCACGAGATGTTCGCGGCCGACCTCGCCTATACCGAATCCGAGGTCGTGGTGTCGGGCGACTGGGCGGTTCAGCGATACGTCGGGACGATGACGATGACGCCGAAAGCCGGCGGTGACCCGGTCGTCGAGAACCTGAAGGGTGTCCACTTCTTTCAGCGGCAGGACGACGGCAGCTGGAAGATCACGATCGACATTTGGAACACCGACACGCCGTTGCCAGGGATGTAGCTTTTCCGAACAGCAGTGGACAACATGACAGCGCCTGGCCTCGCACCGGGCGCTGTGTGTTGCGCGCCAGGCGGCGCCACCAACGCTCCGCCTGAGACCTTTGACACGCTGCTATTTTTCCGGCACTGCGCACTCCGGTAGGTGATCCGGTGGACCTTTGGAAGATCCTGCTCGACATCCTCATCCTGCTCGCCGTCGCCATGGTGCTGGGCGGGGTAGCGGATCGACTCAAGCAGAGTCCGCTGCTGGGCTATCTGCTTGCGGGTTCGCTGCTCGGCCCCAACGCGCTCAACGTGGTGCGCAGTCACGAGGCCGTGACGACCATTGCGGAGCTTGGCGTGGCGCTGCTCCTCTTCACCATCGGACTGGAGTTCTCCTGGCGAAGGCTCCGCGCCGTCGGCCCTATCGCGCTGGGCGGTGGCACGCTCCAAGTGCTGGTAACCGGGGCGGTGGCGAGTGGGCTGTCGCTCCTAGCAGGACTCGACATCCGTGCGGCAGTAGCAATCGGCGCGATGATCGCGTTGAGTAGCACAGCCGCCGTGATCCGCCTGCTCGCCAACCGAGCGGAAATTGACGCCATCCACGGGCGGAACGCGGTCGGCATCCTCCTCTTGCAGGACATCGCGGTCGTACCACTTACGCTTGTCGTTGCGGCACTGAGCGGCGGCGGTTCTCTGACCACTATCGGGGTCGCACTCGCCAGAGCAGCGGGCGTCGCCCTCCTGGTCGTGGGTGCGCTTCACGTTCTGCTCAACTACCTGCTCCCACTCTTGCTGTCGGCGAGAGTCGCGGGTCGCAACCGCGATCTGCCGATTCTCCTTGCCATCGTGACCGCCGTCGGCGCCGCGGCGCTCTCCCACGCGCTGGGATTCTCGCCCGTGCTGGGCGCGTTCATCGCGGGGCTGTTGCTCGCCGAGTCCCCGTTTGCGACCCAGATCCGGGCTGACGTTGTGCCACTCCAGACACTGTTCGTGACACTGTTCTTCAGCTCGATCGGCATGTTGGGAAACCCGGCGTGGGTGGCGGATAACTGGGTGCTGCTCGCGGCGGTGGTTGTGGCGATCGTCGTCGGGAAGTCAGCTGTGACAGCCGGTATCGCCTATCTCTTCAAGTCTCCTATAGGTTCGGCTGTCGCAACGGGCGTGGTGCTGGCTCAGGTGGGGGAGTTTTCTCTGGTCGTGGCCGTGCTGGCGCGGGATGGCGGGATCATCGGGACTGACCTCTTCGATCTGGTGCTCGCGGCACTTACCATCACGCTCTTCTTGACACCATTCCTCGTGGCACTCGCGCCCCGCCTGGCTACCGCTGTCGGGTCGCGAGCCGGACCAGCCGTGGATCCCCTGACGACCGCCGACCATGCGGCGCTGATGGGCGGGCACCTGGTGATCGTGGGATTCGGCCCCGCCGGGCAACGACTGGCCGAGTCGCTATTGGGCGAGCCGAACCTCAAGATGCTGGTCGTTGACTTGAACGCCGAGAGTGCCGCCGCCGCGCGTGCCTACGGCCTGGAGACGTATGTCGGTGACGTGACGCGCGCGGAGATGCTCGAGCGACTGCACATCCGCACAGCGGGGGCTGTGGCCGTCACCGTACCCGATCCGGGAACCGCACGACATATCGTGCAGCGTGTGCGGGCAGTGGCACCAGACACGATCGTCGCCGCGCGGTCGCGCTATCACATTCATCGTTGGCAGTTGGAGGTGGCGGGCGCGCACGCCGTCGTCGACGAAGAAGACCAGGTCGGTGTCCGCATGGCCGCTGACCTCCGAGAGCTCTTGCGGGCACCACATCCGAATGAGCCAATGGAGGAGGGGCAGAACAGCAGTGGCAGGGCGACAGATGCGGCAGAATAGTGATCGAGACGGGAGCAGCGCGGCAGGGCGGCAGGAAGGACACAAAAGCAGCGGCAGCGCGGCAGGGCGGCAGGAGGGGCAGAGGTGATGCGAGACGACTTTGACGACTGAGATGACTGTCTCACTTCGGAGCACGGAGTTACAGACGTGATTCGGACAGTTATGCGATACCCGATTGCTCTCCTTGCCACGAGTCAGCTTGCCTGTGCCAGCGCTCAGCCGCCGGCGTACGATCAGCTCATCATTCAGCCAGTCCTCCTCGACTCCATCCATACGATCGCCCTGTTTCCACTCTCCGCAGACGTCGACGTGCCCGAGTGCCTCGACAGCATTGCCGAGCACGCGATGACCGTGCGTCTCGAGGCGGCCGGCTTCGCGCTCATTCCGTCATTTGTGCAGCAGGAGATCTGGATGCGCATCACCGAGGATGCCGGTGGGTTCTACGATCCCATCACGGGAGAGCTCGACGAGGCGCGGTACGCCGCGGGGGTGCAGGAGTTCAAAGCTGAACTCGCCACAAAGGAGGCCCCGGACGCGGTCCTTTATTCGCAGGTTGAGACCGTCGAGGCGACAGCCGTGGCGGGTCACGCGAGGTGGGACGGCGTCTCGGAGTCGGTGTCGTATTGGCTGGGTGACCTCGTGCTGGCCCTCTCCTACGTCATTGCCATCGAAGATCTCGACGGCGTTCCGTTGTTCATGAATGGTGGCGGGCTCGGGGTCGCCGAGCGGTGGGACACATCGTCAGAGCAAATCGCCAGCGTTCCAGCAGACCGCCTGTGCGCCGAGCCGGAGCGGATCGTCCGAGCCATCGAGATCGCGCTGGAGCCGCTTGTCCAGCACGTCACAGCTCCACCCACGACACCGTGACGGACCGAGCTAAGGCGACACGACGGCGACGAGCAACCAGTCTCTCTGATCCGCCCGCCGATCGTCGATGAAGTCCGGGTCTCGGCGGATGACACGGAATCCCGCCGCCTCGAGTTCGTCCGCCACAATGTCGATCGCGATGTCGTGCCGCCGAGTCTGCCGGCGACGCGAATGACCCGGGTTGTCCGGCGGGTTGTCGACGATCACGAGTCGGCCATCCGCCCGCAGCGCCAGCCGGATGCCAGCGAGCATCGACTCGTACTCTCGCATCTCGTGATACGCGTTGACAATGAGCACCCCGTCCACGGACTGCGGTTGCAGCCCGGGGTCGTCGTCGTCACTCACAATCGTCTCGATATTCTGAAGTCCAGCACGACCTGCCTCGTCAGCGAGGTCTTCCAGGACATCGTCGTCGATGTCGACCGCGAGCACCCGGCCGGTAGGTCCCACGCGTGGACTGAGGCGAAATGTGAAGAAGCCCGACCCTGCCCCGACGTCGGCGATCACGTCTCCCTCCTCAACCTCCAACGCCTCGAAAATCGCGTCGACCCGCTGCCAGCCGTCGCGCGTGGTGCGGCCGACCTGCGCGTCGAGCCCCGCCGGGACCAGCACGGCATACAGGAAGAGCAGATGGCCGCGTGTAGAACCGGAGAGCAGCAGGTCACCCAACCGCATCAGTGCTCCTCGTTTCACCAAGAATCTTCTCCGTACCCGTCGACTACTTATCGCACGCAGGCATGGAGAAACCACTGCAGTGCGTGGTATGATAGAGCAACCTACAGGCCACGACCAACAACCATGAATGCAAGATACGTCAGCCTTGCTCTCGCGGCGGCCACCCCACTCCACGCGCAGGAACCGGCTCTCGGACCTGCGTCACACGCCAATCTGCCGGCGCATCTCGAACACCTGCAGCTCGCGAGTGGCGCGCCCGGCATTATTGCCGGGATCGTGCTTGCCGACGGCACCGAAATCAGTTTGGCTGCAGGTCTCGCCGACACATTGCTCGGAATACCGCTCGACTCATCCAGCCGGATGCTTCAGGGAAGCGTGGGGAAGACCTATGTGGCTGCCGTCGCGATGCAATTGGTCCACGAGGGACTGCTTGACCTAGACGCCCATGTGTCGACCTACCTCGGCACGGAACCATGGTTCACCCATCTCCCGAACCACGCCGACGTGACTGTACGGCAGCTCATGAATCACACGAGCGGCATCATCCGCTATGAGTTCAACGAGCGATTCATCGACGATGTGCTGGCCACACCCCTCAGGATTTGGCGACCTGAAGAACAGGTTGCGTATGTCTTCGATTCGGACCCACCGTTTGGCGCCGGTGAGGGGTGGGAGTACTCCGACACAAACTACCTCATCCTCGGCATGATCATCGAGCAGCTCACCGGTGCCACGTATTATCGCGAACTCGAGCGCCGCATCCTCGAGCCATTGGGCCTGAACAACACCGTGCCCTCTGATTCGCCACACATCCAGCGACTTGTCCAGGGGTACCCGGGCGCCCAAAACCCGTTTCGACTTCCTGACGCCGTTCTCGTGGATGGCGAGTTCGTGGTCAATCCGCAGTTCGAGTAGACCGGCGGAGGGCTCGCATCGACCGCGCTCGACCTCGCGCGCTGGGCACACGCCCTGTATCAGGGGCACGCCTTTGAAGAATCCCTGCTGCCCGTCATGCTGGAGAGCGTGCCCGCACGGCTCGGACCCAATACGCAATACGGCCTCGGGGTCATTATTCGGGAGACCCGGCTCGGTCTGAGCTGGGGGCACAGCGGGTTCTTCCCGGGCTACCTCACCGAGATGGCCTATTTCCCGGACCATGGCCTCGCCATCGCCGTGCAGGTGAACTCGAGCGATTCTCGGAGTCTCTCCACCCGACCATGGGCCGTGCTCATGGATTTGGCAGAGCACGCGGTCCACGCCGGTCTCAACTGACACGAGGGGCCTGCGGCGCGGCCATGTGACCTCCGGCACGCGAGGGAGGTAGACTCCTCAGAGACCATGAGAACCCCTGCTCTCTTCCTGGCAACCGCGCTAGCGGCCGTTGCGTGCACCGATCCCCCGACCGCCTCGGACATCATGGGGACGTGGGGCGGCGACCATATTGCCCTCTCGATCACCGCCGACGGAGCCACCCTCGAATACGACTGCGCGCACGGTGCGATCAGCGAACCCCTGACGACGCGATTCAATCGCACCTTCGAGGCAGCGGGCACGCACGTCTTCGAGCATGGGGGCCCGATACGCCAGGACGAAGAACCGGACATCCACCCTGCCCGCTACACAGGTCGCATCGACCGCAAGACCATGAGGCTCACGATCACCCTGACTGACCGAGATCAGACGATCGGTACCTTTGAACTCCACAAAGGCGAGGCTCCGCGGCTGTTCAAGTGTCTGTAGGAGAGGGGGCAGAGGGAGCAGACGAGCAGCGGCAGACGCGGCAGGAAACTGCGGCGGCAGAGCGGCACACAACAGTGTACTGTTAGGTGTCGACTGTTCACCCGAACCCACCCCCTCGAGATGCCGTCATGATGCAGAACCGCATTACGCCCAGGGTCATCGCATTCGTCTTCTTCGCTACCGCTTGCTCGACCGATCCCACCGAACAGATCACCGCCGACGGCATCATGGCCGATGTTGAGGCCCTGGCTGCGGATAGCATGGAGGGCCGCGCACCCGGGACGCCGGGTGAGGCACGGGCCGCTGCATATATTGCCCGACGCTTCGAGGACATCGGGTTGGAGCCCGCGAGCGGCGCCTCATATCTGCTTCCCATCGAGCTGGTAGGCATGCAGAAGAACATCGCCAGGTCGTCACTCACCCTCCGCGGGCCCGGTGGCTCGCTCCCGCTGAGAACCGACGAAAACGTGACGTTCTGGTCGACCGCCGGAAAGGACACTGTCGACCTCCGGGGCGTGCCCGTCCTCTTCGTCGGCTACGGGGTTGAAGCGCCCGAGCACGATTGGGATGATTTCAAGGGAACCGACGTATCGGGCAAGGTGCTGCTCTTCCTCAATAACGACCCACCAGTCGAGGACGACGACCAGGCCCTGTTCGGCGGAGATGCGCGAACCTACTACGGCCGCTGGACCTATAAGTTCGAGCAGGCGATGAAGCACGGTGCCGCCGGCGCGATCGTGATCCACACGACACCATCGGCCAGCTATCAGTTCAGTGTGATCGGGAATACCGGCTCTCGCCGGATTTGGCAGCGCACCTACCGCTTGGACTTCCTGTCGTGGATCGACTCGACCATGACCGAACGCATTGCCGCATCGATGGGCAGCTCTCTGGACGGCCTGATGGACATGGCGGCGAACCGCGACTTCCGTCCACGCGACACTGGATACCGCGTCACCGCCCACATCGAGACGGCGATCGAGCGGGTCGAAGCCTACAACGTGGCCGGCGTGGTGCCGGGCAGCGACCTGGAACTCGCCGCGCAGCATGTCGTCTTCACGGCCCACCATGACCACCTGGGAATGAACCCGGCCCTCGAAGGAGACGACACGATCTACAACGGCGCGCTGGACAACGCGCTGGGCACTGCCGCCATGCTTGCCGCAGCTCAGGCGGCAGCAACGACGAGGCCGCGCCGCTCCATGATGTTCGTTGCGGTGACCGCCGAAGAGGGCGGACTGCTCGGCAGCAGCGCCTTCGTCGCAAAGCCGCCGGTGCCCCGCTTCCACATCGTCGCCAACTTCAACATCGATTCGCCACAGTCATTTGGCGTGACACACGACGCGGCGGCGATCGGCCTCGACATGAGCACGCTCGGTACGACCTTTACCGAGGTCGTCGAACAACGCGGGCTCCGCGTGTCCGGCGACCCGAACCCGAACGCCGGCAGCTTCTATCGCTCCGATCAGGTGAGCTTCGCCAAGGCCGGCATCCCCGCCCTCTATCTCCAGCGTGGCACCGACTTCGCTGAAGAGCTTGGCTTCGATCCTGCGGAGCTGCGAGACCGCAACTACCATCAGGTCACGGACGAGATTCTCCCCGAGTGGGATCTCGAGGGCACGGCCCGCGACATGCAGATTCTGTTCGAGACGGCCCTCAGGGTCGCCAACGCCGACGACCAACCCCGCTGGATGCCTGGCAACGAGTTCGAAGAGGAGTGGAAGGAGTTGTACGGGAAGCAGTAGGGGCAGAGGAGGCCGGAAGGGCAGGAGGGGCAGCACGCCATAGCGGCAGGAAAGGCAGGGCGGCAGAGCGGCAGACCCGTCAACGCGCCATTCGCCCGCTCGTCGCCCTCTTACTCTGCCTCCAGTTTCCTCCTCAACTTCGCCAACTCTGTCAGCCCGTCTGCGTCTACCGTCGGAAACGCCAAATCCAGCGACGCCAATGCGTCGACGATGGCTGCGGCGACAACCACTCGCGTGAACCACTTGTGATCCGCCGGCACGACGTACCACGGTGCCTCCGCGGTCGCCGTACGCCGGATCGTCTCCTCATAGGCGTGCATATACTCGTCCCAGTGCTCACGCTCGTCGACGTCGCCCGCCGAGAACTTCCAATTCTTCTCCGGCCGATCGATTCGATCGATGAACCGCCGTCGCTGCTCGTCCTTTGACACGTTGAGGAAGAACTTCCGGATCGCGACGCCGTTGCGCGTCAGGTGGCGCTCGAGGTCACGGATGCTCTCGAACCGTTCGGTCCAGACGTCGTCAGTCACGAGATCCGAGGGGATCTTCTGGCCTGCGAGAATACCGGGATGGACCCGCACGACGAGTGTCTCTTCATAATACGACCGATTGAAGATCCCGATGCGTCCGCGCTCCGGCAGACGCTTCACGCATCGCCATAGGAAGTCATGATCGAGTTCTTCCTTGCTCGGCGCCTTGAACGAGAACACCTGGCAGCCCTGCGGATTGATGCCGGACATGACGTGTTTGATGGCGCTGTCCTTCCCTGCCGCGTCCATCGCCTGGAAGATCAGCAGCACCGCCCACTTGTCCTGCGCGTACAGCATTTCCTGCAGCTCGGCCATCGCCTTGATGCTGCCCTTCAGCATCTTCTTGGCTTGCGGCCTGTCCTCAGACTCGAGATCGCCCGTGTCACCAGGGTCGAAGTCCGCAAGTCGGAAGTCCCCGCCGACCGACACGCGGTACGGTACGGAGATGTCGTGTGCTCGTTTCACGAACTTCGTGGGTTTCATTCCGTGGCCGTTCGCGCTGTGGGTTCAACGCTCAAATGACGTCCGAAACCTGGCTTTCGCAAGGTGAAATGGCGAACGTTTGGGATCAACTCGGCGGAGCGTTTTCATGGGGGCGAAACGTCGGACGCGTCGCACTCATGCCGCTCACTCGGCGCACCACTACGTCTATGTGGTCAAGCTCGATGGTGGCGTGCTCAATCACCGCGCATTCCGCAATGCCAACCCCCAACACCATCCGCTCAAGGCATGTGTCTACGTCGGAATGACCGGGGTTGCGCCAGAGGCCCGCTTCGCGCAGCACCGACGGGGCTACAAGTCCGCCCGCTTCGTCGAGCGATATGGCATCAAGCTCCTCCCCCACCTCTACGAGCGCTACAACCCCATGCCCTATCGGGAAGCAGTTGACCGGGAGAAGCAGCTAGCTCAAGACCTGCGACGACTGGGATTTGCGGTGTGGCAGCATTAGGAGAAGGGGGAGGAGGGGCAGAAAAGCAGCGGCAGAGCGGCAGGGAGGCAGAACTGCAGCGGCCGGGCGGCAGGGGTACAGCTGAGGGCTGGCCGCCTCACCGCCCGACCACCTCTGCTCGCTTAGAACCGCAGTGTCGCGATCTGCATGCCGACGCTTCCAGCACCCTGAGCGGGAAAGGGAGACGGCAAAACCTTCACGGCCGGTCCAAGCGACATGCGTTCCGATCCCAGCCGTGCGTTGAAGTCCTCGGCGTCACTGATTGCCGTGAGGACACTCCACACGCTGTTCGCCAGGTAGACCGCACCGAGGCCGACCGCAATTGACAGTCGCGCGGTGTCGTTGTCGAAGTCGCAAAAACCATCGTTGTCGCACGTAATCAGGAGGGGAACAGCCGCACCGACCGCAGCCACACCAATCAGGACGTGCCGGGTCCCATGTCCGCTATTCCCGGCGTAGTACGAACCGACTCCTGGCCACACGAACCAACTCAGGAGTGCGGCAAGCGTCGGGCTCTTGCCCCCGCGCGCCTGCACTGCTGCGGACACAGCGTCGTCGGCCTCGTGCGGGTAGAGCGCGAGCGGCAGCTGCTGGGCACCGAGTACTGGCGGTGCGACGAATACGAGCAGTGTGAAGAGCAGACTAGTGCGAGACATGGTTGTGCCCACCACTTGAAGAATTGTCCTGCCGAGTCGGGGGGGCGTCTCCCCACCGATGGTCGAACCCCGTCAGACGGCGCCGCGTGGACGTGGCGACAAATATAGTTGCAGGAGCGGCAGGCTGCGGAACTAGCGCTGCAGTGGCTATCCGCTGAGGGCCGAAGGCTGATAGCTGACCGCTGACCGCTGCACCGATTGTTTCACGCTGTCCTCGTTGAGTCCGATCTCCGCGTCCAGCCGGGCGACGAGGTTTGTCGCGAACGCATCGAAATGCAGGTAGAGCGCCATGAGGGCGACCGTGTACCGCATGGAGCGCGGATTGCGCCAGATGAGCAGCACAAGGGTGAGCCAGAAGCGCGGCCAGTAGTCCTTTCTCAACCCCATGCGCCAGAGGAGACGCCCGAAACCGCGCAGCTCCCTGAGCCGAGTGCGCCACGGCAGGTTCAGTCGTTTCCCCGCACAGTTCAGTGCCGCTCCCATGCGGAGCACGCGACCGAGATAGGCTTTCGGCGCATAGGATTCCGCGATGACGGTGCGGTAGTGCTTCAAGATCTCCAGTCGTGGCTGCCTCGTGTCGAAGTTCAAACCGGCCGTGCACTGATCGCCCTTATCGTCCGGAGCTTCGTCGAAGCCGGCACCTAACCGCCCCTCGCGACTCAGCCGCCGTGACAGTTGTGTTCCCGGCAACGCGAACAGCAGTCCCACCATGTTGACGGGCGTCGCACTCGTCTCGATCAGATCCAGCATGCGCTCCGAGATGTCCGGCGGATCGGTATCGAACCCAATGATGTAGCCGGAGTTCACGAACATGCCGTGCGCGTAGATCTTGCGCAGGCTGTCCGCCAGGGAGCGCCGCGTATTCTGCTTTTTCTGAGCAGTTTCGAGCGTTCCAACATCAGGCGTTTCGACGCCGACGAACACGGCAAAGAACCCCGCATCCCGCATCATGCCGAGAAGTTCGTCATCGTCGGCCAGATTGATGGATGCCTCCGTCGAGAATTCGAAGGGCCAACCATGCTCTTCCTGCCAGGCGCGCAGCACGGGCAGCAGTCGCTTGACGTCTTTCTTCTTGCCGATGAAGTTGTCGTCCACGAAATCGACGTGGCCACGGTGGCCGCGGGCGTAGAGCGCGTCCAGCTCACGGATAATCTGGGTGGTCGACTTGGGACGTGGCACCCGTCCGAACAGCTCGATGATGTCGCAGAATTCGCAATTGTAGGGACAGCCGCGAGTGTACTGAATCCCAATGTGTAAATACCGGTCGGGCTTGAGCAGATCGAACCGCGGCAGCGGCGACGTGGTCATGTCCGCATGCCCGTCACCGCATTGGTACAGGTGCGCCGTCGCTCCCGCCTCATAATCAGCCAACCAGCGGGGGAGCGTGATCTCCGCCTCACCGAGGACCAGCGAATCCGCGGCGTCGTAGAGGTGAGGACTCGCGGTGGCGTCGGGCCCACCCACGACAACTGTCTTGCCACGGGTTTTGAGGTCGGCAATGAGCGCAACGGAGGCACGTTGCTGAGCGATCATTCCGCCTACAAAGACGACATCGGCCCAGTCGATATCTTCGTCGCGGAGCTGCTCAACGTTGCAGTCCACCAAACGGCAGTTCCAGGAGTCCGGGAGGAGCGCGGCAACCGTGATGAGACCCAACGGTGCCGCGGGATACCGAGCACCCATCAGTTCGCAGGCCGCCCGGTAGTTCCAAAACGAGGCAGCTGTGAACTCCGGGAAGACGAGCAGACACCGATTCCCTCCCTGCGCGGCCGCCGGCCCCTGTCCGGGATGTGCCAGTTCTTCAGTTGACGGTTGCAGAGAGACGCTCACATGGCTTCCTAAGTCGGGAGACGTGGCCCACCGGTGTTACCAAAGATACTACCCCTCAAGTGCACAATCGGCTAGCGGTCAGCGGCAGAGTCGCTGACACCTCATGACTGAAGACCGGCACATGCGCCGAGGCGTATGCCACGGAAGCATGTGCCGGTTTTCGCCCCTACTGATTCGCCGACAGATCCCACACGTAGTCTGCATGCGAGTCGCAGATATTCGAGAACTCACGCAGAAGCTCAGGTTGCTTCGCGTCGAGGTCTTCCCACATCATATCCCAGTACTTGAGGATGCTCTTGTAGTCGGGGCCATCCATGACCAAGGCACGGCGGTACCAGCCGCCAACGCTGTGCTGGAGCCAAGACCAGGAGTTCACGTGCCCCGCGGCGACGTGGCTGTTCAAGATCGGCGCGAAGACGTTCTCCATAATCTCGTCCGCCTCGGCCTCGCGGCTGTCACAGCTCATGTAACTCGAAAATCCGGCGGCCGGCCGGTCTTGTATCGACTCCGAAAGCGGCTCTGAACCCACCAAAGACGTCCATATGTAGTCGTCGTGCGACCCGCAGATGGAGTTGAACTCGCGGGCCTCGTCCGCATGGTCGTCTTGCAGGTCCTGGATGTACTCGGCGCGCGCGTCAATAATCGCATCCCGGTCGGTCCCAACCATATAGTTGAGCCGTCGCCATGCACCGCCGGCCCAGTGCCGAGCCCAACCGAAACCCGAGATACGCCCGGCGTCCACCTGCTTCTGCATGAGCGGCGTCATGACCTGCGTGTAGATCGTGTCCGTGCGTGCCTCACGCGTCATGTTGCAGCGATGATACGCGGCGAAGACGTATTGGGTGTCCTGCGCCTGCGCCGCCGGTGCCAATAGCAGTACGGCTCCGGCAACGACAAGTAGCTGACGAGCTTTCATTAGCAGCCTCCGTTACACATTTGAGTTGGTGAGGTCCGAATAGTCGTGTATCGCCCTGCGTCCAAGGGGCGGCGCCGGGAATGCCGAATAGATCGGTCGGGTTTTGAACGCGTGAATATGGCGGCACGTCGCCGTGGTGGCAAGGCAAGGGTCCAGGCCGGTGCTTGTCCCCTCGGCACCCGACCCACACATTGGGAAACAGCACCCCCGCCCCCGTCAGGAGGTCACCATGCCCACGGACGCGATCGCTCTCTTCCTGAGAAGGGTGAAACAGGACCGGCTCCTGCGGCAGGAGATCACCGCCGTTGCCCGCCGGTACGGATACCGGTTCACCGTGGACGAGCTGGGCGCCGTCGATCTCGAGCGCCAATCGGGCATTCGAACGACCACCGCGGAGCCCGACAACACCTCGGACGAGGACCGGACCGACCAGGGATTCGGCATCATCGAGGTGCCGGCGTAGGGGGCAGAGGGGATAGAGGGACGGGAGGGGCATTCGCTGCCGCGGCAGCGAATGCCACACCGCTGGACCACGAAACCTTCAAGAGCGGCAGGGGGCAGCTAGTGGCTGAAAGCTGACGGCTGTCGGCTCACCCGTTCGTAAGGACACCGTGATCCCCCCCGCCAAACGATCCCTCGGACTCTGGATGTGCACCGCGCTGGTCGCCGGCAACATGATCGGCTCCGGCGTCTTCCTGCTGCCAGCGGCGCTCGGTCCGTTTGGCGGGATCAGCATTGTCGGGTGGATCGTGAGCGCGGCCGGTGCGCTGTGCCTCGCCCTGGTCTTCGCGCGGCTTGGCAGCCTCAAACCGCAGACCGGTGGCCCCTACGTCTATGCGCGCGACGGCTTCGGCGAGCTGGCCGGGTTCCTGGTCGCGTGGGCGTATTGGATCTCCCTGTGGACCACCAACGCGGCGCTCGCCGTGGCGCTCACCAGCTACCTCACGGTCTTCTGGCCGACCCTCGCCACCAGTCCTGCACTGGCCGGCGCGGTTGCGCTGGGGAGTCTCTGGATGCTGACGGCCGTCAACGTCGCCGGCGTTCGTCAAGCCGGCGCGGTCCAGGTCGTCACCACCGTGCTCAAACTCCTGCCGTTGATCGCCATTGCGACGGTCGGGCTGCTCTACTTCAACGCGGAACACTTCGAGCCATTCAATGCCAGCGGACGCGGCCCACTCCCGGCGGTGAGCGCCACGGTGACGCTCACGTTGTGGGCGTTCCTCGGGCTGGAGTGCGGCACCATACCCGCGGACAACGTGACAAACCCTGAGCGCACCATCCCGCGAGCCACTATCGCCGGAACGCTGATCGCCACCGTCGTCTATGTCCTCGGGACAATCGCGGTGATGGGCGTGATCGCACCGTCGAGGCTCGCCACCTCCACGGCCCCATTCGCGGATGCCGCCGGGGTCATATGGGGCGGGTGGGGTGCCTACCTGTTAGGTGCGGGTGCCGCGATCTCGTGTTTTGGTGCGCTGAACGGCTGGGTGCTGATTTCAGGACAGGTCCCCTACGCCGCGGCCCGAGACGGTCTGCTGCCCAGTCCACTGGCCCGCCTGTCCCGCACCGGCACACCGGCCGCCGGGATCCTGGTGTCGAGCGCCATCGGCAGCGTGTTGATCGCGATGAACTACACGCGGGGGCTTGTCGCGGCGTTCACGTTCATGATCCTGCTCGCCACACTTGCCACGCTCATCCCCTACGTATTCTCGAGCCTGGCCGCACTGCGACTGCGGGGGTCCCGTGATCCCAAGGCCCGTGCCGGCGTCGGCGCGTCCGCAGTCGCCGTGGTGGCCTTGCTGTTTTCCCTGTGGGCCATTGGCGGGGCAGGCCGCGAGGCAGTCTTCTGGGGATTCGTGTTGCTCATCGCAGGTCTTCCCGTGTACGTGGGAATGCGGTGGCATCACGCGCGCAACAGCTAGTTCCTGACAGCTGCACCCCGCGTTTAGCGGCTCCAACCATCGCCGCGCATTCCACCTTCGCGAACTCCCGTACCGGCGCGTAAAATTGTGTGAACCCAGAGCCCGCCTAGCGTGGCTCTCCTCACCCTCACAGTCAAAAGATGAGGTCGACACGCTCATGATTCTTCGGCGCGCCGTCTTGACTTCGATCCTCACCGCACTGGCGGTGCTCTCAACGACCTTCATCCCAGACACTGCCCTCGCTCAGCGCGGTGGGCGGGGCGGAGAGGAGGAGTCCGACAGCAACGGCCAGCGCGATCCCCTCGCGTCGGCAGTCCGCGGGCTTCGCTTCCGGTCCATCGGACCTGCGGCCATTTCCGGCCGCATTTCAGACATCGCGATCCACCCGTCGCACAAGAAGACGTGGTACATCGCCACGGCATCTGGCGGCATGTGGAAGACCACCAACGCGGGCGTCACGTTCTCGCCCATTATGGACAGCCTGGGCTCGTATTCCTTTGGCGTAGTCGTCATCGATCCAAACGATCCGGACATCGTCTGGGCAGGTTCCGGTGAGAACAATGCGCAGCGCTCGGTGGCGTATGGGGACGGCGTCTACAAGTCCGTAGACGGCGGCCGCACCTGGCGCAACGTGGGACTTAAGGATTCCGAGCACATCGGGAAGATCGTGATCGACCCAAGGAACTCCGAAGTCGTCTATGTCGCGGCCCAGGGTCCCGTTTTCAGAGGCGGCGGCGACCGTGGGCTCTACAAGACGACCGACGGCGGGGAGACCTGGACCAAGATCCTCGACGCGGGCGAGTGGGCCGGCGCCACCGACATGGTCATGGATCCGCGGAATCCCAACATTCTGATCGTTGCCACATGGCAACGTGCGCGGCGCCAGTGGACCCTGATCGCCGGAGGCCCCGAGTCGGGACTCCACCGCTCCACCGACGGCGGTGAGACGTGGACCCGCTCACAGCGCGGGCTCACGAGTGAGGAGTTGGGTCGGATTGGCCTCACCATATCACCAGTCGACCCCGACGTGGTGTACGCCATCGTCGAGGCCGCCAACGAGGGCAGCGGATTCTACCGTTCGGACAACAACGGCATCAGCTGGCGCCGCATGAGCGACAAGGTCTCGAGCGGCAATTACTACCAGGAGATCTTCGCGGATCCAGTCGACGTCGATAAGGTCTACGTGATGAGCACCCGCTCGGAAGTCTCCGTCGACGGCGGACGCACGTGGGAAACCGTCCCCTTATCCAACAAGCATGTAGACGACCACGTGATCTGGATCGATCCCGACGATACCGACCACTTTCTCATCGGCTGCGACGGCGGGCTCTACGAGACGTTCGACGCCGGTGCTGCGTGGGACTGGTTCCAGAATCTCCCCCTCGCCCAGTTCTATCGGCTCGAGGTGGACAGTGTCGAGCCGTTTTATCGGGTGTTTGGGGGGACACAGGACAACAGCACCATGGGTGGACCGTCCCGGACGCGCACTCGCCGAGGTGCTGACAACGGCGACTGGTTCCTGACGCAGGGTGGCGACGGATTCTACTCACGCGTTGATCCCACCGACCCCAACATCGTCTACTCCGAGTCGCAATACGCGGGGCTCACGCGGTTCAACCTCGCCACGGGTGAACGGGTCTCAATCACGCCACAACCGGAGCCGGGCGAGCCGGCGCTCCGCTGGCACTGGGACGCCCCCCTCATCATCAGCCCCCATTCCGCGTCACGGCTCTACTTCGCGGCGCAACGCGTGTACCGCAGCGACGATCGCGGCAGCAGCTGGACACCGATCAGTGGCGATCTGACCGCACAGATCGACCGCAACCGCCTCAAGATGATGGGTCGGGTGTGGAGCGTCGATGCCGTGGCGAAGAACCGCTCGACCTCGACGTGGAATAGCATCGTGACCATGGCCGAGTCGCCGCTCCAAGAGGGACTCCTCTGGGTGGGAACCGATGATGGACTCGTTCAGGTCACCGAAGACGGTGGTGCCACGTGGCGGCGCATCTCCTCGGTGCGCGGCGTGCCCGACACGACGTTCATCTCCCGCGTGACCCCATCGTTCCACGACGTGAACACCGTCTACGTGTCGTTCGACAACCACAAGGCCGGCGACAACAAGCCGTACGTCGCCAAGAGCACCGACCTCGGGCGCTCGTGGCAGATCATCACCTCCGACCTCCCCGAGCGCGGAACGGTCTACGTCGTGCTCGAGGACCACAAGAACCCCAACTTGCTGTACGCCGGTACCGAGTTCGGCGTCTTCTTCTCGCCCGACGGGGGTGACTCCTGGACCCGAATTCGAGGCGGGCTCCCGACGATCCAGGTGCGTGACATGGCGCTCCAGACCCAACACGACGATCTGGTGCTTGCCACGTTCGGTCGCGGCTTCTACATCCTGGACGACCTCGAGATACTGCGTGAGCTGACGCCGCAGGTGGTGGCAAGCGACGTAAGCCTCTTGCCGGTCACCCGAACTCCGATGTTC
>JBDHAN010000025.1:0-24166 GCA_039588055.1 Gemmatimonadota bacterium | reverse complement strand
GCTGCTCGATCCACAGCGCTTTGTAGCCATGGGCGTCGAGTTCGCACCTCGTCTGGTTGCAGCGCTACTCGTCCTGTTCATTTTCTGGATCATCCTGCGAATCACGAAGCCGCCACTCCGCGCCATGCTCAGGCGGGCTGAGTTCGCCGAAGCGCTGGTGGTACTCCTCATTGACAACGTGTACAAGGTTGTGTTGATGGGTTTCGGAGTCATCATGGCCGCGAGCCAGCTGGGCATCAACATCGGTGCGGCACTCGCGGGACTCGGCGTCGCAGGACTGGCTGTCGGCTTTGCGGCGCAAGAGTCTGTTGCCAACACGATTGCCGGCTTCCTCATCTTCTGGGACAAGCCGTTCCAGGTCGGGCAGTTCGTCACAACGCAGGGTGAGTATGGGAACGTCACTGACATCACGATGCGCACCACCCGAATTCGCACGCCGCGGAACACGTTCCTGGTAATTCCCAATCGCAAGATCATCGAAGACGTCCTGGTCAACCACTCGATGTACGGACACACGAGGGTCGATATCCCAGTGGGTATCGCATACAAAGAGAACATCGACGAGGCGCGGCGGGTGCTGATGGCGGTCGGGCATGCTGACTCGGAAGTCGTCGACGATCCCCACCCGGAAGTGGTGGTGACGGAGCTGGGCGGGTCGAGCGTCAACTTGGAGATCCGCGTATGGATCCACGACGCACAGGTTGAGCGCCCGACGTTCGTGCGCGTCTTGGAGGCAGCGAAGAAGGCGCTGGATGATGCGGGAATCGAGATCCCCTACCCTCACCTACAGCTCTTCTTCGAGGATATCCGGAAGCCCGCCGTCGAGCAGATGCAACTGATCGCTGGCCGGAGGAGCGCATGAACGCCAGCGCCAGTCGAGACGAACGACAGAGACCGAACTACTCTCCCGTGGGAGGATGGATGATGTCCAGGTATTGGATGCTCGTGGCCCTGTTCTGGCTCGCCGCATGTAGCGGAACGGCCCAAGATGAGGCGGCGACTGCCGCGCAACAGGCGACGTCGGCCATTCCCGATGCGATCCTCGGTGCTGCCCCACCCCCGCAGGGCGATGCAGTCCGATACGTCGCGGGCGACGAGGCTACGACCGGATACCTCGCGGTACCCGAAGGCGACGGTCCCTTCCCTGCTCTCATCTTGATTCATGAGTGGAATGGTCTCGTCGACCGGGTACGACAGGTCGCCGACGCGTTTGCAGACGAAGGCTACGTCGCGCTCGCGGCGGACCTCTACAAGGGTC
Organism: Gemmatimonadota bacterium; assembly: GCA_039588055.1. Classification (GTDB taxonomy): domain Bacteria; phylum Gemmatimonadota; class Gemmatimonadetes; order Gemmatimonadales; family GWC2-71-9; genus JAOTVV01. The sequence continues at coordinate 22,908 of JBDHAN010000025.1, read as the reverse complement.
GAACCGGATCGAATCCGGACGAGAACCGAGCATTGACCCAAGAGGCGCGCAGTGACCTCGATGCGATCATCGCAAACCTCGACGCCGCACAAAGCTTCTTGCGTGACCGTCCCGACGTAACAGGTAAGATCGGCGTCATGGGTTGGTGTTTCGGCGGCGGCATTGCCCTGAGCTACGGACTTGGAGGCGAGCACCACGACGCGACTGCGATCTTCTACGGGTCGCTGATCGAGGATCCAGAGCAGCTCCGCGCACTCGACCACCCGGTGTACGGCACCTTTGCCGAGAACGACCGCGGCATTCCGCCGGATCAGGTTGAACGGTTTGCCGCCGCACTCGACGCGATTGGCATCGAGAACGACATCCACGTCTACGACCATGTCGGACATGGCTTCTGGCTCCGGGTCGACGGAGATCGTGAGACGCGCCAGGAACCGGCGACCGACGCGTGGCAGCGTCTGAAAGCGTTCTTGGCGCGCGCATTGTCGTGAGGTGACCTATCTCGAGTTCCACGCCGCGTTCATAGCGCCGCCACTCTTCGTACTCGGCGTCGCGGCATGGCGCGTACATCGCTCACTGGGTAGCCGCGCACCGTGGGCCATTTGGGCGGTGCCACCAATCGCGTTGATCTATACGGCGCCCTGGGACAATTACTTGATTCAGAAGGGCGTCTGGTACTACGGCATCGACCGGGTGGTTGGGACAATCTGGTACGTCCCGATCGAGGAATACCTCTTCTTCCTTCTGCAACCACTTCTCGCCGGCGCACTGCTCTACGTGCTGCTCGCTCGCACGCTCGAGCGGTACGGGCCGGCCCCTCCTCCGGTCCGGCCGCGTCGGGTACGAACCGTGGGCACCACATGCTGGCTCGCGGTCGGAGTGATCGGGCTGGCGCTGCTCGCGACCGACCCAACCACCTACCTCGGCCTGATTCTGGTATGGTTTGCACCGGTGATTGCCGTCATGTGGTTCTTCCAAGGGGACACCATGTGGCGTGTCAGGCGCGCGGCGATACCCACGATCGCGATCCCCACGGTCTACCTCTGGCTCGCCGACCGGTTCGCGCTCGCCAGCGGGATCTGGGCAATCTCCGATCGTTATACCGTTGGCCTCGAGCTGGTGGACCTGCCCATTGAAGAGGCCACGTTCTTTCTCATGGCCACGGTGATATCGGTGTGCGGGCTGCTGCTGTTCCTCCTGCCCCGGGTGCCAGGACTGCACGAGCCCTCGTGATCGCATCACTGCCACCGGGTCCCAAGCCGTCGCTGCAACAGCTCCTGAGCCTGCGAGAGGGACCGCACGAGTTCATTGCGCGACTCGTTGACGATCACGGACATGCCGTGCGTTACGGGGTTGGACCGTTTGCCTTCTCCCTGTTCACCCACCCCGATGCCGTGCAACACGTGCTGGTGACGCAGCAGCGGCGGTACGACAAAGACACCTTCCAGTACCGACTGCTCAGTGAGATCACGGGCGAGGGACTGCTCACGACCGATGGCGACGTGTGGCTGCAGCGGCGGCGACTGCAACAGCCGTCATTTCACCGCGATCGGGTCGCCGAGTTCGGTCCGGTGTTCACTTATTTCGCGGAACAAATGACCGAGCGCTGGAGACCTCTCGCTGCGCGCGGCGACACAATCGACGTTGCCGCGGAGATGATGCACGTGGCGCTGCAGTCCGTGGTCAAGACGCTCTTCGGTGTCGAGATCGGGGATCGGGCGGACAAGCTGGCTCGCGCAGCGCTCACCGTTCTCCACCACATCATGTTCCGAGCGCGCACGCTCGGCTCCGTGCCCCGGTGGCTGCCGCTTCGGTTGAACCGCGAGGCTCGGACTGCATTGGCCATCCTCGACGATGCGATCCTGGGAACCATTGCGCGGCGCCGCAAGAACGGGTCAGCGCCAGCGTCCGGCGCCGCTGATCTCCTGGCGCGGCTCATGAGCGCGCGCGATCCTGACACTGGAACGACGCTGACCGATCGCGAGCTACGCAATGAGATGATCACCATGCTCATTGCCGGTCACGAGACCGTGGCCAGCGCACTCACGTGGACGTGGTACTTGCTGGCCTGCAACCCGGGGTGCGACAACAACCTTGCCGATGAGGTCTCGCAGAACGTAGGCGGCCGCACGCCGACGGCGGCGGATCTCGCACAGCTGCCGTATACGGCCGCCGTATTTCAGGAGGCCATGCGGCTCTATCCGCCCGCGTGGATCATCACGCGACGGGCACGCGAACTGGACACGGTCATGGGATATGCGGTGCGTCGTGGCTCGCTGGTGGTACTCAGTCCCTATGTCACGCAACGCCACCCGGACTTCTGGAATGCGCCCGAGCGATTCGACCCGCAGCGTTTTCTGGTGGCTGATCCGTCACGGCATCGCTACGCGCATTTCCCGTTCGGTGGTGGACCGCATCTGTGTATTGGAAACCACTTTGCAATGGTTGAGGCAGCACTGATCATCGCGACCATCGTGCGGGATTATCGGCTCACCCTCGTCGATGCGATGTCCGTCACCGTTGACCCTGGTATAACGTTGCAGCCGAAAGGCGGGCTGCGGATGAGGGCGGACTTGAGACGGTGAGTGGTGAGTAGTAGGTGGTGAGTGGTGAGCCGGGTCCGCATTGCGCGTTCCGACTCACCACTCACGACTCACGGCTCACCGTTGCAACGTCACATCTGCATCACCCGTGAACGAGATCGGGAACGACATCCCCATGCCGACCACTGTGACGTCGCCCGAGAGCTCACCCTGAGAGTTGGAGGCGAGCATGACGCCGCGCGTTCCGTCCCACACGTAGCGAACCGTCAGCGCCCCGGCGACGGCCACCTCGATCTCACCCGGCGCACCGGGCGGTGTCCCAATACCCGTAAGCTCGACCTCGGACTCGGCCACGATTACCTGCGCAGCGACGCCGTTCCACGTCGTGTCACCGACGATCCGCGCCGTACCGTTCGTGACACTCGTGAGGGTCATGGCCGTCTCGAACACGGACTCGCGGCTGTAGGTCCAGGACTCCGCCCCCATCTGACCCGGTCCCGGAAGCGGAGGAAGAAGCTCCGTCCAGACGCCCTTGGCATCGAAGAGATTCTCCAGGCTTGCCGGAGTCTCCGGCCCGTCGGTGATCTCGATCGTGCCGTCGGGCTTGAGCGTCCCGGTGTACGGCTTGCCGACCAAGTCTCCTCCCTCGTATGAGCCCTGCTCACTGGAGCTCCCCTCGAGAGATTCGATCACTGCGGAGAATGCGAGACCGCCGACGGTCGGTCCACCGACTTCCATTACGAACGTGACGTCCGTGATCGCCTCTCCCTCCTGAGCCCCCATCGGCGTCTCGATGACCTGTCCATCCACCGAGTGTAGCGTGTAGCGCAGCGGGCCTGTGGTGGGTTGGAACTCGAAGCTGGGCATCACGGCCGCCGAGGCACAGGCCGTCCCCAAAACGGCGGTCATGACTGGAAGTACCTTGAATCGCATTGCTTCCTCCGAAGCTGAAAGCTCGTTGGTTCTGGGCACTGGCCATGGCCCACGCATAAGCTACCCCTCGTGGACTCACCGCGCTCGACCTGGGTTCTCGAAACATCGGGTAGGCGGGCCGCGTACGAGAGGGCAGGCCCACCCATATCCCTACGCACGTTCGGCAAAAAGGAGTCACCTATGCGGATTCCCGCCCTTTTCGCTGCGATTGCGCTCTTTGCGGTCACGGCAGGGTCCGAGGCCCAGACCGCTGAAGATTCGCTGGCAATCCGGCAAACAGCGCTCGACTATATCGAAGGCTGGTACGAGGGCAACGCGGAGCGAATGGCTCGAGCGCTCCACCCTGAGCTCGCCAAGCGCATCGTACAGCCGCGGCCCGACGGGGCTCGGCTCCAAAACATGACCGCCGACCAACTCGTTGAGGCCGTGCGGCGCGGCGGCGGCCGCATGACCCCGGCGGACAAACAGCGGAAAGAGGTCACGATCCTCGACATCTACGGCAACGCCGCCAGCGTCAGGATCATGGCCTCTGACTGGATCGACTACCTGCACATCGGCAAGTCGGATGACCGCTGGGTCATCATCAATGTGTTGTGGGAGCTGACGCCGGAGGCGAAGGCGAGGATGTAAGTCTTGAGTTGTCAGTTGTCAGCTGAAGGCTGTTGGCTGTTGGCTGTCAGATTCGAGGCCGAAACTGGGACCCATCAAGTCCCGTAAGGGGTCTCTGTAGGTACCTTGCCCCTCTCTTGCAGCCAAGGTTGTCATGATGTCATCCCGAGCGCCCTCTAAGCTCGGCCTCTGGACCGTTCTGTCGGTCAGCGCGCTCGCGTGCTCAGCCGCCAGCGGTGGAGAGGACGCGAGCGCTTACCCCTTCCGCGTCGGTGTCGTCGACCGGGGACCCATCCGCGTCACGATCGAGGAAACCGGCCTGGTCGAGCCGGAGCGGCAAATCGTGGTCAAGTCTCCGATCTCCGGGGTCGTCCGGCGGCTCCACATTCGCGAGGGGGACTCGGTGCGCACAGGCCAACTGCTGGCCACGATCCTACCCGACATCGCGCAGGCGAACGCGCTTTCGCAGCTTCGAAGTGAGATCAGTGCCGCCGAAATTTCCGTCGGCAACCTCGATCGCGAGTATCGGCGCGCGCAGGAACTGGAGACCCAGTCGCTCATTTCAGAGCAGGATGTCGAAGCGAGCCGCGTGGCACTCGAGCAGGCCCAGAACCGGAGTCGAGCCGCTCGCGAACAGCTGAGACTCATGGAGGCGAGTGGGGTGCGTGCCACGGACGAATCGCAATCGGCGCGAATCTCTGCCCCGTCAGCGGGCGTCGTGATTCTGCGAGGCGTGGAGGAGGGGGAAACCGTGGTTGGCGGCACGAGCGCCTTCGGCGGCGGCACCGAGCTCTTCACGATCGCCGATCTGTCCACGTTGCTCATCTCGGCTGCGATCAACGAGGTCGACATCGGCAAGGTCGAAGAGGGCGACACGGTGGCGATCACGGTCGATGCCTTCCCTGGCGATACGGCGACCGGTGTTGTGCGTCTCGTTCCGCCTGCGGCACGACAACAGGACCGTGTGCGGGTCTTCGACGTGGAAATCGAGGTTCGTGCCGGTATCGACATTCTCCGGCCCGGCATGACCGCCAATGTCAGGATCGCGGGACCGTCACGCGATGACGTGATCCGCCTTCCGGTGGAAGCCGTCTTCTATGCGCAGGGTGAGGCCATCGTTCACCGAGTCGACGGCGGGGACACGGAGTCGACGCCCGTGACACTCGGCTTGAGCGATCTCTCGTTCGTGGAGGTGCTCGATGGCGTGAGCGAAGGTGACTCGGTCGCCCTCGAGGATCCTGTCGAGGCCAGGCGGCGGGCGCGGGCTCGCGGATAGCAGGTCGATGGCACTCCTCGAAGCACGCCAACTCACGAAGGTGTACCGATTGGGGCGCGTGGACGTCCCTGCCCTGCGGGGCGTCGACATCGACGTGGAGTCCGGCGAGTACGTGGCCATCATGGGACCATCCGGCTCGGGCAAGAGCACGCTCATGCACATTCTGGGCTGCCTCGATTCGGCTTCAGCCGGGAGCTACCTGCTCGACGGCACCGATGTGAGCACCTTGCGGGGACGGGCACTCGCGCGGGTGCGCAATCAGAAGGTCGGTTTCGTGTTTCAGACGTTCAACTTGATGCCGCGGCTCACGATTCAGGAAAACGTGGCGTTGCCACTCCAGTACCGCGGGGGATTCTCACGACGCGAGCGTCGTGGTCGCGCTCGAGCCCTGCTCGAACGTCTCGGTCTCGGTCATCGCGTCAAGCATCGACCCGAGGAGCTGTCGGGCGGCGAGCGTCAGCGGGTTGCGGTCGCTCGGGCGTTGGTTGGCGAGCCGGCGATCCTGCTTATCGATGAACCGACTGGCAATCTGGACTCCAAATCCGGCGCCGAAGTACTTCAGACGTTTCGCGAAGTCCACGCAGCCGGCAATACGATTGTGCTGGTCACGCATGACCCCAACGTCGCGGCCGAGGCGAATCGCCTGATCCGCATCGCCGATGGGAAGGTTGCAGCGTGAATTTCCTCGAGGCGCTGCTGGTCGGACTCGACGAAGCGCGCCGCCATGCGGGACAAACCCTGCTTTCCTTGCTGGGGCTTATCCTCGGGACCGCGAGCATCGTGACTGTGCTCGCACTCTTCGGCGGCCAGACCAAGCACACGCAGGAGTTCATCGCGGAGGTAGGTGGTTACGGTACGGTCATCGTCCGCGACCGCGAGATGGCCGAACAGCCCACGGCACAGGAGCTGGCATCCGAGCGCTTGACCTACCGCGATGCTGCGTATCTCAAGGACCGTGCGACCATGCTCTCCGCGGTGGCACCCGGATGGTACCGAGAGCTCGAATACCGGGTCGGTGACACCGATTTTACTGGCCCTGTCATTGGCACAACACCCGATTATGCCATCATCAACGACATCCGGCCGATCGTCGGCCGTTACCTGAGCGATCTCGACGTGCGCCGCCGCGCACGCGTGATCGTGTTGGGATGGAAGTACGCCGACTCACTCTTCGCAGGACGGCCGGCGCGCGCGCTCGGGCAGCTCGTGAATCTCGGTGGAAAGAACTTTACGGTCGTGGGCGTCATGGAGCGGGAAGAGTTCTACTTCGCCGTCTGGAGCGGCAACGAGCTCGAATATCGTAACGAGCGAGCATATCTCCCCATAACCACCGCGTTCACGCAGTACAGTGGTGCCGACGATCGACTGGGCTTTCTCACGTTGAAGGCGACAACTCCCACCGGTACGCGTGCGGCCGAGGGTCAAGTCAAGAACATGCTCCTCATCCGCCACGGGGTGGAGGATTTTGACATCACACCCTCTGGAGCTGGCGGCAATGACGACGCGGCGTTCTTCCTGATGTTCAATTTCATCTTCCTGGTCGTCGGCGTCGTCTCACTTGCTGGCGGCGGGGTCGTGATCGCCAACATCTTGCTCGCATCTGTCGTCGAGCGCGTGCGGGAGTTCGGCACGCGTCTCGCAATCGGCGCATCGGCCCACCAGATCTTCACGCAGGTTGTCGCGCAAGTCTTGGTGGTCGCGGCCTTTGGCGGAGCGGTGGGGTTGGGCCTCGGCACGGCGCTCACCGGCACCGTGGCGCACTTCATGAAGATGCCTGCTGCTGTCACAGGTACGATGGCCGTGGTGGCGCTCGCGACCTCGCTCGGCGTCGGCATCGTGGCCGGATTCTACCCCGCGCTGCGTGCCGCCCGCCTGTCACCGGTCGAAGCGCTTCGCTATGGCTGAGGCCTCACGACGGACGGCCTTCGGCGGCTCACTGGTCGAGCTCGGTCTCGATGCCGCGCGGGAGATTCGCGCACACCCACTCCGATCGCTGCTGACCTTGGGCGGCATTGTCTTCGGCGCAGCGTCGCTCGTTTCGATGACGTCCCTCTCGGCCGCCATCAAGTTCCTCGCTGAGGAAGAACTCACTCGCATCGGGATGCCACGAACCTTTGAGGTGTACGATCGCGGGCCGCGGTCGGACGCACGACGCGCCGAGGCACTTCGGTACGCAGGACTCCGCTTGGCAGACGTGGAAGCCACCCGAACGCTCCCAGGTGTCGAACGCTCGTTCGCGCGCAACTTCACTGGAGAGCGACTGGTGGTCACACCACGGGATCAGCGTGCCGTGCCCCTCGACGGAATCGATGCGGGATATCTCGCATTTCGTCACTGGCCTGTTGTACAGGGCCGTGAATTCGTTCCGCTCGACATCCGAAACGCTGCGCGCGTCGCGGTGCTGGGTGCGGATCTGGTCGAGCCGTTCTTCGGATCCGCCGACCCTATCGGACGCACGATTCTCATTGAGGGAATTCGATTCCGGGTTGTTGGTGTGGTCGCGCCAATCGAGTTTGAGCTAATTCCGGCAGAGATCACGTTCATGGCCCGGAGAGTGTTCGTGCCATACACATACGTGACCGTCTACCACAAGGGGCAGAACCGCGTCGACAATGTGTTGCTGCAGGTCGGGAACGATGCGGACTTTCCCACCGTCATGGAGTCGGGCCGGACGCTCATTCGTCAGCGGCACCGCGGAGCCGACGATTTCGACCTCGACAACGAGAACGCAAACCTGCTGGAAGACCTCGCCATGGCCGATGGCATCGCGAGAGGCTGGGATGTCGTCCTATTCACGATTGCGGGTGTGACGTTGATCGTGGGCGGCATTGGACTGTTCAGCGTGCTCCTCATTTCCGTACGCGAGCGCGTCCGCGAAATTGGGATCCGAAAAGCACTTGGCGCTGACGACCGGGACATCCGCCGTCTCTTCCTGGGTGAGTCCATGACCCTCGCCATGATCGGCGGCGGTCTGGGTATCGGCGGCGGTATAGGACTCATTGTGGTGGTCGAGTCCATTGCCAGCGGGTTCGGGAGAGACATCAGCATCCCACTACACGTTCCCGGCACCGTGCTCGCCGTGCTCTTTTCCCTAGGGATCGGTGTTCTCTTTGGCTGGTATCCGGCCAGCCGCGCGGCAAAGCTGGATCCGATTGAGGCGATACGGGAGCTGTAGGGCGTGAGCGGTGAAGCGGTGAGCAGTGAGCGGTACGGCAAACCCACCGACCGGCTCACCGCTCACGGCTCACCGCTTCCTGATTCTCACCGTAATATCCCGGCTCTGAATGACCACTTCTTCCTCGGTGCGGCTCACGGTGATCGGCCCACCGGTGACCTGGATATGTGCGTCACCGAGCATGCCGGTGAACCGCGTGGTTGTCGGCTGCGTGTACTTTGGAGGTGGAGCAGGGGTTACGCGCTCTGCAAGCTCAATCACCCGCCGCGCCGTCCACACCCGTTCACCGGCAACCACACGTGCATCCCTCACGCTGTTGTCGCGCACGTAGCGCAAGTCGACGGTGTCTCCCGGCTGCACGGCCCCGAACAGTCTCCCACCTTCAGCGCTGGTCAATTCCCGGCCGTTGATATACGTGAGTATGTCTCCTGCACGCATACCCGCAACGTGAGCAGGGCTGCCGACCTCGACGTTCTCGAGTGATGGATACGACGTGAAAGCCCATTCTGGGACGTCGTCTGCCCTTGAGAGTTTCACCACGCAGTCCGAGCAACTGATGCCGAACCCGAACCATCCGTTGGGGAACGCCGTGGGCGGACGGAGCGGTGCAGGGTCAGGCGCGGGGGCTGTCGGGGGCCTCGGGGTCTCGACCACGACGACTGGCGCTTCAACTGGCATCCGTTCGCTGACCCTGACCGGCGGCGCCACTTTGACGACCACGAGCGGTGCCGGGGCGGCCGGTGCCGCTGGCATGGCCGGCGGTGCCGGCGGCGCTACCTTGATCCTGAAACACTCTAAGCCCGGCACGATCTGCACGTCGACTTCCCGGCCGTCCCGCCGAACGGCTAGAGTCAGCGCCTCGCCCGGTTGCGGATTGGCGAAACGCCGTCCCCCTTCGTACGTCGTGATGAGATGGCCGTCGATGGCCGTCACGACGTCGCCCACACGCAGCTTTCCGTCAGCCGGCCCACCGTCCTTGACACCAGTGATGGTCGGCTCTGATCGAAACTGGTACAGGAATTGGCCCTCAGGACGTTCTTCCTCGAAGAAGCTGAGCTTGCAGTTGCACTCGAAGCCCGAGTAGCCGACCTCCCCCCGCGGTACCTCGTCTGCACCGCAGGCGCTCGCTTGTTGTTGCTGGGCACTGAGGCCGGTCGCCAACCACAGCATGCAGCTCGAGGCAACCAGACCGATCGTCAGTCGCGTGGTACGCATCCTCTCCTCCGTATCTCGCACCTCGGTCAGAACCACACGAGGTTCGTTACTTGGGTCACGTCAGCTGTCCCACCCTGCTGCAGTCGCTCGAGTTCCTGCCGCAGTGTCACGGCCATCGGATCGTCCGGTGCCAAAAGCACGAGCTCGCGAACCGCCGCATACAGTGAGGCGAGTGCGACCTCCCTTCCCTGATCGACCGCCCGGTCGTCTGTCGTGTCCGCCACCTGGGCGAGCGCCGTGAGCGCCAGGACATAAGCCGAGCCTGCGCGTTGCACCGCTGCGGCTGCCTGCATTGCCGTCTGATGGTTCGCGGCGGCCATGGAGTCCGTCACCGTCCGCGTGCCGAGCCACTGTCCCACTGCCAGACCACTCACGAAGAATGCGACTGCGGCGGCGACCCCTGCCGCAACGAGTAGCGTTCGCCGATACCATCGGGGCCGAAACCGCGTCCCCAGCAGCTGCTGATGGCGCAGAGCCTGTACGGTGCGCTCCTCGAGCAACTGCCCGGTGTCTCGCTCCCTCGGCAGCGACGCCAATTCGGCGCGCTCCTGCTCGGTCAAATCGTGATCATTGTCGTTCATGGCTACACCCTCACCTGCTCACTTTCGTGCGGTCCCAGAAGCGACCGCAACATTCGACGCCCGCGTGACAGCTGACTCTTGGACGTGTTGGCCGAGATCTCCAGCCGTTCGGCGATCTGCTCGTGCGTGAACCCTTCCACATCGTGCAGCACCACCACCGTTCGGTACCCTGGTGGCAGCCTGGTGAGCGCTGCCTCGAGATCGATGATCTCGTGCTCCTGTCGCGGTGCAGTCACCAGCTCCAGATCCTCTCGGATCGCGATCCATCGGCGGTCGTGCCGCCGAAACAGCCCGCGGCACAGGTTGAGCGCGATGCCCGTGAGCCACGTGCCGAGCGCAGCCTCCCAGCGAAACTCGCGGAACCCCTCCACGGCCCGGAGCCAGGTCTCCTGCACCACATCCTCGGCGTCGAGCTCGTTGCCGCCGAGCACGCGGAGCGCGAACTGGTAGAGCTTGGGCGTATGCCTGCGATACAGCATCCTGAAGGCCTGCTCGTCGCCTTTCAGCTGCACCCGTTCAGCGAGGGCCCGATCGCCGAGCTCAGCCAACGCATCCGTGGCGTTCACATCTCTTGGTGTCGTGGGACGGGAAAAGGGTTGCATGGCGGTTGGCAGTGAGCAGTAAGCGGTGAGCCGGTCCTCTCACGACCCGCTCACCGCTCACAACTCACCTTCTACCGCTCCACCAAGATCCGGGGATAGGATCCTATCATCTGATTGAGATCGTTGATCGTGGTCCCGATCAACTGATCCAGTGCGCCGAGCCGCTCGGCGGCCTGTGCCTCGAGCTCCGCGAGGCGCACCATCTCGGCCTGGGTAGGACGAGACGCGACGCTCCCGACCGAGCCCGTGAGTGAACGAATCTCTTCACTCAACCGCGGGGCCTGGCGGTAGCTCATTCGCGGGGGCGGGCGTCTCAGGGTCGCTTCGAACGCGCGCACCTCGTCCAGCGCCGTCTCCGCTGCCGTCATGATCTCCTGCTTGTTCTCGACCTCATCAGCGGCTCGCACGGCGTGGATGAGCTCGACGAGCTGCCGGTCCACCTCGGTGCAGGCCCGAATCGCCAGATTCACCTGGGAGCTCAGATCCCGTAGCGTGAGGCCCGCGGCGAACTGTGCCTGGTAGTCCGCACGGGACACGTCCACCCGAGGGTCGGGCTCCACCTGGAAGGACACCTCCAGCTCTTTCCCGGCGGCTCGTACCGCCACCGTGTAGACGCCGGGCAGGGCCGCCGGACCAAACCTGCCGAACCCACCGAACCCGCCACCGCCCGGCCCACCTCCCTCCTCGGTGGAGATAGGTGTCGGGTCCTCATGCCGGAGATTCCACACGGTTCGATTTACACCGGCGGTCGCGTTTGGATTGCGAAGCGTCCGGACGACCTGTCCGCTCCGGTCCTTGACCGTGATCACGACCGGCTCGTCTGGTTTCTCTGCCAGATGGTAGTTGATATATGCCCCGCTTGGGGGGTTGGGCGCGCGAAACTCTCGCTGACCGAACGATGCATCGCGTGAACCGCTCTGCCACAAGGCTGTCGGCCGCACGCCGAAGAGGTAGACATCCTCGCGTATTGCCTCCGCCAATTCCTGCAACGGTCCGATGTCATCGAGGATCCACGCGCCGATACCGTGCGTGCCGATGATGAGATCGTTTTCCCGTGGATGCACCTGGATGTCGCGCACGGAAGCGGGCGGCAAATTGTTGCGAATGGAGATCCACGTGTCTCCGCCGTCCCACGACGCGAAGACCCCTCTGTCCATGCCTACGTAGAGCAAACCAGGGTTACGGGTGTCCTCGCGAATCACCTTCACGTAGTCGTCCTCGGGCAACCCCCGAGATAGGTCGCTCGAGTTGCGACCGAAGTTCGTGACTCTGTAGGCATGGGGCGTGAAGTCGTCCATTCTGTGCTGATCGACCGCGATGTATGCAGTACCGGCATCAAAGCGGGACGCGTCGATCTTCGCGACCCATGCGACGTCGGGAAGGCCGCGGATGTTGCGAGTGATGTCCGTCCAGTTGTCCCCACCGTCTTCAGTCACCCAGACCTTGCCGTCATCCGTGCCCGCCCAGATGACGCCGGCCTGCACGGGGGACTCAGCGATGGTCAGAACCGTCGTGTGAAACTCGGCAGCGGTGTTGTCCTGGTAAACCTCACCACCGCTCGTTGCCTGCTTCGCCGGATCGTTCGTCGTGAGGTCCGGACTCAGCTCCACCCACGAGTGCCCGTAGTCGCTCGACTTGAACACATGATTGCCGCCGATGTACACAACGCTCGGATCGTGCGGGGAGATGTGGATCGGCGAGTCCCAATTGAACCGGTACTTGTGCCCGGCCATCGCGTCTCCCGCGGAGCCGACCGTATTGGGATACGGGTGAATTCTCCGAGTGCCACCCGAGCGCATGTTGGTTAGCATGAACACGCCACCCTGCAGATCCGTGTAGATCAGGTGCGGCTTGTCCGGAATCGGGATCGCATAGAAGCCGTCGCCACCGCTCACACGGAACCAATCGTCCTTGAGAATCCCGCCGCTGTGCGTCGTGCGGCTGGGCCCGCACCAGGACCCGTTGTCCTGAAGTCCTCCACACACGTAGTAGGGCCGTTGGTAGTCGTAGGCGATCTGGTAGAACTGCGAAAGCAACACGTTGTTGATGATATCCCAGTTCTCGCCGGCATCGTTCGACACCTGGTATCCGCCGTCGCTCCCACTCAGCACGCGATCGGAATTCGCCGGATCGATCCACAGTGCCTGGTGGTCACCATGCACGCCGCCGCCGATGCTTTCGAAGGTCTCGCCGCCGTCGATCGACTTGTAAAGACCTCCTGAGAGCGAGTAGACGACGTTCGGGTTGTTGGGATCGACACGGATGTCGCTGTAGTAGAACGGGCGGAAGTTGATCCGCGGCACATCGTGCACCATGCGCCAGCTGTCGCCGGCGTCGTCCGAGCGGAACAGGGTGCCTTCGTCCTTTGCTTCCGTGATCATGTAGACCACATTGGGCTCGCTCCACGACACGGCCACGCCGATTCGGGCCATAGGTCCCTTCGGAAGTCCTTGGGTGAGCTTTTCCCAGGTATTGCCGCCATCCCTGGACTTGTAGAGCGCCGTCTCACGGCCTCCATCGTCAAACCGCCACGGCCGCCGTCGGAAGGTCCACATGCCGGCGTAGAGGATTCGCGGGTTCGTCATGTCCATGGAAAGATCTGAGCAGCCGGTGTCCTCGTCGCGGTACAGCACCTTCTGCCACGTCGCACCGCCGTCAGTGGTTCGAAACACACCGCGCTCGGCGTTGGGACCCCACTCGTGGCCGAGCGCACACACATACGCCACATCTGGATCATCGGGATGTACGGCGATCCGCTTGATGCGCTCCGTGTCGTCGAGTCCCAAGTGTGCCCACGTGTCACCGCCGTCGGTGGAGCGGTACACACCGTTGCCGTACGAGACGCTGTTCCGCGGGTCGCCCTCCCCGCTGCCGAGCCACAGCACATTGTGGTCGGAGGGCGCGAGCGTGAGCGCTCCCACGGAAAGCACCGACTCGTCGTCGAATTGTGCCTCGAACGTCGTGCCACCGTTCACCGTCTTGTAGAGGCCAGCGTCGGCACCCGCGACCCAGAACACCAACGGATCGCCAGGAATGCCCACGATGTCCGTGACTCGGCCGCCCATGTTGGCCGGGCCGATCGGGCGCCACTCGAGCGCTTTGAGCGCGTCAGTGACGCGTTGCGCGTCGGCCTGCCCGGCGAGTGGGGTGGCCATCAGCACAGCGAGCAGAAGCGACGGTATGACAGACGAACCCCAACGTACAGAGCGCATCATCGTAGGACTCCGATGAGGGAGAGGAAGCATCAGAATGACGGATAAGATGGAGCGTGGGACTTGAAGCGGCTAGACGGGATCGGTCATGCGCCACATGCAACGCGCCGCGAGGCAGCTTGTTCACCTCGCGGCGCGATGATGCGATGAAACGCGTTCAGTTCGCGCGCAGCAACCGCGCCGCCCGCGCATACTGGTTGGGCTTGACCCAGATGATCATGCCGTAACGCTTCTTGCCCGCCGCAATTGCGTCGGCCGCCGTGATGTTGATCTTGGCGTCGGACAGCTTTTTGATGTGGCGGTGTGCCGCGCCGATCTGGTCGCCGCCGGTGACGAGGAACCCCTTCTTGGTCGTGCTCAAGCGCCAGCCATTCTTCTTGGCAACCCGCTTGAGTGCTCCAAGATCATCCGGCACGAAGTCCAGCTGCGCTTTGCCTTTGCCGATCGGAAAGCCCGAGTACGCAAGGAGGTTGACGCCCGAGTCTCGGATCTCGCTCAACACGCGCTCGCCGTTGCCCGGTCGGTTGGGCACCTTCATGTAACAGTAGTTCACCTTCTTTACACGATCCGCCATCGGTCACCTCCTGGTGATCCGTTGAGCCTCTTGACGCGGTGCCACCCAATGGGCCGCGCTTCGCATATGTCACAAGATGCGCCCTCGGCCCAACGAAGGCCAGGACCATGGGGGCTTGGGATGTACGAACGCCCCTTCGACTGAGTCGAAGAGGCGTTCGCGAATACTGTGGCAAAGCAGTGTGACTACTGCGACTGTATTAGGACGGTACCTGGTATCGCTCCAGCCAATTCAAGTCGAACTCGTCGATCCGCACAGCATATACGGCATTGGCACCGAACCCAACGATGCGCCGCCCTTCGGGCAGCACGATACGCCGCGCGAGCTGCGCGTTGCTGTCAAACACGTCGAAGGTCGGCGCATCGTCGGCCGGAACCGATCGCGCAACCCAGAGCTCACCCCACGGGGTGACGTACACTTCACTCGAACTGAACGCGGGCATGACGTCGGGCCACTCGAGGTCATCGGCCTCAGGGGCGCCGCGTCGACCGGGCCCGCGACGGAAGTTTGCGCGGATCTGCCCATTTTCGTTCTGGACGCCGATCATAAGACCACTCCGCCCCATGCCGTCCAAATACCGTTCCTTCTCCGCACTGCCAACCTTCACCGGCTTGTAGTCAACCGCTGGGCCGCGCACCACACGCCCATCGGAGTCCACCCATTCGACGTGGTAGTCGGATGCTCGCACCACCGCGACACGACCGTCCCACCCAACCGCCCAACCGTCCCTGGGACTGAGCGGCTTGTCCCGCATCTGCACCGACTGGTTGTTCGGCCCGCCACTCCTCTGGAGTTCGATGTCCTCGAGCTTGACCGTGGCTACCGTGTCCTCAGTGTCGGTGGCAGGATCCCAGCGCAGGACTTCGGCCGAGTCTCGGAGCGAGCCATTGGGCCGCATGCGGCCGGCCGCCTGGTAGTAGAGCCCACCCTTGCCATCGGTGCCGCGGGGAAGTCGGATCGACATCATGCCCGGCCGCGGCTCGCCCGCCATGATGGGCGTTGTGTTCCCGAACCCGAAATCCGGGCCGATCGCAGTCAAGCGCCCGTTGCCCAGATCCACGAGCAAGGTCGAATCACCGGGCATCGCGAACACGGCGTCTGGCTGGCGGTATTCACCTGGCCCCCGTCCCTCACGGCCAATCGTATCGGCGGTGCCGTTCGCGAAGTCGACGACCGCTACGATCCCACCCGCGCCGTCAGCGAGGAGGACCCGGCCGTCGGACAACTCCCTCACGCTCCGAATCGCGCCGAACTCCTGGGACAGTGCGTGGCCGGGTTTGGTGAGTCGAAACTCCGGAACCTGGGCGGCCGCCGGATTGAAATGTCCGAGCACCGCACATGACGCGGCTCCAACCAATGCGATTTTCACTACGCGCACGTTCCTACCCCCTGTTGCGGATCTTCAAGTCATTCTCGAGTGGCTATGAGGCTAGCACGGTTTGGAAGATGCACAAGGGCCGCACAGGGTCGCAGAGACCTCACCGTGGGAGCCCCCTCAGCCATTCCTCGAGAATGTCGAGGTATTCCGCTGCGTAGTTCCGCCAGCCTGCTCTCGATCGCCTGTCGCGTTCGGACATACAGCCCGTCTCGGACAAGATGATGTTGTGGTCAACACCGGGAATGAGTTCGACCCGTGAGAGTGGATTGCCACCCCGGGCCAGCGCATCACGGTAGGCCTCAGTGCCTTGAATCGGGTCTGCCTGCGTATCCCTTTCGCCGAAGAACGCAAGGACCGGAATCGTCACCTGCTCGATGACACCCGCCGGATCGAAGAAGTACTCCCCCTCCAGATTCGGCGCATGCCATCGGCTCTCCGGCTGCACACCCACGAACATCCCCTCCTCCTCGAGCGCCATGAACGCCGGGAAGGCCCTGAGAGCAGTCTTGTGGTGAACGTATTCATTATAGGTCGTCGCTAACTCGATCTCGCTCAGTAGACGCTCCATCTCCGTCGCATCGTCGTCGGAGAGTGCTTCAGCGCAACGAGCCTGCGCCGTCACGAGGAACGCGCCCTGCTCCACGCCGGGCTCGCCGGGGCACGACACGGCGATCATGAACGCGATGTCATCGGTCTTGGTGAGAACACGCGGCATCACGTACCCCGCCTGGCTGATGCCCCACATGCCGATCCGCGCGACGTCGATGTCCGGCCGCGGCTTGAGCACCGCAATGGCATCGAGCACGATTTGCGCGCGCTGCTCGCCCAACCGGCTGCGGTCGATCTGGCCGGTCGATTCGCCGGTGCCGGGCTTGTCCCACGCGAACGTCGCGTAGCCTGCGCGGAGCATGCGCTCCATGATCGGCGGGTAGGTGACACCGGAGGTTCGGTTGTTGGGCCCATCCCCGTGCACGAAGAGGATGACGGGGTACGGACCGGGACCGTCCGGAAGCTGCAGATCACCGACGACGTGAAACGGTCCGGATTCGAAGGTGATCTCGTGCGTGGTGTGTTGCGCCTGACAGGACGGAACGATGAAGAGCACACCGAGAATGACGGCAAGGGCTCTCATGATGGCGCCTCCGGGTGTTCGTCGAATGGTGGAACTAATGCCATCCGCATCGATGGCTATGGGGTCTGACCCGCCGTCCGCGGCTTTCCGCTCACTGCTTACGTCTCACGATTCCCTACTCCCTACTCTTATCTCCCGTCTCACGTTTCACGTTTCACCGCTCACGTCTCCCGTCTCCCGTCTCCCGACTCCCGACCCTATCTTTGCAGCAGGCGAGGAGGAAGTCGACTATTCGGCTCGGGATGGACCGGCAGTGGTGTCAGAGGAGAAACGAGCCCCGCAGCCCGTTCATCGTCGCCGGGCTCTCAGCCCGGGACTCTGCGCCATCACCACTCACCACTCACCTCCCCCCGACCCTATCTTTGCAGCAGGCGAGGACAAGGTCGACGATTTAACTCGGAATAGATCGGTCATCGTTCTCGTCCGCTCGAAACTTGAGAGGGCAACACATGCCCCTCTGCATCCTGCTTGTCGACGACGATCCCGCAGTGCGGCGATCGGTTTCCGGAACGCTCGCCGAAGACGGGCACGAGGTGCGCGTCTCGGAAAACGCCGAGGAGGCGCTGAACCAGCTTTCCGACTACGCACCCGAGCTGATACTGTCCGACATTCGCATGCCGGGCCTCGACGGCGTCGAGCTGCTCGCGCGGATCAAGCAGTCCGCTCCGTCGATAGACGTCGTCCTCATGACGGCGTACGACGACATGCCGACCGTCGTGCGAGCCATGCGCGAAGGCGCATTCGACTTTCTCGTGAAGCCCCTCCAACTCGATGAGCTACAGGCGGTCCTGGATCGTGCGCTGGCAGACCGTCGTGCTCGCGAGCAGGCCATGCGGACTGCAGAAGACCAGGCCGACGCGTATCGCCTTGACGCACTCGTGGGGCACGACCCGCGAATGATCGAGACGTACAAGCTCGTGGGTCAGTTGGCCGCGAGCCGTGTGACGGTGCTGATACGCGGCGAGACGGGAACGGGCAAGGAGATGGTCGCGCGCGCGATTCACTACAACTCGGCCGACAGCGACCAGCCGTTCATCCCAGTCAACTGTTCCGCGTTGCCGGAGAGCCTTTTGGAGTCCGAGTTGTTCGGGCATGTCCGCGGAGCGTTTACCGGTGCCGTAGCCGATCGTCGCGGACGGTTCGCGCTCGCTGGGCGCGGCACGATCTTCCTGGATGAGATCGGCGACACGACCGTGGAGTTCCAGGGAAAGCTGCTGCGTGTACTGGAAGACGGAGACTTCTATCCAGTGGGTGCCGAGCACGTGGAACACACTGAGGCGCGTGTCATAACAGCCACCCACCGTAACCTCGAGCACATGACAGCGGCCAGCCCCTTCCGCGAGGACCTGTACTACCGACTGCGCGTGGTCGAGGTGAATCTCCCACCACTGCGCGAGCGGTTGACCGATCTTCCACTCCTTGCACAACACCTCGTTCGCAAAGCGTGCCGGGAGCTTCACCGACCGGAATACACACTCTCTGAGGACGCCGAGCAAGTGTTGCTGCAGCATGATTGGCCCGGCAACGTACGGGAGTTGGAGAACTGCCTGACCCGCGCCGTGGTGCTCGCAACCGGCAGCGTCATCCGACCCGAGCATTTGGGGCTCCGGAGCGATGCGACGGAAGCACCAGCGGAGTTTCCCACTCTAGCGGAAATCACACGGCGGCATGTCGAGCGAGCGCTTGTCGCCGCAGACGGCAACAAGACAAAAGCTGCTGAAATCCTCGACATCTCCAAGCCCAAGCTCTACCGGCTACTCGACAGGGACCGGCGCGACTAGGTGCTCGTGACTGCGCGACGCTTCCCAAGCCTTCGCACCAGCTTTCTCGCGATCTTGCTGCTCGGCGCAGTCATTCCACTCGGCATCGTCGGATGGTGGCTCACACGCACGACACGGACATCAGGCGAGGAGCTGTTGCATGCACGCCTCCAGGAAACGCTCGGTGACATCGTCCGGACGGTAGGCACCAATTGGGTTGGACAGCGATCCAGCCTGCTCGGTCTCGCCGAGTGCGAGTCGGTCCGCACCGCTCTGGCCGACAAACATGCGCTCTCTTCAGCTGACTACGCGGCCTCCTCAGAGTTGGCGGAGGCGTGGACAACGGCACGGCAAGCGGTCGAGCAGGTGACGTTTTACGATCTCGATGGCGTACTTCGGGGCAGCCTGCCAAGCGAGGGTCGTGCGACGACTCTTGGCGCAGCGGGCACTGCACCGTCTGTCCTCCCGCTCCGGATGCCCGTGTACGGGCGCGGAACTGGAGGGCGGGTCGGAACGATGGGCGTCAGGCTCCTGACGAGTAGCCTGCTGCCGAGTGACTTGGTGATCCCTGGTCTGGGTGGATCGGTCCTCGCCCTGTTCGATGCATCCGGGACCACACCGCTGCTTCCCCTCACTGTCGATGCGGAGTTGCTCGCAAGCAATCGCTTCAGCTGGGCTGGGGAGACATGGCTCGCCGTCCGCGACACACTCTACGAACCGCCGCTGCAACTCGCACTAACCGCGCCACTCGGCGCCCTCGGCCAGCCATTCGAGCGCGCGGCTCGCCGCGGTGCCTTCGCACTTTTGGCCGTCGCACTTGTCGCATTCCTGCTCGCGACCTTGGCAACCCGCCGAATCACGAACCCCTTGAAGGACCTCGCCGACGGCGCCGACGCGGTCGCTCGTGGCAACTTGGCACCTGCGGTAACCCCCGGCGGACCGGACGAGATCCGGAGGCTGGCCGGTGCGTTCAACACGATGACGGAGAACTTGCGTCGGACGCTCAAGGAGCTGACACACCGTGAGTCGTTGGCCGCCGTGGGCGAATTCGCAGCCTCGCTCGCCCACGAGGTGCGGAATCCTCTGACGGCAATCCGCCTCGATCTCGAACGGGCCCGTAAGCACGTCGCCGAACCGGACCGCGCAATCGAGTTGATGGACAGCGCGCTGCATGAGATCACTCGGCTCGATGCATCGGTGACCGATGCGCTGAGGCTTGCTCGCAGTGGCCAGCCAACGCTGGCACCGCTGGATCTTCGTCAACCATTGAAAGCCGCGTTCCGAGCGGCCGAGCCTCGCTTCGCCGATCGGGAAGCCAACCTTCAGCCGCTCGCGCTCTCTGACGAGCCGGTCTGGACCGCAGGCGACGCCGGTGCGCTGGAGCAGCTGTTTCTCAATCTGTTACTCAACGCCGCGCAATCGTTGCGTGAAGGTGCCGAGGCAGGTGTCGAGTTCACCGAGGAACAGGGTCGTCTCTGCGTCTCGATCTGGGACCAAGGACAAGGCATAGCGCCGGACGTTATGGACCGCATCTTCGAGCCGTTCTATTCGACCTCTCCTGAAGGCACCGGGCTTGGGTTGCCTATCGCCCGCCGCATCGCTCGAGCACACGGCGGTGAATTGCAGATTGACAGCACACCAGGCGAAGGAACCATCACGCGGGTTACTCTGCCTGTGTTGACCTTGAGGTCCGGACATCAGGCGTAACGGTGTCCGGTTTGGTCGGAACGAATCGTTATCCAGCCGACCGAACTGACAGAGGTAGTCGGCGCGTAAGGTCTACGCGTACAGGCGTTTACGGCAGCTCGGCGGCGGCGGCAAAAACGGGCACCTGGCTTGCCCAAGGTGAATGGGCCTCAAGTCAGGAGTCTTCGAATGACCGATCCAGTGTCTTCCAGTTCTCTGGCGTTCGACGCGTTCCTTCTCTTGGCGTACCTCAACATCGCGATTGCCGCGGCGTTCCTCACCGTGCTCGTGGTCGCGCTGGTGTGCTGCGTGTTTGAACTGCGTTCTGGACGCAGGGTCCGACGGCCGGTCGCATCGTGGCGATTCGCTGTCGCGTTGCTGCTCGTTTCGTGGCCAGCTTGGCTGGGAGCACAGACGCAGAGCGACGCACGCGAACCTGAGCAGATGTTGCCGACCATCTCGCTGGACCAGGACACGGCGAGGACCGTGACGCGCAGGGTCTCGGCCGAGGCCGATCTCTATGACGTCTCGCCCGACGGTCGGCTGGCGGCCTTCACCGACTGGACGACGGGTGACCTAGCGGTCCGGGACATGGAGACCGGCGAAGTGCGCCGTCTGACCATCCGTGGCGACAGCGGAGACGCCGAGGGCTCCGTGTTTTCACGCGACGGAAAGTGGCTCGCGTACTCGTGGTACGACGATGCCCAGCCCGCCTTCTACAAGCTTGGGGTCGTGGACATCGAGGGCACGAACCCGCACATCATCTACCGCGATCGAGCCACCTCGTGGATCCACCCGCAAGACTGGTCTCCGGACGGACGGTACATCCTCGCACTTCGAACCGTTCAAGACAGGGATGCCGACGAGATCGTGCTGATAACGGTCGCGGACGGGAGTGCCCGGTTGCTGAAGAGCCTCCCCAATCCCTCCCCGGGTCGAGGCGGCGGGATGACCATCTCGCCGGACGGACGCTACGTGGCCTACCACCGCTGGACGGACGATCCCGAAGACACCGACGTCTTCGTGCTGAATGTCGCGACCGGCGAGGAGTACCTTCTGATCGAAAACCCGGCAGACGACCGAGTACTCGGCTGGGCACCTGACGGCAGGCACGTGCTGTTCCAGAGCGACCGCTCTGGGACGCCTGGCGCGTGGCTGCTTCCGGTGGCCAACGGGAAGGCAGACGGCACTCCGTGGCTGGTGAAGCCGGACATGTGGCGAACTCGCGGCGTGGGCTTCACGCGGGATGGAAGGTACTTCTACGAGGTGACTACGCAGAGGAGTGATGTGTACGTCGCCAACTTCGACCCCCAGTCGCGGTCGGTCGTCGGCACACCCACAGCGATCTCGGACCACTCGCTGTCGAATGCCTCAAGTGCACACTGGTCACCGGACGGACGTCATCTGGCGTACCGGAGGGCACCAGACAAAGCGGGTCGATTCGGCAGGATCGTGGTTCAATCCATGGAAACAGGGGACGTGAAGGAGTTCGACGTCGGCGTACCCGGGCATGTCGGGGTACACAGTTGGACGTTGGATGGCCGGGCCCTCGTGGTGATTGTTTCGAACCCCGGCGATCAAGACAACCGCATCGCCATGTATCGGCTCGATGTCCAGACGGGACGCAAAGAACTCTTGCCGGATCCGAGGCTGAGCGCTCCTCTAGCCTATCCGCTGCCAACTCGAGACGCCCGGTTCTTGCTCTATCAGGTCTCGGAGGAGAACGCGGAGGGACAGGCTGCATTCCACATCTTGCGGCGCGAAGTGGAGACAGGAGACAGCACGATCCTCTTCCAGACACCGTACGGTGCGTGGGGCCAGATCATGGGCATCGACGTTTCCCCTGACGGCCGGACCATCGCATTCGGTTATGCACCCGTGACCGGCGGGCCTCAAGGCAAGAGCCTGGTGCTGCTACCAGTCTCCGGCGAACAGCCGCAGGAGCTTCCCATCACGGGGGCAATCATACCTGCCTGGATGCCGGACGGACAAGCGCTGCTATTCCAGCGGTTCGCGGGGGTGGGGCCGGCATGGGAGACATGGTACGTGGACCTGGCGGACGGTGAGCCCCATTCCATCGGACTCACCTCGTACGGAACCAGTCCGGGTGTCAATATCCATCCGGACGGCCGGCGGATCGCCTACACGTCAGGTAAGGGTGGGGCCGAACTGTGGGTGATGGAGAATTTCCTACCGGAGGGTGATACAGAGAGGTAGGCGAGGTCTCGGTCG
>JBDHAN010000024.1:0-37348 GCA_039588055.1 Gemmatimonadota bacterium | reverse complement strand
TCCCGGTCGTGCCCTTACACCCGCGGAAGGGAAGTCCCTCCGCCAGTGCCGTGAGACGCTCGGCATCGAGCAGGAAGTCGTGGAGCCACAGCGACGCGCGCTTGCCGACCGTGGTGAGCTGCGCCGGCTGAAAATGCGTGTACGCGACGGTCGGGGTGCGGGCGTAGCGGTCTGCAAATGCGCTCAATGTGCGAATCACCACGACGAGGCGACTGATAAGGAGGCGAATACTGTCGCGCATGAGCACGAGGTCGGCATTGTCGGTTACAAAGGCGCTGGTGGCTCCCAAGTGTAGGAACGGCCGCGCCTCGGGGGCTTGGTCCCCAAAATGGTGGATGTGCGCCATCACGTCGTGGCGCAATCGCGATTCGTATGCGCCTACGGCAGTGAGATCGGCATCATCCAAGTGGGCTCGCATGTCGGCGAGCGCTTCCGGCGGGATGTCGATCCCCAGACCCGATTGCGCCTCGGCAAGGGCGAGCCAGAGCCTGCGCCACACCCCCGCACGGTGCGGTGCGCTCCACAGCCGCTGCATGGCGGGAGACGCGTAGCGCGTGCTCAGTGGCGACTGATAGAGAGTAGGCTCGGTCACCGTACGTTCACGTAGAAGTCGGTAATCACGAGAGATCCGTTCCGCTCGACGTAGACCCGAATAGCGCCGCGTCCGGCGACCCGCCGGAAGGCGTCGCCAACGTCGTCCGCCGACGAAACGCGCTGGCGGTTGATCTGCAGAACAACGTCACCTTCACGGAGTCCAGTACTTCGTTGCGTGCGCTCACCGATGTTGTAGATCAACGCGCCGCCCTCGCTCCGGATGCGGCGCTCCTGCCGTACCGCCGGTGTCACCGTAATGAGTTCCATGTCGCCGAGCACGGCAACTCGTTCTGCCGCAGTCGTCGGCAGGTCGCTGATGGGGACGCTGACCACCCGCTCCCGTCCGTCGCGACGCACCACTACGTCGAGCGTGTCGCCCGGGCTCACGTCGAGTTTCACGGCCTCCCAATCCAGAAAGGTGCGCAGGGAGCGGCCAGAGGCTGATACGAGCACGTCGTTTGCCTGGACGCCGGCACTGGCAGCTGGGCCGTCGGGCGCAACGTCCGTGACGGCCAGGCCTCCGGTGCGCTTCCATTCGCGGACGCGGTCGGAGCCGGCAACACTCACGCCGATCCAGGATCGCCGCACCGAGCCGTATCGCTCGAGCTCTGCCGCCACCCGGAGCGCTCGTTCCACGGGAATCGCGAACCCGATGCCGACAGAGCCGCCACTCTGCGAGAAGATCGAGCTGTTGACCCCGACCACCTCTCCCAGGGCATTCACAAGCGGCCCGCCACTGTTTCCCGGATTGATGGCCGCGTCAGTCTGGATCATCCCAACATAAATGCTCTGGTCGTCACCGGAGGGAATGAGGTTCCGTCCGACGGCGCTGACCACACCGGCCGTGACGGACGGCTCGGTGTTACCCAACAGGTAGCCGTAGGGGTTGCCGATCGCCACGACCCACTCGCCGATCATGAGATCCGTGCTTTGGCCGATTGTGACGGTGGGCATCGCGGCGCCCTCGACCCTGAGGACCGCGATGTCCGTGAACGGATCTTCGCCGAGGAGCGTCGCGGAGTAGTCGGTGCCATCTCGCGTCGTGACCACGATCTCCTCAGCGCCCTCGGTCACGTGCTGGTTCGTGATGACGAGGCCGTCTGGCGAGACGACAAAGCCTGATCCGAGTCCTTGCACGAGCTGTTCGTATCCGCGGGGCATGAAGAACCAGTCCCGGGTGGCTGCGCGGCGCGCACGGCGCGTGACATTGACGCTCACCACGGCCGGTGCCACGCGCTCTGCCGCAATCACGATGGCAGACAGGCGGGATGCGTCGAGTGTGTCGGACATCCGCGCCCGCTCCTGTGCGGACCGCTGCTGTGCGATGGCGGTCGTGCTCGCCGACGGTGTCTCGAGCCGATTGGGCGACGGCGACCACGCAAAGGCCTCGGGCGGTGCCTCACCGCAGGCCGCAATGGCGGCGACAATCAGAACGGGCCGCGCCAGTGTCACGCGTTGACCTTCGTCCGCGCGACCAGCTTACTCCAATCATTCAGGAACTGGTCGAGCCCGCGATCGGTGAGCGGGTGGAGCAACAGCTTCTTCAGCACGCCGGTGGGCATCGTGGCGGCGTCCGCGCCGAGCATGGCTGCCTCGGCGACATGGCGTGGGTGGCGAATGGACGCCGCCAGAATCTCGGTCTCATAATCGTAGTTGTCGAAGATCAGGCGCGTCTCACGAATGATCTCCATCGCATCATGTCCAATGTCGTCGAGGCGACCGAGGAAGGGAGAGACGAAGGTTGCTCCCGCCTTTGCGGCGACGAGGCACTGAACTGAGCTGAAGGTGAGCGTGACATTGACCTTGATGCCGTCGGCGACAAGTCGTCGAACGGCGACCAGTCCGTCCTCGATCATCGGAATCTTCACGACGACATTATCCGCGACCCGCGCCAGGTCCCGGCCTTCGTCGTACATCCCGCTGGAGTCGACCGCAACGACTTCGGCGCTGACGGGTCCATCGACGAGGGAACAGATCTCCTTGAGGACATCCCGCGGCTCCAGCTCTCCGGCGTGACGGTGCATCAGGGAGGGGTTCGTGGTGACGCCGTCGATGAGCCCAGCCTGGGCAGCCCACCTGATGTCGCCGACATCCGCAGTGTCCAAAAAGAATTTCATCGGTCGAATCCTTCGTCGAGTTGGGGGTATCGTGCGCCAATCAGATAGAGCCCGTGCGGTGGAGCAGGCGGGCTCGCCTCGCGATTGCTCGTGCCCGCGAGCAATCGGTGAATCTCCTCGGTTTCACGCCGTCCCCGCGCCACATCCACCATGGTGCCTACGAGAAACCGCACCATGCGATGGAGGAATCGGTCAGCTTCGACCGTAAAGATAAAGCCTTCCTGATCTCGGCGTGCGTGCCACTCGGAGACACGGAGACGGCAACGGTAGTGTGGCTTGCGTTGTCCCACAGTGGAAAAGGCGCGGAAATCGTGCTCGCCCAGGAAGCACGAGGCAGCGTCCTGTAGGCCCGACACGTCTAGCGGCAGGCTGAGCGCCCATTCGAACGGGCGACGGAAGGGTGACTGTGCAGCCGGATCACATCCGACGACGAACCGGTAGCGACGCGCGCGGGCGTCCCGCCGCGCGTGGAACCCCGCGGGCGCCGTGCCGAGGCGCGTGACCCAAATGTCGGGTGGTGTGGTGGCACGCAGGGCGCGAAGCAGGTCGCGCGCCTCCCACCGTTTGGCGAGATGGAAGCTCACGACCTGGCCCAACGCGTGGACGCCGGCGTCGGTCCTCCCCGCAGCGTGCGCGGCGACGTGAGTCCCACAGAGGCGCTCGAGAGCCGTTTCGAGCTCGCCCTGCACCGTGCGGTCTTCCGCCTGGCGTTGCCATCCGGCGAAGTCGCATCCGTTGTAGTGGAGAACCGCGTAAAAGGAGGTGCCTGCCATCGGCGGTCAAGATAGAGCGGAGCCTGTCTAGCGGCAAGCAAGACAACAACTTGCGGAATCCCCTCCTGGGAAGGGCGCCGCGCGGACTCAATACTTGCGGATGACGCCGACGACGATGCCTTGGATGAGGATGTTGTCCTCGTGGACCCGAATCGGGCGGACGGCATCATTTGCCGGCTGCAGCCGGATCCACCCGCTGGGCTCGCGGTACATTCGCTTCACCGTGGCAGACGTGCCGTCAACCAGCGCCACCACCATATCGCCGTCAACGGCGCTGTCGCGGGAGTGGACCACGACGAAGTCGCCGTTTTCGATATGGTCGTCGATCATGGAATCTCCGCGCACGCGGAGGGCATAGCAGTTGCCGCGGCGCGGAATCAGATCATGGGGAACCGCAATCGTCTCGGGAGCGACGACGGCCTCGATCGGCTCCCCGGCAGCCACTTGCCCCAACAGGGGAAGCTCGATTGCCGCGGTCTGTCCCGGAACCGGCACGACCTGGATGGCGCGACTCTCGTTGTGGCCGCGCTGGATGTAGCCCTTCCGCTCGAGGTTCGTGAGGTGCTCATGGACCGTGGCGAGGGAGCGGAATGTGAAGTGCTCCGCGATCTCCTCGAACGACGGCGCGAAGCCGTGTTCGGCGATGTAGCCCTGCAGGTAGTCGAGAATCTGCTTTTGTCTGCGCGTGAGCGGCATCGTCACCTCCCGGCGACCGAAGAAAGGCCGAACCGAATATACCCGAAGACACCCCGAATTGCAACGACCGCGACTCGAGCCAGGTGGCCGCGGGAGAACGGCACTGGGTGAGACGCCAATCTCTCTACGTGGCTTGAAGTTGCCTACTTGCGGAAGAACGCGTCGGTGCCCTAATTGCGTGGGCTAAGGGCCAAATGGCAGCGGGTGGCCACCGCAACGCCAAGGTGACGAGCAAGGCGGCACTGCCGCTTGCGATTCGTCCGGGACCGGAGTGTGACGATCCCCATTACCGACGATCGACTCGAGGCGCAAGCAGTCGTTGAGAGCCTCATGCAGGTCCTCCTCAAGGGCCTGCGTGCCATCCAGTTGTATCTGCCGAACAACCCCGTCTATCAGCGGGCAGTGGCAAACATCCGCACGGCGTTCGAGCCGGTGTGGGAGCACACGACCGAGCTCACGCTCCAAGTCGCGGAAACCGACCTGATCTGGGAGGGAACGGCGGTCCTCGAACAGGACACCAAATCGGAGAGTGTGGCGTGGATCCTGTTCAAGGACGGCATTCGAGCCGTGACCTTGTTGCCGGGCGCGGAGGATGAGGAGATCGTGCGCTTTCTGCAGGTCATTCAGCAGGCGAAGACGCTCGAGCGCGAGTCGACCGACGATCTGCTGACGCTCCTGTGGGAGCAGGACTTCCAGACGATCCGCTACGATTACGTCGAGTTGGGGATGGACGAGGTGCCGCAGCTCGAACGGTCGGAGGAGCAGCCGGAGGTCAAGCCAGCGGATGTTCGTCAGGAGGTCGAGGAAGAGCAGCCAACGGAGACGCCCAAAGGCATTGTCACGGTTGATGACTTCGACGCGACGCTCTATTTCCTCGACGAGGAGGAGATCGACTACCTCCGGCGGGAGATAGAACGCGAGTACAAGCAGGACCTGAAGGACAATGTGTTGACCATGCTCTTCGACCTGCTCGAGCTGCAGACGTACAGCACCGTTCGGGCCGAGTTGCTGTCCATTATCGAGAACTTCGTCCCGTATCTTCTCGCGGTCGGCGACTTCCACTCCGTTGCCTACATCCTCAAGGAGAATCACGTCATCCTGGAGCGGGCCCGCGAGCTGCTGCCGGAGCATCGGCAGCTGCTCGAGGACTTCCCTGCGAAGCTCTCCGAACCGCAGTCGCTGGGGCAGCTTTTGCAGGCGCTCGATGAGGCGGCGGTGCATCCCACCGAGGACGAGCTTGGTGAGCTGTTCCGCGAGCTGCGGCCGAGCGCGTTGGAGACCGTGCTCGCGTGGCTTCCCAAACTCACGAACGAGCGGGTCCGCTCGCTTCTGTACGCCTCAGCGCGGCGCCTTGCGCAGGCGCACCCCGAGCATTTGGCAAAGTCGCTGGAAGGCGATGATGAAGGGGTACTGCTGGAGACGGTGGGTCTCGTCAAGGAACTGAAACTCCCGCCGGTCGTGCCGGCCCTCGGGAAGTTGCTCGCGGATGCGCACGTGACAGTGCGTCGTGGAGTCGTGGACGCCTTGGGCGCCATTGGAACGCCCGGCGCGATGAAACAGCTGGAGCAGGCACTCGAGGACGGTGATCGGGACGTTCGGATTGCGACCGTTCGGGTGTTCGGCACGCAGGGATACCGACAGGCGCTCAACGGGATTACGGCGGCGGTGACGGGGCGAAAACTCCGGGACGCCGACCTGACCGAGAAGACTGCCTTCTTTGAAGCGTACGGTATGCTCGTGGGGGTCCAGGGTCTGCCGACCCTGATACCGATGCTTGGTGTCCGGGGCGTGTTCCGACGGAAGGAGGATCCGGAAACTCGGGCGTGCGCGGCGATGGCCATCGGCAAGATCGGCACGCCTGAGGCGCGAGACGCCCTCGAGCGCGCTGCGAAAGACAAGGATCCCTTGGTACGGAACGCGGTGAATCGGGCCATGCAGGAGAGTGCGCGATGACCGAGCCCAGGGCATCCGCCGGTGCTGGTCGCCGGTCCATCGCCGACACGATGCAGAGCACCGAACGGGTGCTGCGCGAGGGCGGACGCGACCTCCTCGTGCAGGTCTATGCGACGCTCCGGAGCCTCAAGCTCTATCCGATCGAGAACGAGCAGGTGCAGCGAGCGCTGGACGAGTTGAGCGCGGCGGCAAACGCTCTGCTCGCCATCGAGGACGAGCTGGAGATCCGAGTGGCCGGCGAGTTCATCTTCGTCAACGCCACCCGCCTCCGTCTGGACCTGGACAACTTTGCGTCGTTCAGTCACGTGCTCACGACGTTGCGGCAGTCGGGCATCGGTGTGATGCGAGTCGACAGCGGGGCTGAGCGTCGCGAGTGGCAGGTCTTCATCTCACTGCTGCTCACGTTTGCAGCCCGCGAGGCTGCTCCGAACAAGCTGTTCGAGCTCCAGCAGAAGCTGGTGCAGGGTGGCGTGGCGCGGATTGTCGTAGAGCCTCCGGTTGAGAGCGACGAAGACCTCGAGGACGAGGAGAAGGCAAAGGAGGTCGCGAAGCGAACCTACGAGCGCACGGTTGCCGTGACGAAGGAAGTCGTCAACAGTGTGCGAGCCGGCCGGAGCGCCAGCGTGAAGAAGGTGAAGCGCGCCGTTCAGGGCATCGTCGATCAAGTGCTGAAGAACGAAGTCTCGGTGATGGGACTGACGACGATCCGGGATTACGACGAATACACGTTTGTGCATTCGGTGAACGTCACCATATTCTCGGTTCTCATTGGAAAGCGACTGGGCCTCACGAAGCTGCAGCTCTACGATCTCGGGCTGGCAGCGCTGTTCCACGACGTCGGCAAGAGTCGGGTGCCGCTCGAGGTGTTGAACAAAGTGGGGTCGCTGGACGACGAAGAGTGGCGGATCATGCAAGCGCATCCGTGGCTCGGAGTGCTCACGCTGTTCGGACTCCGCGGGTACGGGGAGATACCGTATCGATCGATGATCAGTGCCTACGAGCACCACATGAAGCTGGACCTCACGGGCTATCCCAAATCAATCCGTCCCCGCGAGTTGTCGGTCTACTCAAAGATCATTGCCGTGGCAGACGCGTTCGACGCGGCAACGAGTCGTCGGGCGTATCAAACGCAACCGCTGCAACCGGCGGAAGTGCTCCAGGAAATGTGGGAGAATCCACGACGCGGTCAGGATCCAGTGCTCGTGAAGGCATTCATCAATCTCACGGGCATCTATCCGGTCGGTACGTGCGTTATTCTGGACTCCTACGAAGTCGCGATCGTACATGGCCCCAACCCCGATCCCGCTCAGATGAACAGGCCCCTGGTGCGAATCGTCGTCGATAGCGAAGGCCTCGGCTTGGGTGACGGCTTCGTTGCCAACCTGGCTGATACGAACGACGGCGGCACGTTCGCACGCTCGATCATCAAGGTGACCGATCCCGACCGATACGGCATCAAACCATCCGACTACTTCGTGTAACCACGTCTCCGTCTTCTGCCTGGTGACATCCTCATGACGGCCAACGACTGCATTACCCTCAAGGGCATGCGGTTTCACACGCTCGTCGGCGTGCTGCCGCACGAACGACTCGTTCCGCAACCGCTGGAGCTCGACCTCACCGTCTGGCGCTCGCTCAAGGCGGTTGGTGAGACCGATTCCCCCAAAGAACTGCTCGACTATCGCGATCTCTACGGCCTCGTGTCCGACACGGTCGGTCAATCGCATCATCGGCTTCTCGAGGCGCTGTGCGAGAAGGTTGCCACTCGTGCGCTCGAGTTTGACGGCGTCAAACGGGTGCGCGTCGCAGCCAGAAAGCCACACGCGCCCATCGATGGGCCGATCGACCACGTGGAAGTCGTCCTCGAGCGGGAAGGTGGCGCGAATTCCTGAATGGGCCTTCGTCGCCCTGGGGTCGAACATCGGTGATCGCGCCCGGTACCTAGCGTTCGGGCGACAGCGACTCGCCCGCCTGCCGCGAACTGGATTCGTCGCGACCACCTCGGTTGAAGAGACCGAGCCCATCGACGGCAGTGCGCAGCCGCCGTACCTCAATCAGATGATGTTGCTTGCGACGGAGCTTGCACCGCGCGCGCTGCTAGAGCACTGCCACGCGATTGAAGCAGAGGCTGGCCGAACCCGAACCGAGCATTGGGGGCCGCGCACGCTGGATCTGGATATCGTGCGCTACGGCGATCTGATCATACGAGAACCCGACCTTTCGGTTCCGCATCCTGAGCTTCCCAACCGACCATTCTGGCTGCGGGAGGTCGGGGAGCTCAAACGTCATGTGCTGCGAGCGGAGGGCGCGCGCGGCATGCGCGAGCGTGATGCGGCGGGGGACGAGAGTCCGCGATTGCCGGTCGTGTTCCCCGAATGGGCGCGGGCCAGCAAGAAGCGGCGGGCGCACATCGAGCGCGTCGCTGGACTGTTGGCACACTGGGCTGATCGTATGGCCGTGTCACCTGCGGAGCGCGAGCGCTGGCTCCGGGCAGCAGCCTACCATGACGCGGTGAAGGATGCATCGCCGGGGTTGCTCCGCGGGCTCGCGCCGGACGGATGGGACGTCGACACGCTGCGGCATGGGCCCGCCGCCGCAGTGCTCGCGGCAAACGGCGGGGAGAAAGACGACGGTGTGCTGGCGGCGGTGCGGTACCACTCGGTTGGCTTCGCAGAGTGGGATCAGGTCGGGCAGATGCTGTATCTGGCCGACTACCTGGAGGCTGGACGGAAAGGCGCCGAGGAGGACCATCCCGCGTTGCGCGCGCGAGTTCCGGCAGACGTGCACGCGGTGCTCTGCGAGATCGCCCGTCGGCGGATCGCGTATCAGGTTGAGCGAGGTCGGGCGCTCCTCCCTGAGACTCTCGTCTTCTGGGACGCGTTGACGTGCGACGACTGAGCGTCGCGCTCATCCTGCTGATCGGGATTGGAGCGGTCGGGCTGTGGTGGTGGGCGGGAGAACAGCGAGACGAGCCGTCGCGGCCCGTGCCGGGCGAGGCGGCTCCCTATGTGGTCGAGGTGCTCAACGGTACGGACGTCGACGGCTTGGCGCGAGCGATGACGCGCCGACTGCGCGCTCGAGGGATCGATGTCGTGTACTTCGGGACTGCGCCGTTCGATACGCTCGCCACGACGCAGATCGTGGTGCGGCGGGGGGACTCGACCGCGGCCGTTCAGGTGCTGGACGCCTTGGGTATCGGTGCGCTGTTGGTCGACGAGGACCTGCGCCTACTCCTCGATGCCAGCGTGTACCTGGGTCGCGACGCCGCCGGCCTGCTCGGACTCGATCCGTAGCTGCCCGCAGGCGGCACTGATGTCGAGGCCGCGGCTCCGCCGGACCGTGACGGCCACGTCGGCTGCGCGCACCCTCTTTGCAAACGCCCGAATTCCGTCGCCAGACGCTGACCGGTGGCTCGGAGCACCGCCCGGATGCAGCGGCAGCAGGTTGACGTGCGCCCCGAGTCGCCTGGCGATGTCCACGAGATCACGAGCGTGATCGACGCCATCGTTCACCCCGTCGATCATGACGTACTCGAGCGTGACGCGTCGCGGAAACCGCTCGAGGAGTGCCAGCACGCTGGCGAGCGGGTACTTTCGCTCGACCGGCATCAACGACCGCCGGAGCGCACTCGTTGGAGCGTGGAGAGACAACGCGACCCGGAACTGCTCAGGACGCTGTGCGAGCTGCTCGAGGCCCGGGACGACGCCGACCGTGCTGACGGTGATGTGCCGCGCGCCGAGGCCGATGCCCGCGGGATCATTGAGGATGGTCAGCGCGAGATCGACCTGCTCCCAGTTGTGGAGCGGCTCACCCATACCCATGAACACCACGCGACTTGGTCGGCCATAGCGCTCGTCGAGCATGAGCTCGCGGACTTGAGCGCAGATCTCCCCCGCGCGGAGATGGCGCCCGAATCCCATGCGTCCGGTGGCGCAGAAGACGCAGCCGTAGGCGCATCCTACCTGGGAAGAGATGCAGAGTGTCCGCCGACGTCCCTCTGGAATGAGGACCGATTCGACGGCATCGCCCGCATTGAACTCCCAGAGAAACTTGACGGTTCCGTCCCTCGACACCTGTTCGGCGCGCCGCGTCGGTCGGGGCAGGGGAAACGTCGTGGCCAGGCTGGCGCGCAAGGCGGCCGGCAAGTCGGTAGCGTGCTGCCAGTCGGTGACCGGACGCTGCCAGAGCCGGGGAAGAATCTGACGAACACGGTACGCCGGTTCTTGGAGTTCGTCGATCGATGCCGCAATCGCGTCCCGTGCCGCTGCCGGCGTCAGATCGAGCAGGTTCACTTCGTCAGTTGGACGGTGAGACCGACGCGGAACGTGCCCCCCACGTCATTGACCCCCGCGCCGTGCGCGAGCCGCACCATGTAGCGTCCAAACTGCAGTCCGACAGCGAGACTTGGGCGCCAGTCACGTTGCCCGTATGCAGATTCCCTGGTGAGGGCCACGTCGACGAGGAGTTGCTCTTCGATGGTCATCGCGATGTTCACCGTATGCTCGAGATCACCGCTCGACCGATACGCGGCACCATATTGCAGACCGAGGCACGTACGGAGACCTGAGAGGATGCGGCGATGCAGAATCTCATACTCCGCGCCGCCAAAGTAGTCAGTGGTTGGCTCGTCGCCGAGCGTGATGGGAAGGAAGTGCGTTGCACCCGCGATGGTGAGTCGTGGGAAGGGCTGAGCCCGAAAGCCGATGTCGAGGGTGAGTCCCGAACTCGACTCGACATCGAACTTGGCATGATGAAACGCGGCGGTGGCGCCGACGTGGAGCCGCGGCACCTGCCACGCCGCGGACACGCCTCCCATCTGCTCGTAGACGGGTACCGTTCCCTCCTCGTTGTCCGGGGACGTCGTGGTACGAACCAGATCGCGAACCTGCATGCGGCCGATCACGAATCCGGCCCTGAACGATCCCGCGACGGGTATGCTCGCCCCGCCGAGAATGCCGGTCAGCCCGAGAATGTTCGCGGTGTGGAGAACTTCGACACCCACGGTCGCGCTCCGACCGCCGTTGGGTCCGCTCGGGTTCCAGAATGCCGAGACCGCGCCCTGCTGCAATGCCGCCGGAACCGCGAGGGAACTCGTGGCCACCCGCCACAATCCCGCGGCGGGCGGGGCCTGGGCACCCAGCGGTCCCGCCACCAGGACGGCGCTGGCGATTGCGAGGCAGGCGAGTCGAGACACGGTGGAAGGTTGAGTGAGGTCGGCCAGGGGTGTCAAGGTGTGCTTGCTGGCCCTGAGGGGTACCATTATGTTCAAGCAGCTACGAGACTTGGGCGCTTCCTCGAGGCGCTCGGACGTCCGACAAGAGGCTGCGCTCATGCCGATGTGCTGCGGGCAGCCGGGGGGAGGCTCATCGCCAGGGCACAGCCCACCATCGCTCGCTTGATTCGCGTGAGGCGCCGACGCGGCACCCGCATCACGGGCATGTCCGGGACCTGAACTGGTCGCATCCCCGCTCCTTGCCGCCCACTTCTATCCTACCGGACCCATGACGGCGACCAGTATGCGGACCCACCGCTGCGGGGCACTCCGCGCGCAGCATGCGGGAAGCGAGGTGCGACTCGGCGGCTGGGTGCACCGACGTCGAAACTTGGGCGGGTTGATCTTTCTAGACCTGCGCGATCGAGACGGCATCGTCCAGGTCTCGTTTGGTCCTGACTGGGCACCCGACGCCGCCATGGAGTTGGCATTGAATGTCGTGACCGAGTCGGTGGTGATCGTGGCGGGGGACGTCCGACTGCGGCCCGAGGATGCCAAGAATCCCGAGATGGTCACGGGCGATGTCGAGGTGCTAGGTCGGTCGCTCGAGATCGTGGGGCCCGCCTCCCTCGATGCCCTTCCGATCCCCGTGTGGCGCACCAAGGGTGAGGATCTGCCGGGCGAGGAACTCCGACTCCAACATCGGCATCTCGACCTGCGTCGTCCCGAGCTCCTTCGCAACCTCGCGCTCCGGCATCGCCTGCTGCAGCGCGCACGGTCGGCCCTCAGCGCCATGGACTTCTACGAGATCGAAACGCCGATCCTCACCAAGCCGACGCCGGAGGGCGCGAGGGACTACCTCGTACCGTCGCGGGTGCACAGAGGGCAATTCTACGCATTGCCGCAGTCGCCCCAGCTCTACAAACAGTTGCTGATGGTGGCCGGGTTCGATCGGTACTTCCAGATCGCGCGGTGTTTCCGCGACGAGGACCTCCGTGCGGATCGACAGCCGGAGTTCACGCAGATCGACATTGAGGCGTCGTTTGTATCGCCCGACGACGTGTTCGGCGTACTGGAGCAGCTGTTTGTCGCACTGTGGCAGGAGGCGGGGCACGCGATTCGCGCTCCGTTTCGTCGACTCCCCTATGCGGAAGCGCTCGAGCGCTACGGCACCGACAAGCCGGATCTCCGGTACGATCTGCCGATCGAAGATATGAGCCAGCGACTTGCGGGTCGTGGCTTCCGAGCGTTTGACGAAGCCGTGGCAGCCGGTGGTCGGGTGCGCGGCCTGCGCGTGCCCAGCGGAGCGACGATGTCGCGCAAGGACCTGGATGCGCTCACCGAGCTCGCGAAGGCTGCGGGGAGTGGGGGGCTCGCCGTTCTCAAGCATCGAGACGGCGCGCTTTCCGGTCCCCTCGCCAAACTGGAGGGGATGAGTGCGGAGCTGGTCGAGGTGTTCGACGGCGACGTGTTGTTGGCAACTGCCGGGTCGGATACCACGACGTCGCCGGCTCTCGACGCGGTGCGGCGGGCGGTCATCGGGCGCATGCGTCTCGAGGCGGAATCCGCGCATGCTTTTTTGTGGGTCGACGAGTTCCCGCTCTTCGAGCGCGAGCCCGGGTCAGACGAATGGGTGGTGGCGCACCATCCGTTCACGTCGCCGCATCCCGACGATCAGGATCGGCTGTTGCGGGGCGAGCGCGAGGGCATTCGCGCACGCCATTATGATCTCGTCTACAACGGCAATGAACTGGGGAGTGGATCGATCCGTATCACTGATCCTCGCGTGCAGCTCGCGGTGCTCGACCTGCTCGGAATGTCGAAAGAGGAAGCGACGCGGCGGTTTGGGTTCCTGCTGCGCGCGCTCCGCGCAGGTGCGCCTCCACACGGTGGGTTTGCGGTGGGGTTCGATCGTGTGGTCATGCTTGTGGCGGGTGTGGGCAGTCTCCGTGACGTGATCGCGTTCCCCAAGACGACGGCTGCCCGCGCACTTTTCGAGGACGCGCCGACTGAACTCGATCCCGATGAGCTGAGTGAACTCTCGCTCAGGGTAGAACACAAATGAGCGACAGAGTGACCCACCGAATTTCTGCGGAAGGCGCCGATCCGCTCGCGCTTGCCGGTGTGAACGATGCCAATCTCCTGTTGGTCGAAAAGGCGACTGGAGCGCGCGTGTCGCTCCGCGGAGAGCAGATCACGGTCGCGGGAGAGCTCGAGGCGGTGGAGCTTGCGGCCCGGGTCACGTCGGCCATGGTAGACTTGGCTCGGCTCGGTGAACCGCTCGACGACGCCGACGTGCGGCGACTGCTGGGGAACGGAGGGGACGCGTCGGTTCAACTCACCAACGGTGACTACAAGATCGCCCTCCCGGGCATGCGGAAGGTGATCCAGCCGAAATCACCGGGCCAGCAGGCCTACGTCTCGGCGATGCAGGAGAACGATATCGTGGTCGGCATCGGTCCAGCCGGCACCGGAAAGACCTATCTGGCCGTGGCCATGGGTGTCGAGGCCCTGAGCCGAAAACACGTTCGACGGCTCGTGCTGGCGCGGCCCGCGGTCGAAGCGGGTGAGCGGCTGGGGTTCTTGCCGGGAGATCTCCAGGCGAAGGTCGATCCCTATCTGCGGCCGCTCTACGATGCCCTCGAAGACATGATGCCGTACGATCGAATGCAGCGCGCCTTGGAATCGCGCACGATCGAGATTGCGCCGCTGGGATACATGCGTGGTCGCACGCTGCAGGACGCCTTCGTCATCCTGGACGAGGCGCAGAACGTGACCGGCATGCAAATGAAGATGTTTCTCACGCGGTTGGGACTCAATTCGCGGGCCGTGGTGATCGGTGACAAGACACAGGTCGATCTCCCGCCTCGCGAGGAATCGGGTCTCATGCAGGTCGAGCGGATTCTGCCCGGCATCGACGGCGTCGCGTTCTGCTATCTCGATGACGGCGATGTCGTTCGGCACCGGCTCGTGCGAGAGATCATCCGGGCCTACGCAGAGGATCAGGATCGATGAACACGCGCCATCGTCCGTCCCTCAACCTCGAGTTGATGCCGAGCGCCGTGCCTGGCACGGTCGCCCATCACGCGGCGCGCTGGAGCTTGCTCGTTGCGTTAGCGCTCTTGACGTTTTGGCTGTTCCCGATTGCTCGCGGTTTCGAGACGCCGCTCCTCGCGTCGGGCGACGTCTCGCAAACCGAGGTCATCGCGCCGTTCGCCTTCGCCGTTCCCAAGACGCCAGCGGAAATCGACCGGGAAGCAGTCGGGCTCGAGGCGACCGTTCGACCGATCTACGAGTATCGTGGCGACATCGTCGATTCCGTGCTCATGCTGACGGACTCGCTCTTCGCACGACTGGGACGGGCGTCTGACTCGGAATCCGTCGTCAGTGAGGCGCAGGGCTTGGGACTGCGACTCTCGTCGGAAGACGCGCAGTACCTGCTGGAGGGACCCAATCTCGATCGGGTCCGTCGAGCCGTACGGCGGTTGCTCAGCCGCGAGCTCCGTGCCGGAGCTGTCGACCCTTCGCTCCCCGAGCAATACCCCCAGCAGGAAGTCGTGGTGCGGCGTGAGGGCACCGAGGGTGTGGCGCGGCGTGATACGTTGCGCACCACGCAAGGCATCATCGAGGGTCGCTTTGCGGCCCACCCTGATCCCAACTCGTCGGCCGGCGATGTGGTCTTCACCAAGTTGATCGCCGGGCTGTTTCGCGCGACGCTGGTCCCGAACGAAATCGAATTCGCACAGCAACGCCTCGAGCTGCGAAACAGCGTGAATCCTGTCAAGGACAGTGTGCGCGCCGACGAACGAATCATCGATGCGAACGAAGTGGTGACAGACGGTGCTCGTGATCGACTGGTCGCTCTGCGACAGGAGATCGTAGATCGTGGCCTTCGGCAGGGGAGTGTGACGGGGATGGTCGGGCAGATCCTCAGCAACGGACTCCTATTGTCCGTGTTCTGGCTCCTCCTCCTCCTGTATCGTCCGCAGATCTACGACACGTTCCGCCAGCTGCTCACGCTTTCGCTGCTCTTCGCGCTGGTCATCATCGGCTCCTGGGCGACCGCCTCGTTTATCGGAGTGGCACCCGAGTTCATCCCGGTGCCATTCGCGGCGATGCTCATCACCGTCATGTTCCGTGGTCGAGTCGCGATGGTGGCGGCAATGGTACTCGCCGTCTTGATCGGCTCACAGGCGGTGTACGGCGGATCCGACGCGCTGTTGATCGCGTTGCTCGGAGGCGTGGCAGCCGCGATCAGTGTTCGAAGCGTCCGCCGTCGCAACCATCTGTTGACCGCGGCCGCCTGGGTGGTCGTCGCGTACCTCATGGGTGCGTTGACGGTGGGGCTTCGGCTCGATTGGAGCGTTGCCGAGATCGGGCTGACGGGCCTCCGCGGCGGCCTCAACGGCATTGCGGCGGCAGCGCTGGTCTCTGCGCTGCTTCCACTCTTCGAGCGGCTCTCGGGTGTCACCACCGACATGACCCTGCTCGAGTTGTCGGATCCGGATCGGTCGCTGTTGCGCCGCCTCGCCAGTGAGGCGCCTGGCACCTACGCGCACAGCATTGCCATGGCGAATCTCTGCGAGGCGGCGTGCAACGCGGTTGGCGCGCAGGGACTCCTCGCGAGGGTGGGCTGTTACTACCACGACATCGGAAAACTCAAGAAGCCGCAGTATTTCGTGGAGAACCAGAGTGGCTCCAATCCACACGACAAACTCAAGCCCGAGGCGTCGGCCGGCATTGTGCGGAACCACGTGCGCGACGGCCTGCAGATGGCGGACGAGAAGAAACTGCCGGACCTGGTCAAGGCGTTCATTGCGGAGCATCACGGGACGATGGAGATCACGTACTTCCTGGACCGCGCGCGGCAGCGGGCAGACAACGGCGACGAAGTCAAAGCTGGGGAGTATCGGTATCCGGGACCCAAGCCGCAATCGGTCGAGACGGCGGTTGCCATGTTGGCTGACGGCGTTGAGGCGGCAGTCCGGGTGTTGGACGATCCGACCGCCGAGCGGTTGGGCGATGCGATCGACCACATCGTCCAACAACGGGTGGACGCGGGTCAGCTCGAGGAAGCCCCGTTGACCATGGCGCAGCTGGCGCGCGTACGCGACGAGTTCGCCCGGGTCATCGGGGGGGTGTATCACAATCGAATCGACTACCCGGCGACGAGTGGCGGCATTGGGGCTGACTGGGAAGCGTCGTCGCGAGCATGACGTCCGTGTAACGCGAGCGGAGCTCGCCCGCGGCGTACCCCGGCGATCCGTCGAGGCGTGGGCGCGGGCGGTGCTGACGGCGGAACGATCCGAGATGGTGAGCATGAGCATCACCTTTCTCACCAACGCGCAGATGACGACGCTCAACGCAGACACCCTTGGGCGGACCGGTTCGACAGACGTCATCGCGTTCCGACTCGCCCACCTCACGGGGCTTGTGGGTGATGTGTACATCTGCCCGGCTGAGGCACGCCGGTCAGCGCGCGCGGAGGGCGTTCCCGCCCAACAGGAATTGCGGCGTCTCGTCGTTCATGGTGTGCTGCACGTCCTGGGGTATGATCACCCGGACGGTGCGTCGCGGACGCGATCAGCGATGTGGGAGGTCCAGGAGCAATACGTGCGACAACTCGGAAGGATCGGAACAAGGTGAGTGCAACCGCGTGGGCGCTGGTCGTGACGCTAGCCTCCATCGTGTGGGCGGCGCTCCTCGCCCTTGCACAGGAGAGCCCATCGGTGCGGCGTTCGTTGGGTGATGCGCCGACACGCACGGGCACGGCCGTGCCGCTCGAGCGCGCGTTACAGATCGGTCGGCTTGCGCTCGTCCTCGTGGCGGCAGCGGCAGCGTCATTCACGGTGCAGTGGTGGGTGCGGCCGCCCGTGCAGGCGGTGACGGCGGCGTTGGTGACGGGGCTGTTCCTCTACGTCGTCGCAGACGCGCTGCCGCGCGGCATGGGTCTCGTTCTGCCGCATTTGGCGTCGGTCTCGGTCGGTGTGGCACGTCGGAGTCTCGTGCCCTTCAAGCCGCTCTTGGGTCTCGTGGCGGCTGCCGAACGGGCGGTCCAGTTCCTCTTTCCGGCAACCGATCCGGGCCCCCGGGGGATGGGTGACGTCGAACGCGACATGCTGGCCGGTGTCATGTCCCTCCACGACACCACCGTCGCCGAGGTGATGACTCCGCGTCTCGACGTCGTGGCGATCGATTCCGATGCGGAGTGGGCTGCGCTTGTCGAGCAACTGCGCCGTGGTGACCACGCGCGGCTGCCCGTCTATCGCGGCGACCTGGATTCCGTAGAGGGAGTCCTGTACGCGAAAGACCTGACGCCCGTCATTGCCGGCGTTGCCGAGCGACCGGACGTGTGGCAGGAACTCGTCCGTCCTGCGCAGTTCGTGCCGGAGTTCAAGTCGCTGGCCGAGCAACTGCGTGATTTCCAACGTGGTCCCGCCCACCTCGCCATCGTGGTCGACGAGTTTGGCGGTACCTCGGGGCTTCTCACGCTTGAGGACGTGCTCGAGGAAGTCGTGGGAGAGATCTACGGCGAGTACGACCAAGAGGAGATCCCACCGGTAGAGAGCGAGGGCCCCGATCGATTCTGGGTCGACGGAACGGTGACCCTAGACACGTTGTCGGAAACACTCGGGGCCGAAATCGAGCACGAAGACGTGAGTACGGTTGGGGGTCTGGTCTACTCGGCGTTGGGTCGTGTTCCACGTCCGGGCGAGGAGCTCAGGATCGACGGGTTTCGCGTAGTGGTAGAGAAGGTGGTGCGGCGGCGTGTCCGTCGGGTCTACTTCGAGCGTTCCGATGGTCCTGCCGAAGAGGCTACCGATCGATGACCGGCTGGGTGCTCATCGCGCTTGGGGTGGCTGTCACATGGCTCAGCGTGCTCACTGGCGTTGCCGCGTGCGCCGTGCGACGGGTCGAGCTGTATCGATGGGCAGCCCACCGCCAGCCCGGGGCCGGAGCGGCAGCGAGTCTGCTGGAAACGCCTGATCGCATCGTTCGGGTCGCCAAAGGGCTGGCGACGATCGGTGCACTTGTTGCCGGCCTTGGGCTCGCACCGGTGGTTGCGGAGCTCCCCACGCTGTTGCGGGTGATGGCGGTGGTGTTCGTCTCGGTTCCTGCGCTGTTCGTGATTGCATACGCTCCCCCGCGCGCCCTGGGACGCCGGTGGGCTCGGACGGTGGTTCGCCGCACGATTCCCGGATTGCGGAGGCTGGCGACCGTGTTGTCCCCGCTCCGGCAGGGCGCGCCCCAGAGTCGGACCGATGGCGGTTCGGACGACGAGATGGACGAAGCGGCTGCGGAGGGTGAGGCAGACGAGTTGACCGCGCTGGCTGGCGTGTTGGCGTTCACGGAGCGGCCCATCCGGGAGGTCATGACCCCTCGGACCGACATCGTCGCGGTTCAGGAAGGGGTCTCGGTCGAGGAGGTCGGGCGCCTGTTCACGGAATCAGGCTACTCACGACTCCCAGTGTATCGGGACTCATTGGACGACCTCGTGGGAATGATCTACGCGTTCGATTTGCTCAAGACGGAGCCTGGGGCGGAACTCCCCATTCGAACGATCGCCACTGCTCCGACGTTCAAGCGAAGCGCGGAACTCCTCTACGAGATGCAGCGCGACCGGCGCCAGATCGCTGTCGTGCTAGACGAGTACGGAGGCACTGCCGGCCTCGTGACGTTCGAGGATCTTCTGGAGGAACTCGTGGGAGAAATCTTCGACGAGCACGATGGCCTGGCTCGGCACAGCGCACCGCCCATTCAGCTCGTGGAGGCCGATGCGGCCACAACTGTTGAGGAAATCGAAGCGACATTCGGGCTTACGCTTCCCGAAGGCGCACAGACCCTAGGCGGACTGCTCACGCTGCTGGCGGGTCAGATTCCGTCCGCGGGCGAGCGGTTTCGACTGGCCGGCCTCGAGTTCGACGTGATCGCGGCGACGCCGAGCAAGCTCGAACGAATTCTCATCCGCCGCGGGCAGGCACCGATCATGTCTCTCGATCGGGAGGACGCGCCGTGAGCGTCCCAGGCCGCCGGCTCCGTCGGTTCTTCTTCACGGGATTGATCGTCCTTGCCCCGGTGGGCGTCACCGTCTTGGTACTCGTGTGGATGTTCCGAACCATCGACGACATCTTGGGAGAGCCACTCCAGGTGGCGATTGGAATCCGGATTCCGGGGCTCGGGTTCGTCCTGCTACTGCTGACGGTGACGGCGGTCGGGTGGGCGGTGAATCTCGCTGCCGGGCGAGAGTTGCTGCACCTGTGGAATCAGGCGATGGCCCGCTTCCCGTTGACGGGACGCATCTACACCGCGATCAGCCAGATTGTCCAGTCGGTGATTGGGGATCGGAAACGGCTGTTTCATCAAACGGTCCTGGTTCCGTATCCCACCGAGGGGATCTGGGCGGTCGCGTTCGTCACGAACGAGCAGGCGCCGGTGATGTCGCGGGTGGTAGGTGAGCCCTGCGTGAATGTCTTTGTTCCCACGACGCCGAACCCCACATCGGGATTCATGCTGGTCGTCCCGCGCGATCGTTTGCGTGTGGCGGACATCAGTGTCGAGGAGGCGATGAAGCTCATCATCTCGGCCGGCGCCGTGAGCCCCGGCGAGACACCACTCGTCGTGCGACGGGGCTTGGATCTCGACTCGCTGCTCAAGGATTCTAGGGGATGACCGACCGAGACCAGTTGGTTGCCGAGCTCAGGCGCCTGGCCGAGGCTGGGGAGTTTCAGCGGTTCTCAGACGTGGCGCGTGAGGCGCACGCATCCGACGTCTCCGACGTCATCGCTGAGCTCGGCGAGGAGCTCAAGCTTCGACTCGTCGAGCAGCTGCCGCCGGACGTCGTGTCCGAGGCGCTCGCCGAGATGGAGGAAGACGAGCACCCCGAGGAGTTGTTGGCCGCGGTTGAGCCGGAGATCGCGGCAGATATCGTCGAGGAACTGCAGGACGACGACGCCGTGGATTTGATCGGCGAGCTCCCCGTCGAGACAGCCACACGGATTCTCTCCGAAGTCGAGCACGACGATCGGGCAGACATCGAACGGCTGCTTTCCTACGACGAGGAATCGGCCGGTGGGCTGATGACGGGCCATGTGGTGGCGATTCCCGATTCGGCAACGGCCAGCGAAGCGATCGCGGAAATCCGGCGCCAGGCAGAGGAGGTCGAGGAGTTCTACCAGGTCTATTGCATCGATCGGCAGCATCGGCTTGTCGGGGTGCTCCCGTTGCAGCGCCTCGTCGTCGCGAAACCGGAAGAGCGCGTCAGCAACATCATGGAGCCCGCGCAGGTGGTGGCAGCGCCCGAGCTGGACCAGGAGGAGGTCGCCCGGCTCATGGCGCGGTACAACGTGCCGGCCATTCCAGTGGTCGGGGCGGATGGCAAGCTCCTTGGGCGCGTCACGTTCGACGACGTGATCGACGTGGTCGAGGCGGAGCAGACCGAGGACTTGCTGAAATTTGGCGGTGGGTCAGCCGATGAGCTCCTCGGCGGCGAGTGGCATCAGGCCGTGCGACATCGACTGCCGTGGCTCTATCTAAATCTGCTCACCGCGTTTCTGGCGGCTGGCGTGGTCCTGTTGTTCGAAGAAACGATCAGCCGCCTGGTCGTTCTCGCGGCTATCATGCCCGTCGTGGCCGGTCTCGGCGGGAGCGCCGGCACGCAAGCGCTCGCAGTTACGGTTCGGCGATTGGCCCTTGGCATGATCCCAGCCGGCAGCGGCATGGCTCTGGTCAGCAAGGAGATGATCGTTGGGCTCATCAACGGGCTCGCAATCGGTGTGGCCGTTGGTGTCGTAACGGTGGTGACAGGGCGGGGGTGGGAGCTCGGGGCCGTGGTGACGCTTGCCATGTGGGGGTCCCTGATGGTGGCGGCGACCGTTGGGGCTGCGGTCCCGCTCATACTGCAACGGATCGGGGTGGATCCCGCGGTCGCGAGCTCTGGATTCGTCACGGCCGTCACGGATATTGCAGGGTTCTTTCTGCTGTTGGGTTTGGCGGCGTGGCTGCTACTGCCGGGGCTACCGTGATCCGAATCGCCACGCGGACTCGAGCGCCGTGAACGTCAAGCCATGAACAGCGAGAAGCTCCTGCGAGGCATCCGAGACGGTCGAGTCGCGTCTCTGGCGAGGGCCATTTCGCTGGTGGAAAATGGCCGCGACGGTTTTGAGGGACTGCTGTCCGCCCTTCATCCCAACGTGGGTGACGCCCACCGCATCGGCATCACTGGTCCGCCCGGTGGGGGGAAGTCGACCTTGATCGAGTCGTTGGTGCAGGCATACCGGCGACGGGACATGACCGTTGGTGTGGTGGCGGTCGACCCCACGAGTCCCTTCACTGGCGGGGCGCTATTGGGCGATCGCATTCGTATGGAGACGCTCACGCTCGATCCGGGCGTGTTTATTCGGTCGATGGCGTCACGGGGGGCGAGTGGGGGTCTGGCCATCACGACGCGCGAAGTCTGCGATGTGTTGGACGCGTTTGGCTTCGAGCGCATCATCATCGAGACGGTCGGCGTCGGGCAGTCCGAGCTGGCCATTGCCGCCAGCGCCGACACTACGACGTTGGTGCTGGTACCAGAGTCCGGAGACGGGGTACAAGTTCTCAAAGC
Source organism: Gemmatimonadota bacterium (assembly GCA_039588055.1). Classification (GTDB taxonomy): domain Bacteria; phylum Gemmatimonadota; class Gemmatimonadetes; order Gemmatimonadales; family GWC2-71-9; genus JAOTVV01. The sequence goes on along the minus strand of JBDHAN010000024.1, from coordinate 15,400 downwards.
CGGCGTGATGGAGATTGCCGACCTGTATATCGTGAACAAGGCCGATCGACCGGGTGCCGATCGCCTGGTGCAGGAAATCGAGGTCATGCTCGGCATTCGCCAGGGAGACGCCGTCCGTCATGTTCGGGCGCATCACGGCACGCCTGTCGGCACGCCATCGGAGGCGGCAACCGGGACGAGCCCCGACCCCGTCGCGTCCTCCTGGTCGCCACCGGTACTCAAAACCACGGCGGTCAAGGACGAAGGGATCGACGCCCTGGTGGACGTGTTCGAGGCACACAGGACACACCTCCGCTCCTCGGGTCAGCTCGAGGCGCTTCGGCGCGAGCGCCTGACGACGCACACCCGAGACGTCGTCGATCGCGCGCTGAGCACGTTGGTGTGGGAAGAGCGAAATGGAGAGGCCATGCTCAGTGCCAAGCTCGACGACGTCGTGCACGGCCGCCTGAGTCCGTACAAGCTCGCGCACGACATCGTCCGCGAGCTTCAGGAGGGTACGCAGAATGGATGACCGCACTCCCCTCGACGACTGGCGCGAGCGCTTCGAAGGCGTCTCCAAACGTCGCGAGGTCGACTTCGTGTCGCAGAGCTCAACTGAGGTTGAGCCACTTTACACGCCGGCAGACCTCGAAGGGGCTGACTACTCAGCGCAGCTTGGACACCCCGGCGGCTACCCCTATACGCGTGGTATCCACGACACGATGTACCGTGGGCGGCTCTGGACGATGCGCCAGTTCTCCGGATTTGGAACCGCGGAGGACACGAATCGTCGATACAAATTCCTTCTCGAACGGGGTACGACCGGTCTGTCGGTGGCCTTTGATTTCCCCACACTCATGGGCTACGACTCCGATCACCCCCGATCGGAGGGAGAGGTTGGCAAGTGCGGTGTAGCGATCGCGTCGCTCGCCGACATGGAGACCTTGTTCGACGGCATTCCGCTCGATCGCATTTCCACATCCATGACGATCAATGGGCCGGCGGCAATTCTCTTTTGCTTCTATGTGGCAGCGGCGGAGCGCCAGGGCGTGGACATCGTGAAACTCCGAGGGACGGTCCAGAACGACATTCTCAAGGAGTACATGGCGCAGCATGCGTGGGTGTTCCCGGTGGAGCCGGCGCTCAAGATCATTGTCGATCTCTTCGAATGGTCGTCGGAACACACGCCCCTGTGGAACACGGTCTCCATCAGTGGCTATCACATTCGTGAGGCGGGTGCGACGGCCGTTCAGGAGCTGGCGTTCACGCTGCAGAACGGTTTCGAATACGTCGAGCGCGGTATCGCGCGCGACATGGATGTGGACTATTTTGCGCCCCGTCTATCGTTCTTTTGGGACGTGCACAACGACCTCTTTGAAGAGGTCGCCAAGATGCGGGCTGCTCGCCGGATCTGGGCGCGTCACATGCGAGAGCGGTACGGGGCCAAAGACCCGCGGTCGTGGAAACTTCGGTTTCACTGTCAAACCGCCGGGGTCTCGCTCACTGCCCAGCAGCCCCTCAACAACGTGGTGCGGGTTGCCTATCAGGGTTTGGCGGCGATCCTGGGCGGTGCGCAATCCCTGCACACCAACTCTCTCGACGAGACGCTCGCACTGCCGACTGAAGACGCGGTCAAGCTGGCCCTGCGAACGCAACAGATTCTCGCCTACGAGACCGGCGTGCCAAACGTGATCGACCCGTTGGGCGGTTCCTACTACGTGGAGGCGCTGACGGACCGGATGGAGCAGGAAGCCGAAGCGCTCTTTTCCGAGATCGAACGCGTAGGTGGCGTCGTCAAGGGAATCGAGGACGGATGGTTTCAGCAGCGCATTCACCAGAGCGCCTACCGGTTTCAGCACGAGGTCGAGCAGCACCGACGGATCATCGTCGGCGTCAATGACTTCATCGACAGTGATGGAGACGAACTCGAGATTCTCAAGGTGACCGAACAGGCAGAGGCCGTACAACGCACTCGGTTGGCCGATCTTCGTGGACGTCGTGACGAAGCGCGAGTCGAGGAGTCCCTCGCCGCGCTCCGCGGTGCGGCCGCGCGAGACGACAACGTGATTCCGCCGATGCTGGAGTGCGCGCGAGCGTACGGCACCCTCTTTGAGATTCGCCATGCTTTGGAGGAGGTCTATGGTGCCTATCGCGAACCCGTCTTCTTCTAGATCGCGAGTGGAGGAGTCACCAGTGATTGGGGGAACCGGTCGCGTCGATACGCTCCGGCCAATTGTCGAGTGGTTGGCGGAGCTCGGAGTGACCGAACACTGGATCGTGTCCTGTTACTTGAAGCTCGAGCCGCGGGATCGCAGCCGCGGGAAGTATCAGATCAAGCTCAAGAACCGGATTCGGGAGCAGCTCAAGTACCTGGATAAGCGAGGAGCGAATCGGCAAGAGCAAAAGGTCATTGAGCGTGATCTCCATCGCGTTCGCGAGTATTTGGAGCACATGGACAATCTGCCGACGGGCAAAGGCATTGTGATCTTTGCCTGCGAGCCGCTCGGTCTCTTCGAGGCGGTACCGCTCCCACGGGTGTTTCGCTCGCGGCTGTCGGTGGATCGGTCACCGTTGATTCGGGAGCTGGCAGCCCTGGACGACGAGTTCGGACGGAGGTGTCCGCGTTCGGCGCGGAGGAGTTAACGAGTCTCTCGGCCGGTGATGCCACGCGACCCGGTCGGTTTCGGGGTCCGCGCGCTGCGTCGGGGACGGGTCCGTCGTCGGGCTCATCTGGCGAACACAATTTCAACCAGCGCATTCGTGGAGAGAAACACCGTCACTACGCGTCAGTGGCACAGCGTCTCTTCGAGTTGTCGCGCTCGGGAGGGATCCGCAGCGTCGTGCTGGCTGGAATGGGTGCGGACGCCGACGCGGTGGAACCGCACCTTCATCCGTATGTCGCGAGACAGGTGATTGGAACGGCGCGACTCAATCCCAAGTCGGTGACGGCCGCCAAGGTGATGGCGGCGGTGCTGGACGTCAGTAGTCAATCGGAGCGGGCTCGCGAGTCTGAGCACGTCAGCCAGTTGCGCGAAGCACTCGGGACTGGGTGGGCCGTCAACGGCGTCGACCCGGTGCTCGACGCACTGGCGCACGGGCAGGTGCGCACCCTCCTGGTCGAGCCGACCTGGGAACGCTCGGGGTTCCGGTGCGAGCACACGGCGCGGCTGGTGCTCGAGGACAGTGAGTGCAGCAGTGAGGGACGATCCTTGCCGGTGCCGGATATCGTCGACGAGGCAATCGAGGAGGCGCTTCGTCAAGGCGGGCACATCGAAGTGGTGGAAGATGATGAGGCGCGGAGCGACGTCGAGGGGTTGGCGGCGATCCTTCGCTTCAAGCAGCGCTGAGCGACGGGCGTTTGCGCTTGTGACGCACCTTCAAGGAGCATAGGTTCCGCGCACCATGGCAAAAGACAGCCGGTCCCGTCCGATTCGGGTGCTGATTGGCAAGCCGGGTCTCGACGGGCACGATCGAGGAGCAAAGGTGGTTGCGGCAGCGCTGCGCGATGCCGGAATGGAAGTTGTCTACACGGGGCTCCATCAGACCCCCGAGATGATTGCGACCGCAGCCGTGCAGGAAGACGTTGACGTGGTCGGGCTCTCCATCCTGTCAGGCGCGCACATGACGCTCATTCCGAGGGTGCAGCGGCTGCTGGCGGACTCGGGCAGGGAAGACATTCTGCTCATTGGCGGGGGGATCATTCCGGAAGAAGATGTGGAGACTCTTGCCGGCGGCGGGGTCGCGAAGTTGTTCGGCCCCGGCACACCGACGCAGGAGATCATCGACTACATCGTGTCCTGGTCGGAGAGCCGCGCGACGTGACCGCCGGCAAATCCGTTGCCGAGCACAACCGGTTACGAGAGCTGACGGCGGAATACCGTGAGTTGGCGCTTCGCCTTCGCCAGGGGGGTGGGGCTGCCAAGATCCAGCGAGAACACGAGCGAGGTAAACTCACCGCGCGCGAACGCATCGAGCGGCTGTTCGATCACGACGCACCGTGGCTCGAGATCGGACTCCTGGTCGCCTACGACCAGTACGATGGGCAGGCGCCTGCCGCAGGAGTTGTGACGGGTGTCGGCGTGGTGGAGGGCCACCACGTGGTGGTGGTGGCCAACGATGCGACCATCAAGGCCGGCTCGTGGTGGCCTGAAACGATCAAGAAGATCCTCCGCGCGCAGGAAATCGCGATGCGGCAGCGGATTCCGATCGTCTACCTGGTCGATTCCTCGGGAATCAACCTGCCGTACCAGGGGGGAGTGTTCCCCGGTCAGTACGGCGCGAGTCGGATCTTCTACTACAACTCGATCATGCGGCGATACCTGCATGTGCCGCAGATCAGCGCGGTGATGGGGCCGTGTGTGGCGGGAGGCGCATACCTGCCCGCGCTCTCCGATGTGATCTTCATGGTGGAGGGCTCGTCGTTCATGGGTCTGGGTGCGCCAAACCTGGTGAAGGGTGCAACTGGCCAGAGCGTCGACGGTGAGATGTTGGGTGGTGCCGTCACACATACGTCCGTCAGTGCCGTGGCACATTATCGAGCCGACGATGACGAGGATTGCATGCAGCAGATCCGCAGTTACCTGCTCCAGCTCCCGAGCCTCCGAGCGATTGAGAACGCGCCACAGCCCACCGGGCGCCCACCCGCCCGCCCGCCCGCCGAACTGTACACTGTGCTCCCGTCCGATCACCGGATGGCGTACGACATGCACGAGGTGCTCTCGTGTTTCCTGGACGAAGGGACCCTGCGCGAGTTCCAGCCCGAGATCGCCAAAGAGATGATTTGCGGCCACGGCGCCATCGAGGGGCTTCCTGTCGCCGTCATCGCCAACCAGCGCGGCTTGATCAAGGGCAAGAGCGGGGAGGCCCCGCGGGTGGGTGGCATTGTCTATACGGAGAGTGCGGAGAAAGTCGCCTACTTCGTCGACAACGCGAGCCGCGAGCGCATCCCCCTGCTGTTCATACAGGATGTCAGCGGCTTCATGGTTGGACCCGAAGCCGAGCACTCCGGGATCATCCGTGCAGGCGCGCATTTCGTCGAGGCCATGGCCGCAGCGGTCGTGCCGATGATCGTGCTGACCCTCAATCACGCGTCCGGAGCAGGTTACTACGCGATGGCAGGTCAAGGATTCGATCCGGATTTCATCTTCTCGTGGCCGACTGGGCGAATGGGTGTGATGGAAGGTGAGTCCGCGACTAATGCGGTGTTCGGGGACAGGATTGACGATCCCGAGTCGGCGGCAGCCGTGAAGAAGATGCTGGGGGACTACGAACACCAACTCGATGCGAAGTTTGCGGGTGCACGCGGGTACGTCGATGCGATCGTGGCGCCGGAAGACACCCGGACCACGTTGGCGTTTGCCCTGCGCGCAACGCAATACTACCATGGCCCGCACCTGGGGCCGTTTGTGATGCCACCACTGGACTACCAGCCAACGTGACAACCGCGGGAACTCGTGCCCGTCTGCCCGTGCTGGCGCTCGGTCTGGCGGTGGTGGCGTGTGCCCCGACTCGGCCTGTCCAGACGGCGGCGGGTCCGGCCGCTCCCTCGATCGTCGAGGTCCCTGCCGATGCCGCCGCGACCGCAGCGCCCGATGCAGCGCAGCCAACGCTCCCCCCACGGCTTGCCATGTTCGCCGGTCTCATGCCGAATCGGTCGATCGGTGCCGACGCCTTTCGAGTGAGCCACCCCACGCACGATGGGCGCGGGGTCATCATCGGCATCTTGGACAGCGGAATCGACCCGGAGTTGTCCGGACTTCGAATGACGTCCACCGGTGAGCGCAAAGTGGTCGACATCCGGGATTTCTCCGCAGAGGGTCGGATTGCTCTCACTCGGCTTTCGGTGGGGCGCGATGGCACGGCGACGGTTGGAGGGCAGTCGGTGACCGGACTGGGTCGCGCCCGAGCGGTCGCCACCGCACCCTACTTTGGCGGGACGTTCCGCGAGATCACGTTGGGTGCGGCGCCGGCCGGCGACCTCAACGGAGACGGCGACATCAGTGACATCTTTGCACTGGTCGTGGGGCGAGCGAGCGATGGATGGGTCGCTGTCATCGACGCCGACGGTGACCGGTCCTTCCGAGACGAACGCCCGATCCGGGACTACGCAGTGGCCGGCGAGACACTTCGATTCCGCGATGCGAGCGATGCTGACGGTCCGATGACCGTGGCGGTCAATCTGGCGGAGGTCGACGGTGTGCCCCAACTCGACCTCGTCATGGACAATTCGAGTCATGGCTCGCACGTAGCCGGCATTGCGGCGGGACATCAGCTGTTCGGCGTCGAGGGGTTCGACGGGGTGGCGCCCGGGGCGCACCTCCTCGCGCTCAAGATCTCCAACAACACACGGGGCGGAATCTCAGTTTCGGGCAGCATGCTGCAGGCGCTCGACTACGCTGCGAATTTTGCGTCACGTCGAGGACAGTCCCTCATTCTCAATCTGAGCTACGGTGTCGGTAACGAGATCGAGGGCATGGCGGCGATTGATGCGCTCGTCGATCAGTTCGCGCTCGATCATCCGGATGTGCTCCTCGTCATCAGCGCCGGCAATGACGGGCCAGGGATCTCGACCCTTGGCCTGCCGGGTTCGGCAGAGCAGGCGCTCACGGTGTGCGCGCTCTTTCCCGGCGTGTTTGCGAAGCCCCCGGACCCGTCGACTGGGCCGGCGCGGGATGTCATGGGATGGTGGAGTGCCCGGGGCGGCGAAGTGGCCAAACCGGATGTGTGCGCGGCCGGCGTGGCCTACTCCAACGTGCCGCGGTGGCGGTTGGGTGAGGAGGTGTCGGGGGGGACGAGTATGGCGGCTCCCCAGGTCGCCGGAGCGGCTGCGCTCCTCCAGTCGGCGATGCGTGCCACCGGGCATCCCGTGCGGGCCGTCGATCTCAAGCACGCCCTCATGGCGACCGCGAAGCCGTTAGGTGGCACGACGGTGCTGGATGAGGGGCGGGGCGTGATCGATGTTCCCGCGGCATATCAGTGGCTGCGTGCCGCCCATCAGACCGGCGTCTACCGCGTGCGGGCAATGGCAGACGGCGGCAACACGTCCCGAGGTGGAGCGGCATACCGTCGCAACGGTCTCGCGTCTTCCGCGGACACGGTGCAGACATTCGAAATCGTCTCGCTCGGGGGCCAGTCGGCGGCGCGCTTGCTGCTGCGGCCGGATGTCCCGTGGATTCATGCGCCGGCAGTGCTGGAGCCGGAAGGCGGCCCCGCCACGGTTCGTCTTACGTATGACGCTGCCGCACTGAGCGCGCCGGGCCTCTACGTGGGCACCGTGTGGGCGACGCCGGCAAGCGACACGCTGGCTGGCCCGTCGTTCGCGCTCACCAACACGCTCGTTGTGCCGCATGCGCTGCTCCAGCCATTGCAGGTCCGCGGCATGTTGACCCCCGCGGCGGTCGCCCGGTATTTCGTGTCGGTGGCCGCGGAGCGGGGCGGATTGCACGTGTCGGTTGAGGTTGACGGGCCGAACCAAGCAGTGAGTCTGTATGTGTTCGAACCGAACGGCCAGCCGCACCGCGGAGGAGGAAGTGTGATTGCGAGCGGGGCCGGCGAGCGCTCGACCATTACCGTCGCCGAAGAGGATATCGTTCCAGGTGTGTACGAAGTGGTCGTCGTCGCCCCGCCAATCGACCCGGCGGGTTATTCCCTCTCGGTGGCGCAGCAGGGCCTCGCCATCACCGCGATCGATTCAGGACCCGTGATCACGGTGCGCAACGCGCTCGATCGACAGGTGCGTGCGGAGGTGCAGGCGTCACTCATTGGTGCGACGCGAACGTTCACCGTCAACGGATCGAGCGGTCAACCAGAGCACGTCGCGGTCCGCGTGCCGGAGTGGGCGCACACCATGGTCGTCGACGTCACGGTGCCGCAGGATATTTGGCACGGACTCACGGATCTCGGTGTGACGGTGTTCGACTCGCTTGGTGGCAGGATTGCGGACAACCCGCTCAACTACGCGGTGAGTCGACACGCCATCGAGATCGATTCGCTTCAGGCCGGCACCGTGCTCGACGTCGAGCTGTTTCCAGCATTCGACCGTGCGGTCCCGCTCCGATCATGGCGTGCTGCGGTTCGAATGTCGTTCCTGACAGAGCGCCATCCTCTGGCGACGCTGGCGGATTCCTCCACGTCGGCGGTCGTGTGGCTCATACCGGCGGAGCGCGCCAAAGTCTCCTTCAGAGCTCCCGCGCAGTGGGTGGACATCCCGCGAGAGTTTGAGCCGCTGCTCGCCGTCACGGCTCGGCCCGATGGCGGAGCCGTCGCCATCAGGCACGGGGCGGTCAAACTTGCGCCGCCTCCGCCTTCGTCCCCGGCTCCACCATCGCGGTGACGACGTCATGACGGCGGTCGTACGTGTGGCATCGGGCCAGGGCTTCTGGGGCGACTGGTTGGAAGCGCCGATCCAGCAGGTGCGAGGTGGGCCGATCGACTACCTGATGATGGATTATCTCGCCGAAGTGACGATGTCCATCATGCAGAAGCAGCGCGCGCGCGATCCCGCATTGGGTTACGCGAAGGACTTCGTGCCACTCATGGGCCGGCTGCTGCCCGACCTCGTGTCGCGAAAAATCCGGGTGATCTCCAATGCGGGTGGGGTGAACCCCGCAGGGTGTGCGGAAATGGTGTGGGAAGCGGCCCAACACCACGGGCTTCACGACGTCCGGATCGCGGTCGTCACCGGTGACGATATTCTGGATCGCCTTGACGATCTCTTGGCACGAGGGATCGAGTTGCGCAACATGGACACCGGCGAGTCGTTGGACGTCGTGCGGGACCGCGTGCAGAGTGCCAACGTGTACCTCGGTGCGGGGCCGGTGGTCGAGGCGCTGGATGCCGGTGCGAACATCGTCGTGACGGGCCGCGTGACGGACACGGGATTGACGCTCGCCCCACTCATTCACGAATTCGGCTGGGCACCGGACGACTGGGATCGGATCGCGGCTGGCACGGTGGCGGGTCACATCAATGAGTGCGGCGCGCAATGTACTGGCGGGAACTGTCTCGTTGCCTGGGACACGATTCCGGATCTGGCAAATCCAGGGTATCCGATTGTGGAAGTCAGCGACGACGGCTCGTTTGTCGTCACGAAGCACCCGGGCACCGGCGGGCGGGTCACTGTGGCGGGCGTTACCGAGCAGCTGCTCTATGAGATGGGAGATCCCACGAACTACATCACGCCCGATGGGACCGTCGATTTCACGACGATTCAGCTCGAGCAGGCGTCGAAGGATCGCGTGAAGGTGCAGAGTGTGCGTGGGGGTCCGGCCACCGATTCGCTCAAGGTCTCCATTTCCTATCTCTACGGGTACAAGGCGGTCGGCACGCTCGTGTATGCGTGGCCCGATGCGTACCAAAAGGCGCGAAAGGCCGACGAGGTGCTCCGTGAGCGCCTGCGGCGTTTGGGGCTCGAGTTCGAGGAGATTCTCACGGAGTTCGTCGGCGTGAACGCGACCCATGGACCCCTGGCGGGCCCGCCACCCGCTGACATCCCCGAGGTGCAACTTCGGATTGGCGTCCGCGCGCGCAAATCTGGACCGGTGCAGCGATTTTCCCGCGAGATCGCACCCCTCGTGCTCAACGGTCCGCCGAGTGTCACGGGGTTTGCCGGTGGCAGGCCCAAGGTCGAGGAAATCGTAGCCTACTGGCCGGCGTTGATGCCGAAAAGCGAGATTCACCCCAAGGTAGAGTACCTCGTCGCTTAGGCGGTGGGGCTACGACGACAATGGGCACCAAGGCAAAGCGACGACCCGGGAAAGCCACCGCACGATCGAAATCGGTGCCGCTCGTGAAGCTCGCTCATGCACGCAGCGGCGACAAAGGGGATACGGCCAACATTGGGCTCATTGCGCTCGAGCCTGAGTACTACCCGCTGCTGGTGCGGGCTGTGACGGCGGCGCGGGTGGCTCGACATTTCAAGGGGATTGTGTTTGGACGGGTCGAGCGGTTCGAGTTGCCCAATCTCAACGCCTTGAACTTCCTGTTGCATGAGGCGCTGGGTGGTGGTGGCACGTTATCTCTCAAGACCGACGCGCAGGGAAAGGTTCTCTCCACGGCACTGCTGCGAATGGAAATCTCCGTACCGCGAGAGCTCGATGTCGAGTGAACGGGTGACGTCCCAGGTGCAGGACGGCGTCTGCTGGCTCACGCTCAATCGCCCGGACAAGCGCAACGCTCTGGACCGAGCGATGGTCGATGCGCTCGTCGACGGCCTCGAAACAGCTGACCTGGATGCCGATGTGTGCGTGGTGGCGGTGCGCGGGGCGGGGAAGGACTTCTGCGCGGGGGCGGATCTCGCTGAGATGCTTGCATCAGTCGACCAGACTGCCGCCGACAACGAACGCTCCGCGATGCACCTGGGCAACGTGTTCATTCGCATGCGTGACCTGCCCAAACCAGTTGTGGCGGTGGTCCACGGACGCGCGTTGGCTGGCGGTTGTGGTCTAGCGACAGCGTGCGACCTCGTCGTGGCGCACGCAGACGCGACATTCGGCTATCCGGAAGTTCGGCGAGGGTTTGTGCCTGCCATGGTTATGGCCATGTTGCGGCGCGCGGTGGGAGAGAGGGTTGCGTTCGATTTGGTGAGTACGGGTCGTCTGTTGAGCGCCGACGAGGCGCGACAGGTCGGGTTGGTGGCCCGAGTGATGCCGTCGGAGAGCTTCGACGTCGATGCTCAGAGCTTCCTTCGCGAGCTCGCTTCGCACAGCCCGTCGGCGTTGGCGTTCATCAAGCAGCAGTTGTACGCGATCGACGGACTGAGCTTCGAGGAGGCGATCGCGCTGGGTGCCAAGGTCAACGCGGCGGCGCGGAGCACGCCGGACTTCAAGCAGGCGGTGGAACGCTTTCTGGAGAAGAAGTAATGAGTTATCCCAGCGGACGAAGTAGCCTGTCGCAACGACCTCACAGGGCGCGGTCCATCACGCTCCTGGGCGCTCTTCTGTTTGGCGGCATCTCGGCGTGCGGGGAAGGGACCGGACCCGCGGTTCAAGGGTCGTTTTCCGCGACGCTCTCAGGAGACCGAACCGGGACCCTCAGCGGGACCGCGGTCTTCGGCGTTGAGTCCGTTGGCGGCAGCACGGGGTTCGTGATCGGACTCGAGCGCGGAAGCGTAGCCTCGCTGGATGTGGACGTAATCCTCTTCGGCCGCTTCAACACCCAACGTCCGACGGCCGGAACGTACAATGTCGTCGTGGCCGGCTGTCAGACGTGCGACCCCAACGACTTCGACGCCGGCTACGTGTTTCAGCGCCCCAACGGTGACTCGGGGTTCTTCGGGTCGGAATCGGGAACCATCACCGTCAACACGTCGACGGCCGACACGGTTGCCGGGAGCAGTACGTTCACGGTCACCGAACTGGGCCAAGGCGGAGGTACCGTGACGATTCAATTGTCGTTTACAGCGGTGCCGGGCGATGCGCCGGTGGTGCCGGGGGGATGAGGTGGCGGCAGGCGTGGGTGGCGACTCAGACGACGTAGACGACTGAGACGACTGAGTATTGGCACAGGTCGCACAGAAATGCTGCGCCGTGCTTTTTTGTGGTACCCACCGCATTGCGTTTCACCGCAGTAATTGGAACGGACGCACCCCAATACTCATCATGGCATACTACCGCTCACTCAAAGCGTGGCAGGCAGCTCACGAGTTTGCCAAGGCCGTTGCGGCAGCGACAAAGCACTTTCCTCGCGACGAACGTTACGACCTGACTTCTCAGCTTCGCAGGGCAGCCGTTTCGGCGCCTGCAAATTTGGCCGAAGGACAGGGGCGGTTCGGAGCTCGAGAGGCCTTGAGGTACACCCCGTATTGCGGCGGCTTCGCTTGTAGAGGCAGACTACCTCCTGCTGTACGCACTCGAATGCGGCTGCGTGCCCGTGACGAGTACAACGGTCTGATGCAGCTTCGCGGGCGGGCCAGCCGCCTCGTTCATGGACTGGCCAAGAGCCTCGACCGAGCCATTCGGTGCTCCTAATGGTGGGTCCACTCACCGGTGCGCGGTCGTCGACGTCGTCTTCGTCGTCTGAGTCGTCAAAGTCGTCCCGGTCCTTGTCGATCCACTTCGCTCAAGAAATCCTGAGGAAGCATTGGGGCTATTCGGAGTTCCGCTACCACCAACGCAAGGCCATCGTCGCCTCGTTAACCGGGCGAGATTGTCTCGCGATCCTGCCGACGGGCGGCGGGAAGTCGCTGTGCTATCAAGTGCCCGCACTCCTGATTCCCGGCGTCACGGTTGTCGTCTCTCCGCTCATTTCCCTCATGCAAGATCAGGTGGCGGCGCTCAGTTCGCGGGGGGTGCCCGCGGTCTATGTCAGCTCGACGCAAAAGGCCGAGACGCAACGCGCCGCATGGGACGCCGTGCGGAGCGGGCGAATCAAGCTGCTCTACGTCGCGCCCGAGCGACTGCCGCAGCTGCCCAACCGGCTGGGCCGAGTCTCGGTCGCGCGGCTCGCCATCGACGAGGCTCACTGCATCAGCGAATGGGGCCACGAGTTCCGCCCGCACTATAGAGCCATCGGACGGTTTCGTGACATCCTCCGCCGGCCACCCACCGTCGCCGTGACGGCCACGGCCACCGCTGCCACGCGGGGGGACATCGAGCAGGTGCTGGGGCTTCGCCGAACCGTACGGATCCAGCAGTCGTTCGACCGTCCGAACCTGTGTTTCGAGGTGCGCCGGGTTCGGCGCGAGCGCGAGCGCCTTCGGGCGCTCGGGCGATCACTCGGATGGACGCACGAGAGCGTGATCGTCTACGTGCCCACACGGGATCGTGCCGACGGGGTCGCCACGATACTCCGCCAGTGGGGACACCGGGCCCTGCCGTATCACGCGGGACTGCCGGGCTCGGCACGGCGAGCGCTGCTTTCACGGTTCCTGGACGGACGGTGCCGCATCATCGTCGCGACGAACGCGTTTGGCATGGGCATCGACAAGCCGGACGTGCGACTCGTCGTGCACCTCGGCGTCCCGAAGCGACCCGAGGCGTACTACCAGGAAGCCGGCCGGGCCGGACGCGACGGCAAACAGTCGCGGTGCGAAATGCTGTGGATGCCCGGTGACTTGACACTGGCCGCCAAGATGTCAGGAGTTGGGGGCAAGTCAGCGTCTAACGATTCCGCGACACACAGCGAGGCCAAACGACGAGGCCTCGATACCATGAAGCGGTACGTGAATGCCCGCGGCTGTCGCCGTCGCATACTGCTGGGTTACTTGGGTGAGCGGCTGGATCGGTGTTCGGGCTGCGATGGATGCGGTTTGGAGGAGTCGCCTAGACGTGTCGGGGGTGCCTGGTCAAGGACTCCATCGAGCAGCGGCGCGCGTTGATACCACTTTGGAAAAGGCCGAGCCAAGCGGCCCGGCCTCTCGCACCTATGGCATATTGGGTTAGGTCCTCGGCGGCACCCAGTTCCCTACGTGCACCTTGGGCACGTTGACGGGCCGAGCGCTGGGTGCGACTGGTGTCGTGTCCGTCGGCAGCAGGCCCAGCATTCAACATGAGACCCCCCCTGGGAACTAACATCCGTAACTCACGGGAGGCCGCGCGCATCAGAATGTAGGAATGGCGAGAATCCTGGTGGTCAGTTCACACGAGTCGATGTGTGAGGCGTTGATGTCCCTTGCCACGGGACGGGGACACAAGCTCAAGGTGACCGGGAGCGCCGCGCACTTCGAGCTGCCCATCGCCGCGGTTGACAACGGTGGAGATTCGCCAGGGCTGGATCGCCTGGTGCGCGCAGTGCGTCTCGGAGCGGTAGAGTTCATGAGGATGCCCATCGACCGGCCCGACGCCGAGGCGCTCATGGAGCGGCTGAGCCTGTGATCGACGGCAACAGCAATTCGGGCGTGCCCCCAACCCCGATTGCGCGTATGGTCGCGTCGGGAGGATAGGGAGCGTGACAGAACAGCCACCGCTGGCAGAGCCCGATCTCGTGGGCCGCCTCAAGGCAGGTAGGCGGGAGGCCCTCGCCCAAGCGTACGACCTGTACGCGCCGACCGTGTACCAGATCGGCTACCGACTGCTCGGGGAAGCAGCGGAGGCCGAGGATCTGGTGCAGGACGTGTTTGTCGGTCTGAGTCGTGCAGTCCGGACGTTCGAGGGTCGGGGGACGTTTGCGGGCTGGCTCAGACGGGTGGCGACCCGCGCCGCGCTCATGAAGCTCCGCCAGCACCAGACTCGTTGGCGCATTCTGTGGCGAGAGCGTGCAAACCTGACGCGATTCGAAATGGAAGCGCCGATGGCCGACCGGCTGGACCTAGAGGAAGCGCTGCGGCAACTGGACCCACGACTCCGGGCCGTGTTCTTCCTCAAGGACGTGGAAGGCTATTCGCACGAGGAGATCGCCGAGCTGCTGGGGATCAGCGTTGGGGCCGCCAGAGTGCGGCTTCATCGCGCCCGGCGCAAGCTGCGCCAGTACTTGGGGAGAAACCTGTAATGCTGCACCCATCTGAACGACGTCTCAATCTGTTCGCCGACGGTGAGGTCTCTGCCAAGTGGCAACGAGCCCTCCTCACACGACACCTCCAGGCATGTGTGAGGTGCCGCAACACAGTCATGGCCGTGCGTGCACTTGGGCGCGACGCGAAGGCCCTCGAGGTGCCGCCGTTGCCGGCAGAGCTTCGCGGTCGCGTGCTCAACGGCGCAGCTCAGCGGGCGCCGGCAATCGTGCCGGTCGCGGATCCGCCACGCCGCGGCCGGCCCTGGCAGCGCCTTGCATGGGTCGGCGCCGGTGCCGTGCTCGCTGGCGTGGCGATCCGAATGATGGTGGCACCGGCGGAGGTGCGATCCGAGGCTAGCTCGCTCGAGTTCACACCTGAACAGCCGGTTCCCGGAGCGCGTGTGACGGTCACGTACCGGGCAACACCGCGCTTTGCCGGCCACACCGAGCTTAGGCTCCGAGCGCGCTACCGCCGCGCCAGGGAGGGGCCATCTGCGTCTGGCGTCGTGCCGGTCGTTGCGGCGAGCCTCACAAGTGACGGCAACGGCAGCTACCGCGGCGCAGTCGAGCTACCTCCGGACGTAGTGTATGGCGCGTTCGCAGTGGAGGACGTGGAGGGACGAACGGTGGACGCTCACGGAGTGCTTGGATGGGAGCTCCTCACCAACGAGGACGGCCAACCCTCACGCGACGCCTTGCTCCAGAGCACCTACGAGGCTATGGGTCGGGACCTGGGACTCGCGCTCGAGCGCGCCACGCGCGCCACCGTGCTGTATCCGGATCTCGTTGCGGCCTGGATGGGCAGGAGCACGATTGAGCAGGCTGCGTTGGGAAGTGTTGCGACGGACAGCCTCCGTGTCTCTCATCTGAGTCAGCTCCGTGTGTTGCACCTAGCACTGCGCGATCGGCCGGTCCCACCCGACATGGCTGAGAGCATGTACTTCTACGCCAAAACCCTGGACACGCTGGAGGTCGCCGAGTGGTGGTACCGACG
>JBDHAN010000023.1:0-37441 GCA_039588055.1 Gemmatimonadota bacterium | reverse complement strand
CCAAGTCGGTGCGCCAGGCCGAGGGTGTCCTGCGACCGAGAGCCCACGACTCCGTCGCCGCACTCCTGACAGAATGTGGGAACGCTCCCGCTGGGGAGCAGCTGCTCGGATGATTCACAATGACGGTGCGTGTCGTGTCGCGTCTTCATGGTGCGCGAATCTACACGGATCTGGGTCGCTTTTGTACTGCCGGGGAGTAAAGCGTTGGTAAAGGGGAAGGCTGTTGACGGTTGTCAGTCATCAGTCTTCAGTCTTCAGTTGTCAGCTTACCGCCGCTTCTGCCGCCGATTCCGCAATCTGCACTCTACATTCGCTGTCTCTGATTCGTGACTGAGGATCGGCGATCTGCGATTGGCGACTTAAGCGCTCTCCTGCCCCCTCTGCCCCTCCTCGCCAAACGAATCATGTGCCTCGAGCGCCGCTTCCACCTCTTCAATGCCTTCCATGAGGCGTCCGACGTTTTCACCAATCGCTCGCGCCGCGTCAAGGTTCGTGGTGAGACCCTCGACGCTACCGCTGCCTGCGGTGAGGCGAAGAAGCCCAAGGCGAATCGTCTCGAGTGCTGCGACGGCGTCGGCGAGCTGCCGCTCGGCCGTCTCGCGCATCTCGCGAAGATCGTCGGGGAACGAAGCCCTTCGTGGCAGCGTGGCCGCCTCTGCCTCCGTAAGCCTAGTGACCGACTCTCGGAGCTGCGTTGCCTGGGCTTCGAGCTTTCCGACCATGACGGGTACGTCTCCGACCTGCTTCCGGATCTCTTTCGGCAACGATTCGAAGAGCGCCTCGGCTGCCAATCCTATTTGCAGCTCTGTGGGTCGATGGGTTGCCCGCACTTGCATGACCCGTTTGCGAAGTCCCACCCTGCTGATCTTGAAGATGGCGCGCCCAATTGGGCTCCGCCAAAAGCGGAGCCTGCGCTCCGCTTTCTTGAGCGCACGTTGTTCTTCGTCTTGGCCCGCGGTCACCACGTACCCCGCGACCGATGCAGTGCCGATCATGACGGCCAGCATTGCGCGCCACTCCGGCCCAAGCGGCATTGGCAGTTCCCAGACGTCGCCGAGCAACGTGGTCAGCCAGTACAGGCTCCAGGACCCTCCAAGTCCGTAGAGCGACGCCTTACGAAGTGCCGATCGGATGCGCCCGAACCTTCCCAGGCGGTGGTGCGGCGCCTCTTCCTTCCGCTGCTCCAGATCCTGCCGCAGCCCCAGCTCCAGATCGGCGAGCGTGTTCCCCGATGCCAACAGGCGACGCACGCGCGGTGGCACTAGCACTGCCGGAGCGCCGGCTACGAAAGCCGCCCACACGGCGAGGATGACGCCAGCCACAGGAAACTGAATCGTTGTGACGATCTGTGGGAACGCGGCGAAGGTGGCAAGGGTGACGTATGCCGGGGCGTCGCCGCCCAAGTCGATAGGATCGTAGAGAAACGTGCGTACTGCAACCGGAATCTGCTTGCGGGCCGTGATGACCGATTCCAGTGCCTCGGCGAAGATATCGGCGGAGTCGAAACGATGCTCCGGGCTCTTCTCGAGGCACCCGTCCACGATTCTCGCCAGGCGCCGCGGCGCGGAACTGGCGACCGACGCGACGGGCGGGACCGGACTCGTGCGAACGTGCTTGAGCGTGGTCTCGATGCTGTCGGACGTAAAGGGAAGTTCGCCCGAGAGCGCGTAGTACGCCACCATGCCCAGCGAATAGAGATCGGATCGGGCATCCAGGCGGTCGCCCAGGGCCTGCTCCGGGCTCATGAACTCGACGGTACCGACAATCTCGCCTTCCGCGATCGCCTTGGAGTCGTCCATGATGCCGGCGATCCCGAAGTCGGCAACGAGCGCTCGACCGCTCGCCTCTTCCAGAAGGATGTTGTCGGGCTTGATGTCTCGGTGGATGACCCCTTGGGAGTGCGCGTAACTCAAGGCAAAGCCGACTTCGCGGAGCAATCGTGTGCAATCGGACGGCGACAGCGGACCGCGCCGCCGGATGCGCTGTCCCAGCGTCTCGCCTGCGATGTAGGCCATCACGAAGAACACGAAATCGCCGACTTCATCGACCGCGTGGATGGGGACGATGTTGGGGTGCGACAGCTTCGCCGCCGTGCGCGCTTCACGGAGAAAACGTGTCCGGAGTTCCGGATGTCGGGCTAAGTGCTCCGGTAGCACCTTGAGTGCGACGGGCCGGTCGAGCCGGACGTCGAGCGCCAAGTACACAATGCCCATCCCGCCCCGCCCGAGCTCGGTCTCGAGCGAGTACTTGCCGGCCAGAGCTTCCTGAAGAGCGAAGAACTGTGCGTCAGGTGGGCTGACGGGCGCTGGAGCTTTCGATTTGTCCACGCGAGCAAGGTAGGGACGGGAGCGCCGAGTGACCAGTTGTCAGTCTTCAGTAGCCGCTCCCGTCTCTCCCGTCGCTCCCGTCGCTCCCGTCGCTCCCGTCGCTCCCGCCGCTCCCGCCGCTCCCGCCGCTCCCGTCGCTCCCGCCGCTCCCGTCTCTGAAGCTCTGCCCTACTGCCCCGTCTGCTCCTACTGCCCCCCCTCAAACACCCTCACCGCCAGCACCCGCCGGTCAACCGGCACCTCGAGCGTCTCCCCGTCATCGACGTCCACGACCCGTTGACCGTTGCGGGAGTCGAGCAGAAGGTGTCGTGGGCCCATCCATTGGCACCGTGCCCCCGCGTTTGCTGCGACCTGTGCGGGCGGTTCGCTGATAATCTCCTCGAACGCCACGGTTTCCTGCTTGCCAGACCGCACCACCACCTGCCTCGTCGTATACGCCTGCGTGCCGGTGGACCGCGCATAGGTGCGCTGGTGTGCGATGCGACGGCCGTCGGGCGACCAGCACGCCCCGAAATCATTGGGCACGCCGAGGGGTTTCTCTTCCGCGATGTAGCTGTAGGCCTTGGAGCGGACTTCGTAGATCACGACATGCGTCGTGTTGGCCCAGCGGCGGGAGACCACCTCATACGCGACACGATGCGCGTCGGGTGACAGCACGGCGTTCCGTGCGCGGCTCTGATGATCTGCCACGACGGCGGCACCGGATCCATCGTGATCTGCCACCCAGAGCTCGGGAATCACCTGCGGTTGAGCACGATTGGCGAAGCGAACGCTGCGATCGGCGAAGTAGGCGACGCGGTTGCCGCTGGCGGAAAAGGCGGGGCTGTTCTTTCCGGGCTTCGAGAACCGTGCGAGCGTGGAGCAGTTGGACGTAGATACCGTATAGAAGTTGACCGCATCGTGCACGACGACCTGCGATTCGGACCGCCAGGCCTCCACTCGGTCCGACGCGCGGCACCCGATGTTTCGGACGGCCCCGTCCGAGTCGAGCACGACCACGCCACCCCGGCCACTCTCGGGTCTGAAGCCGACTGCCAGCCTTTCACCGTCCGTCGACCACGCGGCCGTGTAGCCGGTACCGGTCTCGTCGGCGTGCACCTCCGTGAGCGTACCCGACTCGAGGTTGACAGCGTGTGCGCGCAGCGAGTCGCCCTTTGCAGACACGAATGCCGCGTTCCCGCCAGAAAGGCTGGGTGCGGCGAACAGGAGGGTGTCGACGCCCATCACGACCGCTTGGTCGGTCCCGACGCGCGTGTCGAGTCGCCGGATGGCATCACCCTCCTGGTACACGAGCACGTAGTTGTCGCCGGGGAGGGGACCCACTGCCGTTGAACTTGGGCCGGGTGCGCCTCCGGGCGCACACGCGTGTGTCGCGAGCGTGAGCAGGAGAGCGGTGGCCCATTGGCTTCGCGCGGTCATTATCGATCGGTCCATCGAGCTTCTCGTTCGTCAGGCTGTTTGAGTCGGTGAGGTGCCCTTGTGAAGCGCCGAAAACTACGAGGCAGGAAGGCTGGGACCAAGTCGTCCCACTGCAGCGGTCTTGGCAGACAGCGGGACGGTCGGCCATCTTGTGTGGACTTTGGGAGGATAGGGAGGTGCGCGTGCGACAATCCGTGAGGACGCATGACTGAGATCATTGATCGACTGAACCAGACGCTCGCCGGTCGTTACGCCGTCGAGCGAGAAATAGGTGCCGGCGGAATGGCCACCGTCTACCTGGCGAAGGATCTCAAGCATGATCGCGACGTGGCCATCAAGGTGCTGCGCCAGGAACTCGCAGCAGTCGTCGGTGCCGATCGGTTCGATCGCGAGATCCGCATCTCGGCCCAACTGCAACACCCCAACATCCTGACACTGATCGATTCGGGCGAGGCCGACGGGCTCCTCTATTACGTAATGCCCTATGTGGAGGGCGAGTCGCTCAGGCAACTGATTGCCGCTGCTGGCATGCTCCCGATCGATGAAGCTCTCCGCTACCTCCGCGACATTGTCGATGCTCTGGTAACTGCGCACCGGAACGGTGTCGTGCACCGCGACATCAAGCCCGAAAACGTGCTTCTCTCGGAGCGGCACGCGCTGGTGATGGACTTCGGAGTTGCGAAGGCGGTTCAGTCCGCCCGCGAGGGACCGCAGCTCACGACCGCTGGGCTCTCGCTCGGCACCCCAACCTACATGGCACCGGAGCAAGCTGCGGGCGATCCCGATGTCGATCACCGCGCCGACCTCTACGCCGTCGGCGTGCTCGCGTATGAGGTCCTGTCGGGACAGCCGCCGTTCGAGGGGGCAACCGCGCAGGCAGTGATGGCGGCGCATATCGCTGAGGATCCCGTTCCGGTTGCCGAGCGCCGTGCCGACTTGTCCCAGCCGCTAGCGGCCGCGGTGATGCGGTGTCTGGCGAAAGACAGAGAAGACCGCTGGCAGTCGGCGACCGATCTCCTCTCTGCGCTGGATACGGTGGCCACGCCTGGAAGTGGGGTTGCCTCGGTGTCACGGCCGGGCTGGCGGTCACCGAAGGGAATCGCCGCAGGCCTTGCAGTAGGTGCGGTGATTCTGGCGTTGGGATTCTGGGGCCTCAAGGCGGGTCGACAGGCCTCGGATTTGAGGTGGGCCCGTGAGGAAGCCCTACCGGAAATCGAGCGATTGCTGGAGGTTGATGAGCAATTCGAGGCGTGGCTGCTCGCGCGGCGCGTAGAGGAACGGGTGTCGGGTGATCCAGTGCTCGATGCGCTGTGGCCCCGTATCGCCCGAGCCTCCGACATCTCTTCGGATCCCGCAGACGCGACGGTGCGCATAGCTCGATTCGACTCCGACACTGCCGAGTGGGTGTATCTGGGCAAGACGCCGCTCCAGGAGATCCGCCTCCCGTGGACCTACATGCGCGTGCGCATCGAGCGGGACGGATATGCGCCGTTCGATGGCGGGTCGTTGCCGTGGCGGTTCCCTGACGTCTACCGACTGACGGCGATCGACGACGCAGATGACAGAATGGCGCGCATACCGGGCGCTGAAACAGAGCTGCAGTTGTCGGGACTCGAGCATCTCCAGCCGGTCGCGATCGATGATTACCGGCTAGACCGATATGAAGTGACCAATCGCGAGTTCAAGACATTCGTGGATAGCGGCGGCTATCGGCGTCCGGAGTTCTGGAAGCATGCCTTCGAGCTCGATGGCCGGACCATGAGCTTCGAACAGGCCATGGCGCGGTTTGTCGACGCTACGGGTCGGCCCGGTCCCTCGACGTGGGAGGGTGGCGACTACCCAAGCGGCGAAGGTGATTTCCCGGTCGCTGGAGTCAGCTGGTACGAAGCCGCGGCATTCGCGGCGTTCGTCGGCAAGGAACTACCGACGATCTATCATTGGGCGCGTGCCGCAGACACATGGGCGAGTGCGTGGATCGTCCCGCGGAGCAACCTACTGGGCAGCGGACCCGCGTCGGTGGGGCAGTTCGGCGGCATGGGACCGTACGGCACTATGGACATGGCTGGGAACGTGCGTGAGTGGTGCCTCAACGCGGTCGGTGATGAGCGCTACATCCTGGGCGGTGGCTGGAACGACCCGAGCTACGCCTTCAACGATGCGTTCGCGCAGCCTCCGTTCGATCGCTCGATCGCCAATGGACTTCGCCTTGCGTCGTACGCCCCCGGTGAAGATCTGAGTGAGGCCTCGCGCCCGATCATGCGGCTGGCGCGGAACTTCATGGCGGAGACGCCAGTTTCAGATGAGGTGTTCGCCGCGTACCGTCGTTTCTTCGACTACGATCCTACGCCCCTTGAGGCGGCTGTGGAGGTTGTCGACACGACCGACGACTTCATACGCGAGCGGATTGCCTATAACACGGCGTACGGTGAGCGGATGTTGGGCTATCTCGTCCGACCGAGACACGGCACGCCCCCGTTCCAGACAGTGATCTACTTTCCGGGATCGGGCTCGATCTTCCGCCGCAACTCCGAAGGGATGTTCCCCAACGCACGGACCGACTTCATCGTCAAGAGCGGCCGCGCCGTCATGCATCCCGTCTACAAGAGTACATACGAGCGTGGCGACAGTCTTCGCAGCGACTACGCTGACGAGAGCGCGTTCTACAAGGAGCACGTGATCGCCTGGGTGAAAGACTACCGTCGATCGGTCGACTACTTAGCGACCCGCGGCGAGATCGACACCACGGCGCTTGCGTACTTCGGATTCAGCTGGGGCGGGTACCTCGGCGGTCTGATTCCAGCCCTCGAGCCACGGCTCAGCGCGAGCGTCCTCTACGTAGCGGGACTCGAGGTCCAGCGCGGACAACCCGAGGTCGAACCGCTGAATTATCTACCGCGGATCACGATCCCGGTGCTGATGCTGAATGGCGAGTACGACCACTTCTTCCCGAAGGAAACCTCGCAACAGCCTATGTTCGAGCTGCTCGGCACGCCGGAGGAGCACAAGCGGTGGGTTGTGTTCGAGGGTGGACACTTCGTGCCGCGCGCGCAGCTGATTAGCGAGACACTCGATTGGCTCGACCGGTACTTGGGGGAGGTGCGTTAGGGAGTCGGCGATCGGCCCACCGATCGGGTCACCCGAAGTCGTGTAACCGATCGAAGGTGTCCAACGTAGGAGGTAGAGAAGGGAGGTCAGAAAGATGTCAGCCTTGACTCGACTTTTCGATCAGATGATGAACCCGTCGCGGCTACTGCGTCCCAGAAAGCACGCAGAACGTGAGCCGCCGTGTTCTCCGCGGCCGCCGCGTGACCCGCCGCCAATCCGACCCTCCGATTCGGGCTGCAAGACCGGTCCCGATCCGAGGTTTCGACCGCCAGGCACACATCGCTGAGTCGAACGACCGGGCGTCAACAGCAGCGGCGTCCGGTCATCGTCATTTCATCCTGAGTTCAGCGCAGCTTCACACATCGCTGTCAGGGTTGTGGCGGCGGAGGGCAGGAGGTAGGTGGGAGTAGAAGAGACGACTGATTGTGTAAGAAGAGTTGGCGTCTCGCCTCTCAAGGATCCTCGCTACCAGCTCCCGCCGGACGTATCGCCCCGGCCAAACCGCACGAAGGCCACGGTGGTCGTGAGGGCGCAAATCGCCAACAAGATGACTAGGTGTTCGATCGGGGTCTCACCAAACAGTGCCGAGCGGATGGGCCGGAAGTAATGGAATGGACTTGCCCAGCGGAGCCACCCCAACCAGGCCAAGCGCTCGGCAAACACGTCCACGAGATACAGGGTGAGAATCAGCCCGACCGTGCGGGAGACCGCGACGCCGCGTCGAGGCGCCCGAGCTCCGAGCAGCAGCGCTATGCCGGCGAAGGCGAGCAGAAGTGCCGTCATCCCGACAGCGCTCATGATATAACGGTCCCAGGACGGTTGGCCTGGTGCGTCCGCAAAGGCGAGGCCCGCGGCGCAAGCGGCGAGGAGTGCAGCCGGAATCGTCACCGCTCCCACCACCGCGGTGGCAAATGCCCCGAGCAAGTACTGAGCGCGCGGGATCGGTCGCGCGAGAATGAGCTCCATAACGCCGGTCTCTCGCTCGGCAGCCGGAATGCTGCATGCGACCACGACGAACGCCAGCGCAGCCATGAGAATCGCCGGGTGCTGGAACCCGAACGCGACCGCCGCGCCGAACGACGCCAGGGTGAGTTGCTGGCCAAAGAGGCCCTGAATTGCCGGCGGCATCATGCGGACGACGTCCTGGAGACCGGGTCCCGATTCGAGCGCCCCCGCTACCTGAATAAAAAGGAGCTCGGCAACTGCGAGACCCGCCGAGAGCGCCAGCAGGAGCCGCACACGCCGGCGGAGATTCCGGATGAGTACGACGAGGATCATCGGCGATCCGGATCTCCGCGGTAGTAGCGTACGAAGGTCTCTTCCAGGTTGGGCTCAGGAAACGTGAGATAGCGGACCGGGTACCGTGCGAGTACCTGAAGGAGCGGATCGAGCTCGCCGGCCACGGTGAGCTCCACCATCTCGTCGGCCGCTTGGATCAGCTGAACACCCGGCAGCTCGAGTTCTGCCAGCGGCGCCGCGCACCCGAATCGCACCACCATCTTTCGCACCAGCCCCTGCCTGATGGCGTCGACGCGCTCTACCGCAACGAGCCTTCCCTCACGAAGAATCCCCACTCGCGTGCAGGTGCGATCCACTTCGGTGAGCACGTGCGACGAATGGAACACCGTCCGACCATCGCGGCCCGCTTCAATGAGAAGCTCAAAGACAGCCTCTCGAACCAGGGGATCGAGTCCGGTCGTGGGCTCGTCGAGAATGAGGAGTTCGGGGTCGTGCTGCAGCGCCGACGCGAGCCCGATCTTCTGCTTGGTGCCACGCGAATCGTCTCGAATCGGCCGCCCGAGATCGGCTGCGCTGAGTTCGAGTCGCTCGCAGATCTGAGCCCGGCGTTGCGGGTCGGCGGGCGGCGTGCCGCGACGGCGGAGGGCATCGAGGAACTGGAGGGTCTCTTGACCCGTGAGCTGCTCATCCAGCGACAGCTCTCCGGGCAGGTAGCCGACGGAGCGTCGCGCCGCAGGCTCGCGGGGTGAGCGACCGAATATCCGCGCTTCGCCATGCGTCGGACGGATGAGGTCGAGGAGGAGCCGGATGGTGGTAGTCTTCCCCGATCCGTTGGGACCCAGGAACCCGAACACCTCGCCGGGGTCGACCGCGAAACTGAGATCCTGTACGCCCACGGTCTGACCGTAGAGCTTGGTCAGATTGCGCGCTTCAATGACGGGGTTCTGCACTGCGACTGTCACAGACCCACGCTCCTTGTGCCGTGTTCTACGCCCCTCCGCTCGCCGCCTCTCGCAGCAGATTCCGCGCGATCACCAGCCGCTGAATCTGGTTGGTGCCCTCGTAGATCTGTGTGATCTTAGCGTCCCGCATGTACTTCTCGATCGGATAGTCCTTGCAGTAGCCGTAGCCGCCAAAGAGCTGGACACAGTCGGTGGTCACCCGCATCGCCACGTCGGTCGCCATCAGCTTGCACATCGCCGATGCCTTGGTGATGTGGCGGTGGCCCGAGTCGATCACGCGCGCGGCGTAGTGCACGAGCTGCCGCGCGGCCTCGACCTGCGTTGCCATGTCGGCCAACATCCACTGGATACCCTGGAATGTGTTCACCGACTGCCCGAACTGCTGGCGCTCGCCTGTGTACTCCATGGCCAAATCGAGTGCTCCTTGCGCCAGTCCCACCGCCTGCGCCGCCACTCCGGGCCGCGCGCGGTCCAGCGTGATCATCGCGTGCTTGAAGCCCTGACCCTCGCGTCCACCCAACAGATTCTCCGCACGGACGCGGCAATCCTCGAGGTGGATCTCCACGACCGGGACGCAGCGGATACCCATCTTGTCTTCGTGCTTGCCTACCGTGTAGCCGGGTGCGCCTTCCTCCACCACGAACGCCGAGATGCCACGTGCGCCGCGTTCAGGGTTCGTCACCGCGAAGATCGTGTTGTACGAAGCGACAGCGCCGCCCGTGTTCCACTTCTTCTCTCCCTGCAACAGATAATGGTCGCCGTCCTTCTCGGCCCGAGTCTTCATCGAGCCGGCATCGGAGCCAGCTTCCTTTTCAGACAGCCCGAACGCGATGAGCTTCTCGCCCGAGGCGATCCCTGGAAGCCAGCGCTCCTTTTGTTCGTCGGTGCCGCCCACGATGATGGGGAAGGAGCCCAGCGCGTTCACGGCGAAGCCCACACCCATTCCTCCGCATGCACGCGAGAACTCCTCGACCACGATGCAGAGATCCAGCACACCGCCGCCCATACCCCCGTACGCTTCGGGGATCCATACACCCGAGAGCCCGGCGTCCCTGATCGCGTGCTGTACCTCCCACGGGTACGTCTGCTCGGTGTCGTATTTCATCGCGACGGGTCGCATGGCGGTTTCGGCTACTTCCCGCGCGCGCTGTCGCAACTCGACCTGCATGGGCGTGTAGAGTTCTTTGATCATCATTCCGTGTCACTATGGTTGGGTTTAACTGCCACGGGTCGGTCCCGCAGCCCGAGAAAAGTATCGGATCGTCCGGTGCCGCGCTCGCGGGCCTTCCATACGACGGAGATCTGGAATCTGAGATTTCGCCATGCTATTCCTTATTGACGGGTCGGGTCATTGAGCTCGGCGCTCAATAAAGATCGGACAGGAGATTTCGTGATACGTAGTGTGCTAGTCGCGGCGCTGCTCGTCATGCTCTTTGGGGAAGGGCTCGCTGCGCAGGCCGGGCGCATCGAGGGCACGGTCGGCCGGGATGGGACGCGCGAGCCGATTGCCGGAGCGCGTGTGTGTCTCGTAGGCGCCGGGCTCTGTGCCCTCACCGGCCAACATGGGTTCTTCTTTATCACGGGCGTCGGCGCCGGTACGTACACGCTGCGGGTCGAAGCCATCGGGTTCGCCTCGGTGGTGTCCAGCGACCACCGAATGAGCGGATCTGAAACGATCCGGGTGTTCTTCTGGATGCGACAGACGGGTGAAGCGGGGGCGTTCCAGGACGACGGGAGGCGAGAGCCCTTGCCGATCACCGCAGGACTCGGTGTGGGAGGCTGGGCAGGTCTCGACTGGACGACCGCCCCCGCCGGGGCCACGTTCGCAAGCGGTGGGGAGTATGGGGTGTTCCTTCGCTACGGTGTGCCGTTCGGGTTGTTTCTGCACGTGGGGGCGAACTTCAGCGGGCCGGACCTCGTGGAGGCGAACCCTTCCTATCACGTGACGGGCTTCTTCATTGAGCCGCGCTTGTTCATGCGGACGGGGTCGCCTCGCTGGGCTCCCTTTGTGGCAGGCCGGTTCGGGCTCATACTCGAGTCGGCGTCGGCGCTGTCGGGTTCGCGGCTCACGTCGAGCGGTCACTCGGTGGGAGGTGGTGCGGGGGTTGCGGTTCGGCTGGGCTCGCAGCTGGCTTTGGAAGGGGGCGCGAAACTCGAGCGCGTGGCCTACGGACCGTACACGTTCCAAGGGGACTTCGCGTGGTACGAGTGTCTCAATGCCCTGGAATCGGGCACCTCGCTTCCGGTGAGCCTCGTGGAATGCGGTGACGCCGTGAGCTTTGGAAGTGCGATCCGTCTCTGCTATCCGCCGTTCAACCCTTTCTCAGCCGGGAACTGCGACCCGCCGACGGTCCCGTACCCCGGAACGTCTCGAATCGGACGTCGGTTCGGCATGTGGTTGGGCATGAATGTGTCGTTCACGTGGCCGTAGATCTGAGCACGCCGTGATCCGACCAGTGGTCCGAGGCAACTGAGCAGACAGAGGTATTGCAGGACCAGGTCAATGCGAAAACGCCCGGCCGAACCGGCCGGGCGTTTGTCAATCAGTGGATATGGCGCGGTGGCGGACCGTCACGGTCTCCAGTGACCGCGATGTCGGTCGCGTTCCATCTCGCGCTGCCACTTGTGATACTCCCGTTCAGCCTCCCGCAAGTGGCGGACATAGGCCCGGTCGGCGCGGCGCCGATCCTTGTAGTGCCGACGCAGGGCTTTGCGATAGTCACGCTCGAATGCGCGCCAACTCCGGTAGCGGCCACGTGCGGCGTCGCGGTACATCGCCGCGAGCACCCAGTTGTGAACCGGCCGCGTATCCACGTAGCGGGACGATCGCGCTACGGCAGTGGGCCGCGGGCCGTACACCACCCGCGCTCCGAAGTGGGGTGACCGAACCGCGATGTCGACGTAGACGACCTGAGCGTCCGTCGGCACCGTCCAGACGCAAAGCGCCAGTGCCACTCCCAAGAGGCCGACATATGCTCGCTTCATGAGTTCCTCCTCTCGGCTCGAGACGCGAATCTGCGGCTCTTCCACTACAGGAACAAAGCAGTGCTCATGCCAGAGATTTAAGTTGTTGAAGTGTATAAGCTTAGGTGTTTTCGTGACCCTCAAGACTGCTCCCGAATGTCCACTATATAGGACGATCTGGCGAAGCTCTGGTCTGTGGAGTGTATGCGTAGGCCGGCGGCCTTGAGCGCACACGGGTTGTCCCTGTGGTGCGCCGCCATTTTCCTGTTGCTCGCCGCCGTGCCGCTCTCGGCGCAAGAGGCAGAGCAATCGCCCGAACAGGTCTACGTTGCCTACTACCAAGTCCGGTATGCCGATCTGTATGACTGGATTGCCGACTTCAACCAGCATTCGGTCCCGGTCCTCCGTGAGCTGCAGGACGAGGGTGTGATCACGGGTTGGGGTGCGTGGCAGCACCAGACGGGTGTCGAGTACAACTGGCGCATGGCGATTCGTGCAGCAGGGTGGGCGCAGTTCGACGAGTTCTGGAGCGAGTATCTGGGCCGCATGCAGGCGCGCGCGCCGGAGGCCGTGGCGCGCGGGTCCGAGATGATCCAGGCGCACTTCGACGAGGTCTGGGACCTGTCCGAAGTGCAGGTGCCCGACGGCCTGAGCGCCACGTACATGTACGACTCGCGCTACCAGATCAGCTTTGCAGACATGGCCGAGTGGAACGTCATGTGGAGCGAACTGGTGGCGCCTGTGCTCAATGCGGCTGTCGAGGAGGGACTCCTCGGGGGCTGGGTGCGCCAGGGCCACAACACGGGCGGACGCTATAACTGGAAGGTCCTGTACTTGTTTGAAGAGTGGGACTTGATGGACGATCTCTTTGCACGGGTCACTTCCGAATTGACGGCAGACTCGGAGGTGTGGGAGCAGTTCACCGGCCTGATCCAGGCCCACGACGACGTGATCTGGACCGCCGTTCCGGCGCCGGAAGGCATGTAGGGCAGGCGAAGCCGCCAAGACGAATTTGGGTGGTACGATGAAGGCTCACCGCCTGACGGTGCTGCTGCTCGCTGCCGCATGTGCGGAGGCGCCGGCGCCGCCGGGAATGTCCGAAGATGCCGAGCGGGCAGCCCGCCAGGCCGTCGACGCGTACGCCGATATGGTGATGGCTGTGCTCGGCGACCTGGTCGCGTTCCGCACGGTGCATGAAGACGGCGTTCCGAATGCGGAACATCCTGCGTTCCGAGCCATGACGTCGTACCTCGCCGAAAAGGCGGCCGCACTTGGCCTCGATTTCGAGGACCACGGTGCGGTAGTGGTCATCGGACTCGGCGACGCGAAGGATCGACTCGGGCTGGTAACACATGGCGACGTTCAGCCCGCCGATCCCAGCAAGTGGGCACAAGACCCTTTCAGCCTCGACACGTTGAGTGATCCCACGCGCCTCATCGGCCGCGGTGCCGAAGACGACAAGGGACCGATCGCAGCGGCGCTCTATGCGATGAAAGCCGTGAAAGACATGGACATTCCGCCGTCACGTCGCATCGAGCTCGTCATCTCGTATACCGAAGAATCGGACTGGGCGCCGTTTCTGGACTTCCTTTCGAGGCGGCCGCCTCCGGATCTCAACGTTGCGCTGGATTCCGAGTACCCGGTGGTGATTGCCGAGAAGGCCTGGAACGCGGTCTTCTTGCGGATTGCTCCCGACATCGCGCGGGATGTCGCCCCGTCGCGTGACGCGCCGTACCTGGCGTCGTTTACCGGGGGAGCGTTTCTATCACAGGTTCCCGAGGATGCCGAAGCCCACATTGTCGGGGCGTCGGTGTCGGCGGAATCCGCGCTCGAAAAAGCTGCGGCTGCCCACGCTCAGGTGCGGTTCGAATTCCGGCGGATCGGTGACACGCTGGTGGTCGCCGCTCGCGGGATGTCTGCCCACTCGTCCAAGCCGTGGGACGGGGCGAATGGCATCACCCACCTCGCTGAGGTCCTCGGGCACTGGGAGTGGGCACCGACACAGGCGGCACACATGGTTCGCCTGATCAACGACCTCATCGGTACCGGCGACTTTGGCGAGCAGTTCGGCGACGTCGCGCACACGCACGACTTCATGGGGCCGCTGAGCCTGGCGCTCACAACGCTCACGCGCGCGAGCGACGGAACACTCGTTGCCGGTGTCAACATTCGGAGTCCGGTTGGCCGGAGCGAGAGTGATTTGCAGCGGAGAATCGAACGAGCGTTGGATGAATGGCGAGGGGAGACCGGTGTGGAGTTGGAGCACACGATCACGACCTCTCCACCGTATTACGTGGCAGATGCACCGCATGTGCCCGTTCTACTCGACGTGTTTCGATTCTTCAGCGGGCAGGCGAGTGCCGAGCCGATCGCCATCGGTGGTGGGACGCATGCGCGTCTCCTGCCCAACGCCGTCAACTTCGGTCCGGCCATGCCTGGCGAGCCCTACACCGGTCACAGCGAGTACGAGTACCTGACGCGCGAACAGGTTCAGCTGAATCTTCAGATGTACGCCGCGATGCTCGTGGCGCTCGCCGGAGCGGAGCGCACGTAGGAGCCTTCGGCCGATGTCAACCGCGAGAGGAACCATGGCGCCGGACGTCTCGATCGGTCTCGGAGGACTCGCACTGGGTGGAGTGCTTGGCGCAGCGGGTTCGATGGTCACTCGCCGGCACGGCGCAGCGCTTTGCCACCAAGGAATCGGTCGCGCGTATCCCCTTTGGCACAGCGCGTTGGCCTTCGCAGGCTGGGGGCTAATCATCGCCGGAGTGGTGTGCGTGCTTATTGCGCTGATGCTGCTCCTCGTGTAGCAGCCGTTTTCGGGTGCCCCTCCACGACAAGCGAGCCCCATGCGACGGTACCGCAACGCCAAGATCATTGCCACACTGGGCCCCACAACATCGGACCCTGAAGCAATCGAAGCACTATTTGGCGCGGGTGCCGATGTATTTCGGTTGAACTTCAGCCACAGCACTCACGACGAACACCGCACCCGCGTGCACGCGATTCGTGCGCTCGAGCGGCGGGCCTACCGGCCTGTCGGGATCTTGATGGATCTCCAGGGGCCGAAGTTGCGAATCGGCGCGTTCGCCGATGGCGCGATTGACTTGGCGCAAGGCGATGAGTTTCACCTGGATTCTGATGCAACCCCCGGCAACACCCGCCGAGTGCAATTGCCACACTCGGAGATGTTTCAAGCGCTGCACGAGGGTACCGAGTTGTTGCTCGATGACGGCAAGATCCGGCTACGAGTGACACACCGGGAATCGGGTGGTGCGCAGACCGAAGTGGTGGTGGGCGGGCGGCTGTCGGACCGCAAGGGCATCAGCGTGCCCGGCACGGTCGTTCCGTTGTCGCCGATCACTGACAAGGACCGCACTGACCTCGAACTGGCGTTGGAGCTGGGCGCCGACTGGATTGCGCTGTCGTTTGTGCAGCAGCCGGAAGATCTCGATGCGTTGCGAGAGCTCGTCGGCGATAGCGCCAAGATCATGGCCAAGCTTGAAAAGCCGGCGGCGATCGAGCGGCTAGACAGCATCATCGAGCGTTCGGATGCGGTCATGATCGCGCGGGGCGACTTGGGGGTCGAGATGCCGCCGGAAGAGGTCCCCACGGTGCAAAAGCAAGTCATCCGCGCCTGCCGGAAGGCCGGTAAGCCCGTCGTCGTCGCGACACAGATGCTGGAATCGATGGTGCGCTCCCCAAGACCGACGCGGGCAGAAGCATCCGACGTGGCGACTGCCATCTACGATGGAGCGGATGCCGTGATGCTGTCGGCCGAAACGGCTGTCGGTGCCTACCCACTGGAAGCCATCACGATGATGAACAGCATCATCTGTCAGGTCGAGCGTGATCCTCACCACCGTGAACTGATCGATGCGGCGCGTCCGGAGCCTGAGCCCACGAACGCCGACGCCATTTGCTCCTCCTTACGCACGGTGACGCAGATCCTCCCGATCGCGGCGACGGTCACGTACACAAGTACAGGCTACTCCAGTCTCCGCGCTGCACGGGAGCGTCCTGATTCACCAATCCTCAGTCTGACGTACTCCCATGAGGTTGCACGGATGCTCTGCCTGGTGTGGGGTGTGCACTCCATGGTCACGGAAGAGCTCGAGCTCGTCTCGGACGTCGTCGAGATCGCCGAACGGGCTGCGGTGGAGAACGACTTCGCCCGGTCCGGTCAGCCGCTCGTGATCGCGGCTGGCATGCCGTTTGGGCGGTCCGGCACGACAAACTTCCTGCGGATCGCCTGGATCGACTGACTCGCTGGCCGGCGCCGGGTCTGGCGAACCACTACCAGTTGCAACTCGAGCGTCTGACGGATCGGTCGGCTGACGTGGCGAGGAGGGAGGCGTAGCTCCCGGTGGTGCGGGACGCGGCTTCGTTGGTGAGAGTGTCTACCTGCTCCCAACCTTCCACGCGCCCGTGTATGCACCGTCACCGAGTTCGGAGTCGTCGTCGTTCGATGCGATGGCTGCGGCGTGCAGGACGACAGATGATTGTCCGTCGGCCGGTGCCTGCCAAGTGACCCGCCACGCCACGGCATCGCCAGTCGCAAATGTTCCGTCGCTCGTATGCTGGGCGTAGTGTACGCCCATGGGGCCGGTGACGACGTGCTGTGCGGGACCCGTTGCCGAGAGTGTGCCCGCCTGACCACCCGCCTGCACCCCGTCGGCGAAGCGCGCGGTGAGTTGGAAGCCGCCGCGCGTTAGGGCCGGCCTGGTGAGTCGGATCAGCAGCTCGTATTCCTCACCGGGCGTGTAGGCTCGCGGTAGTCCCGATATCGTGAACGAACCCGCTGGATCATTGAGCGGGCCGCCCACGTGACATGCCTGGCAGGTGGGATTCCCAAACCCGCCGGTATGCGACGGTGGCGGGCCCTGGCTGTATGGCGCCGCCGCGGCCACAGTGGCGGACACCGCCGCACCCAGAGCCGCGGGTCCCAGCCGTCTCACTCGGAGACCGACGCGCGTCCCACGGTGTTCGCGTCCGTCCCGAACCAGATCTCTCGAGAGGGCGCGTGAAAGTATGCGTGGCGCACTGTTCCAGGCCCGCTCTCGAGGTCGGTCATCGAGAAGAACTCCTGCGACGTCGCGTCGAATCCGACCAATCGCACGGGGGCGCCGCGAGGGCCTTCGAACAGCCAGAGACGGTCCCGATCGTCGACGACCATGGCATACGGTCGCGACCCGTCGCCATGCGGCATCGGCCATTCCTCGACGGTGCCAGTAGCCGGATCGTACTTGCCGAGCATTCCACCGGCGTAGTCGCCGTACCAGACGTTACCATCCGAGGTGATCGCCAGTCGCCGCGGTCGGGTCTCCGAACGTGGCAGCTCGATTTCCGTGAGCGCCATAGTCTCCGGATCGACGGTCGCGAGTTTGTTGGTGCCAAACAACACGATCCACGGCTGACGAGCGGACGAGTCCATCACGATCCCGTACGGCCGTGCCCGTTCGGTCGGCACAGCAACGAGCTGGACCGCTCCGGTCTTGACCGTGAGCTTGCCGACGTAATTCGATTGCTGCGCGGTGAACCAGATATTACCGTCGCGATCCCAAACGAGTGTGTGCGGATCGCGCACGGCGGGGTCGGGCATCGGGTACTTGGTGACGGTCCCAGTCG
This sequence comes from Gemmatimonadota bacterium, assembly GCA_039588055.1. GTDB lineage: Bacteria > Gemmatimonadota > Gemmatimonadetes > Gemmatimonadales > GWC2-71-9 > JAOTVV01. The sequence continues at coordinate 19,797 of JBDHAN010000023.1, read as the reverse complement.
CAGGGTCCAATTTTCCGATGTGGCTGTTACGGTTCCCCGCGTACCACACCATGCCGTCGGCATCGACGATCAAGTTGTGAGGATGTGTGCTCTCCTCTAACTCATAGCGGCGGAACACTCCGGTCCTGGGATCAAAGGAGGCGATGTAGTTGCCGGCTTGCCCGCAAAAGAAGACACGGCCGTCGGGGTGGACGTATGGATCCCGCGGACGCGTGCGCTCGTTGCTTCCCGAGGGAAACTCGTCGTAGAGCATGCCTTGGGCGTCCATGCGGTAAGGAACACGCCACTCGGCAATGTCCACGGGCTTTGGCGTGGTGAGGTGCAGCACCGCAGCGCCAAGTGCCGGAAACAGGATGGCAACGTGAGCGGGAGGTCTCATGGTCGTGGTCCGGTTGTGGGTGTAGAGTTCTGGAATCATAGGGGGAGAGGCAAGCCCAGGGCAAATGGCGGTGTGATGTCTTCCTGTCCATCGACTATTGTTAGGTGGGTGGCCGGCAGAGCGCCAAGCAAGACTTCGATTGTCGGGAGGCGACCATGGAAGTGATCATCCAGTCCGATTACCAGGCCATGAGCAGGGCTGCAGGACAGGTGGTGGTGGAAGTGCTGAATGCCAAGCCGAATGCCGTGCTGGGCATGGCAACGGGATCGACACCGCTCGGCTTGTATCAGGAGTTGGTGCGCCTGCACAAGGAACAGCAGCTCGACTTTTCGCGCGTTACCACGTTCAACCTCGATGAATACGTCGGGCTCCCCGTCAATCACCCGCAGAGCTACCACCACTTTATGCACGAGCACTTCTTCAGACACGTGAACATACCCGCGCACAACATCAACATTCCCTCCGGAACGACCAGCAACTATCCGTCCTTCTGTGCGTGGTACGAGGAGCGAATCGCCGAGTGTGGCGGGATCGACCTGCAGATCCTAGGCGTCGGCTCAGACGGACACATCGCCTTCAATGAGCCGACGAGCTCGTTGAGTTCGCACACGCGTCTCAAGACACTGTCCAAGCAGACCATCGACGACAACGCCCGGTTCTTTGAGAAGCGTGAGGAGGTACCGATCTACGCGATCACGATGGGGGTAGGGACGATCCTGGAGGCCAAGAAGCTGATGCTGTTGGCAAGCGGAGAGGCCAAGGCATGGGCGATCGCGCAGACTGTCGAGGGGCCGGTCACCAGCATGGTCACCGCGAGTGCCATCCAGATGCACCCGGACGCCAAGGTGTTGGTGGATTGCGAAGCCGCGAGCCAACTCGAGCATCGAGACTACTACGAGTTCATCTACAACGCGCAACCGGGAGCACCGAAGACCTAGAGGGTGCGGTTGCCATCAGCCGACCCTCCATCCACCCCTCGTCGCTTTGATGCGCGTTCTTCTCCTCGGCGTCGGCATGCAAGGCAAGCTCGCCCTTCACGATCTCGCCCGGTGCGACGAGGTCGCCGAGGTGGTGGCGGCAGATCGGGATTTGGCTGCGCTCCGTGCGTTCGTGAGCGACATGGCATACGGTGACCGCATACGATGCGAAGCGGTCGACGCGTCTGATCGGGCGGCGGTCGAGCGTCTCGTGGCGCGCGGCGTCGACGTGGTGATCGACCTGCTCCCGACCGCATTCATCGATACGGTCGCCGCGGTCGCCGTTGCGCAGGACGTGCACTATGTAAACACGTTCTTCGTGACGCCAGGTCTCCGCGCATTGGACCGCGATGCACGAGAGCACTCCGTGGCGCTTCTGCCGGAGTTCGGTTTGGATCCCGGAATCGATCTGGTCCTGCTCGGCGAGGCAGTGCGACGGTTCGACACTGTGGATGAAGTGATGAGCTATGGAGCCGGTATCCCGGCGCCAGAGGCGGCGGACAATCCCATCAAGTACAAGATCAGCTGGACGTTCGAAGGCGTGCTTCGCGGGTATCGGCGGGCGGCACGTGTGGTGCGAGACGGCGCTGTCGTCAGAATTCCGGAGACGGACATCTTCGCGTCTGAGCACACGCACGACGTCGACATCGAAGAGCTCGGGCGTTTGGAGGCCTATCCCAATGAAGACTTTGTGCAGTGCCTCGAGACGCTTGGGATCGATGTGGCGTCACTTCGCCGAGCCGGGCGCTACTCGCTCCGTTGGCCTGGCCATCTGGCGTTCTGGAAAACGGTGGCGGACCTGCACCTGTTGGACGATGAACCGCTGATGGTCGACGGCCAGACCATCGACCGAAAGCGCTATCTGGCATCTGTACTCGAACCGCACCTCCGGTACGGGCCGGACGAGCAGGATCTCGCGATCCTCCGCATCGAGGTGGCGGGCCGGAGGGCCGGAAAAGGGGAGCGCGTGGTCTATCAGGTGATCGACCGCGGCGACCTCGCGACGGGCTTCACGGCGATGAGCCGGCTGGTCGGCTATACGGCGAGCATCGGGGCCCAGATGATTGGCGCAGGGGAAATCTCGCGATGCGGTCTTCTCTCGCCGGCCACTGACGTGCCCTTCGACCGCTTCGTCGGGGCACTCGCCGCGCGCGGTGTCCGGCTCCAGAAGATCGTCACACCAGCGTAAGGGCCCGACAAGCCATAAGGGGCTCAAACGATCGCAGGTGAGGGAAGGGACGTTTGGAAGGGACAAGGGATAGGTCGGTCTGCCCCTGCTGCCCTTACTGCCCCAACGCGCTCAACTCCCTCAATACGTCCTCGTTCGTGGGTCGGATCTTGTAGTTCACCTCAACCATTTTCCAGCGCACGAGCCCCGCGGTGTCGATCACGAACGTCGCGGGGTGGGTGATTTGACGACCTTTCGGATCGGCCGGGTTGAAGAGGCCGTAACGGTCGATGACCGCGTGCCCTGGATCAGAGAGAAGCGGAAAGTCGGGAACGACACCGTCCTCCGCAGAGATCCGGTCGACCATCTTTTGAAGATCCCCAGGTCCGTCCACCGACACGGCGAGGATCTGCGACGTCTGCTGCTGATCAGTCAGTAAGGTCTTCAGCTTCCCGAGCTGACCGGCGCAATGGGGTCACCAGTGCCCGCGGTAGAACACCAGCACGACGTTTTTCGCACCACGATACTCGGAGAGCGTGTGCGTATCGCCGGAGAGCGACCGAAGGGAAAAGTCGGGTGCCACGTCGCCCACTGCCACGCGTTCGAGGTCGGTGGGTGGGAGATCAAATCCGTCTGCGGGGCCCAGTCGGCGGGCGAGTGGCGTCCCGCGTACAGCGAACAGCACGCCCAGCCCGATTGCCAGGGCGCTCGCTCCCGTTATCAACAAGCCTCTCACGCTCATGGTACGTCCCCTCTCCGCAGCCCTACTGTGGTGGTCGATGTTGCTGGTGGGAGCCGTGATCCATCCCGTGGTCCCCGCCATATCCACGAAGCCGCTGATACTCGCGCAGTTCGTGTTCTGACAAAAGCTCCGTCACCTCGAGATGCGCCGCCAGGTGCACGGTGCGGAGCCTACCGCGCAGCGTTGCGACCAAGGCTACGTTCTCCTCCAACGTGTTCTGCGAGATGCTGCGATTGGCAAACGCGGAATCGAGCGAGGCCTCAGCAGCGACAAGTTGGTTTCCCAAACTCACCGCGCTCGCGTGCATATGGTCAAAAACACGCTGGACCTGATCGCGGCGCGCGGTATCGAGCCCAAGACTGTCCACCAGTTCCAGCACATGGCGCGGTCCAGGATAGCCATTCAACTCGGCTGCGAGTGCGAAGCCCATCCCGCGGCCCTCGAGGTACCCGTCGATCTCCTCCGCCGACAGCGCCTTGATCGGACGGTTCTCGATCGCCACGTAGGGCGACTCCTGCGCTGCCGTCGCCGACGACAGACCGCCGAGCGCTATCAGACAAGCGATGGACACGTGCCTCATGAGATGGCCTCTACTGACCGTGCTGTTGCAGGCTGCGGTACACGAACTCCACAAACTGATCGGAATTGATGAACGCCTGACCCCACGCCTCGTCGTAGTCCGCCATGAGCTTCGCGGACTGGGTCTGCTCGAGCGTCATGCCCTGGGCAATGGCATCGGTCACGCGGTCTCGCCCGGTGGCGAGCACGTCACGATACGCCTTGAGGTCCGCTCGTGTAGCCAGGGGCCCGTGACCGGGGATGATCTTGGTATTGCCGTCGATGTGGGCCAGGACGGCATCCGCGGCGTGGATCATCCCGTTGATGCTACCGCCGCTTCCCAGGTCGACGAACGGGTACGTGCCGTTGAAGAACGTGTCGCCCGTGTGCACGACGTTGGCATCCCGGAAGTGGATGATGGCGTCGCCGTCGGTATGTGCGTGAGGCACATGAAACACGTGGAGCGCGTCGCCATTCACATGAAACGTGACGGTGCGGTCGAACGTCACCACGGGGAGCGCACCGTCTGGAGAAGCCGGCACCGTGCGTCCCAATGCCTCCATCACCTGGTCGACGCTCATGCGCTCGCGCACGTGGTCGTGGGCGACAATGAGCGCACCCATGTTTCCCAGGTTCTCGTTCCCGCCCGTGTGATCGAAGTGCCAGTGCGTGTTGACCACGAAGCGGATCGGCTCGTCACTGAAGCCACGGATGGCTGCAACGATCTTGTCGGTGAGCGGTGCGAACTGATCGTCGATGACGAACACGCCGTCCGAACCTGACGAGACGCCGATGTTCCCCCCGGAACCGATGAGCATGTGGACACCCGGTGAAACTGGAACCGTCTGGATCTCGACGTCCTGTTGGGCAGCCAACGGGACTGCCAGGTAGAGAGAAAGGAGAAGGCTGAGACCGATGCGCATGATTCACTCCTCGAATTGTGGGCTGGTTGAAGTGGTGCAAGGTAGTGGAATGGCGCTCGAGCCCAAAATCCTGCGTGATTCCCGGGTTACCGGAGGTCCGACGCGCTGCTCCGCGCGAAAGTCTCGTTCGCTTCGCGAGCGGCCTCCTGAAGGAGCAGCGTCACTGGTGGTGGAAGATCGACGACGGGTGGGCCACTTCCACGAATACCGAGGCGACCGGGAAGCCCCACCGGCGTCTCCCCAGTCAGCTGCTCGAACATCACCAGTGCTGCCAGGTAGGTCCCCATGGCGCTCGGGTGGAAGCCGTCCGGGCCGTAGAGCGCGAGCGTGGCATCACTCCGCCAGGCGGCGCGCCACGCCTCGCCGGCGGGGAAGAGCAGTCCCCCAGTGGCTTCTGCCGCCATTGTATACGATTCGCTCACGCCATCGAAGTCGAAGGACCGGGCGTCTGCCGGCCACACCATGTAGAGGGCGAGCTGGGCGCCGACTTGCGCCGCCTCGGTGGCAAACCGGTCCGAATACTCGAGCAGGGACGGCCGGCCCTCGGTGGCCGAGGGTCCCTGCTGGATCACGACCACATCCCATCCGGCCCGTGCAATCGCGCGCTGCGCGTCTCCGACCTGCCAGTGGTCTTCGAGGCCGAAGTTCGGGAACGCGACCGACTCCACCGTGCGATCACTCACGCCGCTCGAGTCGAACAGCGCCTCGAGCATGCCCGGCAGATCGTTGGTGTAGGTCAGGCTGTTCCCGATGAACAGTACGTTGAGACCTGCAGGATCCGGCCCCGCCGGCGTCGAGCCGCAGGCAAGGGTCGCCAGCAGCACGGCGGCCCGCAGGGACGTTCCGCTCACGCCGATACATCTGGTAGTAGTGTGGGGCACGCGCACTTGCCTGGTCGAAACGGGTGGCGAACTCACGATCACTAACATACAACTGAGTGGGTCGACGAGTTCCACGAACAGAGGAGTGGTCATGCGTCAGGCTGGGGCCGCGGTCGCGGCGTGTTGGATCGCCCTTGCGGGCTGCAGTAGCGGGGATAGCTGGGTGCTCACCAACGTTTCGTTGGTTGACGTGGAGTCTGGGGCGGTCGTCCCGGACGCGGCGGTCGTCGTGCGCGGAGATCGCGTTGTTAGCGCAGGTCCCCGCGACGCCCTACGCATTCAGCGCTTCGCCCTGAGAATCGACGGGGAAGGCGGGTTTGTGATTCCTGGTCTGTGGGATATGCACGTGCATCTCACGGACGCGGACCCTGAAGCCTTGCCGCTCATGATCGCCAACGGGGTGACGGGGGTACGCGATATGGGAGGAAGCCTCGCCGTCGTCGACAGCTTTCGCACCGCCATTCTTGCCGGTGAGATGCCAGGCCCGCGCATTGTACGTTCAGGGCGGGTCGTGGATGGGAACAAGTATCTGGCTGATCGATACATCCTCGAAACACCAGACGAAGGGCGCGCCGCCGTGGCAGAGTTGCTCGCTGCGGGGGTGGATCATATCAAGATCCACAATGGCCTGCCGCGGGAGGTCTTCTTTGCGGTGGCTCGAGCAACGGCAGAGGGCGAGATACCGCTCGTCGGACACGTGCCGATGGAGGTGTATCCCGCTGAAGCGATTGACGCCGGCCTCTCGAGTGTCGAGCACATTGCCACGATCTTCGAGGGGAAGGTCGCGGGGCACCTGCGCGATCCTTTTCAACAACTCCAGTTGATGAGGGACTTCGCGGTCCGCGGGGCCGATACGCTGGCCACGCACTTTGTCGAGTCGGGTGCCTGGTTCACACCGACGCTCGTTGCCTACGGTGTGAACAGCCGGCTCGCGGAGCTCGCGGACGATCCCGATCCCCGTCGGCGCTATGTGAGCGGCGGCTTCGTGGCGCACTGGGATGAGAACTTCCCGATTCAACCCTATGAGCTCGACCCGAGAATCGTCGCGCTGCGACTGCAGGGGGACTCCGCGTTTGCCGCCGTTGTCTCCACCTTTGCCAAGCATGGCGTTGGCCTCTTGGTGGGCACGGATCTGGGCACGCGAGAGATCTATCCGGGATTCAGCGTGCACGATGAGCTGGCGCTGCTCGTCGAACGTGTGGGGCTGTCACCTCTCGAAGCGCTTAGGGCAGCGACGCTCAACCCAGCCCGATACCTCGGTGCAGATTCGCTGGGAACGGTAGCCGCAGGGAAGGTCGCGGATTTCGTCGTCTTGGAGGGCAATCCGCTCGACGACATTGGCAACACGCGGCGCATTCGTGGCGTCGTGTTCAACGGAAAGTTCTTCGCCAGAGCCCAACTAGACGGGATGCACGCCGACGTGGAGCATCGGGTGCAGGAGTACCCGCCGGAGCCTCGTCCCGACGGCTGAGGCTACACGTCCGGTCTTTCGAGTGCCTTGGGTTCGTCCATTCGCTGCCGCGACAGCATCCGCTCAGTGAACTCCAGCCGTTCGTCGACGTCTGCGACTTGGTCGGCCACGTGGCCGATCATGGCGGCCGTCCGTTCCAGTCGCTCCTCGATGCTGCCCAAGCGCTGTTCCAGCCCAGGCGCTTCGGTCGGCGGACGGACGCGTCGGATGGGACCCTTACCCCATACGAGGATCTTGACCCCGAACGCCATCCCCAACAGCGTTGCAAAGACAACCACCGGCTCGATCAGATTCATCACTGCTGGGTCCATAAAGCCTCCAGAATCTCATTTGACCTAACGAGGCGTCGGGCTCACCGGTTTCGCGTCATGCACAAGATCGTGCGTATCGCAGCCGTTTTCCAGATCGACGGCGAGGGCTTCGTCATGCTGGAGGTGCAGACCCAATTCCGCCGCTGTAGGTTTTGAACGACCCGTCCAGCCGGAGCGGTCCATGCCACGCCACGTCTTCGATCGACGCTCGTTTCTCGAGCTCTCGGCCTTCTCGATGGCCGGACTCACCATTCCGGAGCTGGTGCTCCGCGACCCGTACCGCCTACTACAACCCGCTCGCCTGCCCGGCACGCCGGTTCGGGTGCGTGGCCAGGTGTCGAGCAATGGTCGTGGTGTACCTCGAGTCGCCGTGAGTGATGGACACTCGGTTGTAGCAACGGCCGCCGACGGCGTCTACGAGCTCTTCACGACCGTCGAGCGGCCGTTCGTCATGATGAGCATTCCGTCAGGGTATGCGATTCCGGAAAACCCAGCTGGCACGGCCCGATTCTACCAGCGCCTGGCCGCCGACGCCCAAGGTGAAATGGAAGCGTCGTTCGAGCTCCAGCAGCTCGAAACCCGGGACGACCGGCATGTTGCGCTGCTCCTCGCCGACATCCAGACCGAAGATTCCCAGGAGATGCAGTGGTTCCACGAGCAGACGGTGCCCGACGTGCAGCAGACGATCGCATCACTGGGCGGACTGCCAGTTGTTGGGATTGCCTGCGGGGACATCATGTTCGACAACCTCGAACTCTATCCCGACTACGAGCGCGGTGTCGCGGGGATGGGAGTGCCGTTCTTCCAGGTGGTGGGGAACCACGATATGGATTACGAAGGGCGCACGGACGAGGCGTCGACGGCGACCTTCAGTCGGCATTTTGGACCCCGGTACTACTCGTTCAACCGGGGGGCAGTTCACTACGTGGTCCTGGACGATGTGTTCTGGCACGGTGCCGGATACATCGGCTATCTCGATGCCGACCAGCTGGCGTGGCTGGAGGCAGACCTGCAATTCGTTGAGCCGGGCAGCCCCGTTGTGGTGGTCCAGCACATTCCGGCACTCGGCACCGGCTTCCAGCGCCGCGGCGAGCAGCGGCCGGGGCTCGGAGTGTCCGTCGCCAATCGCGAAGTGCTCTATCGTCTGCTGGAGCCCTTCCGGGCGCACATCCTGGTCGGACACACGCACGAGAACGAACACCTGTTTCGCAACGGGGTCCACGAGTTCGTGTGCGGGACGGTGTGCGGTGCCTGGTGGAGCGGCCCAATCTGCGCTGACGGCACACCGAGTGGATATGCCGTCATCGAGGTAGCGGGTGAGGAGATCTCGTGGCGGTACAAGGCGACGCGGGAGCCGCCGGAGCTCCAAATGCGAACGTATTCCCGTGGCAGTGATCCCAGGGCGCCCAACGAGATCGTCGCCAACATCTGGGACTGGGATCCCGAGTGGAGGGTTGTTTGGCATGAAGCAGGCGATCGGCGTGGCCCGATGGCGCGCCGGACCGGACTGGACCCGCTGAGCGGCAGGCTCCACACGGGGCCCGATCTCCCACCGCGGCGCCCATGGGTCGACCCGTATCCCACGAACCACCTGTTCTATGCTCCGGTTGCGGCGGACGCGAGCGACATCCGCGTTGAAGCGACTGATCGGTTCGGCCGAACGTATGCGATGGAGGTACCGGCTGCGTAGAGCGGTGCCCTCCCTCGGCGGTTTGACGGCTCCGAGTGCGGAGGTAGCTTTTCCACAGGGGCAACAGACGTCGCCCTGCATCGAGACTCGGTAATCGGGAGCACGTTGCGAGCACCATGCCCATAATCACGATCTGTCGGGGGGCCTTCAGCGGCGTCGAAGCGTTGGCCAGCCAACTCGGCGAGGAGCTGGGGTACAATGTCATCTCGCGCGAGCAAATCCTGAGCTCGGCGGCAAGCGCGTTCGGCGTGTCTGAGAGTGAGATCCAGGCGGCCATCATGCACAAGCCCGGATTCCTCGAGGGACGCGGCCTCAAGAAGCTGACCTTCATCCACTGCGTGCGTGCGGCCCTCACCCAGGCCTTGCAGGGTGACAATGTGGTCTACCATGGCGAGGCAGGCCATGCACTGATCGAAGGCGTTCCCCACGTCATGCGGGTTCGAGTGGTCGGCGATCGGGAGTCCCGCATCAAGACCGCGATGGACCAGTGTGGGCTCGTTCGAGACAAGGCGATCCAGTACCTGAGAGAATTGGACGACAAGCGGAATGCCTGGCTCAAGTGGGTCCATGGCCTGGACGCCGATGACCCGGCGACGTTCGATCTCATGATCAACCTGGCGCGTGTCCCAGTCTCAGGAGCCGTCTCGATCGTTGCCGAGACTGCCCGGCGGGACTTCCCGACAACGCCCGAGTCACAGAAGCTGATGGACGACTTGGTGCTGGCCAGTGCGGCACGCGCGGCGATTGGCCTCGAGCAAAGCGTGTCGGATGATCGTATGCAGGTCGCAGCAGATGGTGGGGTGGTGACGATTTCCGCGAATGTTCGGTATCTGGCCAACGCGGACAAGGTGAGAGAGGTCGTGTCCCGGCTTCCCGGTTTCCGCGACATTCAATTCAAGGAAGGCACCCAACTCTAGAGTTCGATGCGGGCCACTTCCGTGATCGGCAACGACGAGTTACCTTTTTGCCGCGTAGAGCGTGCCGGAGATGGCACGTGAGAATACCAGGGAACACGGAAGAGGGATCTGGCATCGCGCGGGTCCCCTTTTCTTTTTGACTTCACGCTGATCGCGGGAGACCGCTTCACATCAGCAGCCCAACGCGGGGGCTTTGGACCGCGGGAAGACAGATGCACGATCGGTTGGTACGGCGCACCCGGACTCCGACGTACATCGGCACAACCCAGAGGAGTACGGCAATGCGTACGACTGGCACAGTGAAATGGTTCAACGACGGCAAGGGCTTTGGCTTCATCACTCGCGATGACGGAGAGAAGGATTGCTTCGTTCATCACACGGCAATTCAGGGCGAGGGTTTCAAATCTCTCCGAGAGGGTGAGCGAGTGGAGTTCGAGGTCGTGCAGGGCCAAAAGGGCCCTGCGGCCGAGAACGTTTCTAAGGTGACTGAGTGAGCTGAAGCGCCAGCTCAAGGTGTGAGAGCGGGGCCGCCTCGACGCGTTCGGGGCGGTCCCGTTTGCGTAGAGGTGCAGGAGGGGTCAGCCGATTACGCGGATGTGCTCGACTCCGGGCCGATGGCCTGCACGGGTTCGAACCGCTCGGACTCCAGGGAGCGGTAGGCTGCCTCCACGACCGCAAGGTCCCGGTGAGCCACGTCCAGTGATGTTTCGGGCGGGCGGTCGTTCTGCAGACAGTCGATGATGTGGCGCCACATGCCACGATATCCCATCAGGTCGAGCAGCCCCGGCGGACGGATTCGATGTCGGCGTCCCAGCACGGCGGCGAAGACCCCGTTGCTCTCGAAGTGGATGTTGCCCGCCGTGCCGAGTAGCCGTGACATGCCGAGTCCGGCAATGCGGCTCGTGGTGTTCCATGAGTGGAAGAGCCGGCCGACCGGTCCCTCCTCGAACGTGACGAGAAGGTCGAGTGCGTCCTCGAACGGTGCCACTGGCTCAGCCTGGTTCTTCGGTCGCGCCGCCGCGACGCTTCGGGGTGTGCCACCCAACTCGCACAGCAGGTGCACCCAATGCACCCCACCCTCCAAGAGTGCCCCACCTCCCATCATGTCCGCGTCGCCCCGCCACCCGCCGGTCTTGTTGCGTCCCGCGCGACTGATCTCGACGAACTGTGGCGTTCCGATATCGCCCCGTTCAATCCATTGCCTGAGAGTCTTGAGCAGCGGCTTGAACCGGTAGTTCTCGGCGACCATCGCGAAGACGCCATGTCGATGGACGGCGTCACGTAGTTGGTGGAGTTCTTCCACGCTGCGTGCTGCAGGCTTCTCTACCACGACGGCCTTGCTCGACTGTACGGCCAGCACGGCCTGCTCCAAGTGCAGCGCCGGTGGCGTACAAATGAAGACCACGTCGATGTCAGGATGGGTGCACCCTTCGTCGTAGGTACCGAAGGCGTGGTGGCCCCGATAGCGCTTCCGGAATGCTTCCGCCTTCTCTCGCGATCGGCTGGCGTACGAGAGCTTCACAGACCCACCCAGCGAGCGAGCGATGCGGCTGTGTAGTCGAGCCACGCTGCCGCACCCCACCAGGCAGACCTCGAGTGTGCTCATGGAGCGTTGCCTCGGACGCGTTCGTCCCACGATGCCACGAGATGTGCGCCGACTCGGAATGCGTTGGCGGCGATCGTGAGGCTGGGATTCACACCGCCGGACGTCGGCATAAAGCTCCCATCGACCACGCAGAGGTTCGCGATGCCATGGAATCCGCACCATGGATCCAATACTGAGTCCGTGGGGTCGTTGCCGAAACGGCACGTTCCCAGCGCGTGCGAGTAGGTATGGATGGGAAAGCGCACGTGCAACAGCGCTCCGGCGCGGCGAAGGATGCGCTTGGCTTCCTTGTACAGTGCCTGTCGGGCCGCCACGTCTCGGTCCAGATAGTGGTGAAAGACCTGCGTCATCGGTATCCCCAGAGAGTCGCTCTGCGAGGGATCCACTTCAACCCGGTTCTCCCACTGCGGCAAATCCTCGGCCATGCACAAAAGGTACGCCTGAAACGGCAGCGCGAGGGCCGCGAGGTGCCCGATCGGAGCCGGGTACGGGGCCTCGTGCCGCACAAACTCGGGCGGAGGAGTCTGAAGCGCCTGGATCGAGCCCCATGGACCCTGTGGTTCCACTCCCGGCTTGCCCAAGTAGAAGTCGGTGAGAGCCACTTGCTTGTGGAACATGCGCTCCGGGTTTGTTCGAAACGGGAAGACGCCGATCACGATGCCGCTGCAATGGCGGGTGAGGAAACGACCAATTAGGGGGCCGTTTGGCTCATAGTGCCCAAGTCCCGAGCGAATGAGCAGCGCTGGTGTGTGCAGCGCACCCGCACTCACCACGTAGAGGTCGGCCCGAAACGTCTCGCGCTCGCGAGTCTGGAGGTTGAGGCATTCGATGCCGTCGATGCGATGCCCGCTCCGAAGCAGTCGAAGCGCCACGGTACGGTCGCGAATCTCTGCTCCCAATCCCTGCGCGGCCGGCAACAGCGTGACGGCGAGATCGTTCTTCGCTTCGATCTTGCAGGGATACAGGTCACACGTCATGCAGCGAATGCAAGCCGTGCGACCGTCAGTGCCGTCGAAGTTGATCGCGAGAGGGAGGGGGAACGGACGGAGCCCCAAGTCCTCGGCGGCGTTGGCGATCTTGCGCGCCGACGTGCCATACTCGGGCGGGCGGGCGACGAACGGTTGACCGCGTGGTGGCTCGTTTGGATCGAGGCCGGCAACACCGGCGACGCCGATTTCACGTTCGGCCTGGTCGTAATACGGCGCGAGATCATCGTAGTCGATGGGCCAATCCGGACACGACGGGGGGAGTTGCGGAAAGCGCCGCGCCGCAGCGAAATCCTGCGTGCGAAGACGAAGCGAAGCCGCACCGTAGAAGACCGACTTGCCGCCCACGGCGGCGTCGGGATAACTCATCGTGCGGCCCCCACGGCCGTCAACCTCGTCGCCGCTCTCGCTCCGGTATTTCTGCTCGATCTGAATGGCAACGGGATCCCATGCGGATTCGTCCCGGTCCACCCAGCGGCCTCGCTCGACTACAAGTACACGGTGACCGGCTCGGGCGAGCGTCAGCGCCACGGCACTGCCGCCGAAGCCGCTTCCAACAATGATGGCGTCGAATCGATCTACCATAGGGAGGCGGTTCGCCGCTCCTATGCCAGTTCGATCAGCCGTGCGTCGAGCACGGACGAGCTATCACAGGACGCCGATCGCGAAGAGGCGATAGATGAAGAACACAACCACTGCACCCTCGAGCACCCATGCCATCGGCTGCTTGTAGTAGCCGAAGAACATGTCCCGCCCCCAGTACCCCGTGTCTTTGAACAAGGCCAGTGTCAGTCGCTTCGGGTACACGGGCCAGAAGAGCGGCAAACCGACAGTGCTGCCAATGTCTGCGGCGTAGTGTGCCACGATCGCTGCAAACGTAAAGACCGCGTAGTGGGGCGAAATCAACGCAACCACTCCGCTTACGAGCACCGCAAAGAGAAACGTGTGTGTGACCGTGCAGTGGAACTCTGGCTTCGCAAATCCGGCTCTCACAACCAGGCTGTCGGCATTCGGAAGCCAGTGCATGCCGACACACAGTGCCACCGTCTTGGGGTTCCAGTCGTACGTGGCGATCGAGAGAGCGAGTGGAAGGTGGCCGACCTGCATGCGGACTCCGCGCGGTGTGTCGTGACGGGGTGAGACGCCAAGGCGGTGCGGTCAGCGGCTAGCCAAACGTAGGGTGCGCCCGCCGCCGCCGCGGAAACGTGACACATGGTAACGATGCTCACTCCGATTCGCCAGCCGGCACGAGATTCACGACCGCCGAATCGCGCCGCCGCCGGAGGAATCGGTGGACGATCACGAGAACGCCGGAACCCACGACGATCCCGAGCAGGGCAACCGTGGGGATGCGCAGAACAGCGCCGAGCCACGCGTAGAGGTAGATCCGCGGGAATCTCCCGATCGCGGTCGCGACGAGGTACGGTCGCATGGGGTAGTCGTGCAGCACCGCCAACACCCGGACAACCCAGCAGGGAAACGGGGTTGCGGCTACGACCACGACCGTCCAAAACGGTGCCCGTGCAAAATAGCGCACGGCGGTGTGGACTCGCCGATGATCGCGCAGCCGACTCAAGACCCTGCGATTGAGCACCCAGGCATAAATGTGCCAGTTCACGTACTCCATATACACATACGTGCATAGCGCGACGAGCGTGACCCAGATTGCCTTCTCGTATTTGGCCGCCTCCATCACCAACGGTTCGAGCGCAGCGGGCAACACCGGGCCTAACGGGCCCGAGGCGGGCAGCGAAAGAACGGCGAGCCACACGAGCGGAACGAGTCGTGGAAAGGCCAGGGTCAGTGGGATGCCACCAAGCGCGACGACGCCGGCCGCTCGCACGGCAAGGTCCCAGTGGCGATTGCCCCGCTGGACGACAAGGAACCGCCAACACGCGGTTACCTGTGAAGTCGTCGTCGAGATGAGCGTCACGCGGGCGTCCTCGTGGAGTCCGTGTTGAAGGTGTGGGGGGAACGGCACCGGATCATGCTCGGATTCAATCCTGGAGTAAGCGTTTCGCCAAAGGTACTCGGGAACAGGGTTGGCTGGCCACGGCAGTTGGCACATACGGTCGCGGCGGTATCTTCACCGACACGTCAGCCCGTGGCATGCCCGCACTTCCACCGGACGAATGCATGGCCCCGCGTAACCCGCTGTACCCCGCCGATCGCATCATCGCCTTCTACAACGTGGTCATGGCGGTGCTGTGGCTCGTGTTTGTCACGCGGGCCTGGTATGCGCCGATGCTCGTGCTCGCACACATTGTTGGCCTTCTCCTCCCCTGGTTGTGGGCTCGGGTCCCCATGCTGGGAGGACGGGTCATGCGGTTCTTGCGCGAGTTGTATCCGCTACTCCTGCTGGCGGTGTTCTGGACCGAGCTCGACCTCGTGCGACCGGCCCTGGGGCTCACTGGCATCGACGAGCCAATCGCCGCACTCGATCGCCTGATGTTCGGAATGGCCCTGCACGAGGTGTGGCTGCCGACCATGGGTGCGCTGTGGATGAGCGAGGTAATGCACCTCTTCTACTATGCGTATTACCTCGCGGCGTTTGTCCCCCCCATCGCCCTCGCGCTTATGGCGCGCTACCCGGCCGTACGCGACATGACCTTCCGCCTGACGCTCACCTACGTGAGCTGCTATTTCGTGTATATCGCGTTTCCGGTCGACGGTCCGCACTTCCTCATGGAGCGCACGGCCGGCGTGCACACCCAGGGGTTCTTTTACGGGTTGGTCGAGGCCGCGCAGACGCTCGGTGACTCGAGGGGCTGCTCGTTCCCGAGCTCCCACGTGGCGGTCGCGGTCATGGCCGCCATGCTTGGTTGGCGCTGGCTCCCGCGCTGGCTAGCGGTGATTCTGTGGATCGAGGCAGTCGGTGTGCTGACGTCGACGACGTATACGCAGCATCATTATGCCATCGACTCGGTGGCGGGCGTGGCCTGGGCGTTGCTCGTGTGGCTCGCTGCGGATCCCCTGTATCGTCTCTTGGGTGGTCGCGCCACGGAGACTGCGACGAAACCCGGATAGCAGGTCAGTTGCGGGGTTCCAGATCCCCGATGGCCAAAATACGTCCAAGAAGGACTCCGATCGCCCGATCGACAGCCACCGCTGCGTCATTGGTTCCGGCGTTCGTGACGGCGAACAGGGCGAGATTGCGGCCGGGAGCCATCCATGTCGTCGCGAACCACATCGTGTTGCTCCCGCTGTGCGTGAGTGCGGGTCCCCGAGCCCACTCGCGGTCGACCACGATCCAACCGAGTGCGTGGTTGCCCGACACAGCTGCGTGGAGCTTGCGGAATGAGCGGGCTGACACGATGCCGTCGATGCCGTTGGCACCGGCCAAGTGCTCTATCAGGAACCCCGCATAATCGCTGAGCGTACTGTGCACGGTGCCGGCGGGTCCCATGGCAGCCGGATTGTCGGCAAAGGGCCCAGGGGCGACCGGGCGGAGCTCTTGCCCAGCGCGTCGGTGTCCCCAAGGCGCAACGCGAGTTTCACCGGATCCTGGCGGCCCGAAGCCACTTTCAATCATTCCGACGAGCGGGTACAGCTCGTCGCGCATGAGGTCTTCCCACCCCCTGCCGGTCACGGTTTCCATCATCGCGCCGGCGACGACGTAGTTCCCGTTGGCATAACCATACGTGCCACGAGCGACGCTGGGTGGGAGCTGCAGGAATTCGACCGCCCAGCGCCGGCGCTGCCGAGAGAGTGAGAGGGTGTCACTCCGCAGGTATAGCCAGGACGGCGTGCGAAAGTCCTGTCCGGAGATGCCCGACGTATGGGACAGTAGTTCGTCGAGCCGAACGTCAGTGAACTCAGGCCGGATCGAATCAACGATCTGCGGAAACACATCCTGGACTGTCGTGGTCCAGGAAAGGCTCCCCCGCTCAACCAACATCGCAGCGAGGGTCGCGGTCATTGCCTTGGTGAGAGATCCGAGATGCCACCGATCGGTCGTTCGCACCCGCTCCGGAAAGCCAACGGCGCGGACGCCGGTCGCCGCCATCTCGAGTACCGAGTCACCATGGATCGATACAGCCGCTAGAGCAGGGAGGGCGTACGAGGTACGGAGCGAATCCAACAGGGCTCGGAGGTGGCCGTCGCGAGCGGTGCCCACGTCTTGCGCGACGCTCGAACCTGTCAGACAGACAACCACGAGCGCGGTCAGGGTCAGATGCTTGGGTGCGATGGTCATGCATGGAACCGAAATGCCGTTGCTCACTGAACCGATTCCTTGGGTTTCGGTGTGCGCTTCTTCGCGCCACTCTTCGCGTTGTTGTTCTCCAGATGCAAAAGCTGCAGGACCGTAATCTCATCCTGGCGCAATCCTGGACGGCTGCGGCGGCGTTTCCCGTCGCTCGACGTCGGGAGGGCTTGTGCGACCCGTCCCGCTCGATACGCTTCGATCACACGTGGGTGCACGTAATAGTGTCGGCACACGGCGCGCGTGTTCCCCAGGCGTTTGGCAACGAGGTCGATTGCCGCGACGATGTTGGTGTTGGTCTCGCGCTCCGATGAGCCAGGGCCCATGTCCCGCAAGGCAACAGCCGCATAGATGGTGCCGGCCCAGGTGCGGAAGTCTTTTGCGGTGATCTCCTGACCAGTGATCTCGCGCAAATACGCATTGATGTCACCCGATCCGACGTCCTGACGCTTTCCGTCGTCGTCGAGGTACTGAAACAGCTCCTGTCCAGTCAGCGTCTGACAGTGTTGCACGATCTTCGCTGCGCGTCGGTCGGTGACCGCCACCGAGCGCATGATGCCGCTCTTTCCTCGAAACTCGAAGTGCAGTCTGGATCCTGAGACCTCGACGTGACGCCGCTTGAGCGTGGTGAGTCCGTATGAGCGGTTCTCCCGGGCATACACGTCGCTGCCGATTCGAATGAGGGTCTTCTCGAGGAGGCGGACCACGGTTGCCAGCACTTTCTCGCGCGGCAATCCCTCTCGCCGCAGGTCCCGCTCCACGCGCCCGCGGATCTTGGGCAGCACTTTGCTGAAGGCAAGCATACGATCGAACTTCGTCTCGTCCCGAATCTCACGATATCGGCGGTGATAGCGATACTGCTTGCGTCCCCTGGCGTCGCGACCCGTCGCCTGGAGGTGCCCGTTGGGCTTCGCGCAGATCCACACGTCGGTCCAGGCCGGTGGGATGACCAACGCCCGGATCCGCTTGAGCTCCTCGCGATCTTTGATGGGAACGCCGTCCGGACCGACGAAGCTGAAGCCACGGCCCGCCCGCCTGCGACGAATCCCGGGTTGGGCGTCGGAGACGTATCGGAGGCCAGCTGCCCTTGCAGTGTCAGGCACGGAACGTCATCAACGGTTTGGAGGAGCTAGTGAAATCCACCGGGCAAAGATGGGGACGGCCACACGCAGTCCGCTAGCTGCTTCCCGACTGGCCGGACGCCCCTGAATGCATGGGGCCGACGAGGTACGTGCCCCGTCGGCCCCACTCGAGGTTGGCCCAACCCCGTCGTTCAGTCGCTATTGACCGCCCTGCAACGAGAGCCGCGACAGGAGTTGCCTCATCGTCGCCGTCCCGATCGGTCCCTCTGCCGTCACATAGGATTCGCGGAATCGCCGAGTGCCGACGGCGGAATCGCCCGGTGCCTCCGCAACGCGGAGTTGGCCGTTGTGACCGGCTGGTGCTTCGTCGAAGGAGACCACAGTGAGCGTGACCCGGTCGCCAGACTGGAGCCGCTGCACCACTCGATAGCTGGCGCTCCCGCGCGCCACCGCCACGATCTCCAACCCGCGAATGGCGATCACTGGTTCCGCTGCCGGCCGCGCCGCTGGCTCGGGCCGTGCCGGTTCCGTAAACGTCATTGGCACGTGAGTAGGAACTTCGATTCGTCCAGCATCGAGAATCGAGTTGTCCAGCTCGACCTCCATGGCGCCCGCGTCGATGTCGAGCACCGTCTCACTCGCGGCCGCGAGTACGCGCTGATCGAGTCGTCTGGGACGCGCGCGAGGAGCAGGCTTCGATTCCGGTGCAACCTCGGGGTCAGCGACCTGCGGTCCATCTGGGACTGTCATCGCGACCGTATCGGGCTCGTCGGTGAACCAGAGTGAGTCGAGGGTTGCCGCCGTCATCAGGGTGACGGCCTTTGCGCGTCCGTCCAAAGTCGGGACGGGAGGCTGTTCCGCGTCGAGATCGCCGCCGAACGGGACTGCTCCGGCAGCCATGAGCCCAATGCCCAAGATCAACACGGCCGCGGCAGCAACGACGGGCCACATCCGCGCAGGACGCGTGCGCCAATCCCACTTGAGCAGGTTTGGAGGGCGAAACCGCCCGGTCCGCACGGCGGGTGTGCCGGCTTGGACCGTGGGTTTGGCCGCCGCCGCCGTCCGCTGCTGCGCCGGTGCCGGCGAAGCCGAGCGCTTGAGTTCGGCCATCGCTGGGTCAGGCGCGGCGGTTGGCTGCACCTCCGGATGATCGACGGTGAACGGCGCCGTCTCGCCGGGAGAAGCCGGGACCGCGGGGTCCTTCCTCATGATGGCATCGGCCATCACCGCCAGGTGCTCCGCGGTCTCGGATCGGCGCGCGGAGAATGGCGGCGCCGACATGACACGTCGTTCGCCGGTCATGCGGACCCCACGGTCCACGGTGTCAAAGAACTCCTGAAGCTTGACCGTTATCTCCGGAACGGAGCGGTTGGCCAGGCGTCCGAGCGTCTGGTGGGTCTTGTGCAACTGGGAACGCTCGGCGTAGTCGAGTAGCACCAGACGCGCTGGCTCGACATGTCCGCGACCGAACAGCTGCCGCGCATACCTGACGTGGACATCCTTCTGGAGCGGGTCAGTGCGGAGAATCTTCAAGCAGAGGGCGATGACGCTCTTGGCCGAGCCCATGCTCGCGTACCGCGCCGCGGCCCGCTCGAACATCGCGACCGCCCCCTGCCTGTTCCCTGTTTTGAGAGTGAGATCGCCGGCCTTGACGAAGAGGGGGCCCTCCGGCTCGATGCCCGACTTCACCAGTTGTGCGATGATCCTGCGAAAGGCCTCGAGCGCGCCGGCCGTGTCCCCCTTCTGCTCCAATACACGTGCTTGCTGCTTCAATGTCGTGATATCCATAGGTCCGCCTCCGAGACTGTACCGCATCCGCCTGAGCGGGTTGATGATGACGTCGCTCGCATTATTGAACGGCGGACGCGCTGAGCCAGTGACATTTGGCACACGACAGCCCAC
>JBDHAN010000022.1:0-26159 GCA_039588055.1 Gemmatimonadota bacterium | reverse complement strand
TGCTCGGGACTTCGGCGTGGGCCCGAGCAGACCAACTAAGACATCGCGATGCTGAAAGCCCTACGGCTCTGCTGCCACGAGATAAGCCAGGAGGGCAAACCGCTTAGGTTGACGAAGCAGCTCTTCCACAAGCCGCCCATCCGATGCCCATACCTCCTCCGCACCCAAGAGCCGCATGGCAAGCATGAACCACCTGCCGTCCGCAACCACCGACATCCGGCGATCACCAGGTGATCACCAGGTGACTGCCGGGTGTCGCGGTTGACCTAACGTCCAGCGAAAAGTACGACCGACCTTCGGGAATCGCCCGCATAACTGCGACAGGGTCGGTCGGCAATCCACCCTGACCGGGAGAACACCATGCGACGAATCGCAGGATGCATTCTCGGGTTCGGAATCGTCGGGGCCCTGGCATGCTCTGATCCGCAGGTTACCGATCCGTGCGAAGATGGCGCGTGCATGCACTTGCAGCTCGACGGTGCGGCGATCTTCTCCGAGGTGTGCAGCGGCTGCCACGGCCTCGACCGCCCAATTTCGGCTTCCATCTCCAGAACCGATGAGGTGTGGGCGTTAATTCACGAGATGGAACAGAATGGTGTCGTCGTCAGCGACGCCGAAGCCGCAGCCATCGTCGAGTACGTGTGCAAGCTCAAGAGGTGTGTGACCGGGTAGTAGTCGAAGAGAGGTGAAGGCAGTCGTCGGTAGGGAACAACTCGCGGTAACAGCGGGTGGCGCGCGACGATGGTTCAGCGCAACACCGGCGCCGAACAGCGTCCGCCAATGCACACAGCTGGTCTAGCCACCGTGCCTCTCGCGTTTCCGCACACCTCCCACAAACCTCCATGACGGAGCCGCCATCTCCGATCAAGCCTAGCCCCGCTCCATCAACGCAGCACGCCATTCGTGGGGACGCACCGCCATCAAGGGGGTGAGAGGCCCCCACTCGCACGGCCCGGCGAATAGGACCATCTTTATGCCTAACGACGGGCCCCGCCACACGCTGGTCCGTTGGGGCTCTCGCCGCCAGAAAAGAACGCCGGCACGAATCATCAACCCGACCCTCAGGAATGCGCCATGAAGCAGTCGAGAAGGAGCTTTGTGAAGACGAGCGGGATGGCTTTGGCTGGGGCGGGCCTCGGCTTGCCCGCGGCCTTGGCATGGCCTCGTCGCGTTGCCGCCAGTGATCGCGTTCGCGTGGGTGTGATCGGCTGCAACGGTATGGGCTTCTCGAATCTGCAGTCGTTCCTCAAGCTGCCTGACGTGGAGTGCGCCGGCCTATGCGATGTGGACCAGAGCGTGCTCGAGCGCCGCGCTGGCGATGTCGAAGAGATCACCGGCAGCCGCCCCCCGCTCTACCGCGACTTCCGGCGCATGCTCGATGTCAACGACATCGACGCAGTCATCATCGGAACGCCGGATCACTGGCACTGCCTCATGATGGTCGCCGCGTGCGAAGCCGGGAAAGACGTCTACGTCGAGAAGCCACTGGCCAACACCATCGAGGAATGCGAGATCATGGTGAGGGCGGCGGAGAAGTACGACCGTGTCGTACAGGTCGGTCAGTGGCAGCGTAGTGGTCAGCATTGGTTGGACGCCCTCGCGTTTGTCCACTCCGGCAAGCTCGGACGCATCCGGCTGGTGAAGACCTGGGCCTATCAAGACTGGATGAAGCCGGTTCCGGTCCTTCCCGACGAGCCCGTACCCGAGGGAGTCGATTACGACATGTGGCTCGGACCCGCGCCGAAGCGTCCGTTCAACCGCAACCGCTTTCACTTCTCGTTTCGATGGTTCTGGGACTACGCCGGCGGCCTGATGACCGATTGGGGCGTCCACATCATCGATATGGCCCTTGCCGGAATGAAGGCGACAGCGCCGATAAGTGTCATCGCCAGCGGCGGCAAGTTCGCGTACCCGGATGATGCCTCGGAGACACCCGACACGCTGCAGGCAGTCTACGAGTTCGAGGGATTCTCCATGCTGTGGGAGCATGCCACCGGGATCGGGCTCGGGCCGTACCAGCGCACGCACGGGGTGGCGTTCGTCGGCAACGACGGCACCCTCGTCGTCGACCGTCAGAACTGGCAGGTCATCCCCGAGTCAACGCGCGACGAAAACAACGTTCGTAGGTACAAAGTGCCCGCCATGCCGATTCAGCGGCGATCGGGCGGCGGCGGACTCGACGAGCATACGCGCGACTTCGTCGACTGCATCAAGAGCCGCGAGCAACCGGTCTGCAACACCGCGGTCGGACGGTTGGCAGCGGTCAACGCCCATCTCGGCAACGTCGCCTACAAGACAGGCCGGAAGGTCTACTGGGACGAGGCAACGACCTCGTTCAAAGACGATCCGGATGCCAACGCGCTCATTCGGGCCCACTACCGAGCGCCCTGGAAACTGCCGAACGTCTAATCATGCACCGGGGTTTGCACCGCATGACACACCGCAGCCACCTCGGCAGCAACACGGCGGTCGCGATCATCTGCTGGGCCGCGGTCCTGTGCGGCTGCTCGGCTTCGTCCGAATCGCTGCGAGACGATCCAGCTCAGGATTTGGGCTCACGTGAGATGCAACCGGAGGAGACCGAAGTGTGGGAGCCGGAGCCGGTGGTGGTGGTCGCCGGCGAGGCGGGCAGACCTCCTTCGGACGCCATTGTCCTGTTCGACGGAACCGACCTGTCCGCCTGGAGAGGTCAAGACGGAGATGCTGCGTGGATCGTCGAGGGTGGAGCGGTCACCGTCTTGGCGGGCAGCGGCGACCTATTCACGAAAAGGCCGTTCGGCGACGTGCAGCTCCACATCGAGTGGCGCACGCCTGCCGAGGTGTCCGGCGACGGCCAAGGGCGCGGTAACAGCGGCGTGTATCTAATGGGATTGTACGAAGTGCAGGTCCTGGATTCGTACGAGAATAGGACCTACGCAAACGGCCAGGCTGGCTCGGTCTACAAGCAGCACATTCCGCTGGTAAACGCCTCACGTCCCCCTGGCGTGTGGCAGACGTATGATATCGTTTTCCGGGCGCCGCGCTTCGACACCGACGGCGCCCTGATCGCCCCGGCATTCATGACCGTCTTACACAACGGGGTCCTCATCCAGACCCACGTGGAGCTCGCCGGCCCTACGGTGTACATCGGCCTGCCGCGCTATGAGGCGCACGCTGAGAAACTCCCTCTCATGCTGCAGGACCACGATAATCCCGTGAGCTTTCGTAACATCTGGATTCGTGAGCTGTGAGCACTGACTAAGAACGCTCTCTCACCGCTGGTTCGACAAGACAGGCGACGCTTGGAGCGGATGACCTCGCAGAGCGCGCTTTCCCCAATACCATTGTCATCAAGAGCGGCGCAAGCACCGCTGCAGGTGAGCGCGGAGCCCGGTGCGTCGGCAAGTTTGGATTGGAGAGTTCGAGCGCGACGCGGCAGTCGCGTCGGATGTCGTCTGCCCGGACACATGGTGTAAAGACGTGCAACTACCTATTATTCGCGGACGATGAACGGACATCGAGGTCCCGGCCCGACCCCGAGGCTGAAACGACCATTTGCCCGGAAACCGGCGCGTTGCTGTACGGCTGGCATGCACGCGGACGGTGAGGAGCGCACGAAGTCTATCGAGTAAGAACGACCAATCCACGGCACAGGAGTGACAATGCCGCCGACTTCTCAGGCAGACAGACATGCCCGATCCCGGACCCTCTACGATCCCAGCTTCGAACATGATGCCTGCGGAGTCGGCTTTGTAGCTCGCCTTTCCGGGAACCCCGCCCGCGACATTCTCGACCTAGGACTAGAAGCGCTGCGGCGACTTGCGCACCGCGGAGCCGTTGCCGCCGACGGCAAGAGCGGCGACGGCGCGGGTGTCCTCACACAAATCCCGGCCACGCTGTTTGTCGACGAGGCCGACCGCCTCGGGTATCGGCTAGATCGGCCCGATCAGCTCGCGGTCGGCATGGTCTTCCTTCCCCCTGACGACAGGTCCTCCGTACCTGCGCTCAACACGGCCCTGGAGAAGCACGGCTTCCGGGTGCTCGGTTGGCGCGAGGTGCCGGTCGACCCCTTGGCTCTGGGGCAAGGGGCTAGGGACACCCAGCCGGCGGTGCGTCAGGTCCTTGCCGTTCCAGTGACCGACATGGGGCGTGAGGAACTGGAACGGCAGCTCTATCTGGCACGTAAGCACTTCGAGCGGGAGGTGCAGCCCGGCTACATCTGCTCGCTGTCCAGCCGGACCGTGGTCTACAAAGCGCTTTGTGCTGCGCATCAGCTTCCCGCGTTCTATCTCGACCTAGCGGACGGCCGGTTCGAGACCGCGCTGGTGGTGTACCACCAACGGTTCTCGACCAACACGCTCCCGACCTGGCAACTGGCCCAGCCCTTCCGGCTCCTCGCTCACAACGGCGAGATCAACACGCTGTGGGGGAACCGCGGGTGGATGCGCGCTCGAGAGGCCGACCTTCCTCTCGAGATCCAACCGGCGTTGCAGGCCGACGGCTCCGACTCGGCCAATGTTGACGAGACGTTGGAACTGCTCACCCGCAACGGGCGCAGTCTTGCTCACAGCTTGAGCATGATCATCGTGCCGGCGTGGGAAGAGGCGCAGGACCTGAACCCCAAGCTGAGCGCGTTCTATCGGTACCATGCGCCGTTCATGGAGCCGTGGGATGGACCCGCTGCGCTGACGTTTTCCGATGGAGTGACGGTAGGAGCCGCACTCGACCGCAACGGACTGCGACCGTGTCGCTACAAGGTGACACGCGACGGATTGGTCGTTGCCGGCTCAGAAGTGGGCGTCCTCGATCTCGATCCCGACGAGGTCGTGGAAAAAGGTCGACTCGGCCCCGGCCAGATGCTTCTCGTCGATCTCGAACGGAATCGACTGTACCATGATGCCGAGATCAAACGGGACCTCGCCGACGCACAACCCTACGACCAATGGAGTCAGATTCGACGGGTTACGCGCGAGTTCGTTCCGGACGAGCCTGCGGCGACACACGACGACGCAACGCTCACCCAGCGTCAGCACATCTACGGGCTCACCCGCGAGGACCTGAAGCTGATCATCGGTCCCATGGCCGACCAAGGTCGAGGTCCGTCGTATTCCATGGGCGACGACACGCCGATACCTCCGCTGGCGCGGCGGCCCAGGTCTGTCTACGCTTTCCTTCGGCAGCGGTTTGCACAGGTGACGAATCCCGCCATCGATCCGATTCGCGAAGCGACAGTGATGTCGTTGCGGACGTGGGTCGGACCACGGCCGTTACTGCATGAAGAGGGGCCGCTGGCACCGGTTATTGAGCTTCCCTCACCCATCGTAACCGAGTCCGAGCTGGAAGAACTCGGCAAGGTGGAGGAGCTGCCAGTCGCCAGGCTCGCGTGCGTGTTTTTCCCCGACCGAGACCAGCTCCGTCCGGCGCTCGACGAGCTCTGCCACATGGCCGAGGTCGCGGTGCGCGAGGGCGCGCGATTGCTCGTCCTCTCCGATCGCGACGTCACCGAAGCACTGGCCCCCATTCCGATGGCACTCGCGGTCGGAGCCGTTCACCATCATCTACTCTGGGCGGGTCGTCGTGCGCGTACGGGCATCGTCATCGATGCCGGCGACTGCTGGGATGATCACCGCGTGGCTGTTTTGATCGGCTACGGAGCGAGCGCGGTCTGTCCGTGGTTGGCGCTGCGCACGGCACGCCGGCTGAAAGGCAGCGCCGGCGAAGCCGCGGTCATGCAAGCCCTGGAGTTCGGTCTTCGAAAGATCATGTCGAAGATGGGCATTTCGACGGTCACGAGCTATCGTGGTGGACAGCTCTTCGATGCTTTGGGCCTCGCCGACGAGGTGATGGACCGGTGCTTCGTCGGCACGCCGAGCCGCATCGGTGGTTTGACGCTGGCGCAACTCGCCGATCCAGTCATTGAACGGCAGCGAGAGGTGCTCGGCCGTCCCGAGGGCTCGAAGCTCGCCGACTTCGGTCGAATTCGGTATCGCCGTAACGGTGAGTACCACAGCTGGCAGCCACCGACGGTCCGCGCCCTCCACCGCGCGGTCGCGACCGGTCGTCACGCGGAAACCCAGCCGGATGCGAGCGCGTGGGAGGAATTCACAGAGCTCACCGGACGCGGGAACTCGGCGAAGTTACGCGATCTCTTGGACGTGAAGTCTGATCGTGCCGCGCTGGCCGCCGACCGTGTCGAGTCACCTCAGTCCATCGCGCAACGGTTCGTGTCGAGTGCGATGTCGCTGGGTGCGCTGAGTCCCGAAGCGCACCGTACCCTCACTATCGCCATGAATCGTTTGGGCGGCCGCTCGAACACCGGTGAGGGTGGCGAAGATGTCGAGTGCTACGAGCCGCTCGCCAACGGAGACCGGGCCGACGCGAAGATCAAACAAATCGCATCGGGCCGCTTCGGGGTCACGACCGAGTACATCGCGCGGGCTGAAGAACTCGAGATCAAGATCTCTCAGGGCTCGAAGCCGGGCGAAGGCGGCCAGCTCCCTGCGCACAAGGTCACCACCTTGATTGCGCGTCTGCGGCACACACAACCCGGCGTCTCACTCATTAGCCCACCGCCGCATCACGACATTTACAGCATCGAGGATCTGGCGCAGCTGATCTACGACCTCAAGCGGTGCAATCCCCAGGCAAGTGTCGGCGTCAAGTTGGTCTCGGAGGCCGGGGTCGGTACCGTGGCCGCCGGCGTAGCGAAAGCCTATGCCGATTTCGTCGTGATCTCGGGCAGTTCCGGTGGCACCGGGGCTTCACCACTCAGCAGCATCAAGTATGCGGGCTCGCCGTGGGAGCTTGGCCTGGCCGAAACACAACAGGTACTCGTTCGCAACGGCCTGCGGAGCCGAGTGCGCCTGCGCGTCGACGGCGGCTTCATGACCGGACGAGATGTACTCATCGCGGCCCTGCTCGGCGCGGAGGAATTCAGTTTCGGAACCGCCCCCCTCGTGGCCATGGGATGCGACATGGCCCGTCAGTGCCATCTCGACACCTGTCCGACAGGCATCGCCACGCAGCGCGCTGACCTCCGCAAGAAGTTTCGCGGTTCCCCCGAACAGGTCGTCCGCTACTTCTTGCGAGTGGCGGCGCAAGTGCACCAGCTCCTTGCCGAACTCGGCTTCGAGTCATTCGACGAGGCCGTGGGCCGCGTAGACATGCTGCATCAGGTCGAGCACGCCGGTGGGCTGGACCTCGCCTCGCTTCTCGCACAAGTGCCGGGGGACGCCCCGCGGTGTCTGTTCCCGCGTAACGACCGCCCTGAAAACGAGGAGTCGTTCGAAGACGCGCTCGTGGGTCGGGTCATCTCCGCCATTGAACGCGGCGAGGCTTTCTCGGAAGCGACGACGACCCGCAACAGCGACCGTTCCATCGGTGCTCGCCTCGCCGGTGCCCTGGCTCTCCATCCCCGAGCTGGTGCACTGCCAGCAGGCTCAGTCACACTGCATTGCAGCGGGGTGGCCGGCCAATCCTTCGGGGCATACCTGGTGGGAGGGCAGCGCCTCGTCTTAGCCGGCGAGGCAAACGACTACGTCGGGAAGGGCCTCTGCGGAGGCGACATCATTCTTAGGCCCACAGGCCTCGCTCGCCATGCCCCGCACCGCCACGTCATCCTCGGCAATGTGGCCCTCTACGGGGCCACGAGCGGCCGACTGTTTGCCGCGGGCCGCTGCGGAGAACGGTTCGCCGTACGAAACTCAGGCGCGGTGGCGGTCATGGAGGGAAGCGGTGACCACTGTTGTGAGTACATGACCGGTGGATGCGTCGTGGTCCTGGGCGAGACGGGCATCAACTTCGGAGCGGGCATGTCCGGTGGCACCGCGTACGTCCTCGATGAGGAAGGTGTCTTCCCTCAGAAGGCCAACCCGGAGCTCATTCACTGGACGCGCCCCGACTCGAGCCAGCTCGAAGAGGTTCGTCAGCTCGTCGAAATGCACTACCACTTCACCGAGAGCGCACGTGGCCAGATGCTGCTCGATCATTGGGATGGGTTCGGTCCGCAGTTCTGGCTCGTTGTGCCCAAGGGCGTGGAGCAGAAAGTCGAGAGCGCTGTCCACACAATCGATCGCACGGTGCGCCAGGAGGTGGTCAGTCGCACGTAGTCGTGGTGGCTGAGGTCGCCAAGAGTCAGAACCCTGTTGGTGGCACCATGACGCCCCAGGTCCCGCTTCGATCGGCCGTTTCGAAGCTTCGATTGGCCTGGTGGAAGCTTGGAACGGGCGTGTTGAAGCTTCGAGTGGGCGTGCGAAAGCTTGCGTTTCAGGGAGCGAAGCTTCGATCCGCTCGCCCAAAGCTTCCGAGCGCCGGACCCAAGCTTCGACACGCTGACCCAAAGCTTGGGGACGGTGACTCGAAGGTTCGAGACACCTGGGTGAAGCTTCTAAACGACCGTTCCAAGCTTTGAGGCGGCCGGGTAAAGCTTCAACAGGGCCATTTCAAATGGACCGCGTCACAAGTGTAACTGCCGAATTGGCGCGCAGTTACGACCCGGGAGTTCACGTGACGTGTGCTCGGCCACATAGCGCTTGGGAGAGATCTTGATGCTCGGCGTGCGCGGCTTGGTATCCCACCTCATACTCTCGCCCTCGATGTACGGCATCACGTAGTACAGGAACCCGTCCGCCTCGCCTGAATCGAACAGCGGCAGGATGTGCGGGTGTTGTAGGCTCGCCGTGGTCGTGATCTCCTGCACGAACCGTTCGGCGCCGAGCACCGCGGCGAGCTCGGGCTTCAGCACCTTGAGCGCCACCTTGCGCTTGTGCTTGAGATCTTCGGCCAGGTAGACCGTGGCCATCCCACCAGCGCCGAGCTCCCGCTCGATCGCGTAGCGGTCGGCGAGGGCAGCGGTTAGGCGATCACGCATACCGATCGGCTCGATCGTGCACGGCGCATTAAAGCCATACGCCCATCGCGGAAATGGTCAGGTGCCCAAGCAGCATCTGCTGCGTGCTCCGGACGGCGGCCGGGAGCGGCTGTGAGCATCGGCGTTCTTGCCCTCGTGGTACCAGAGTTTGCCTCCTCTCTCAGGTGCTGGCGTGGCGAAACTGGTAAACGCGACCATTTCACAAGTCGTTGCGCTGCGGCCTTTGTCGGTTCGAATCCGACCGCCAGCACCACCGCATTTGACTCGGCTCTGATCACACCGTTAACTTGCGAGCGACTTGTGAAATCGCGTGGCCAGTTACGCCGCGTCCCGAAGCCGGTGGCAGTGTGCCACCGGCTTTCTTCATGCACCTGACTCTTCGGCGGCTGAGAATACGCTTATCCGTCTCTCTCGCGCCCTCCGCCTCTCCTAAGATGGCTCTGAATCCTCCCACCGCAACGAATCGCTCCGCGAGGCGATGGAACGACCTAGGTGACGGATGCGGCGGCGTCCGATCGTTCCCACATGTCGCATTGCACGATACGGCCGAGGAGAGTCACATTATGGGTATGCCCGCGCCAAGCCCCATTACGACGATCGAGGAACTGTTGGCCCTGCCGGAAGACGGCTTGCGGCACGAACTGCTGGACGGCGTGCACGTCGTGACGCCGGCACCGGCCCGCGTGCATCAGCGTGTGCTGCGTCGATTGGACCACGCACTCCAGCGTGACATCGGTGACGACGCATCGGTAGAGATTCTGTATAGTCCGGCAGACATTCGCCTGAGCGCGAACACCCTCGTCCAACCAGACCTCTTCGTTGTTCCCAAGCCAGTCGATCCGTCGAAAGACACGTGGGAGGATACTCCGGTGCCCCTCCTCGCCGTCGAGATCCTCTCCCCCTCGACCGCGTCACGCGATCGCGGCGTGAAGCGACGGCTCTACTTGCAAGGGGGAGTAGAGGAATACTGGATCGTCGATATCGACGGCCGCGTTATCGAACGATGGCACGTTGGAGACGAGCGACCGGAAATCGCGGACCGCTCACTCGAGTGGTCGCTCAGCGCCGGAGTAGGGGGCGTCGTCGAGGTTGCGTCGTTGTTCGAGGTCTAGCGTTCGGCGCATGGCCGAGCCTGTTGCTCGGCAGTTGGCAACGACGTAATCTTCCGTCAGATGTACGGCCGTCGTCTCTCTATTTGGAGACTCGTGAGATGCCCTTTTTTCGGTGCACCATCTGCCAGGATGATGGCAGTCCCATTGCCAAAGACGTTACGGTCATGCTCGCGGAAACCAAGCGCGACGAGTGGTATGGCACCATCACCGCAGCACATTTGACGGCCTTGGGTTCTGGCCAGCGATATATCCTGCATCTCGAGGATGGCAGAAAAGGCGAATTCCTCGTCCGTCGGAATACCAGTGCGGGTGAGATCGAGCGAGCGATCGCCATCAAAGGGATCGGGCTGCTCGAATAGGCTGCCCATAGGCCGTCGGGCACGCATCCCAACTGAGCGGTTGTCCTTCGCTAACGAGCGGGACGAAACGATGCAGACGAGCGGTGAGGTCACGAGTCGACCTCACCGTTTTGCGTGTGTGGGCTTACACCGTGTAGCGTTCCGCCTCGACGATGCGAGCGGCGATGGCGTCGTGGAGCTTGGCCCGGTTGACCGGTAGATGCTTGGAGAGCCGCCGCAATCCGGCCATCATCGTGCGCAGTTCGTCACCTTCCGCGCTCTGTGCCAGCACGTTGCGGCCCCAGATGGCCACCCGGTCCATCGCGTCGTGCACGTATAGCGTCAACATATCCGCCATGAGGCGCGCACTGTCTTCGCCGTCCCGGTTGGCTTGCTTGAGCGCCCGGAGGAGTCCGCTCTCGCACGCATAGGTCTCCATGACCATATCTGCCGCGTCGGAAAGGACCTCTTGCTGGTCTTTGATGTTCTCGCCGTGTTTCTGCGCGGCGAAGCCCAGTGCGGCGACACAGGCCTTCTTCATCGAGGTGACGAGCTTGCCTTCTTCCTCGAGGAACCCGGGCTCCCCTGCCTCCTCGAAGGAGGGTGGGCTCAGCAGATCCTCGGCGACCTGCTTGGCCGCGGCAAAGAACGGCAGTTGTTTCTTGAGCGCCTTCCGCAGGATCATTCCCGGGATCAGCATCCGGTTGATCTCGTTGGTCCCCTCGAAGATTCGATTGATCCGCTCATCGCGATACATCTGCTCCAGCGGATAGTCCTCGCAGAAGCCATAGCCACCCAACATCTGGAGTCCTTCTTCGGCGGCGAGAGCCATCGACTCGCTGGCGAAGACCTTGATGATGGAGCACTCGATCGTGTACTCCTCGACCTTCTCGATGGCTTGCCGGTCGAAGTCCGGAGCATGCGCATCCAGACCGTGGATCGCGCAGTCCAGCAGACCGGCGGTACGGTACACCATCGACTCCGACACGTACGTGCGGGCCGCGATGTCGGCGATCTTGGCACGGATCAGCCCGAAGTCACTCAAGGGACGCCCGAATTGCTGGCGTTGCTTCACGTAGGGGACGGCGTGCGCGAGCGCGACCTTGCACCCACCTACCGTCGAGGCACCCAGCTTGAAGCGGCCGACATTCAGAATGTTGAAGGCAACGACGTGTCCCCGCCCGATCTCGCCCAATACGTTCTCCGCTGCAACCCTGGCGTCCTCAAGGATGACCGCGCAGGTCGACGACCCACGGATCCCCATCTTCTTCTCTTCGGCGCCGATGCTGAGCCCGGGAGTGTCTCGGTCCACGATGAAGGCGGTGAACTTCTCGCCGTCGACTTTGGCGAACACGATGATGACGTCTGCGAATCCGGCGTTGGTGATGTACTGCTTGGTGCCATTGAGTAGGTAATGCGATTTGTCCTTCGAGAGCGTTGCGGTGGTGCGTGCCGAGAGTGCGTCGGAGCCCGCGCCGGGCTCGCTCAAGGCATAGGCACTCAGGAGCTCCCCGGTCGCAAGGCGAGGCAGATACTTCTCCTTCTGCTCGGAGGTCCCGAAGTAGACGATCGGGAGCGTGCCGATACCCGTATGGGCGCCGTGTGTCGCGGCGAAGCTCCCTCCTGGGGCGATGTACTCGGCGACCAGCATCGACGTGGCTTTGTCCGCGCCCATCCCGCCGTAGGCCTCCGGTACGTCCACAGACAGCAGGCCCGCCTCTCCCGCCTCGCGTAGCAGCGTTGCCCCGAGTTCCACCTTCTTGTGGAACTCCATCTCTTCTCGATGTGGCAGGATGTTTCGCTCGACGAACTCGTGGACGGTGTCCGCGATCATCCGTTTGGTCTCGTCGAAGTCTTCGGGCGTAAAGACGTCAGCCGGTAGCGTGTCGTCCAGCAGAAACTGGCCACCTGTCAGTAACGTCGTCTCGGTCAGCATGATGGCTCCTTGCGCAACACGTGCGTGCTTACATCGCTTCGAAAACGCCGGCGGCTCCCATGCCGGTGCCAATACACATGGTCACCATGGCATACCGCCCATTGCGGCGCCCCAGCTCGTGCAGTGCCGTCGCGGTGAGCTTGGCACCGGTGCAGCCCAGCGGATGGCCCAACGCAATGGCGCCACCGTTCGCGTTGAGACGCTCGTCCTCCGCGTCGAGCCCGAGGCCCTTGAGCACGGCCAGGCTCTGTGCCGCGAAGGCCTCGTTCAGCTCGATGACGTCTATCTCATCGAGCGTGAGCCCCACACGGTTCAGCATTTTGGGAACCGCTTCAACCGGTCCGATTCCCATGATCTCTGGCGGCACACCGGCCACGGCGTAGCCTACCCACCGTGCGAGCGGCTCGAGCCCAAGCTCCGCGGCGATCGCCGGCGTCGTCAGGAGAACGGCCGCGGCGCCGTCGGTCATCTGACTGGAGTTCCCGGCGGTCACCGTGCCGTTTGCCTTGAACGCAGGCTTGAGCTTCGCCAACGCCTCGAGCGTCGTGTCGGCGCGCGGTCCCTCGTCGCGATCGAGCACGGCCTCGCGTACCGCCGGCTTCCCGTTCGGTCCCGGCTCACTCACTGCCGTCGTCACCCCCACCAGCTCACCGTCGAACTTGCCGGCTTGCTGTGCAGCGAGGGCTTTGGAATGGCTGTGAAAAGCGAAGGCGTCCTGCGCCTCACGTGAGATGTCATCGCGCTCGGCGAGCCGCTCGGCGGTGAGGCCCATGTTGAGGTAGGTGCCAGGTGACTCGGCCGCCATGGTGGGGTTCGGCAGATAGCGGACACCACCCATTGGGACCAGCGTCATCGACTCTACCCCACCGGCGATCACGATGTCCGCCTGGCCGAGCGCGATCTCGGCGGCGCCGATGTTGACGGTCTCGAGACCGGACGAACAGAACCGGTTCACCGTCATACCCGGCACGCTGTCGGGGAGCCCGGCAAGGAGCACCACGTTGCGTCCTACGTTCATTCCCTGTTCGCCCTCGGGCATCGCGCATCCGAGGATGACGTCTCCGATACGTTCGGGGTCCAGCTTCGGCGCTTGCTCCAGCAGGGCGCGAATCACAGCCGCGCCCAAGTCGTCAGGACGAGTCTGACGGAAGGTCCCCTTTTTCGCCCGACCACCCGGAGTGCGAAGCGCCAAGGCCACGACGACGTCTTTCATGGATCTCTCCTTCACTGCGTCAATTGCGCAGAGGCTTGCCGGTCTTGAGGATGGCCTGCATGCGTTCGAGGCTCTTCCGCTCGCCACACAGCCACAGGAAACTCTCGCGCTCCAAGTCGAGGATGTGTTGTGCGGACACGATCGTCGGACCGGGCACGTCACCCCCACTGAGAATGCGCGCGAGCTGACCCCCGATTTTGTGGTCATGCGCCGAGATGTAGTTGCCTTCTTCCATGTTGAAGAGGACTGACTCGGCGAGCGCCACACCCGCTCTGCCCATCACCGGAATGTCCTGATCGGGTTGCGGTGGCTCGAAGCCAGCGCGCGCCATGGCCAACGCGATGTCCTTCGCATCGGCCACGCGATGATCACCGTACATCGACCAGGTGTCTTGTCGCCGCAAGAAGCCAAGGTCACGGGCCTCTGCCGCCGACGTGGCCACTTTTACCATGCCGATGGTCTCAAAGGTCTTGCGGAACGCCGGATACACATCTGAAGGATCGGGCAACGCGGCCACATTCCGCTGGTACAGGCGCAAACACCCTCCTCCAGCCGGGACAACACCTGCCCCGAACTCCACCAGCCCGATGTACGTCTCTGCCGCCGCCCGGATGGCATTGGCTGCCATGGTCACTTCGCACCCGCCGCCCAGCGTCAGTCCGTGAGGCGCTGTCACGACCGGAACCGCGCACTGCTCGAGCCGGTTCGTCGCTGCCTGGAACTGGCGCACGATGGCGTCGATCTCATCCCAATTGCCTTCCTGCGCCTCAATGAGCAGCAACATCAGGTTGGCGCCCGCACTGAAGTTCTCTCCGTAGTTGGCCACCACGAGGGCTTGGCCCTGAGTTTCGGCTTCCGTGCACGCGGTCATGACCATGGAGATTGTGTCCTGGCCGATGACGTTCATCTTCGAGTGGAACTCGAGTGCGAGCACCCCGTCCCCGAGGTCGAAGAGGCTCGCGCCGGCATTACGGCGGATTTCCTTGCTGCCCCCTCGCAGGATTTCGAAATCGTGGGCCCGCGGATCGACCGGGACGGGCGCCAACGTGCCGGCAGCACCGGTGGGAGCCTGCAACCCGCCGTTTTCTCGCCGGTAGATCGTCTCAGCCCCGCCGTCGTACAGCGCGGTGACCCAGGCGGGCAACGGGTACGAGTCTGCCTTGAGGCGCTCGGTCACCGTGCGAAAGCCCAAGGCGTCCCATGCCTCGAAGGGACCCAGGGTCCAGTTGAAGCCCCAGCGGATCGCGCGGTCGACCGCCGACACGTCGTCGCAGATCTCACCGACACGCATGGCGGCGTACGAGAGCGTGGCGGCAAGCATCTTCCATGTGGCTTCCGCCGCGCGCCCCTTGCCGAACACGAGCTTCTGAAGACGTTCAACTGGATCGTCGATCGACTTGAGCATCTCGAGCTCAGCGAACGTCGCCTTCTTGCCCTCGCGATACTCGAGCGTTTCCAGGTCGAGCGTGCGGATGGTCGAGCCGCCGTCCCCCTTCACCTTCTTGTAGAAGCCCGCGCCGCTTTTTCGTCCCAACAGTCCTTTGGCCACCATCTTCTGCAAGAAGTCGGGGGCCTCGAACATGTCGTGACTCTCGTCGTCCGGGGCGTTCTGCCGCACGTTGTCGGCCACGTGCAGGAACGTGTCGAGCCCTACGAGATCCGCGAGGCGAAACGTCGCGGTCTTGGGGCGGCCGACGGCGGGTCCCGTCAGCGCATCGACCTCTTCGACGGTGAGGTCCATCTCCTTCATCACCTTGAGCGTCGCCATGATCGCGTGCACGCCGATCCGGTTGGCGATGAAGTTGGGGGTGTCTTTGGCGGGGACGATTCCCTTCCCCAACCGCACCGTGGAAAAGGTCTCCACCAGCGCGAGTGTGTCGGCCGACGTGTGCTCGGTGGGGATCACCTCGAGCAGCTTCATGTAACGCGGCGGATTGAAGAAGTGCGTTCCGAGGAACCTAGCTTTGAGGTCGTCGGGGAGGACGCACGCCATTTGGGCCAACGACAACCCCGAAGTGTTGCTCGACAGCACCGCGTCGGGTGCAATGTGGGGGGCCGCGGAGGCGAGGACCTTCTTCTTGATCTCGAGATCCTCTTTGACGACCTCCACCACCCAATCCGCTTCCGCGAGGCGCGGCAGGTCGTCTTCGAGGTTCCCGACCCCGATGAGGTCCAACCGGTCCGCGGTAAACAGTGGAGAGGGTTTCGCCTTCCGGAGCGCCTTGACGGAGTCGGCGGCGAGTCGATCGCGCACCGCCTTGTCCTCCAGGGTGAGCCCGGCAGCCTTCTCGGCGTCAGTGGGCTCCTTCGGGACGATGTCGAGCACAAGAGACGGGATACCGGCGTTGGCGAAATGCGCGGCGATGGCGCTGCCCATCACCCCGGACCCGAGCACGGCGACCTTGCGGACGTGCCGCTTCATGGGAACCCCCGGCAGAAAACTGAATGACTATTCATTAGCGTAGGGCCAGGCGGCCGACTTGTCAATGGGAGTGACGAACTCCCATTTCTCCCTTTACTTGAGAGGATTCTACACCTATTCTGGACACGAGCCCTTACGGATTGGAACCGCAAGCATGGTGCCGAGTAAACTGAACAGCTGTTCATTTTTGTCTGCGCTCCAGGCAGCCGTGTTGTGAGGACGGCGCGGAAGGAAGCCAAGCGAGAGCGCCTTCTGGATGCGGCGGTGCTGGAGATCGCGCGCCACGGCTACTACCGCACGACCGTCTCCACGATTGCTGGTCGGGCCGGCGTGGCGGACGGGACCATTTACCTCTATTTCAAGAACAAGGAAGACATCCTGGTCTCGATCTTCGAGCGCGCGATGCAGCTGTTCAGTGTGCAGGCGCAGAAGATCGTCGACGCGCGTGGGATCGATGCTGAAGAGAAGCTCCGGCGCATCGTCGCACTCCATCTCACCCTCTTGGGAGCGGATCGGGATCTGGCAGTGATATTTCAGGTGGAGTTCCGCCACACGCTCCACGTACTGGAGTTGCTGTCGCGGAGCCGTATGCGGGACTACCTCGCGCTCATTACCAGCGTCGTGGAGCAGGGACAGCGGGAAGGGGTGTTCAAGGCCGACGCGGACCCGCTGTTGACGGCCAAGGTCGTGTTTGGCGTGTTGGACGAGATGGCGACCGACTGGGTTCTGTCGCGGAAGAACACCAAACTGGCGTCGCGCGCCGAGCCCGTGAGCAAGTTGTTGTTGGGCGGGCTGCGGGTGGCGTGAGGGGCGGTGGGCAGTTCTCAGCTGCCACCCGTAACAGACCGCGGCGTACTCTCCTGGACTGCACTCTCTCGTCGCGCGCTCGTCGGTGCCCAAGAGTCTCAGCGAAATCTCACCGTCATTTCACGCACCGTCCATTACGTAGAGCCCGCTGAAACAGAAGCTCCGCCGGTGGCCTTCGTGGCCCCGCCGCCGCAGTAGACGCCCACCCCTGGGACGCCCGCCCGACGACGAGACCACCCGCCCACCGATGGGAAGTGAATCAACCTTCTTGATTCGAGGCGACACGATGCGTCTTACCAAGAAGCTTCCGCTCGTTGGGGTGGCTCTGCTGATGATTCTCGTAGAGGCGTGTAGAGAAAGGCCAATCACAATCAATCACGAGGACTTCGCCCTGAGCGCGATCGCTGATGCGCAGGCACTGGCACCCAGCGCTTCGAGCGACGACGCGAGGGTGCAGTCGGAGGGCTGCCTCCCGGACGGCAGCGAGTTTGTGCAGGTCGCGCTGTCAGGGGCCGTTGAGTACAGCATCGAGTGGCACAGCGATGACATGGACTGTGGCGGCCACGGCACCACCCTGCAGTTCGGCGGGGTGCCCGCGGGCGCTAGCTCGCAGATCGACCTGATGTTCGATATCGAGGTCGCGGAGGGCGCCACGGGCACCGACCTGCCGGCCCGCGTGGCGATCAACGACCGAGCGTCCGGGCGACACTTCCAAACGTCGGAGGCGGGCGGGTGCACTGCCACCGTGACCGAGCAGAGCCTCATCGATGAGAACCCCGCGTTCCGGCGCTATAAGTTGGTGGCGAACGGATATTGCACAAAGACGTCGAAGCAGTATTCCCCCGGGCCTGGTGCTGGGGTTTCCGAGATCACGGTTGGTGACTGGCAGATCGTCGGGCTCGCCTTCTGGCAGGGACCACGCGAGTGAGCGTGGTCGTGAGGCGTCTGTCCCATCATGTCCTTCGCTTGGGTCCGGTAGGCAATTCTTGGAGGATTCGTCGCGCAGCGAACGCGAGTGCCAGCGCTCGCGAGCGGCAGTTTTGTGCCACGCACCTCTCACCGATTGGCTTCGTCGACGGCTCTCTTCATCTGTTCGACCCAATTGGGGATGACCCGTAAGTATGCACCCGTGCGTCGCGCCGGGCCCTGGACGTAGACCACCCCGCCGTCGGGAGTCACCGTGTATGTCCGCCCGGGCGTAGAGGTGAACAACGAGTCACTGTACCACGTACGAACATCACCCACCGGTGGATCGGCGGTAGGATCAATGGTCACGACCTTGAACGTGTGCACGTTACCGTATCCAGAAAACACCAACTGCGACGGAGAGAGCCACTGGGCATCCTCATGGTCCACGGCAATCTGATACCGCGTTCGGGTATCGCTCGACGGACTGACGAACAGTCGCGTGAGATCCATCGAGTTGTATGCAACCCACTGCCTATCCGGGGACATCGTCACGAACCCGCCGCGAGCCGCCAACGTATCCATGCGGGGTGGACGAGCGCTCAGATCCAAAAGCGCGATGGCTCCCGTCTTTCTGTCAGCGCCGAACACGACGTCATCGGACACATACGAACTGGGACGGAAGGATGTCTCGAGTAACGTGTCCGGCGCACCTGACGCCGTCGGGGATCCACGCACAACAAGGCTGTCCCCCAAGTCCACAGTCACCGTGGTGGCGCTGGCGTCCCACACCGGGTGACCCACGTACTCATGGGTGAGGAACACCTGCGATCGTCCAGTGGACAGATCGATAATGTGCAGTTCCTGCTCCTGAACGCCTTCGACCGCCGCGGCCAGCCAGCGTCCGTCCCGTGACATGTCGTAACGCAGGTATGCGGCCGGCGATGCGGGTAGTGTGTCGAGCCCGACGGTCGGTCGGTACCGCACGAGGTGTCCGATTTCGGCGTTTGCACCCGGCGCGTACACGAGCGTTCCGGTTGCGGAAAGGTCATACTGGCCCGAGCCGAAATAGGCTGCGCGTCGCACTGCAGGTATGAGGGAGACGGAACGCCCGACCCGATGGCGTTCGAGATCGATCGTTGTTGCCCGTAATTCTCCGGTGATCGATACATACACGAGGTACTCGCCGTCAATCACACGAAAGTGAGAACCGCGCAGCCCCCCACGCACGTGAGCACCCACCGTATCCCCCTCAGACGCGGGCATGACCGAGACCAATGAGTCCGTTCCCGGGTCGATGACGTACGCAGCCTTTGTTGCCCCACCGCCGCACAACAGCTTTTCGCCATCCGGCAGCGGTTCGGCCATGATGCAATACGTCGTGCTGTAGGAGCCAAGTACCCGTCCCGTAACATCCAGCCATCGAAGGTTGATCCCGTCACCGTCCGACAACATGATCCGTGTGTCCGACGTCCACCGCGCGATGCCGAACGCCGTCTCGGCAATCGTAGTCTGGGCTCCACCCTCGACCGGGATGAGACGTAATGCTCGGTTGGCCTGAAACGCGATCCGGTCACCGCTCGGAGACACCATAGGCAAGAAAGCGCCAACGGTTCCCGGAATTGGCCGGCTCACCTGATCGGTGAGACTCCGGTACCACAACTCCTTCGTCGAATCCCGCCTGGCGACATACACGACGAATTCTCCATTCGGCGACACGCTCAGCCCAAGCGGAAAATCCCCCCAAAAAATACCCGCCGTATCCGGTAACCCGACGTCGTAGGAGGTAATCGCAACTCCGCGGGGCGACCGCAGTGTGATAACTAGCGCGAGAGCCAAAAAGACGGCAGCCGCCCCAGCCGCCGCAAAGAACCGGGTGCGCCATCGATCCCGCGGGCCCACCAATGCAGCAGATGTCGTCGACGGTAGCGTGAACTCAGGCGTGGCAAGAGCCCTCGCAAAGTCCGCAGCCGTTGCGAAGCGGTCAGCAGGCAGTTTGTCCAATGCCTTCGCCGTCGCCGCCGCCACATTCGGCGGCACGGACTTGCGCAACTCCGTGACCAGCCGCGCCTCGTCGGTCACGATCTTCATGATGATCTGCTGCGCTGAGGAGCCCGTATGCGGTGGATCGCCCGTCAGCATCTCGTACAACACCACCCCCAATGAGTAGATGTCGGACCGATTGGTGAGATGCTTCTCTGCCGTCGCCTGTTCGGGACTCATGTAGTGCGGCGTGCCGAGCGAGAGCCCTGTCTCCGTCATCCGGCCACCCGCCGCCGCACTCACCGCCAACGCAATGCCGAAGTCCGCCACCATGGGGCGGCCGTCGTGCAGCAGAATGTTCTCGGGCTTGATGTCGCGGTGGATCACGGCGTTCCGATGCGCGTAGTCGAGGGCGTCGGCCACCTCGGTCGTGATCCGCACCGCCTCCTCGATGCCGAGCTGTTTCTCGCGATCCAGCTTGTGCCGCAGGGTCTCTCCCTCGATGAACGGCATCACGTAATACAAGAACCCGCCTGCCTCACCCGAATCGAACAGGGGCAGGATATGCGGGTGCTGCAGGCTCGCGGTGGTCGTGATCTCCTGCACGAAGCGCTCGGCGCCGAGGACGGCCGCGAGTTCGGGCTTCAGCACCTTGAGCGCCACCTTGCGCTTGTGCTTGAGATCCTCGGCCAGGTACACCGTGGCCATGCCGCCGGCACCCAGCTTCCGCTCGAGGCGGTAGCGGCCGGCGAGGGCGGCGGTTAGGCGGTCAAGTTGCTCGGCGTGGTCGGGCACGGCGAGATCCTCCGGGCACTTCTCATTTATTATGCGGGAATTATGTGGACGCGACGCGGCAGGTGCCAGAAGATCGTCCTGAAACGCCTATTCTCTGTCCGCATCACCGGGGGACCACGGTGAGGCTGAGAACACGGGGGAGAATCTAGGTCCGGTGGATCGCCGAGTCTTCCTCGAAGAAAGGAAAGAGGCGTCCAATACGAGCAGCCGGTGCTAGGCGGCCCGCTCGGCCGTGTAGATGCAGAGATTCCCCCACCATGTGAGCTGCTGTCGTACCAGGTCGAATTGCAGCTGGGCCAGTGTCGCCGCGATATCGAAATCGAGGTACTTCCCCAGGTTGATCGACTCGTCGAGGAGCGTACAGCACCGTCGGTACAACCACCGGTGCAGCGGCCCGGGGATGTCCTCGAGGAATCTCGGCTCCATGATCACGAGCCGTCCACGCGGCTTGAGCACGCGACGGCATTCCCCCAGCACCGCGGCTACACCCCCAGGCGTCAAATCGTGCAGAGCGACTGAGATGACGATCGCGTCCAGCGCGCGGTCGGCAAGGCACAAGCAGCGCATGTCACCGGCCACGTACCGCACCCCATCGGGACCGTGCAGCTCCCGGGCATGCTGGACGCGGTAGGAGACCAGATCGCACGCATACACATGCCGGTATCCGGAGGCTCGCATGTGCCTTGCCTGGAAGCCAAACCCACACCCGAGGTCGAGCACCCGGGCACGGGCCGGGTCCTGGGCGATTTCGTCGTTGATGGCAGCTCGGGTCGAGGCAAACTTGTCCGAGGAACGGTCGGAAGCGGCGTCCGGGATCGAATACACCTTTCTGTAGTATTCCTCATCAGTCCAGCGCGCCATCGTTCGCAGCATCTGCAGCCAACGGATACGACACCAGACGGCGACGAACCGCACCAACCACCACCTGCCCCGGCGACTTGCGACGGCGGCTGCGCCAGAGGTTGCTACCGTCGCGGAAGCGGACGGTGCCGGGTGAGCATCGATGCTCACATTGAGGGAGTGGTGTATGCTCATGGTTGGACCTCCTGCGCAGTTGGTGCTACTCGGCAGAAGGCTTACAGGAAGAGCGTCAAGAGAGCGTCAAGGCAAATGTCGAGTGGCGCTGGGTGCAGACGTGCGCCAATCGCAGCAGTGCTGGGGTGGTTGCGAGCGAGGGGAGCTAGTTGTTGCGGGAAAATGACGCCTTTGCGTCGGGATGCCGTGCCAGGATCGTCGATCCGACCGTGGGCCCCAGTACGGAAAGCGCGGTGGCGAGGCCATCAGCCTCGAGACCGGTGGGCGCGATGACGTACACCGTGCGGTGATCGGTCAGGCCAAATCCCGTGCGTGGGTCAACGACGTGAGAGTACCGGACGCCGTCGATCTCGACGAATTGTGCGGAACTGCCCGAGGTGCTCAGCGCCGCATGTTCGAGTGCCGTTGCACGGTGGTGGAACGCGGAATCCGCATCGGGGACGGCGATGTGCCAGCCTCGCGCACCGGGTGGTGCCGCCCCGACGACGACATCTCCGCCCGCTGCTATCATCGCTTGGCCGATCCCGTCATCGGCAAGTATCCCCAGTGCCTGATCGAGGATAAACCCTTTGGCGATCCCTCCGAGGTCGAGTTGCATTCCGGGTTGTGTTATGGTGACGCGGCGCGTGACTGCGTCGAGTTGCACGTGATGCCAGCCAACTCGTGCACGAGCCTCCCTGAGCTCGGTCTGGTACGGGAGCCTCCCGACATCTCGCGACCGTCTCCACAATGCTGTCAGCGGTCCAACCGTTGGATCGAAGGCACCGTTGGTCTCCGCGGCCAATACCAGCGATGTCTCGAGTACCTGAAACAACTCGTCACTCACCGTTCTTCCTACCGCCCCGCCGTGCCACTGCCCAACCAATCGTGACAATTCGCTTGTCGGTCGATAATCACTCATTATCTGTTCAAGTTGGGCGATCCGTTCGAAGGCCGATTGCGCTGCCAACCGAGCCCTGGTGGTATCCTCGGCATACAGGACAATCCGGACCGGCAGGCCCATGTGTAGCTCGGTGAACTCGAACCGAGCCTGCGCCATCGCGGTTGCCACACTGGCGGCCGGGTACAGACAGAGAAGTACGAGCAGGCGTGAGAGGTTGCATGAGCACATGACGAGAATCATTCCATGCGAGTGCGGAGTGCGGCAAGGGCTCACGTGGCTCACCGTTGCCGTGCTCGTACCGGCGTTGTTACCGGCTCAGGAGGTCATCCGGGACTCGATTCCCGGAAGCCTGGTCGCGTTCGAGCTCGTGCGCGTACGGGGTGGCAGCGTGACGCTTGCGGGCGGCGACACCGTCGACGTGGCGAACTTTTGGATTGGCCGCACCGAGGTCACGTGGGACGCGTACGACATCTTTGCCTTTCAACTCGACAAGCGAGACGCGAGCAATCCGCAGGAAGCGGATGCCGTCGCCCGGCCAAGTCGCCCCTACGGTGCGCCGGACTGGGGGTTCGGTCACCAGGGCTATGCCGCTCTGAGTATGACGCAACACGCGGCGGCGCAGTTCGCGGCATGGCTGAGTGCGAAGACGGGCCACACGTATCGGTTGCCGACGGAGGCGGAGTGGCAACGGGCCTTTACGCTGGCCTACCCCTATCGCGCAACACTCTCGACAGCGCTGCTCGAGGAGCGAGCCTGGTTTGCCGCAAACGCAGACGGGAAGACCCATCCGGTCGGCATGCGGTCGCCCGACGCGTTGGGGTTGTTCGATCTCTTGGGCAACGCCGCGGAGTGGGTGATGCCGCCGGATAGCGCGCGGCTGACAATGGGTGGATCTTATCGGGACACCACGTTGCTGCCTGTCTCACGTGCGACGCAGACACGCGCGTGGAACGAGACGGACCCGCAGATACCAAAGAGCACGTGGTGGCTGAGCGATGGGCCATTCGTGGGGTTTCGGCTGGTGAGAGTAATCTACAGCCGATAGTCGAAGGCCGTGACGAAAACGTGGAGGACGACAATGTCGAAAGGGCTGAGTAGGCGGGAGTTCATCGGAACGTCAGCGGCATTGACCGCTGCCATGGCGATGCCCGGTGCGAGGGCGTGGGCGCAGGGTATGGATGTCTTGCGCGTCGGACTCATTGGGTGCGGGGGTCGCGGGACGGGTGCGGCACACGATTGCCTTCGGTCTTCCGATGGTGTCGAGCTCGTCGCCATGGGCGACCTCTTTGCCGACCGCCTCGAGCAATCGCTCAAGAACCTCACAGAGCTCGTGGCGGAGGAAAGGGAGCTTGCGCCGAAGTTCAAGGTCGAGCGGGACCGGATGTTCAGCGGCTTCGATGCGTACCAGCGCGTGATCGATGCTGACGTCGATCTCGTCCTGATCGCCACGCCGCCAACGTTCCGACCCGTGCATCTCGACGCCGCGGTGCGCGCAGGGAAGCACATCTTCATGGAGAAGCCGGTGGCCGTCGACCCGACGGGCGTCCGCTCCATCATGGCCTCCGCGGATCTCGCGGCCCAACGCGGGTTGGGGATCGTGGCAGGCACGCAGCGGCGCCATGACGCCGGCTATCGTGAGATCATCGAGCGCATCCACGATGGTGCGATTGGCGACGTCCTCAGCGGGCAGGTGTTCTGGAATCAGGGCGGCCTGTGGAAGGCGGACCGTCAGCCCGATTGGAGCGACGTCGAATGGCAGATCCGGAACTGGCTGTACTTCACGTGGCTGTCGGGCGACCACATCGTCGAGCAGCACATTCATAACCTCGATGTAGCCAATTGGGTGATGGGTTCCCATCCCGTCCGCGCGGTTGGCGTCGGTGGCCGCCAGTGGCGTACCAGCCCGGAGTACGGGCACATCTTCGATCACTTCGCCATCGACCTCGAGTATCCGAACGGCGCGCGTATCGTGAGCATGTGCCGGCAGATCGATGGCACGGCGTCGCATGTGGGCGAACACTTCATTGGGACGCGCGGTACCAGCGACCCCGAATCGTGGATCGACGGTGGGTCGGGGTGGCGGCATGAGGTCGCACGGCCGAAGATCAGCCCGTACCAGCAAGAGCACACGGACCTCATTGCCAGTATTCGTGCCGGCGAACCACTGAACGAAGGCCGTCAAGTCGCGGAGAGCACACTCACGGCGATCATGGGACGGGAGGCGGCCTACACGGGTCAAGTCATCGAGTGGGAC
Source organism: Gemmatimonadota bacterium (assembly GCA_039588055.1). Classification (GTDB taxonomy): domain Bacteria; phylum Gemmatimonadota; class Gemmatimonadetes; order Gemmatimonadales; family GWC2-71-9; genus JAOTVV01. The sequence continues at coordinate 1,627 of JBDHAN010000022.1, read as the reverse complement.
ACGTTGCTGAACGCGAAGCAGCAGCTCATGCCCCGCACCCTCGATTTCGGTCCCATGGCGGTCGATCCCGTACCCGTGCCAGGTGTGATCACGCTCGAACGAACGCGGGAGACGCGGTGAAGCGCCGGGAATTCGTATCGACGGCAGGGGCCGCGGCGGCGACCCTGGGTGCTGGAAGCTGGATGTCGCGCCCCCCGCATCCAGCCCCCAGCATCCCGCACTCCAAACCGGGAGATCCCTTCCAGCTCCGTTACGCCCCCCACTTCGGCATGTTCAGGCACCACGCCGGCGACGATCCGATCGATCAACTGAAGTTCATGGCCGATGAGGGCTTCACCGCGCTCGAAGACAATGGCATGAAAGGGCGGTCGATCGACCTTCAGGAACGCATCGGCGCAGAGATGTCACGTCTCGGGATGCACATGGGCGTCTTCGTTGCGCATACGATCTACTGGAGCGAGCCGAGTTTGACGACAGGGAAGGATGATGCGCGCGACGAGTTCCTGCGAGAGATCGGGGAGTCAGTCGATGTGGCGAAACGGGTCAACGCGACCTGGATGACCGTCGTACCGGGCCACGTCGATCTCCGGTCGGACATGGGGTATCAGACGACGAACGTTGTCGAGACGCTGCGTCGGGCCGCACAGATACTCGAGCCGCACGGCTTGGTCATGGTACTCGAGCCGCTCAACCCGCGGGATCACCCGGGGCTCTTTCTGACCCAGATGGCGCAGGCATACGAGATCTGTCGCGCGGTCGACAGTCCGTCATGCAAGATCCTCGACGACTTGTATCATCAACAGGTTACCGAGGGCAACCTGATCCCCAACGTCGAACGGGCGTGGGACGAGATCGCCTATTTCCAAGTGGGTGACAATCCGGGCCGGAACGAACCGGGTACGGGCGAGATCAATTATCAAGTGGTGTTCGGACACATTCACGCGAAGGGCTACACCGGCATCCTCGGCATGGAGCACGGCAACTCGATGTCTGGACGCGAAGGCGAGCAGGCGGTGATCGAAGCGTATCGCTGGGCGGACGGTTTTTGAAGCCGTCAAACAGACCGCGTGGCGTCGGCGAGGAGCTGCTTTGGTCAACTTCGTGCGCCCCACCGGAACCTGAGTGACCGGCCCGGCCCGGGCTGAGAGCTGGTTCCTCTAGCGCGACCCTTCCAAGCTCCGGTACACGAACTCCACAAACCGCTCGGGGTTGATGAATGCCCCACCCCAGGCCTCGTCGTACTCGGCCATGGGCTTGGCGGCCTTGACCTGGTCCAGCGTGCGGCCCTGAGCCATGGCGGCGGCCACCCGGTCTCGCGCGGTGACCAGCAACGTGCGATAGCGCTCGAGATCCGCCCGCGACGCGAGCGGTCCGTGGCCCGGGATGATCTTCGTATTGGCATCGGCGACGGCTAGCGCCGCATCCGCGGCCGCGATCATCCCCCGCACGTTGCCCCCGCTCCCGAGGTCGATGAACGGGTAGAGGCCGTTGAAGAACGTGTCGCCCATGTGCACGACGTTGGCCTTGCGGAAGTGAATGATGGCGTCGCCATCTGTGTGCGCGTGCGGCACGTGGAACACGTGGAGCTCGTCCCCGTTGAGATGAAACGTGACCGCTTCGCCGAAGG
>JBDHAN010000021.1:0-27128 GCA_039588055.1 Gemmatimonadota bacterium | reverse complement strand
TCACCGTAGCGCGCTTCCCGCGCCTCGGTCTCCGACGCGCCGGCGCCGAGCTCCACCCGCGCAACGGAGCACGGGAGTCCGTACCGCGCCGCGAGCTGCTCGACGTCACGAGCCACGTCCCCACTGTCTCGCGCAATGCCATGGTCCACGTGCGCAGCGACCAGCTCGAGCCCGAGATCGTCCGCGAGTGCGGCGAACAGGTCGAGCAACGCGACGGAGTCGGGTCCGCCGCTCACGGCGAGCATGGCGCGCCCGTGCTCGGGAAAGAGGTTCTCGGACCGGATGTGATGACGGAGCCGGTCCCGCAGATCAGAGGGCACCGGGCCTCAGTCGATGCGCGCGTTGAGCGCGCGCCGCTGCGCCTCCGCCAGATACCCGGGGCGCAGCTCAAGGAGTTGCGAGAGCTTCCGCATCAGATAGGTCTCGTGCTTGGCGAGCTCCCCGTCGGCGTACACCAATCCCCACATGATCTCCGCCAGAACGACGCGCTGGCCCTCGTCGTAGTTCGCCGTCATGAGCGACGTGAACTGATACAGATCTACGGAGTCTGAGCGCTCTTTGTCGGCCAGGCGAATCAGCTCGGCGGCCCGCTCTTGGTCCACGTCGAAGTGTCGGACCAGCGCGTCCTCGATATGCCGTTGTTCGGCATCGGAGAACTCGTCGTCGGCGTGCGCGAGCTCGAGGAACAGTGCGCATGCTGCGAGGGCGAGACGATCCTCCGCAACGTCGTCCGCCTCGGGACCCGTGGCCTCGGCGCGGCCTTCGCTGGCGAGATGTCGATCGAAGAACTGCTTGATGGCGTCGAGCATCGTACTCCTACAACCTACTTGAGATCCAGCCGACTCAGAACTGCGGACGGAATATCCAGAGGCCGGTATTCATGTCTGACAGGTACAGGAGCCCGCCGTCGAACTGAGGAGCCCACGTGCACGTGGCTGCGCTTGTGCTCGAGGGACACCCGAAGCCCGACCCGTAGTCGAGTCCCACGATCTCGCGTCCTTGCCGGTCGAGCTCGCCGAGCAACTCGCCCGACACATCCAGTGTGCGCACTCCATTCTCATACCAGGCGAGAAAGAGGACGCTGCGCGCTTCGTCCAGCCAGAAGTTGTGCGGCGTCGCACCGGAAACACGGAAGGTCGCCACCTCGCGGGGGGCACGGAGATCGCTCACATCCACGACATGCATGACGCCCGGCGTGTTGAAATCCTCTTCGCCGACGAACACGTAACCGCCGGCCGGCCAGTACCACGCATTGTGGGTCTGTCCGCCTGCCGTTCGCAGCCGGCTCACTTCTACCGGGCTGGTAGGTGATCCACCCTCGATCCCGTTCCCCACATCCACAATGACGAGACCCGCGTCCCAATGCGAGAGAAACGCCAACCCGTCACGGACGTAGACGTCGTGCAGGAAGCTCGATCCCGCATAAAAACCGGCCACGATCGACGGATTCTGAGGGTCACTGATGTCGAGCACGCGCATCCCGCTCGTCGGACTTGCGCCGTCGACGGCGAGATAGGCGTAGTCCCCGTCGATCCACGCATTGTGGACGCCGGTCTCGAGGGTTGTCGTGAAGCGCGTGATTACGGACGGGTGAAGCGGATCCACGAGATCCAGCAATGTGACGCCGTTCTGTGCATCGGACGAGAGTTCGTGTGTAATCACGCCCAGCAATCCGTCGGCGCGGATCTTGACGTCGTTCACGACCCGCGCATCGACGATCACGGAGTCACTGAGGCTCGGCTGCGCCGGGTCGCTCACATCCCACGCGAACAGGGCGTTGCCAAAGCGCGTGGTGCCGTTGACCGTCCTCGACCCCCAGGTTCCCGTGTAGGCGACCCCTCCGGTCACCCACAGGTCCGACGAGAATCGCCGGCTCTCGGTGCCGCGCCCAACACTCGTGTACGAGCCCGTGAGAGAACGTCCGGTGATCGCAACATCGAGTGTGTCGGCCACACCGCCCGAGCGGGCAATCAGTCGGGCGCCGGAGGCCGCGTAAGGAACGAAGCGCCCGTCGGGTTGAGTCAATCCTGCCGACGCGGGAACAACAGACCACACGACCTGCTCGCCGGGGAGGACGACGTCATTGGAGTCGCGCACCTCCGCCGCGTATGACACCACATCACCCTGCCGCACGCTCGCGGGCCCCGAGACGATCGAGATTGACCGATTCGGCGTCATCGGCGACGTGTCGGCGACGCGGAAGTCGACGGCGAGGCTCGCCATGACGCTTGTGGCGACCCGCGCTTCCAGTCGCACGGTGTACGTGCCGGGCTGGACTGCATCCGCACCGTCAAGTGAGAGCACCACCGCCCGTTCCTGACCGGCGTTGAGCGTCGCAATCTCGATGGGCGTTACCACAAGCGACGGGCCGAACACCGCCTGCCCGCCGGGGTCGCGCACTTGATCGGCAACGAGTCGAACCGGCCCAACCGCGGCGCTACCGACGTTGCGGATTACGGCATCCTGCTGACGAAGCGTGTCGAGTTGGATCGCCGCAGGGTTAAACCTCAACTCGGGGGTGCCCCCGGGGGCGGCGGAGTCATTGCACGAGCCCAAGACGAGTAGCGAAGAAAGGACCGCAAGGCGGGCCCGATCACGGCACATAGATGATCCCCAACGTGAAGGCACCGGCCTCGGTATTCCACACCGTCTCGAGTTGATCGATATCTACGGCGACGACGCCGCCAGGCGTCAGCGGATCGCCTTCATAGGTGATGTAGGCGCGGCGCGCGTCGGTCGACAGCGTGACGCCATGCGGGTGCACAACACCGACGGACAGCCGGGCGCGCTCGATGAGTTCCGGAACGTCGATGACCGACACCGAACCGTCGCGGCGATTGGCCGTTACCATCGTGCGGCCGTCATCGGAAAGAGCAAGCTGCGCCGGCCCCGCACCCACTCCTACGCTCCCCCGAAGCTCTCCGTCGACCGTGAAGGCCCGTACCTCACCGGCTTCCTGCAGCACGACATAGATGAGGTCGCCCGACGGAGACCAGACAAGGTTCAAAGGACGGTGCGCGGGAGACCCTGGGCTACCGGGTGCCACGTCGACGGCGAAGCGGCTCCGTTCCTCGAGCGTTTCAACATCGACGACCACGACTTCGTCGCTTTTGCTGCACGCCACTGCCACCAACGACCCGCCCGGGTCCACCTGCGCGTCGTGCGGCGCGACACAGAGGGTGAGGCGGTCCACCACTTCCAGTGTCTCCAGACGCACCACGGCCACCTGACTCCGCAGTGCACCGCCCGACCGGTAGTAGTCGGGCACGAACGCCGTGGCGCCGTCGGGGGTGATCCCGATGCGTCCCGCGCCAGCGGTTCCGAGCGCCACCCGTCCTACGAGACGGTCTCGACCGACTTCGAACTTCCACAGCGTGGGGTCGCCGTGCGCCACCGTGGCATACCAGAAGTCCCCACGGGGATCGAGTGCGAGGGCATGGGGCTCGTCGACTTCGGCGCGCCGTACATCGAGCGGGAACGTTTCTAGCACGGCACCGCTCGCGGCATCGAGTTGGAACACCTGATCCGTGAATCCCGAGGCGGCATAGAGGCGTGCACCAACCGACGGCTCGGCAGGGCAGCTGGTGAACCCAAGTCCGAGCAAGAGCGCCGGCACGGCGAGCACAGCGCCGCCGGACGCAGCGGCGTTACGCGTCTCAGGCATTGCGTAGAGAACCCCCCACGTCCCCCTCGAGTTCCGGTCTTACTACGCAGTCATCCGCGGTGCACGGTCGTGCCCTGAGCCCGCCATCCAGTTGTAGCACCACGCCAGGAGCGCGCCGCCGATCGTGCCGTCGAGCGCCCCATAGAGCGTGACGACGACGACCGAGGCGACGCCGTCCGGACCGTCGTAGCCCGGGTAGACCGAGGCTCCGACCCCGAGCAGATCCGCTCCGTAGCCTGGCCACACCAGACTGCCAAGCCCCACAAGCAGGAACAGCCCGCCGACCATCACTGCTCCGGCGAATGCCAGTGCCCTGATGTTGAGTGTCATGCTCCCTCCCTGAGTTCGGCTAAATGAAAAAACGCCCGGCCATCCGGGCGTCGTTCCCCTGCAAAACGCTGCCGTCCTTCACTGATCCCGTCGCGTCCCCACCTCACTTTGCGCCATCTCGGGCCAGTCGTATCCGTCCTCCGGATCCATGTTTCTGAGGAACTCCTCCAACTTCTTGAGCCGAAGCAGACGGTCCTTCGGAGCGGCGTGTTGCGCCGGCAGTTCACATTGTGGTTCGGTCATCGCACGTGCCTCCCTTTTCACCGCACCCAACGTACAAGGGGCCGCGTGAAGGAATCATGAAGCACGAACGGTGCCAGGCGCTGACGCTCGCTAGGTCAGCGCTGCGAAGAAGTCGTTGCCTTTGTCGTCGACGAGGATGAAGGCGGGGAAGTCCACCACCTCGATGCGGTAGATCGCTTCCATCCCGAGCTCAGGGTATTCGACGAGCTCGACCTTCGAGATGTTCTCTTTCGCGAGCACCGCTGCGGGACCGCCGATCGAACCCAAATAGAATCCGCCGTGACGGGCACAGGCTTCCGTCACCTGCTGGCTGCGATTGCCCTTGGCAATCATGACCATGGATCCGCCGTGCGACTGAAACAGATCGACGTAAGAGTCCATACGGCCGGCGGTCGTTGGCCCAAATGACCCCGACGGCATGCCCTCGGGGGTCTTGGCGGGACCCGCATAATAGACCGGATGGTCCTTCAGGTACTGCGGCATTTCCTCTCCCCGGTCGAGCCGCTCCTTGATCTTCGCGTGCGCGATGTCGCGGGCGACGATCATCGTCCCCGTCAGTGAGAGCCGCGTCGTGATCGGGTGTCGACTGAGCTGGGCCAACACAGCCTCCATCGGCTGGTTGAGATCGATCGCCACGATCCCGTGCTCCGCCTTGCGCCGGTATTGCGCCGGTATGAACCGACCGGGGTCACGCTCGAGCTCTTCGATCCAGATACCGTCGCGATCGATCTTCGCCTTGACGTTTCGGTGTGCCGAACACGACACGCCCATCCCGATCGGACACGACGCTCCGTGACGCGGAAGCCGAACCACCCGCACGTCGAGCGCGAAGTACTTCCCCCCGAACTGGGCGCCGATCCCCGTCTCCTGCGCCGCGCGCAGCAGTTCCTCCTCCAAGTCGCGATCGCGGAAGGCCTGTCCGGACTCCCCGGCTTCGGTTGGGAGCGTATCGAGGTATCCGGTCGTCGCCAGTTTCACCGTCTTGAGATTGGCTTCAGCCGACGTGCCGCCAATGACGAACGCAAGGTGATACGGTGGACATGCCGCAGTCCCAAGCGTCTTCATCTTTTCTGTCAGGAACGGGACGAGCTTCTCGGGATGGAGACGCGCTTTCGTCTCCTGAAACAAATACGTCTTATTGGCCGACCCGCCGCCTTTCGCGACGAAAAGGAACGTGTACTCCATGCCGTCGGTCGCATGGATATCGAGCTGGGCGGGGAGATTGTCACCTGAGTTCCGCTCGTCGTAGACCGTGAGCGGAATGGTCTGGGAGTAGCGGAGGTTCTCCCGCTCATACGTCTGGCGGATACCCTCGGTCAATGCCGCGGCGTCTCCACCGCCCGTCCACACGCGTTGTCCCTTCTTCGCGAAGACGGTCGCCGTGCCCGTGTCCTGGCAGAAGGGAAGCACCAACTCCGCCGAGACCTCGGCGTTGCGAAGCATCGCCAGCGCTACCCCGCGGTCGTTGTCACTCGCCTCCGGATCGTCGAGGATCGCCGCGACCTGTTGCAGGTGCTCGGTTCTCAGCAGAAACGAGGCATCGCGCATGGCTTCCCGCGCGAGTTCGGTGAGCTCCGCCGGGTCAACCGTGAGCACATCCTGCCCCTCGAACTGGGTCACGGCAACGTGCGAACTCGTTGCCGGTCGATAGCGGGTGGCATCGTCTCCGAGCGGATACGGATCGACGTACTCGGATGCCATCATTCCCCTCCTTCATCCATCCGTTGCGGTACCGCGCCAGGAGCGGGAAACCACTGGCGGCTCACCGCTCACGTAGCCGGGTTATCGCGTCGTAATTTGATGCCGCGCGCAAAACAGGATCGGGATTGTGTGTGGCATGGAAGGAGGATAACGCCCCCATCGACCCCAGCAAGGTGGGTTGGCCAGATGACGGAACATGTTCCGGCGCACCAACGAGCACACGCGTCGCTGGCGCGCCGGTACGTGCGGCGCTTCAGCCCGCGGTCGACGTCGCCGTTAAGCTGTACCCACTCAGGTCTGCTCGCAGCTGGTCATTCCGGTCGGCCACCTGCAGCACGGTTCCTTGATAGGCTTTCACCGAGCCGACGTCCAAGACGTCAATCGTGAAGAGCGGTCCAGCCGCGATCGCCCCAAACACAGCCATGCGCATTTCTGTCGGAGATACCAGCCGCCAGTAGATGCGCAGGCTCGGATTCGACGGCTTCGGCTCGGTCAACCCAGAGCCGGATACTGTTAGCAGGATCGCCCCGTCCGTGGCCGGCGACGTGAGAGACACAGTAGCAATACCCGGCGTCGGCTCGCTCGGCCCGTCGCCGCAGGCGCTCACTCCGATGGCAGCCGCAAGGCAGCAGACCGTCAGTACCGAGAAAAACGTGCGCGTCATTGCCGGTTCCTCCTCTCCGCCGTGTCGGTTCCTGCGTCAAGCGCCAGCGCAGGGATCTGGCCCTGCGCACGGAGGTACGCCCGAACATCCCCGATGTCGAACTGACCGTTCTTATTCCCTCGGAGATCCAGAAAGGTCTCGACTTCCGGTGTGATCAGGCCGCCAATGCCGAGTACGGCATTCACAGCGTCGTCGACCGCAACGACCGGATCCACGACAGCGATGAACAGTCTCGCGAACCCGAACTTGCTGTCGCCGTCGACTCGCAGGGTGAACTCGAAGTACCCGGACTGCTCCGGAGTCCCTGACAGCACTCCCGTCGCCGCGTCGAGGTCGATGCCCGGTGGGAGGGACCCGCCGGTCACGGACCATGTGACGCTCCCTGGGGAACCTTCCACAGTCACAGTGGCCTCGTATGGGGCACCGACGGTTGCAGTGTCCAATTCGGTGGTGGCAACCCGCAGGAGGTCGGTGCCAACCCGGAATCCAGGCGCCACGATACCGTCGGGATTCAGCTCGAACAGCAGCCCCGGATCCGGTTCCGCGTAATCGTACGCCACCGCAAACAGTCGAGATGTCATCTCTCCTGACCCGTCCCGTCCGAACGCGATCCCGAGCGGTTCTGCAGTGCCAAAGCGCGCGAACGGATCGTGCACGAGCTGGTACGAGCTGCCATACATGAGAATGCGCCCAGGATAGGGCGGAGAAGCAAGGTAGAGATTTCCCTCATTGTCGAACGCGAACCCGAGAAACCAGGTGGAATACGTCGTATCCCGGATCACCACTTCCGATTCTGTACCGGCAAGCTTGTAGACCGTAGAGCCGACGGTGTAGTGCAGCTCTCCAGCCGGTGAGAACCCAAACATCCAGGGCCAGTCGACGAGGTCGATCACCTCCTTGGGATTGCCAAGCGGATCGTAGCGCTGGACGGCCGGGCAGCGCTGCCCGCATTCGAACGCCCAGATGTCGCCGTCCGGCCCCACCGTCAGCGGTCCGGCGGTAGACCGATCGTCGACAAAGATTTCCCGGGTGCCTCCTGCCGGAAATCGCCAGATGACCGAGGTCCCATGTTGGCTGTCGTACCCTGATGCCAAGAGGTCCCCGAAGCCGTCGATCGCGAGCCCGAGGTCCCATCCCACGTTTTGCGCAAACTCAGTCACAGTTCCATCGGGAGCCACTTCGAGTATTCGGCCCCCGCATTCGTCCGCCACATAGACCTCGCCTTGCGTCCCGACGAGCATACGATTCGGACAAGAGAGGCCCATCGCCACCACCGTGGTCGGGTCGCCCGGGCCTCGAGCCAGCGAATCGGCAACCAGTGCGTACAAGGGAGAACGAAGCGAATCCGGATACAGGTCAGTCACTGACACGAAGTACCGGCCGGCGGCTACCACGAAGTACTCCAGCGTCGGCGGCCAGCTCCACAGCGTGTCGGTCGCCAGCGGGGTGGTGCCATCCACGTCGTACAGGACGACGAGGGCGTCGAACCAGGTGCCCAAGTTCTCTTGGAGTATCAGGGCGATCAGCGTAGTGTCCGGCACGTCAACCGCAAAGAAATCGACGTCGGTCTCCGGGGTGAGGGTGGCGAATACCGTGTCGCCCAACGCGATCAGATTGGCTTCGCCCGCCGAGTTGTTCGGCTCCACCTCATCGACCACGAACTCGCCAAACTTGAGCCGATACGTGTACGCGGGACCGCCGTTAAGCCCAAGGTCGGTGATCCCCACGAAATACAGACCGTCAACCGGAATCGAGTAGACAATCCGGCTGTCGAGACCGTCCCAATCGTCGTTTACGTCGAGAATCGTGACAGTGTCGATGTCAAACAGCGCGATGACCGGATCCATGACCGACCCGAGGACCACCGCATCGACGTCGAGGTCCAAGACCGTGCCTGCGGTGAGCTCGACGGCGAAGTAGTCGACGTCGCCCGCCGGATCGATCACGCCGTCCACTGTGTCGCCGAAGAATACGAGATTGCCTTCGGGAACGGTGTCGTTGGGTTCGACCTCCGGCACGATGTCCGCCGGAGAATAGGCGACTGGCGGTGGCACGAGCTCGGCGACCCTCCCGCGCCGTTCCCGGAGATCGGTGATCGTCGAGCGGCTACCGATGCCGCGAATGGATGGCACGAGCGCGGGCGGTTCAGCACGCTTCTTCGTAGGCACCCAATCCTGCCCGAGCGCGACGCTCGGAGTGATGGCTAGCAGGACCGCGGTGACCGCCAGCAACATCGTGCACGTCAGGAGGGGTCCGGATCGATGCATGGTTCCCCCTATCGCTGCAGATGACAACGGTCGGCGGGGCTCGGAGGCCCCGTTCCTGTGACAATGCACCATTGGGATTGGGAGTCAAGCAAGCGTCAAGAGCCAGGCTGCCAGCGGATGCACAAAACGCCGGCCCGAGGATCGGACCGGCGCCGTGACCACACGAGACGCGACCGTCGATCAGGTCGAGGTCTGCGTGTCTTGCCGGGCCAATCGGACGAGCTGTCGAAATGCGACCGTCAGGTCCTGCGCCACGTCGTCCTTCCCCGCGAACTCGACGGCGATCTCATCGCCCACGGGCAGGGCCCACTCGTGCGTCGTTCCCCCAGCCATTGTGCACTTGAGACGACCGGCTACCGGCCCGCGTGCACCCAGCGACAACGAGACGTACTTGTCCCGACTCCTGGCCACGACGCGGGTCAGGTCCAGATCCGCGAGGCTCACCTCGAAGATGTTCGTGACCTCCGTGCCGGCTTTTCGCTTGGAGGTCTCCACAACCAGCAAACCGCCGCGTGCCACGCGGACTTGCGACACTGTCCGCTGACCGTCGTAGTCTATGTAGTGGTGGTCCCGGAGCTCGCTGTTGATGTGGTCGAGCGTCTCATCGAGAGAGCGCTCTTGCGCGACCGTCGGCGGGGCGATGATGCTGACGAGGCAGATCGACAGCAGGAGAGAGTATCGCATGGTGCCAACTCCTTGGAGCAGGTGCACCCTGCCCCACTGTAGCATGGCGCCGAACGAGTAAAACCACTGTGAAACAAAGGTGAACGCGGTTGTCGGAGCTCTCGGACCCGGTAGAAACCCGAGGTTCCCGGTTGGGGTTGCGTCAGTCGAGAGGCTCGGCCGCGAGCGCGACGAGCGTGCGCAGCACCAGATTCCCGACGAGCAGCATGCCATCCCCGTTGATGAGGTCAGCGTCATCGCGAGTCGAGTGGTACTCCGGATGCAAGCCCGTGAAGAAATGCACCACCGGCCGACCCGCGTCATAGAAACACCTGTGATCGCTCGCACCGAGGTATCTGTCGTCGTAGACCAGGTCGAGCCCATCCGTGTTGGCAGCTGCAAGCAGATTCGGTAAGAACGTCGACAACGACGCCCCAGTGAGCGTGAGCTTGTCGTCCCTGAGCCGTCCGACCATGTCGAGGTTTACCATAGCCGCAACGTCGTCCAACGGCACCGTGGCCGTGGCACAGAAATAGTCCGAACCGACAAGCCCGATCTCCTCGGCCCCGTACGCCTGGAACATGATGGAACGCCGGCTTGTCGCCGCGCCCTCGCCGCGCATGAAGAAGTGCGTCGCGTAGCGGGCCAACTCGATCAGCAGGGCAGTACCCGACCCGTTGTCGTCGGCGCCGTTGAAGACCTCGATCGAATCGGGTGCGATCTGCCGCCACCCCACATGATCATAATGGGCGCCGACAACGACCCACTCGTCGGCGAGCCCGCCGGAGCCGGGGAGTATGCCAACGACGTTCTGGGACTGTGCGCCTGCGTTGGGCGACTGTCCGCGATCACCGATCGGGAAGGTTTGCAGAAAGCCCGGAACTCCCGGGTCCAGTCCCGCGGCCGCGAACGCATCGCGGACGTACTCGGCCGCCCTCCACTCGGATGGTGTCCCAGCGCCTCGGCCGTACAAGCTGTCGTCGGCCAGGAAGTTCAGATGAACGAAGAATGCGGCTTGTTCCAGTGGGGGTGTCGGCTGCGGCGCCGAGGATTCGGCGCAGGCGACGAGCTGCATGACCGCCAGCAGCGCGCCACACACGGGAGCAATCCGCATGAAATCCCCGCGGAGACCGGACGTAACCCGCCGGTAACATCGCTGGTAACCGGTAACCCCGCTGGCGGACACCGCGTCTCCTCTCAGCGAAGAGAGCCCGGGGGGACGCCCCGGGCTCGCAAACCCCAGCCACCATGGGTGGCGCTTCGCTCCGCTCGACTCAAGGATAAGGGGACTGGTGGAGCGCGCAACCCCCGGCCAGGGCCTCGGGGAAACCCGACAACTCATTATGGCTTAACCGCTTATGCTGCGTCGGTCCCACACTCGCCCTGACGGGCCCTCAGCACCCTCTCAAACGGGCCGAGTTCTTGCGCATTTCGCGCTCGCGCGGACTAGCGTAACCGCAGAGGGCGGAACAGTATAGGCCGTCGCGACGACACGGCGTGGAGCCACGGTTTCGACCGCGAGCCAGCAGGAGGCAACCAGGGTGACGGATCAGGACAGCCAAGACATGCGGGCAAGTCGGCCCTTCTCGGTGCGTCCTATGGGCGAGCGATTCCCTGCGCTTGGCGACGGCTACCAGCCCCTCGGCGACGCACCGGAGGGCGGCGAGCCGCCAGCGGAGGGCCAGCCGGCCTCCACCGCGCCGGTCGAGGCAGCCGCGCCAAACGGCCACTCCCGCGATCCCGTCTTCATCCTCCGGGAGACCGGGGAAATCCTCTTCGCGAACTGCTCCCTGGGAGATCGCACGGAGGACGAGGTCATCGGCACCAACATTCTCGACTGGGTTCCTGCCGATCAACACGACGGAATCGTCAAGGTCCTCGAGCTCGCGTTCGAGACAGGCGAAACGCAGCGCCTCGAACTCTCCGGTCTCCAACGCAACACGGACGTTGCCTGGTACGACTGCCGCGTTACGCCGAACGTCCGCGATCAAAAGGTTGTCTCCGCGACGCTCGTCGCGCACGACATCACCCAGTATCGGCAAACGCTCGAGCGACTCGAGGTCTCGCAGCGGGAGCTCGAGCAGACGCTCGAGGAGCGAACGGCCGACCTCGCCCGCGCCAACGCGGCGATGGCCGACGAAGACCGCACGCGGGACGAGTGGGCGGGCGAATGGGCCCGCTTCCGCGCGCTCATGGATCAGGCCGGGGAAGCCATCTTCGTCACCGACCCCCGAACCGAGCGAGTGATTGACGTCAACGAGACGGCAGCACGGTGGCTGGGACGCATGCCGAACGACGTCATCGGCGCCCGGCTGCATGAGCTCCACCTGGAATTCCCGGTGCAGCCGCCGGTGGAAGTGGAACTCGAGTGGACGGAGACACGGGATACCCGGCGACCACTCGTGCTCCGCGGCACGCATCGGCGGGTCGACGGGACGTCATTTCCCGTGGAAGTGGCCGTGGCGCGCCACACGCTGGGCGCCGAGCAATTCGTGCTGGCTGTCGCTCGCGATATGAAGGGACGTGTCGACGCGGAAGTTCGGCTCCAGGAGAGTGAGCAGCGCTTTCGTGGCTTGTTCGAGCAGTGTTGGGATGCCATCTACCTGACGGCACGCAACGGAGAGGTCGAGGACATCAACAGCGCCGCGATCGAACTGTTCGGATACACACGAGAGGAATTCGTCGGCCTGGATGCGAGGCAGCTCTTCGCGCGCTCGATGGACATCAAGCGCTTCCAGGTGCAGATGAAGACCCTCGGAGCGGTCGGCGATCTGGAGGTCGAGTTGCTCGGCAAAGACGGTGTCTCCTTTGAGGCACTGCTCTCAGCAACGTGGCGTCCCACCGTCGACGGGACCATTCAGGGCTATCAGGTCATCGTTCGCCCAGTGGGGCTCCCGGTCATGACCGCCACAGCGTCCAATGCCCCTGAGCAAAAGACGGAACGCACGCGACCGTCGCCCGCCCTGTCAGCCGAATCGAAACTCAGCGGGACGGTCGTCATCGCGAAGGGCAGTGCCGGGGACCTGGCGGACGCCGCCGACGCACTCTTTGCCGCCGGCATGCGCGTTCTCACGGCCGATACGCAGGAAGCCGCGATCGAGCTCCTACACATGCACGGCGAGTCGATCGACGCCGCCGTCTTCGATGCCGACCAGGTTGGAGGCGGACTGCGGGAGGCGTTGGAGGAAGCGCGCCGCTACGCTCCCGACACGGGGATCATCGTTGTGACGGAAGACGAACCCGTCGAGATCGCGGAAAGTGTCGCCGACCTCGGTATTCAGACCATCCTGCGTAAGCCAATTCACCCACTCGCGCTGATTCAGAAGATCCGCGAGCTCTAACGCCGCATCGGAGCGTTGCGGACCGCTGCATTCCCTGTGACAACAAGTGACGTCGAGCCGGACCTACGACGGCACAGAGTCGGAGGCCGGCGGTGGCACGAAAACCGAGTCCCCGACGGCGCCTTGCAGCTCGGGGGTGGTGGGTTCGGTTCCCGATTCGACGGGCGGTGGCACGAGCGGCACTTGCGCGGGCGCGACAGGCGGTGCGGGCGCCGGGCACCGCCACGTGGCGGTATCGACGGAGTACCCAAGTCGCGGCAGCAACACTTCGGCACTGAGCACCACACCCCAGAAGAACACGATGATCGACGTCAAGTGTGCAAGCCCAAGCCGGTGCTCCCACGTGACAAAGCCACACCAGCCCGCAGCCAACAGTATGGCGACGAGCGCTGCTCCGTATCCGGCGAGCGCCCATCCGCACTCACGCGCGTAGGGCCATTGCGTGAGCGCGAGACCGAACACCGCCGCGAGCGCCACGCGGCCCCACACCGCGATGATCGTCTTCCGATCCGGGAGTGTCGGTCCCGTCGGCACCGGTGCGCCGGGCCTGCCGCCCTGCACCGGCCGGCGCGTGCGTGCGGCGCCATCCGCCGGGTTTCCGCCGGGGCCGGGGGCCGCATTCGCCAAGGAGGGATCAGCGTGCGGAAGCTTCTTGAGCAGGCTGTCGATCTCCGCAGCCAGGCCGTCGTCGGGACGGCCCGGACCCTTCTGTGTCGGCATGCGTTCTCCTTCGATTCGCGCGCGTAAACGTACAGCCGGGCAACATCATCGTCCACGTCACATGACGCCTGGGTATCTTGTAGCCGTGCAAAGCTGGAATACGCCGCATTTGACCGAGTGCCGCACGCGGTGACCCTCGAGTCAGCACCCGTGAAGGAGCACGGCGTGCGGCCGCCGGGTGACGTCAATCCCAGGCGCGACGCGGCTATCGATTTTCCCGATCGGCCATTCGGCGACATGCGCCGCAGGGACTACGACACCATCGGGTTCATGTCTGGCCTCGAGGTGCATCAACAACTCCGCACCACATCCAAGCTGTTCTGCCGTTGCCCTGCCGGACGGCGGGTCACGCGTGTGGACGCAGAAGTGCTGCGCCACATGCGACCCACGCTGAGTGAGCTCGGCGAGTATGACGGCACCGCGCTGATGGAGTTCAAGACCAAAAAGGAGATCGTCTACCTTCTCGAGCGGAGGTCAGTGTGTACCTACGAGATGGATGACACACCTCCGTTCGAGATCGACGAGGAGGCGGTCGGCATCGCGCTCGAGATCGCCCAGCTGTTGAACCTCAACCTCGTCTCCGAGCTGCACGTCATGCGCAAGCAGTATCTCGACGGATCGATTCCGGCGGGATTTCAGCGAACGGCGATGGTTGGCCTCACCGGCACGATCCCATTCAACGTTCCCGAGCTCAACATCGACCGCGAGCTTCGGATCCGACAACTTTCGCTCGAAGAGGATTCCTGCCGCGAGGTGTCCGACAGCGGACACCGGATCACGTTTCGCACCGATCGGCTGGGGACGCCGTTGACCGAGACGGTGACTGAGCCCGAGCTCCTGTCCCCCTTCGAACTTCAGGCGGCGGCACACCTCCTTGCCCGTGTCGCGAGGGCAACTGGGAAGGTGCAACGCGGGCCCGGCGCCGCACGCCAGGATGTCAACGTCTCGGTCGCCGGCGGTCGGCGAGTCGAGCTCAAGGGTGTTCACCACCATCGTGGTCTCCCACTGCTCGTTCACATCGAGGCGTTTCGGCAGCTCAACCTCCTCAGGGTGAAGGCGGAGCTCGCCCGTCGCGGCGTCGAAGCCCAGATGGTGCACATTGAGGACCGGGGACTGCCATGGGATGTGTCGTCGCTCGTCGTAGATGCCGGTCCGGTGCTCCGCGAGAGCACCCACGTGCCGATTCGAGCATCGCTCGAGCGCGGGGAGTTCGCGTTCGCGGTGCGGCTCCCAGGATTCGCCGGTCTCCTGCAACATCCAACCCAACCCGGGATCACATTTGCCCGCGAGCTCGCCGACCGAGTGCGCGTGATCGCGTGCCCAACCCATCGCCCGTTTCTCACGTACGACGGTCATGACCGGAGCGGTGTGACCGACCGCCACTGGGCCGAGCTACGCCGTGCGCTCGGCGCGGACGCGGCCGACGCGCTCGTCGTCGCCTGGGCACCACTCGCGGATGCCGCGACGGCGGCGCGCGAGATTCTCATTCGGGCCGGCGAAGCGGCGGAAGGGATCCCCGCCGAAACGCGTCAGGCATTCGCTGACAGTACCTCGGGCTTCGAACGAATTCTGCCGGGCCCGGACCGCATGTATCCAGACACCGACACTCCACCGCTCCCCATTCGCGACGCGACCGTCGCGTCTGTGAGAGCGGGCATGCGCGAGGCACCGTGGGACCGTGCCGCGCGCTACGAGGCGCTCGGGCTTGCACGACGTGCGGCTCGCGCGCTGGCGGTCGCGCCGTGGGCGGATCTCTTTGATCAGGTGCACCCCTCGCCAGGTGCCGTGGCCGTACGACTGGCGCACTCGTTGGCGCACCGACTTCCCTTCCACGCGCGGCGTGTCCGCAACGCGATCATGCCGTCGCCTGAGCGCGTGCGTCCGCTGGTGCGCGCGATTGAGAACGACGACATGCGGCTGGAAGCGCTGCCTCGCGCGCTAGACGCCGCCGTTGCCGACCCCACTTGCCCACTCGACGATGTCCTCGACCGATTTCGCGCGCGCTCCACCGATCGAGAGGACCTGCGACAATGGATCGGCCACATTGCGCGTCGTGCGCAGTCCCTGAACGGTCGGTCGGGCGACACAGTGTTGCGGTGGGCCATGGGACAGGTGATGAGCAAGTTCGTCGGCCGCGTCGACCCACAGGACGCGCGGCAGCATCTTGTAGCAGCACTTGGCCCGCCCGCCCGGCGCGCCGCGGTATGAGTACCAAGGACCCATACCGCGGCTATCGCGGACCGTCGCTCGAGCTGATGAAGCGCTTCGACATCACCGTGTGGTGCGAGGTACGCGCCCAAACGACGCGCGGCGAGTTCGAGGGCCTGTTGCTTCCCAGGTCGGAAACCAGTGACGAGCTGCACCTCGTTCTGAAGTTGGGAAGCGGGTACAACATCGGTATCCGTCACGACCTCGTCACGTCCCTCGACCGCATTGGATACCGCGAGGCACACTACAAGATCCCGGAAAAGGACTTCCCAACGGACGCGGCCCACCCCACCGTCAAGCTGCTGGGCACGGGGGGTACGATCGCGTCCCGGCTGGACTACCGGACTGGCGCCGTCATCCCGGCCTTCAGCCCCGGGGAGCTGTACGGGTCCGTTCCCGAGCTCGCGGACATCTGCAACCTCGAGACGGAAAAACTCTTCGGAGTCTTCTCCGAAAACATGGGTCCGGAGCAGTATCGCATCCTCGCCGAGAAGGTGGGCGAAGCCATCCGTGACGGATACGACGGCGTCGTCGTGGGGCATGGGACCGATACGATGCATCACACGGCAGCGGCGTTGAGTTACATGGTGCAGCGTCCCCCGGTTCCGGTCGTCATGGTCGGGAGCCAGCGGTCATCGGACCGACCGTCATCCGATGCCGCCCAGAACCTCATCAACGCCGCGTGGGCGGCCGGCCACGGGCCGATCGCGGAGGTCCTCGTGTGCATGTTTGGCCCCACGTCCGATCGGTACAACCTGCTGCATCGCGGAACCCGCGTGCGCAAGATGCACAGCTCCTATCGAAGCACGTTCCGGACGGTGGGCGACATCCCCGTCGCCATGGTCGATGGACCGACCATCACCCCGTTCAAGGACGATTGGCTCCCACGACGCACCGACCGCGACGTGACCGTCCAGCCCGTGTTCGACGAGAGGGTAACACTCACCTACTACTATCCCGGCATGCGACCCGATGTAATCGACGCGTTGGTGGACTGCGGGTACAAGGGAATCGTGATCGCGGGAACGGGACTGGGACACGTCAATCGACTGATCTACCCCGCACTCGAGCGGGCCAACGAGGCGGGCGTGCAGTTGTACATGACGTTGCAGACGCTGTGGGGATTCGTACAGATGCATGTCTACGAGACCGGCCGGGAGATTCTCGAGCTCGGCGTGGTCCCCCTCGGCAACATGTTACCCGAAGTGGGCTACATCAAACTGGGCTGGGCGCTGGGCGTGCACCCAGACGATCCGGATTCGGTGCGGCGGCTGATGACGACCCCCCTCGCGGGTGATATCACCGAGCGGGAGCCGCATGACGGGTATCTCATCTTTCAGGGTGGGGTGCCCGAGATCCAGGAGTTCTTGGAGAGGGTGTGGCGATGACGTTGGCCGCCGACGGACGGCTGGCGTCATTTAGAACACAGTCCCGCGAATCCTAACGCCACTTCGGAACCGGTCTCAGTCGTCGCTGTCGACCCAATTCTCCAGAAACTCGCGCTCCTCACCCTGCTCGCCGCGGTCGACAAGCGCCTGGAAGATGGCGCGCAGCTGCTGGTAGGGAAACGTCCCGATCACCATGCGGTTGTTGATGATCATCGTCGGCGTCGATCGGATACCGTGCTGGTAGAGCTCGTGGGTCTTCTCGTATTCCGCGCCCGTCCTCATGATGCTGTGCACCAGCTCGATCGTCGCTGAGTCGGCGAGGGCAGCCTCGACCGCGTAGCGCCGGGCGAGATCGGCCCGCCATGCCGGATCCTTGGCGGCCACCAGATTGCCGAAGATCTCGTCGTGAATTGCTTGGAACTTGGCCGGGTCATAGGCCGACATGTATGACAGGTCGCATGCCCCGGGATGTTTGTCCTTGGCCACGATCTGATTACAATGGGCATCGAGCGGAAAGAACTGAAACGCGATGTTGATCTGCCCCGCGAATTCCCCTACCAGCTGGTCGAGTTGCTCGTTGAGGAACTGACAGTCAGGACACAGAAAGTCTGCGTACTCGACCACCTGAATGGCCGCTGCGTCGAACCGATCGGTCGATTGCACTTTCATGAATGGTGAGACGACCGACGGCCAAGGCACCTCGGGAAGATTGAAATACTCCTCGACCACTCGCGCCGCGACGCCGGTCTGCGCATCCAGCTTCACCTGGTGGAACCGCTGGAACCCGAACGCAACGCCCGCCGTCACCACCGCCGCGACGGTGAGATGCTTGAGCGACGGACGGAGCCAACGCATGCGCGAACCAGGGGCGTCGCCGTCGATGGAGAAACGCCAGAAGAGCCACAGGCTCACGAGGGCGCCGACGAAGTACCCGCTACAGAGCAGGCACAGGCTGCCGAGCACCACGACCGAGTAGCCGAGCAGACCTACCACACCGATCCCGTTGGCCAATGCAATCGTCTTGTTGGTCCGCTCGAACTCCCGCGACGGGAAGAGGACTCCCAGCAGCACGAGCCCTCCCACCACCAGCCCGAATGCGCCGATCGGGACGCCGGCCACTGCAGCAATCGCCGAGTAGGCGGAACTGTCGCAGTTGAAGAACGCGTTGATGTCGCAGAAAGACCCTTCGAAGATCGACTCGGGATAGTTGGCGGCAAAGAAGTGTTGAATGGTCAACACCGACGCGACGATCATGCCGGCGCCTGCAGCAAGACTCAGCAGCCGGGGCCACGTCCAACCGTGCAACGTCAGGGATTGCTGGGTCACGACTCCTCGTCCTGGATTGTTGGTCGGCTACCCCCACGATCGTGATCGCTCATGAAGCACTGGTGAACGCGGCATGAAGACGAGCACAGGGGACCTTTGCGGCCGGCCCTAGACAGGGTTATGGTATCATCGAGGAGGACTTCGCACGATGGCAGTCACCCAAATCCCGATCGGCGAGCGCCGATCCATGCCCGAGCGTTCCTGCGCGGTGTGTCTGGAAGGCGTCTACATCACCCGGATGCAAACCGACGGCTACTCCGGCCCCGGTACGCTCAAGCGGTTCGGACTGATGACGGGCGACCAGGACATCACATGGCACGTTGAGGCCTGCAGTCGTTGCGGCCATGTGCAGGTGTTCCGGCGAGATTGGCGGGGGACCTAGGGGACCGGTCCCTTTCCGGCGGCCACCCACGACTGCTTGGCGCGCCGAGAGACGTACGAGGTAGCGAATGGCCCTCATCAAGTGCCCGCAGTGCGGGCAGACGGTCCTCAGCGTCGCGTCTGTGTGTCCCAAGTGTTCCTACATTCTCCTCCAGAATCCAACGCCGCAGGGTGAAGACCGTGATTTCGTGAATTGCCGGCGGTGCGGGAAAGTCATCTCGCGCGCGGCGGTGCACTGCGAGTACTGCGGTTACCCACAGCGGGTTCGGCGTCTGATGCGACGAGGCGTGGTTGCCGTCCTCGCTCTCTCCCTCATCGCGTTGGGAGGTCTCTACGCGCGCGGGAGGCTCTTCGACAATGACTCTCGCCCCGAGGCTTCCCCAGTTGCCCCCGTATCAGTGCCCCCCGTTGTGGCTACCGTGCCCGACCCGGAGCCGGCCGGCCCAGACTCCGCGCGGGCCGAAGACGCCATGGTCTCCCCGCCGGGGGTTCAGTCGGAACTGCAGGAACCGGAACCCACTCCGCCCCCGCCGCCGGCCCGCACGGTCACCCGTTGGACCATCACGTGGACCAACGTGCGAGAGGGACGGGGAATCGAGTACCCGGTGGTTCGCGTGTTGTCGCCTGGAGATTCCGTCCAGGTCGCCGGCTACGCGCTGGGCTGGTGGCGTGTGTACACCGGCGGGCGGGAGATCGGCTTCGTGGCAACCGATCTTCTCGTAGACCGACCGCCGATTCCGTAGCTCCTTCTCGAGGAGCCCTGGGGTCCTAGGAGGCCGGCCCGGAAATCGTCAGTCGCCTGCCGCACGGCTCACACCGCACGTCCCACACCGGATTGATGGTCCCGCCACCAGCAATGGGTGACCCCATGCGGATTCCCCCGCCACAGCGGGGACACGTAAGCACCTTGCTGGGGTCCCGGAGCGTCCGGTGGATCTGCCGGACTTCCTCCGGCGAGAAGCGGTGATAGGAGCGACTGGTCATCGCTTTTCACTTCTGCAAACGCCGCGCCATCCTGTCGAGTTCCGCCACGGGCTCGCCCCGCATGCAGATGCACGCCACTGGCGACGTCCTGCCATGAATGGCATGTTCCGGGCTGACTTTCTTACGTCAAGGCTGTTCCGATGACCGACCCGCAAAACGCTGACCGACGATTCGGCGACTGGCGCAAGTTCTCCGGGCTCTCTAGCATCAACGTCGATCGTCGCTCAGGTGTGGATCGCCGCGGCCGAGCAGATGAGACCGCACCGGCCGCCGCAGCAACATGGGATATGGCGGAACGGCGAGTCGGGACCGACCGACGCTCAGGCCAGGAGCGTCGCTCCCGTCAGAACCGTCGGCACAGGTAGCATCGCCCCCGAAGCGGGTAGTTGGGCGATTAGCTGAAGAGCCCAGCCCCGATACCGAACACGCCCGCCAAGAACAGCGTCGAGATCACTACCACCACCCAGCCGACGATGCACACGCCGACGGCTCGCCACGTGCTCGTGAAGTCCAGGGCTTGCCGCACGGCAACGACCATAGCGGCGAGCATCCAGACGCTCGCAACGAGCAAGACCAAACTTCCCGCCACCGGGACGAATCCGAAAACGCGAAGGATGCCCGGAGCACTGGCGAAGCCAATCGTGCGGAGCAACTCACCGACGTCAGACCGGGTCTGGGTCTGCGGGAGGATCTTGGTGCCAATCACAAACGTCAGGAACGCCCAAACGAACCACACAACGAGCGCACCGATCGCCCCCGTGATCAGCCTGCCTTCCCCGCTGCCAATCCCAGCGGCGACGCTCGAGAGCACCACCACAACCATGGCCTGTCCCAGGGCAGTCGAGTCCGCCTCGACCTCTTCGTAGGTACCGACGTCCAACTTCGCTGCACCAACAACACGATCCAAGAACGATGCCATCGGTCATTCCCTCCGGTTCGTTGGTATCATCAATCGAGCACTACTCCCGTGTGATGATGAACGCGAGCTTCGTTCAGCTCGCCGCCTTCACGCGCGGCCACACCCCATCGAGGATACGCTCCACGCGCGCGGCTAGGTCTCTGCGTTGCCACAGCCGATCGAAGATCTCCGAGCGCAGCACGCGCTGGTCGACACCGATCGGTGAAAGGCTGAACGCATACTCGAGCCATGCGAGTGCCTGCTCGGTATCCCCGATCCACGCGTAGTAGCAGGCGAGGTCCTCGGCCCGGATCACGGCCGTGTAGACGGAATCAGCCAACGATCCCTGCCGCACGACGCGGCCAATCGAGTCCACGATCGCCGCCGCGTCGTCGCGCTGACCAAGGGCGGCAAGACACGCCGCCCGAACGCCCGCATGCGGACCCAGCTCGAGCGTCAGACACTCGTCCGCCCGCCCCGCCAGGAGAAGTGCTCGACCCCATAGGGCGCGTGCCGCCACAATCTCGGGCTGGAGTGCTGCCGCGCGTTTCGCTCGCTCGATGACCGTCTCATAGCGCCGCTGGGCAAACGCCCCGTACGCGACCGCCAAATGCGGCGCCGGCGAGAGTGGGTCGAGATCGGCGCCGCGCTCTGTTGCCTTGAACGCCTCTTCCGACCGTTTCTGCTGCGCAAGGATGGCTCCCGACCACCCAATGGCCTGCGACGCATTGGGCTCGAGCTGAAGGGCCTTCCTGAAATCCCGTGCCGATTCGCGGGTCGGCCCAAATGTGCGACTCGTCACGTAGCCACGCGCGGCATACCCGGCCGCATAGTCAGGATCGAGCGCCACCGCCTGCTCCGCATGGTGTAACGCGCGTCCCGCCGCTGCATATTCAGTCATGCCCATCTCGTAGCGGTAGAAGAGAGCGAGGCTGTATGCCTTCGAGAGCCCTTCGTGGGCCCGGGCATTCATGGAGTCGAGCGCGATCGCGGCGCCGAAGTAGCCGATAGCGCGCCGGACGCCGGTGGATGTCCGCCGACCCAGCCATTGCTTCCCAAGCAGGTACGCTTCGTGAGCCGGGGTCTCCTCGGCGGCGCCGCGATCCGCCGTCGGCGCGAGGCCCGTACCGGACGCAACCAGGCCCGTGAGCCTCGCAGCGAGCTCCCGCTCGGCGCTTTCTTCGTCGCTCACCGAAACCGCCCACGACCCCGTGCGCACCGTCCTGCCGCTGGCGGCCTCCACCAACTCGGCATCGAGGCGCGTGGCAGCACCTACTCTGCGAAACTGGCTCGAGAGGATGAGTCGCACCGCAAGCGACTCAGCCATTGCCCTCACACTCACGGCGTCCTGGGCGAGTGTGTGCACGGATAAATACGAAGACGACTTGAGCGTTGGGACCCTCTGCAGCCGGCGAATAGCACCGTAGGTCACGGCGTCGCCGAGAAGATCCAGTGACGGATCGCCCGTCATGTTCTCGATCGGCATGAGTGCCACCGAGTCGGCGTAGGTCGCCAGACCAGGCAATGCGGCAGTCGTATTGCTTGCCGTCTGCCACGTGACAGCGATCGCCGCCACGAGGACCACCAGGCCAACCACCGCCTGACGCCAGCGCGCGCCTGCGCTCTGCCGCATTGCGCGTAGGCCCGACCCCGACGTGAGCCCACTCCGCAGGAGGTCCAACGCCTCGGCGAACGCGCCGGCGCTCGAGTAGCGGTCCTCGGGCCGCTTGGCGAGCGCGCGCTCAACGCTCTTCTCGACCTCGACAGGAACACTCGCGTGGCGGCTCCGCACCCGCGGCGCGGGCTCGGTGACCTGCCGTCCCATCAGGGTATGGGCCGATCCCTTGCCGAAGGGGGGCTCTCCAGTCAGCATCTCGAACAGCACGCATCCGAGCGCGTAAGTATCAGTTCTGCCATCGAGCTCGATCTCGCCCGCAGCCTGCTCCGGACTCATATACGCGGGCGTGCCCAGCGTAATCCCAGTCTCAGTGAACTGAGACGTTCCCGCCGCGCTGATTGCCCGCGCGACTCCAAAGTCGGTCACGAGCGCGTAGCCGTCATGCAGCAAGATGTTCTCGGGCTTGATGTCGCGGTGGATGATGTTCCGCCGATGCGCGTATTCGAGCGCACCGGCTACTTCCGACGCGATGCGGAGGGCCGTGCCCAGCGGGAGCACGCCTTCCCGCCCGATGCGGCGACTGAGTGTCTCTCCGTCCACGAACGGCATCACGAAGTAGAGGAGGCCGTCCGCCTCACCTGCGGCGTAGATCGGTACGATGTGCGGATGCGTCAGGTTCGAGACGACGTCGATTTCCCGGAGAAATCGTTCGCGCCCGAGCGACACGGCGACGCTCGGCTCCAGCACCTTGATGGCCACCTGCCGATTCGGATGGAGCTCACGTGCCAGATACACCCTGGCCATCCCCCCGCGGCCCAACACCCGCTCGAGGGTGTAACGCTCCGGTAGCCCCCGCTGGAGGCGTTCGTGAAGATCATCCATGGACAGAAATCGCTGCCGGCCTGCGGTGCGCCAATAGGACCGCCGGCCGCTACAGAGTTACGCTACGCTTTCAATAATTGCGGCCGGCGCGGAGACTGGCAAGGATACGGTCAGACGTCGAGCACGGCCGCCGCCCGGTCGTAATGCTCGGGCCGAACGTAGAGCACATAGCCGTAGGTGCCACGGCCTCCCGAAACTCCCGACGACGCAAACACGTTGACTCCCGCTTCCGCCAGGCGGCGGTGCACAGTAGCCAACGCTCCCAGCTCATCGTCGCCCTGGAGGAGAAGCGCCGGGTTCGGCCCATCGACGTCGAGCCCGGACTTTCCGGCAGCATCGGCCATCTTGCGGGAGTCCTCGGGAAATATTGTGAGCTGCGTTCGCATAGGCCCCACCGGAACGGCGGTGATGGCCACGAGATTGACACCCAGATCGGCGAGCTGCGACAAGAGCTCGTAGGCCTCGCCGGGTCGATCGTCCAGCGTGGCATAGAAGTAGTCCACTCGGCGAATCGTGTGCGCCATGGCGTCTCCAGCTCTCAGAATGTCAGCGACTGCGCGCGTTATTTCGAATTGTCCTGCATGTTAACCGTCCCCCGACACCCCACCCCGCTATTGACTTGCCTTCTCCCACACGACAATGACGCCGCACCACTCGGCCTCCGCCTCGGTCCGGAGCTCCTGCGGAACCTGGGTCGGCGTGTAGACCTCCACGGCCGCGACGTTATCGCGTGGCAGCACGTAGTCCGGACCTTGATCGCCGGCCTCATCCAACGAACCCCACCACTTCCCGTTCACGAACAGCACGGGAGGGCAATCGTCACGCGGCTCGTTTCGCTGCCGCGCGCCCACGGACCTCCCAAAGTTGGCTCCGGCAAGGCGAACCGTGGAGTATGCGCTATTGGCCGGAAGTGGAACGATCGTCACCCCTCGCACCTGCCGCAGGATATCGGTAAACCGTTCACCGGCTCGCCCCTCGAAATCCTGAGCCGTGAGGAACGTGCCGTCCACCTCCGCTCTCCGCCGATCGAACTCGTCCAGGCGCGGCCCACCGCCCAGGTGCACGTCGAGCTCGACGCTGCTCTCGGATACGAGCGATAGTGGCTGCGAGTCCCACGTCTCAATGTTGAGACCCCCCACGCGAACGGTATAGGTGCCGGGCTGGGGTGCGGTGAGCGAGTAGCTGCCGTCGGGTTCCGTCAGGGTCCCTCGACGAATCTGCCCCGATTCATCCAGCAGTACAACAGACGCGTCAGCGATCGGCAGATCCTCAGCGCCGTAGACCGTACCCCGAATTTCCTGCGCGTCGGCGGGCACAACACCCGCCGCCAAGAACCCCGCGAGAGCACAAGAAAGGAGCCTGCGCATTGCTACCTCCGAATAGCACCCTATGAGAAGAATACACATGCACGACATGCGCTGCTGGCCTGCTCTCCGGTGCGGCATGTCCCGTTGTGGCGACGCGACACCTTGAGTGACCCGGCTTCACAAGAAGCTCATGCCACGTTCATGAATGCGACCGCATGATGTTGATGTCCAATCCGCGCCGAATACAGGCGTCCGTCGCCCACGGACCCGATAGGGAATCAACCCACCACCTGTGAAGGAGTATCTCTCATGCGCTGGGCACGATCGGCTATTCCGATCCTTCTCGCGACGACCATCGTTCCTGTCGCGTGCTCGACAACGGAACCAGCAGGTCCGACGGCATTCAATCGACAGTCGGCACTCACGCCCACTGCTTCCCCTGCGCTGATAGACGTGGGCCGTTCGATCTTCTTTGACGAAACCCTGTCAGTGAACGAGAATCAGTCCTGCGCATCGTGTCATGATCCCGCGTGGGGATGGACGGGACCACTCGAGGGCATCAACGCCTCCGGGGCGGTCTACGAGGGCTCGATCGCAGGGCGCTTCGGGGCACGCAAGCCACCGAGCTCCGCATATGCCACACCGAGTCCCATCTTCCACTACGACAAAGGCCTCTTCGTCGGCGGGAACTTCTGGGACGGACGCGCCACCGGCGAAAAGCTTGGCAACCCAGCGGCCGATCAAGCGCAGGGCCCATTTCTGAACCCCGTCGAGCAAGCCCTTGACCTGGCGGACGATGTCGTAACCCGCGTTTGTGGTGGGAGCTACGGCGATCAGTTCAGGGCTGTGTGGGGCAGCGAGATCTGCTCCGATGTGGCGGGAGCGTATGACGCGATCGCGTTGTCAATCGCCGCGTTCGAGGGGTCGCCCGCATCCAACGCGTTCACCTCGAAGTATGACGCATACCTCCAGAAGAACGCCGAACTCACCAGGCAGGAACGGCGGGGACTGAACATCTTCAAGGGCAAGGGAAAGTGTGCCAAGTGCCACACGCTGGGCCAAGGCAGACTCGAACCAGCTCTGTTGACGGATTTCACATTCGATAACCTCGGCGTCCCGCGTAACCCCGACAATCCGTGGTATGTCTCCGACCTCAATCCCGATGGGTTCGACTGGATCGATCGTGGACTCGGCTTCTTTCTCCGGTCACGGCCGGAGTTCGGGGTCCCACCCGACGCCTTCGACGGCATGCACAAGGTTCCGACACTCCGGAACGTCGATTTCCGACCGACACCTGATGCCACCAAGGCCTACGGCCACAACGGCTATTTCAAGTCGCTGGAGCAGATCGTGCACTTCTACAATACGCGCGACGTGAAGCCATCGTGCGCCGACGACTTTGCGTCTGCGGCGGACGCGATGACCGAGAACTGTTGGCCAGCGCCCGAAATTGCAGAGAATGTGAACACCAAAGAGCTGGGGAACCTCCGGCTGTCACCGGCGGAGGAGCAGGCACTGGTAGCCTTCCTGCGAACGCTGAGCGACGGCTACGGGACACCGTAACGACCCAACCGCTCACCTCTTGACGCATGCGGGCCCCTAGCGAGGGGCCCGCTGTCCACCGGACACCCCGCCCCATTCCGGGACGCCACTCCCCATCTGGGACGCCCCGTCGCGCCACCCTTCCGAAGTGGCACACAAACCGCCCTATTTCAGGGCCTGACAACGGTACGAGAGTTGCCTTTTCAGTGGTGCAAGAGCGCGCGCGTCTTTCACAACGATCGCGATGTCGCACACCATCTCGGATCTTTGATCTCAGGAGTCAAGTTCATGTCAACACTTCTCGATATGCTGACGCAGCAGCTCGGTTCAGGCCAGCGTCTGGGCAAGCTGAGCGGCCAACTCGGTGCCGATCAGGCTGCCACGAAGAACGCCGTGGGTGCCGCGCTGCCCATGCTGCTGGGCGCCCTGGCCAAGAACTCCGCACAGTCCAACGGCGCGGATGCGCTGGACCGTGCACTTGCCAAACACGACGGCAGCGTGCTGGACAACCTCGATGGCTTCCTCGACCGTCCGGACGTCAATGACGGCAATGGCATCCTGGGACACCTCCTCGGCGCCAAGCGGAATGCCGTCGAGGCCGGCGTCAGCAAGGCGAGCGGGCTCGATGCGTCCATGGTCACCAAGCTCATGCCGATGCTGGCGCCCGTGGTCATGGGCGCGCTCGGCCGTCAGAAGCGCCAACAGGGACTCAACGCTGGAAGCCTGGCGAGCCTGCTCGGAGCGGAGCAGCAGACCATCGAGCGGTCGAACCCCGCGATGGGCATGCTGGGCAAGCTCCTGGACCAGGACGGTGACGGGAACGTCGCCGATGACCTCGCCAACATGGGTAAGGGATTGCTCGGCGGACTGTTCCGTCGGCGGTAAGCTCGCTAACACAAAACCGATTTCAACGACAAGGAGACTCACGTGGGCGTGTTCGATTTCATCAAAGGCGCCGGCCGCAAGGAAGAGGCGAAGCAGGACGAGGAGCGGAGCGAGCT
>JBDHAN010000020.1:0-53088 GCA_039588055.1 Gemmatimonadota bacterium | reverse complement strand
TGACGAGCTGCTGGACCTGTTCGAGCTGTCCGTGTGGAAGAACGAGCTCGTCGAATCGTACAGTCATGGTATGCGCCAGAAGCTCATCATCTCGAGCGCACTGATTCACCGTCCTGAGTGCATCGTGGTCGACGAGCCAATGGTCGGGCTGGATCCCAGGGGCGCCCGATTGCTCAAGGACATCTTCAGGGCTTTCGTGGAGCGCGGCGGCACGGTGCTCATGAGCACCCACACCCTGGAGGTCGCGCAGGCCATGTGCGACCGAATCGCGATCATCCAGGAAGGTGTGATCGTGGGGCGCGGCACGATCGACGAACTGCGCGAGCAGACGGCGGCCGGCGACGCATCGCTCGAAGAGCTGTTCCTCAAACTCACGGGCGGCGAGGCGGAGAAGGAGCTCGCCAAGATCCTCCAGGACTGATGAAACCGCTGGCACTCGTCCTCGGTCCGAAGTGGCGGACGGTCCGCACTCGCTTCAGCCAGGGTCAGACCCGTGGCAAAGCGGTGGTCATCGGCACCGTAGGTCTCTTCTTCTGGCTCGCCGTGTTTGGCGTGCTCTATCGGGTGTTAGGGTATTTTCGTGGTGTCGAGGAGATCGGGTCGCTCCTGGCTGCGAAGCTCCTCGGGCTGGCACTCCTGTCGTTCCTGTCGATCCTGCTCTTATCGAACGTGATCACGGCGCTGTCGTCGTTCTTCCTGGCGAAGGACCTGGACCTCCTCATTTCCGCGCCGGTTGACTGGCTCCACGTCTATCTCGCGAAGCTCGGCGAGACAATCGTTCACAGCTCGTGGATGGTCGCCCTCATGGCGGTGCCCATCTTCACGGCCTACGGTGTCATCTACAACGGTGGATGGTTCTTTGGGTTGTACGCCATCGCGGTGTTGCTCCCCATCCTCATCATGCCGGCGGTCGTAGGAAGTGCGTTCACATTGATACTGGTCAACGTGTTTCCGGCCCGGCGTACGCGCGACCTCCTTTCGGTGATTGCAATTGCAGCCGCCGGTGGTGTGGTGCTCCTGTTCCGGCTCATCCGGCCCGAGCAGATTGCTCGCCCCGAGGGCTTCCAGAACTTGCTGGACTTCATCACGGTGCTCCGGACCCCGACGTCGCCGTTACTTCCCAGCGAGTGGGCCACGGACGCGGTAATGGGATACCTCATGGGCCAGTTCGATTTGTTTCCCCTCATCATGCTCTGGTCATCGGCCGCAGCGACGGTGGTGTTGGGGGCAGCGCTCCATTTGGCGTTATACCCGTTGGGATTCACCAAAGCGCAGGAGGGCGCGGAGCGATTCGTCAAAGGCTGGGTGTGGCGGGGGTTGCTTGATCCGGTCTTCAAACCGCTGTCGGTAGCCAAGCGTGAATTCGTCATCAAGGACTTGAAGCTCTTCTTCCGCGACGCGACGCAATGGAGTCAGCTCATTCTCCTTGGCGTCCTCGTCGTGATCTATCTATTCAACATCCGTGCGCTCCCGCTCTTCACCGGGGAGCAAGTGCCGTTCTTTCTCGTGACCGTGATCTCGTTTCTCAACCTGGGACTCGCCGGATTCGTCCTCGCCGCCATCGCCGCGCGCTTCGTGTTCCCGGCCATCTCGCTGGAGGGACGGCACATGTGGTTGCTGCGGTCCAGCCCGCTCGACCTGCGCGCGCTGCTCTGGTCCAAATACTGGGTCGGGACCGTGCCGCTCCTCGTGCTGGCACTCCTCATCACGATCTTCACTAACGTGCTCCTCAAGGCATCACCGTTCATGATGGGCGTGGGTATCGGGACCATCATTCTCCTGGCTCTTACGATCAGTGCCATGGCTTTGGCCTTCGGCGCGCTTTACCCGCAGTTCGAGACCGAAAACGCCGCTCAGATTCCGACTTCCTTTGGTGGCTTGGTCTTCATGATGACCACCATCGCATTACTCGCCCTCGTCGTCGTTGTGGAAGCCGTGCCGGTCTACACATACGTGCGTGCCAGTTTCGACGGGCGACCCGTGCCAATAACAGGGACGATGGTTGGAGCGTTCGCGGCCGTCGTCGCGATCTGTGCGCTGGTGACCTATGCGTCGCTCAAGATGGGGCTCAGGAAGATGGAGGAGTTTGAGTTCTAGTCGTCCGTCTTCAGTCTTCGGTCTTCAGTTCTCAACCTTCGGCTTTCAGCTTTCAGCCATTAGCGATTCGCGCTAACCTACCTGCTCAATGAATGCCGACGCACGAACCGCCAGCGCCTCCACACAATTGAGTTCGTCCATTCGGCGGTGGCGTGAGGAGTGGGGCATCTGGGAAGGCTTCGTCTTCCTCGTCGCCGTGGTACTCTACGCTCGCACATTTGGATTCGGATGGGTGTACGACGACCAGCTGGACGTCGTGCGTAACACCTACGTCCAATCCTTTTCCTATTTGACGCAGATATTCAGTTCGACGGTGTGGGCAGGGAGCGGCATGGAGACCTACCTCTACCGCCCACTGGCACTCGTCACCTACCAGCTCAACTACGCCATCTCGGGACTCGAGCCGTGGAGCTATCACGTCGTCAACGTAGCGCTCCATGCCTTGGCGACGGTCTTGGTGCTGCGACTCGGTCGCCTCTGGGGGCTCTCTCCCGTCGCCGCCGGACTGGGCGCTCTCATCTTCGCTGTGCATCCCGTGCACGTCGAGGTCGTCGCAGCAGTGTTCGGGCGAAAGGACCTGCTCGCAGCTGTCTGCGTGCTCTGGATGCTGCTGTCACATCGAACGGCCCTGGCGCGCGGCGGCTGGCGACTGCTGCTCCCCGTCTTCGCCTATGCCGGCGCAATGCTGTCGAAGGAAGTGGGAGTTATCGCACTGGTGCTGGTCGCCGCGCAGGACTGGTTCCTCGAGCCGGCCGGCCAACGCGGGGCTCTGCTTCAGAGTCGGCGACTGGGATTGCTTTACCTGTCCTATCTCCTCACGCTCTCAGCGTACTTGATCGTGCGCGCCACGGTGGTTGGTGGGCTCGGTATTCCCGAGACATTCTTTGTCGACAATCCGCTCGTGACCGCGCCGTGGAGCACACGGGTTCTCACGGCTCTCGCTGTCGTGGGGCGCGGAGTCGCGGTGCTGATCGCACCCGTCACCCTCTCACCCGACTACTCGTACAACGCGATTCCGCTCGCGGAGTCGCTCCTCGACGGGCGCGTGCTCGCGACGATCGCGCTCCTGCTGGCGTCTGTCGGCGCGGCGTTCCGCGCCCGAGCACGACACATTGTCGTGCCATTGAGTATCACGTGGTATATCGTGACGCTGCTGCCCGGGTCCAATCTGACGGTGCTCATCGGCACGATCTTCGCCGAGCGTCTGCTCTACCTCCCAAGCGTGGCGTTCTCGCTCCTGGTGGGTCTCGCACTGGTTGCGGCCGCTCGGCGCTTCTCGCAAACCATGACTTTTGCCGCCGCCGCGCTGTGCCTCGCGTTCGCGGCACAGACAATCCGATACTCGAGCGCGTGGACGGCAGAGCTTTCCCTGTTCCAGTGGGCCGTGGCGAGCGTTCCCGAGTCCTCCAAAGCACATCACAAACTCGGAGAGGAACTGCTCCGAGACGCCCGCTTGGGCGACGCCATACGCGAACTGCGGCGGGCTATTGAGATCGCTCCGGCGAACGAGTACGCCGCGACGACACTCGGCATCGCCGAGCAACACGTGATCACCCGGTACGCCGGCGCCGAGTCGGTGGCTCCACCTGCGGATGCCGACGTGCTGTACGTGCTGGGAAAACGGAATCGGGAAGCGGGATCACTGGAGGCAGCCCGTCGCTATTGGGATTCCGCGATCGACGCGGACTCCACACACGGTGAGAGCCTCGCAGCACTCGGCGTGCTGCACCTGGTGCAGTCGGACACTGCGGGTGCGCTGGCGTACCTCGAGCGCGCGCTTCGACACAAGCCTTCGCTCGCCAATGCCTGGCTCGCTCGCGGTCGGATTTCCCTTGCGCGCAGAGATCGGCAAGGTGCTACCAAGGCGCTTCGACGATTCGTCGACGTCGCGGGTCCTCTGCATGCTGCGCAAGTCGCGTGGGCTGAACAAGTGATCGGAATGCCAGGTCGCTAGGCTCCCGATCCAAACACAAAAGAGGGCGCCCTTCGTCACGGAAGGCGCCCTCAATTCGCTAAGTGGCAGCTGCTAGCCGGGCGACCCCGCCGGGATCGCGCCTACCTTGGCTCCGCACTCGCCACAGAATTTGACGCCCTTCGCGAGCCTTGCCCCGCAATCTTCACAATAGACGCGGCTGGGTCCAGCAGGCACCTTCGATCGCGTAAGGGGTTGACCGCAGGTCGAACAAAAGGCAGCTCGGGTCTCAGGTCGTGGCCCGCACGTGGGACACATGGCGACCTTTCCCGCCGCCACCTGCCGTACCAACGCCTCCGCCGGATCCTCTGCCCCTCCTGCCCCCACTATCTCGCCTGCTTCTTCTGCCTCGATCGCCGCCAGCGCTATCTGCGAGTACTTTCCCTTGAGGTCGGCGTAGTCACCATCGGACAGCTTGCCGGTCGCGTGGTCGAACTCGATTTCCCTGAGTGCCAGGAGGGCCTGCACCTTCGGCGACGCAGACTCCTCGAGAACTTCGAACTCGACATCGGAGGGAGATGTCGACGCCGATGTGGGAGCAGATCCACTTGACCAGAGCGGTTGCAGCACAGCCACTACCGCCACCACCGCCACCACGATCCCCGCAATCAGTTCCAGCACGATTTATAGCTCCAGGTCTTGCAACTCGGCTTCGAGCTTCTCACGATCTTCGTCAGCGAGTCCCGACGACTCGGGGCCCTCGGGCGCTCCGGCGAGCTCAACGCGTACTCGGCGGCGGCCAAGGGCCCACAGCAGCCACAGACCGACCGCGCCGATGGCGATGCTGGGCACGAAATACGCAGCGAGGTTGAAACCCTCCTTCGGCGGAGCCATCAGCACGGCCTCACCGTGCTCGGCCACGAACGCCTCGAGGATCTCGTCGGCCGTCCTACCCTGCTCGACGAGCTGCACAACCTGGCGGTGCATTTCTGGGGACACGCCGCACGTGAAGTCGGTCGTTCGGCACGTATACACGTCGAGATTGCATCCGCACGTACACCGGATGCGCCCCTCGACGTCGATGATGAACGGATCGTTCTCGTAGTCGGTCACGCGAGGCCTGGCGCGACCCACACGGGAGGGGTCATAGAGGTTGGGGGCGGACGGTTGAGCCTGCCCCTCCTGAGCCTCCACTTCCTGGGGCAGTGGGAGCACGAGGGGCAGAAGGGGCAGCACTGCTACCCTTTTCAGCGCCTCTCGCCTACGCATGGTCCGCTTCCACCAGCTGTGCGGCGTAGCCGCCCTGGGTGTCGGCCTGGCGCGTAGCTCTGACGACCGTGCCCGGCCAGAGTGTGACGACTCCACCCACAACCAGCACGAAGCCTCCGAACCAGAGCCACCACACCATGGGATTGAGCGTGAACTTATAGACGGCCTCTTCCGTCCCCTCAACGGAACCCGCGTAGACGATGTAGATGTCCTCCCGCAGGTCACTCCGGATACCTGCCTCGGTGGACGGCTCGAACGACGGTCGGCGCAGCGCTCGCGGGCACGGGCTGATTGGCTGCTCACAGGTGAAGTGCTGGCGCTTCTCGCTCTTCATGATGCCGACCCGCTCGCCATCTCGCGCCACCTCGACACTGGCCGCACTCACCAGCCGATTGAGCTCGTCGTATTGCGACACGCCGATGTGGGTGAACGAGTAGGTGTAGCCCCATGGTGAGGCGAGTTGCACCGTGTCACCCGGCTTCATGGATGCCTCGAGGTCGGCCCGAAACGCCGATCCGGCAAACGCCACGAAGTACGTGACGATCGCCATGTGCACGATGTAGCCACCATACCGACGCCGATTCCGACCCACCAGACGGGCAAATGCGTGCACGTATCCTTCGCCGTGCAACCGGTGCCGCGCCCCGACACCTCGCCAGAACTCCTGGAGAACGGTTGCCGTCACGAAAGCCGCGAGTGCCACGGTCAGTGTGGCATAAAAGTGCCCCACCCCGAGTGCGACCAGCAGGATGGCCGTAATCAGTGCGGCGGTCACCGGCACGGCAAACTGACGCCGGAGGTTCACGATGCTCGCCTTCCGCCACGCAATGAGCGGCCCGATGCCAGTCAGGGCCAGGAGTCCTAACCCGATCGGGATGTTCACCTGGTTGAAGAATGGCGGCCCGACCGTCACCTGTGTGCCCCGCACCAACTCGGAGATCATCGGGAACATCGTGCCCCAGAACACCGAGAACGCGATCCCGACCAGGAGTAGATTGTTGAACAGAAAGCTTGCCTCGCGCGACACCATGCTTTCCAGGTGTGACTCGGACTCGAGCGTCGGGAGTCGCACGAGGATCAGCCCGCCCACGATTACGATCAGGAAGATGAGAAACGCGAGGAAATAGGTGCCGATCGACGACTGTGTGAAGGAGTGGACACTCGAGATGATGCCGCTACGGGTGATGAACGTTCCGAAGATGGACAAAAAGAACGAGAGCGAGATCAAGATCATGTTCCACTTCTTGAGCATCCCGCGCTTCTCTTGAATCATCACCGAGTGGAGGAACGCCGTCATGGTGAGCCACGGCAGGAAGCTCGCGTTCTCCACCGGATCCCAGGCCCAGTAGCCGCCCCACCCGAGCTCCACATAAGCCCACCACATGCCGAGCGTGATCCCGATCGACAGGAAGAGCCAGGACACGATGGTCCACTTCCTGATCGCGTGTAGCCAACCGACGTCGAGCCGCTTGGAGATCAGTGCCGCCATCGCAAAGGCGAACGGGATGGTGATGCTGATGTACCCCAGATAGAGCAAGGGTGGATGGATCACCATGCCCGGGTTCTGCAGCTGCGGATTGAGTCCGTTCCCGTCTGCCGGCGTGAACGGCAGGCGCGCGAACGGGTTGGCGGAGAACAACGTCACGACCACGAAGAACAGCGTGACCGCCGATGTCACACCGGCCACATACGGTAGCAGATGGTCGTATTTGCGCGATGAGAGCAGCTGGGCCAGCGCACCGAAGATGCTCAACACCACGGCCCAGAAGAGGAGACTGCCGGCCTGGCCACCGTAGAACGCTGAGAGAATGTAGACCGTCGGGAGGTTGCGGCTGGTGTAGCTCGCAACATAGGAGACGTTGAAGTCGTGGTTCAGCAGAGCCACCAAAAGCCCGGCTGACGCAACGATCAGCACCCCGCACAGCGCGTAGGTCGAGCGACGGGCGCTCGCGACGAGCTCAGGTCGTCTCTTGAGACCGCCGTAAAAGCCGACGAATGTGCCCCACGCTCCGATGAGGAGCGCAAGCCACAACGCAAGTTGTCCGAGAATCGTCATGACGTCATGCCGATGGCACGGTCTCGTAGCGCGAGCCGCATTTCGCGAGGAGGGTCGTCGCGCGGAAGGTGCCGTCAGGATCCAACCGACCCTCGACCACCACGTCTACATCGTCGGTGAACGTGTCGGGAGCGAGCCCCCGGTAGACCACGGGGTAGGTGCTCGATCCATCCGTCACGCTGAATGTGATGGTTTGCGTCGCCACGTCCCGATCGATCGACCCGTGGACCACGCGAGCGCCCATCTTGACGCCGACGTTATGGAACGTAGGGTCCGCCTCAACCTTGGCAGCGAGCTCGGACGGGGTGAGGAAGTACACGCCCGTCTCCTTGATACCTGAGGTCATGAGGAACCCGACGGTCCCACCGACCAGCACGGCGCCGAACAGAAACTTGTACTTGGGTTGCATACGTCGAATCTACCTCCGCCTCAAAAGGCGGGAAAAGGCCTCGGGATTGACCTCGACAACTTACATAATACCCGAGCGCTCCGAAATGTTCGTGAGCCCTTATTGAACGTGCCCTTAACCAGGCCGCGCGCGCGCCCAGAACAGTGCCGTCTCCACGGCCCGTTGCCACCCCGCGTGCCCCTCTTCCTGGGGCTTCCCGGGTTCAAACCACTGGTATCGCCTGGCTTCCAGGAAGTCCGCGGCGCCGGGCCAGACCCCGGTGGCGAGACCCGCCAGCCCAGCGGCGCCCGCGGCAGTTGTCTCCACCACGTCGGGACGGGCCACCCGGACGCCGAGTGTGTCAGCCTGAAACTGCATCAACCAGTCATTGGCGGCGGCTCCGCCGTCAGCCTTGAGCTCCCCCAGGGGGACGCGCGAGACGTCCGACATCGCCGCGGCGACGTCCTTGGTGCTGTAGGCCATGGCCTCCAGCGCCGCACGAGCCAGGTGGGCTCGGGTGGTTCCGCGGGTCAACCCGACGATGGTGCCTCTCGCTTCCGGCTCCCAATGGGGCGCTCCAAGACCGACGAGCGCGGGAACGAAGTAAACACCACCCGTGCCATCAAGGCCCGCCGCCATCTCCTCCGTCTCCGCCGCGCGGTCGACGATGCCCAACCCATCGCGCAGCCACTGGACAGCGGCGCCGGCGATGAATACGGACCCCTCGAGGGCATACATCGGGGCTCCGGCCGCATCCGCAGCGACCGTCGTGAGCACCGTTGGGCGGGATGACCCCGTTCCCCCAGCGCCCGGGCGTTCGCTTCCGACTGCCATTAGGAGGAACGCTCCGGTTCCGTATGTGTTCTTCGCCTGACCGGGTTCCCAGCACCCCTGCCCGAACAGCGCCGCCTGCTGGTCGCCCGCAATCCCGGCGATCGGGATCTCGGCGCCAAGGAGGGCCGGGTCGGCAACTCCGACGATCTCGCTGGAGCACCGGATGTCCGGGAGACTCGCACGCGGCACCCCGAAGAGCGCCAGCATCTCCGGATCCCAGTCGTGCGTGTCGATGTTGTAGAGCAGCGTACGGGACGCATTCGTGTGGTCCGTCACGAATGCGCGGCCTGCGGTGAGCTTGTAGACGAGCCAGCTGTCGATCGTCCCGAACATGACCTGCTGCTTCATCACATTCCCGATGCCCGATTCGCGCAACAGCCACTCGATCTTCGTGCCCGAGAAGTAGGGATCCCACACCAAGCCCGTCTTGTCATAAATGAAGGCGTCGCCCAACTCAGACCTGAGCTCCCGACACCGTTCCGCGGTCCGTCGATCCTGCCACACGATGGCGTGGTGAAGCGGCTCACCTGTCTCGCGATCCCAGCACACGACCGTTTCCCGCTGATTGGTGATCCCGATGGCCGTCGGCATCTCCGGGATCTGAGCCATCACTTCCCGGGCGACCGTCAACGTCACGTGCCAGATCTCGTTCGCATCGTGTTCGACCCAACCCGGCGCCGGGAAGTGCTGCGTGAACTCCCGGTACGCACGAGCGAGAACCTGCCCGTCCGAGGAGATGACGAGTGCCGTGCTGCCGGTGGTGCCTTGGTCGAGCGCGAGAATGGAGGTCATGTTGTCAGTATTCAGTTTTCAGTCTTCAACCTACGGCCGCTACAATCTGCACTCTGCACTCTGCAATCTGCAATCTGCAATCTGCAATCGCACTTAACCCTTTCTTCATGCTTAGTCGCGTAGCGTCACGGTTGCATGTTCCCATCTTCGGAGCGCCCCATGAGCATCCGCACGATCGAGGTCCGCGAAAAGGTCATGG
The DNA here is from genome assembly GCA_039588055.1 of Gemmatimonadota bacterium. GTDB lineage: Bacteria > Gemmatimonadota > Gemmatimonadetes > Gemmatimonadales > GWC2-71-9 > JAOTVV01. The sequence goes on along the minus strand of JBDHAN010000020.1, from coordinate 43,541 downwards.
AGAAGAACAACGAGCTGGCGCGGCAGGTAAGGACCCGCCTCCTTGACCACCGGGTGACTGCATTCAACCTGGTCTCCTCGCCGGGCTCCGGAAAGACGTTACTGCTCGAGCGCACGCTCGAGTGTCTCTCGGGCCGCATGGAGATCGCTGTCATTACCGGCGACGTCCAAACACAGAACGACGCCGAGCGACTTGCCAAGCACACGGACAAGCTGGTACAGGCCGTGGTCACCGGGGGTGCGTGTCACCTAGATGCTCGGCAGATCTCGTCGGCGCTGGACGGGATCGATTTGAACCGCACGGACCTCATCTTTATCGAAAATGTCGGTAACCTGGTGTGTCCGGCCAGTTGGGACCTGGGAGAGGAAGCCAAGATCGTCGTCTTTTCGGTCACCGAGGGAGAGGACAAGCCGCTCAAGTATCCGAAGATGTTCCGCGAAGCCGACTACGCGATCCTCAACAAGGTGGATCTCCTGCCTCACCTCACGTTCGATGTCGACCAGGCTATCGCCAACGGCAAGGAGATCAACTCTGACCTCCGATTTTTCATGACATCGGCCCTCACCGGCGAGGGCCTCGACGCGTGGTGCGAGTTTCTGGACATCCACATCCGGGATGCCGTCGTAGCGTAGTCGATGCTGCCAAGCGGTTCGGAGCCCGCAGTGCCTCACGGCCGCTAGCGACTCGGCGCCGCCAACACCTCGAGAATTCCTTCCTCCAATGGCGGGGTCACGATTCCCGCGTCGGTCACGATTCCGCTCACGAGATCGGCTGGTGTCACATCGAAGGCCGGGTTCACCACGGCGGCTCCTGGAGCGGCATCCAGTTCTTCTCCACCGCGATACTCGATGGGGATGGCATCTCCCGATTCGATTGTCGGGTCGATCGTGCTCCGTGGAGCCGCGACGAAAAAGGGAATGCCGTGGGCCCTCGCGAGCACCGCAAGGGCGTACGTCCCGATCTTGTTGGCGACATCGCCATTGCGTGCAATGCGGTCGGCACCCGTCATGACGATGTCGATCTCGGCTGCTGCCATGAGCGAGGCGGCTGCCGAGTCGGCGATCACGCGAACGGGGATACCGGCTTGGACCAGCTCCCACGCGGTGAGTCTCGCTCCCTGTCGCAGCGGCCGGGTCTCCGTCACGACTACGTCGATACCTTTCTCCTCCTCCTCGAACGCGACGTAGATGGCGGCGAGGGCTGTGCCAAGCCCACCGGTTGCCAGCCGGCCGGTATTGCAGTGCGTCAGGACCGTGAATCCGGGCTCGAGGAGCGTGGCGCCATATTCCCCGATGGCGCGGCACATGCCGGCCTCGATATCCCACACGCGCTGGGCCTCCGCTCGCAGGGCGGTTACGACGTCGTGAGCGCTGCGCCCGCCATTGGAGCGGTCTGCCACGACCTGTCGCATGCGGTCCAGGGCCCAACGCAGGTTCACCGCTGTGGGCCTGGACGATTCCAAGTCAGCGAGGGCTGACTCTAGCCATTCTTGGTTCAGCAATGCGCGTTGGGCTTGGGCGTCGGCCGCTGCCGCGAGCCCCATGGCCGCAGCGATTCCAATCAGCGGGGCTCCTCGCACACGAAGCGAACGGATGGCTTCGACCATCTGGTCGATCGAATCGATGTCGAGGTAGCGCTCCTCGTTGGGGAGGAGTGTCTGATCGAGGATGCGGACACCTCGGTCCGACCAGGCGATGGGCTCCGCGGGCGCGTCTTGTCTCATGAGCGGCTGAGGTATCGGTCCTGGATCACTTGGACGTGGTGGCGTTCGTGTCCTGCGAGAATGAACGGGACGGCGCGCACGCTCATCTCGACCTCATTCGCCACGCCACGCCGGGTCAGCTGCTCCGACGTGAAGCCTCTGACCAGCGCCACGGTGCCGGCCCGAACGGCCGCAAACTCCGCTACCACGCTCCCAAGCGTTCGCGATCCGAATTCACCGTGGGCCACGAAATCGTCCTGTTCGAATCCGGGGAGCGGGGTCCGATCGTTTCGGCTGAAGCGCAGCGCCCGGTATCCAAAGACGCGCTCCGTATCGGCAAGATGTCCAACGACCTCCGTGAGGCTCCACTTGCCCTGGGCATACCGGAACGTGCCGTCCGCTTCCGCGCATCCTCTCAGCAGGGCGAGCGTCTCCTCGACCTGGGTCTCGAGCAGTGCGACGACATCACCGTCGGCCACGAGGGCGATGTAGCGGTCGAAGTAGGGGTCGTATTCGCCCGGTGCCGGGCGCGCGATGGGGTCATCGGTCATGGTCGCATCTCGTGAAGCGATGGGGCAGAAACTTAGCCCACCGGGACGGGGAGGACAGGAAGGCGGCCCGTGGCGGTCCTTCGTGGCCGACCCGGGGGGCGGATGCCGGTTGGAAGTTAGGCCGAACGGGCCGCTCAGCTGTCAGAGGTGCGGCTAGGTGAAGATGATGTGTCCTCCAGCCGCCATCTCGTAGAACTCACCGACCGTAATGACGTCGTTCACGCACGGGGCGAAGTCCTCATTCTTGAGCTTGAACATGTCCACGGACGCCTTACACGCGTAGACGCCGGCACCGGAGTCGGCGATCATCTCGATGAACTCGGAGACCGGCGGGATGTCCAGCTTTTCCATCTCCTTCTTCATCATGTGCGTCGCGAACGCCGACATGCCTGGCACGCTGCCGAGCCAGGTCATCATGTGAAGCCCCGGGTTCCCCACGGTCGCGACCTTGATGTTGTCCTGGCGCTTCGTGGTGATCGCGTCCATACCGAAGAACGTGAAGAACACGTTCGCCTCGATCCCCTCCATTCGCGCGCCGTTGGCCATGATGAGCCCCGGGTACACCCCGTCCAGCGAGCCCTTGGAGATAATGATCGACACCTTTCCGATTTGCTCCGCCGCGGAGAGCGGTGTCTCCGTCGGAGCACTCCACGTTTCGACTGACATTTCAACTGTCCTTTCCCGACGCGATCAGACGCAGCCGCGCGGCTTGGGAATTCCGGCAATGCGTGCCGCAAGCTTCGCAGGCCCCTTGGGGAAGAGCTGGTAGAGCTCCTTGATCGCCACACCTGACTCCTTGCCCAGTGCGCGAATCGACGGCGCCGAGCCCGCCTCCATGTAGCGCTTGCGCATGTACTCGATCACCTGCCAGTGGCGCTCCGTGAGCTCGTTGATGCCGACGTCCTGCGCGATCTCGAGCGCGATTTCCTTGTTCCACTGCTCGGGCTTCTGCATGTAGCCCTCGTGATCGATCTCCACTTCGTGTCCTGCGAATACGACCGTCACGGTACGCTCCTGTGTCTTGCTCTAGGCGACGTGTGCCGCCTCGTCTTTAGACTCGGTAGATGTGGGTGCGCCGCCTTGTACGGGGTGACGCTGGAGTTTCGGCAGGTCGCCGCGCTTCTTGCCGCGCATGCTGAGACGGGTCGTGACACCGGGGAGATCCCGACCCGGCATCAGCATGTGCCAGTAGACCCACTTGAAGGCCAGCTTGCCCCAGTGGTTTCGCCGCGTCTCCTTGAGCAACGACAGCGGTCCGACCGCAGGAAACGGGAACGTTCCTGGCAGTGGCTCGACGTCGTAGTTGAAGTCGATGAGCACTGCCTTGTCACGCCCCGTCTCGATGAAGCAGTTGGCGTGGCCATCGAACTCTTCCTTGAGCGGCTCACCGGCGAGGAAACGCCTGATGTTCTCCTCGAGCACCTCCGCCTCGAAGTGCGCCACGGAGCCAGCCTTAGAGGTCGGCAGATTGGTCGCGTCGCCGAGCGCAAAGATGTTTGCTTTGCGGTCGGCTTGCAGCGTGGTCTGGTTGGTGCGCACGAAGTTCATCTCGTCGCCCAGGCCCGGCGAGCGGCCGACGTAATCGGCACCCACATGGAGCGGCACACTGACCAGGAGATCGAAGTCGACGGTGCGCTCGTCAAACGAGATGAGCTTCCCGTTTGGCCCATCGACCTCACCCGCATTGAACTCGGCGACGAGGTTGATGTTCTTCTCTTCCAGTAGATCGCCCAACGCTTTGGCTGCGAGAGGCCGTGTGAAGGCCCCGTCCAACGGTGTCACCAACGTGATGTCGACGTTGTCCCGAATGCCTTTGCGCCCAAAGAAATCGTCGGCCAGGAACACAAACTCGAGTGGCGCGATGGGGCACTTGATTGGCATGTCGACGATGTTGAGAACGAGACGGCCACCCTCCCACGTTTCGAGTCGCTTCGCCAGGGCCGTCGCCCCCTCGAGCGTGTAGAACTCGAACATCTTCTCCTGCCAGCCGTCGCCGAGCAGCCCCTCGGTTTCCTCGGGTGCCAGGCGAGTGCCCGTGGCAATGATGAGCAGGTCGTAGTCGAGTGTCCGTCCGCTGGACAGGTAGACGCGGTCCTCATCGGGATCCACACGATCGATTTGGTCAACGAGGTATTCGACGTCCTTGGGGATGTACCGCTTGCGCGGCTCGATCGTATCCTCGCGCTCATAGGTCCCAAAGGGAACGAACAGTAACCCAGGCTGATAGACGTGCTCTTTGTCTTGGTCGACAATCGTGATGGCCATGCGGTCGGCACGGAACTCCGTCTTGAACCGCTTCCGCAGACGATTGGCCATGATGGTGCCTGCGGTGCCCGCACCGAGAATGACAATGCGCTTCACAGCGCCGCCCCCCTTTCCTCACCGTGATTTGACGCGGCCTCCGCCGACGCCGCCCTCATCTGGACCCCAATCTAACATGGTATTACTGTAATATCTAATTTTTTATATTAAGGGACCTTTAGGGTCCGCCGGCCGGGACCGCGGCGGGAACACCTAACTCTCTATCAGGAAGGTACTTATATCTTCGAGAGATTTGCGGGTGATCGCTGGGACCTGGGCGTCCGGAGCCGGATACCCGACCACCAAGAGCAGAAATGGCCGCTCGTGATCCGGCCGTCCGAGGATGCGATTGAGGAATCCCATCGGGCTCGGCGTGTGAGTGAGTGAGGCCAGACCGGCGTGATGGAGTGAGGCGATGAGCAGGCCGGTCGCGAGCCCGACCGACTCGGTCACATAGTAGTTGGCGAGCCGCCGCCCGTCCGGCGCCACGTGATAGCGCTCGGCGAAGATCGCGATGAGATAGGGAGCGGTCTCGAGGAACGGCTTTTCCGCATCGGTCCCAAGCGGAGCGAGCGCCTCGAGCCATTCTGGCGGGGCCCGATGCTCGTAGAACTCCAGTTCCTCGCGCTCCGCCGCTATCCGGATCTCACGCTTGATGTCAGGGTCGGATATCACGACGAAATGCCACGGCTGCCGATTCGCCCCGCTTGGCGCGCTCCCCGCCGCCCGGAGACACTGCTCGATGACGTCGCGCGGGACCGAGCTGGATGAGAAGTGGCGCACGGTCCGCCGGCGGCGCATGGTCTCAAAGAACTGCGTGGCCCGTGCGCGCATCTCGCCGGGCGGGAGCACTTCGTAGCCCTCGAGCGGGACCAGCCTAGCCCGCGTCACTGTCGCCGAGCGGCCCGGATCTCCACCGGATCGAGTGGGACGTCGTCGTGCCCGTGCTTGCTGCCGGTCGTCACGCGCGCGATCTGATCTACCACGTCCATGCCATCCACCACCCTGCCAAACACGGCGTAGCCGAAGTCCCGCTCGCCGTGATCGAGAAACGCGTTGTCGGCCAAATTGATGAAGAACTGGGATGTGGCGCTATCCACGGCGTTGGTGCGGGCCATTGCCAGCGTGCCACGGAGATTCTTGAGGCCATTCTTGGCTTCGTTCTTGATGCTGGCGCGCGTCGGTTTCTGGGTCATGTCGACCGTGAACCCGCCACCCTGAATCATGAAATTCTTGATGACGCGGTGGAATACCGTGCCGTCAAAAAATCCATCGTCCGCGTACTGGAGAAAGTTCTCCACCGTTGCCGGCGCGTCGTCTGAAAACAACTCGACGTGGAGGTCGCCAAGGCTCGTTTCGAGTACAATCACTGCCACTCCTGTCTGCGAGAGGGTTCAGCCGTCCTTCGGCAGTCCGCCGGTGAGCCGCAAGGCCCACCGCATGCATTTGTGGGGGAAATCGACGGGATCACAGAACATCATCGGACATCCCCCGGCGATCACCGCGATCCCGTGGTGCCGACAGCGCTCGACCGCTGTGTCCGACACGCTCCCTGTCCCGAATGAGCGATGCATCCACACCCGCGGAACGCCGGACGCAGCACATTCTTCCACCAATGCGTCAGCGACGCCAGGACGTGTCGCGATGACGACTCCGTCCAGTCCTCCCGGGATCGCTGCAAGGGTACGAAAGCAGGGGTCACCCTCGACGGAGTCGGCATTCGGATTGACCGGAAACACCTCGTAGCCCGCGCCCTGCAGCTTTTTGTATACGAGGTTGGCTGCGTCGTGCTTGGTCCGCGACACGCCAGCAACCGCGATGCGCTTCTGGCTCAGGAAATCCTCAACCAGCTGTTCGAGCGTCATGTCGGTCCCCTCCCCACATACGAGAACCCCCGCACCGAAACCGGCGCGGGGGCTGATGTGCATCGCTCAGGTGGAGCTAGCCCGCGACCTTGTGACAGAGCCCACAGTATTCGGTTTCGATTCCTTCATGGGGTGAGGCCGGAATGTTCGGCATCGCACCGCTGTGACACATCATGCAATTGGACTTCCCCTCTAGGTCGTGCGAAATGGCAGGCACCTCTGCGGTCTGCGCTGGGGAGTCCTCCGCGTGGCACAACAAGCACATCTCATTCACTCGTTCGGCATGATCGGCAGGCGAGTCTGGGACTGCCTCCATGACCCCCGCCTTGTGGCACATCAGGCACTGCGCCCGCCCGTCGAGCGAGTGGGCCACCACCGGCGGCTTCGTCTCCTGTGCCTTCGCGAGCGCCGGCAGCCCCACCAACAATGCACCAGCAACCAGAATGAAGACTTTGAATTGACGCATCCCCTATTCCTCCCTTGAATGTCTACGCACCGACAACCGCCGGCAGGGCGGCGTTGGCGCCCTGCTCATACTACCCACCAAGGTTCTTTCAGGTCCCCGTTCTTCACCAGGCTTACCTCAGTCCGGATCTGGCACATTGGACCCGTGACACACCGCGCACATTTGGGCGTTCTTTTCCCGCATCGTTTCGGCGTTGAAACCGGAGCCGTGCGGGTTGACCCGCGTGTGGCAGCGCAAGCAGTCGCGCTCGATGTGGCAAGAGACACAGCTCTCCAGATTCTGACGCGCCATCTGTGCGTGTCCTGAAAGAAACGCCGCCTGGCCGTCGTGGTAGTTGGTCGCACCACCTGCTCCCCCTGCAAGACCCGCCTGCACGTGACAGCTCTGACAGAACTGCGTCGCGTTGTGGCAGTCAGCGCACTCGGTCTCTCGGTTGTAAGCGGAGGAAGGATGCCGCTGCAGGAAGCCCGCCGGATGGTACCCGGGTGACCCAGAGGCCGCGCTCGGCTTGTGGCAGTCGAGGCATTCGGAGCGCACATGACACGCGGCGCACGTCTCCGGCGAGGCGGCGGCCTGCACAGCGTGCTGCTGCCGCCACTCGTAGGCATGCGTTGCCGGCGCAGGTGGCTGGAAGTGACACACTTCGCACGGTGAGACATTCGCGTCCTGATGCTCGCCCTGGACGCCGTGACACGCGAGGCAGTTCTCGACCACCGCCCGTTGGATCATGCTCGTCGATCCATGGCATTGTGCGCAGTCGAGCGCCGGGTGCGCGTCGTGCGAGAATCTGAGGTTGGCGCCCGACGGTCCCGGGGGACTCCAGTCGACCCTCGGCTGCATGCTCCCGTCGTGGCATGTCGCGCAAAAGGATGGCTCCGGAAAGACGGACCCGCTTCCGCGCACCCCGGCGTGGCACGTCGCGCAGTCGGAGAACAACGCCAGGTGCTTCGCGTGATCGAATTGCTGAAGCAGCGGGCCGTCAGTCGCCGGCACCGCCTTGGCACCGAACGCTGCCGCGATGACCGCCGCCGCGGCAAGGCTCACAGGCGTTTTCATCGCGACCCCCGAGTCTCTGGAATGCGGAGAATGGCGGGATGCACCCCCCGCGTAGACGTGCTGGAGCTCAAGACGACCGTGATCCCAAGGTTGAAGCGCGTGTGCGACCAGTCAAGCCGCGCGGCGTCGGGCCGTTCCCGTTTCTCACGATACCGAATGGCCTCGGCGTTCAGGAACAGTTGATCTCTCAACTGAAGGTCGCCCCGGAGTCCCAGTGTCCACACCTTCGCATCATTGAACCGATACTCCAACGGACGGAGAAAATACCCACCGTGCGCCGTCAGGGAAAACGGGAATTGCGACGGTGTGTAGAACGCCCGCCCGTGCCAGCCGTGCGACGAGGCGCCTGGGCCAAACTCTGCATGGTAGTCGGCGCTGAGGGTCACGTCGTACGGCGCGTCGTAGGATCCGCCGAGGCTCACACGCCACCCTGAGTCCTCGAGATTGGTGAGCGGAGAGCTCGACTCGTCGGCATCACTGTAACGGTAGGTCTCGCCGCGAAGTCGCAGCTGGAGGCCGTCGATGGGATAGGCTGCCGCCGACCCCCAGAAGCTGTTGTACGGGAGCGGCGTGAAGACAGCCCAAATAGAATAGAGGGGGAAGTACGGTCGATAGCGCTTTTGACCAACGGTCAGTTGCCCCCACCCTGCGGGATCACGGTACCTGACCTGAAAGTCTTGTGTCCCGACCTCGCCGACGCCGAAGTCGTACTCTATGCCGCCGAGCACCGTGAGGCCCTCGAACGGCGGCCTGACCGTGAGATCCAGGGCACCGCGCTCGCCGACACGCTTCGCCAAGTCGGTGGCAATCTCCGTCTGGTAGACGATCCGCCCCTCGACGAAGCGGTGCGACCAGCCGACCTGCCCGCCGAACACCAGGGGCCGCTGGTCCGGCCGGTACTCTCCGAGGGGGCTCAGCTCGGCCCGTGTAATTGGCAGCGTCGTTGCGTTCGCGAGCGCCCCGCCACCCCACACCCCAACCCTGAGCTTGCCACCCAATGGCCTGAACGTGACTTGACCACCGTCGAGTCCAACCCACCCCAAGCGCGAGAACACGTGGGTACGGCCAGCCTGAACCGTGTAGAGGCGCTTACTGTACTCCAAATAGGCTTCGACCAACTGCAGGTTCGGCTCGGCAGCAGGCCACACATCGAGATCCGAGTTTGCCGCGCCCTGATCAGCCGCGTCGGCCAGATCCGCGACCAATCGGGTTCGAATTCGCGCCCGCAACCCTTCCACACCGAAGCCCCACACACCGGCATCCACGGTCGCAACCACCGGCTGACCGCGAAGCTCAGGCCCAGCCTCGTAGAACGTGCAATACGCGGCCCCGGCCGGACACCGGGCCGCTATCCCGTCGGACGTGACAAACCCGCCGCCGACTCCCGGAACCGCGTTGCTCGCGAGGATCGAGTCGGCCTGCCAGCCGCGGTATGCCGCCGACTGGAACCAAGTGTCCAGCCGGACGTTGTAGCCTTGCGCGTGAAGCGGCGTCGCCAGCACCGCCAGAGCCCCAAAAGCGACCGCCGCGCGGATGGCGGACAATCTCATGACCCCTCCCCCTCAGACGGATGGTCCGTAAGCTAAGACGCGAATCCCGACTCGTCCAGACTGATTTTGGCCGTTGCACGCATGGGTACGCTGGCGATCAAGACGAGCGAGCGGACGGTCAAGGCGCAGTCACCTCACCGATAGCCGAACAGCATCGAGTAGACGATAAGTGCAATGAGCGCCAGTCCGATCCCGAGGGCAGCGAACGCAAACACCTTGAACGCCCGTTCGAGTTTCTTCGGATACGGATCCACGAGATGGCGATCGAGCTCACCTCTTTCAACCAGCTGTTGGTACTCCCGCGGCTTGTCGCGCTTTAATTCTTCCAGCGGCACGCGACCCGTAAAGATCACCGGGTCCAACGGAAACTTGTCCGGCCGGAAGTGCGTGTTGAAGAAGTGCACCGTGAAGATGAATGCGACGGCAAGTAGCGCTTCGTCGCTGTGCAGGATCGTCGCGACGTTCACCGTCCTACCGGGGAGCAGACGCGTGAAGAATTCCGGGAACCACAGGAGGAGACCCGTCGACCCGATGATGAACATTCCCCAGAAGACCGCGAAGTAGTCGAACCTCTCCCAATAGGTGTAGCGCCCGTACTTGGGCCGCGGTCCTCTGCCGAAGAACCACTTGATTGAGGCGGCGAACTCCCTGAGGTCACGCTTCGTGAAGACGAGCGACGACTCGGTCTGGATGAACTTGAGCCAGGAGAGGCCTGAGTCTCTCTTGCGCTTCCGCACGTCCCAGAGATGCGCGAGGAAGATACTGATGAGGGCGATCGCACCGAGACGATGGAGCATGCCGGTGGTCGCGAACCCTCCCAGGAACGCAGCGAACGCCTGCGCCCACCCCATGTACGAGAACTTGAGCACCATGCCCGTGAGTGCGAGCGTGAAGAAGCTCAGGAGCATCACGCCGTGCATGGATCGCTCCCAGACCGTAAAGCGGCGGTAGAGCTTTTCACCTTCCTTCGGCTTCGCGTGCGGAGCAAGCCACGGCGTCCAAATCAGCCGCCACAGCCACAGCACGGTGTGGAGCATCGCGAAGCTGAGCGTCCCGATCAACAGAGCCGTCATCCCCCAGAATGTCCAGAACAGGAACGGGTACTTCTCTGGATCGTGGTGGGTCGCATGTGTGAGATACCCTGTAAACCGGACGCTCACTCCCTTGTGGCACTGCGAACAAGTCTCCACCACGTTGCGCCGACTGAGCATCGACGCCGGCTCCGACGTCGGCAGGATGTTGTGTGTCCCGTGACAGTCATAGCACTTGGCGGCGGCCTCGTCGCCCAGGCGTGACACCTTCCCGTGGAACGTGTCAAAGAACGTCTCCGCCTCGTCCTCGTGGCAGCGGCCGCACTGGTCCATCATCGTGATACGGAAGTCGCCGCGGTCCACTCGGCTGATCGTATGGGACGTGTGACAGTCCTCGCACGTGGGAAGCTCGTCTTGCGTCGCGGCGGATTCGCCGTTGCCGGGCCAGTGGATGCTGGTCTGGAAGATCTCCTCGATGCCGTAATGGCACTGGCCGCAGGTGTCGGCGACGTTGTCTGGATGCACCGTCGAACGCTCATCGGCCGGAGGCAGCTCTCCGTGGGCCGAATGGCAGTCGTTACACGTGGCGGTCACGGTGAGGCCGCTTTGCAGGAGTCCCTTACCGTGGATGCTCATTTCGTAGCTTTCCACGGGGGCGGGAACGTGCGAAATGATACGGACGGCCGCTTGTTCTCCCTGCCGATGGCACCGTGCGCATAACTCAGGCACGTTCCGCGAGAAGACGGGAGCTGCCGGATCCAGTGGATCCTTGGTTGCGTGCTTCGAGTGACAGTCGAGACACACGGGCGCGTCCGGGTCTCCCTGCGCTGCGAGCATTCCGTGAATGCCCCCGGTGTACTCGGTCACGACCTCGGCATGGCAAATGGAGCAGTCCACGGGAGACGTGACCGCCGCACATGGACGCCTGAGTGCGGGGTTCACCTCGGAGTGGCACTGTGAGCAGGCGGTATTGCGATGCTCGGAAACGGCGTAGGCCTCGCCGTCGACATGGAGCGACACGGTATCGCCCTGCGCCACGCCGGTGAGCGTCTCGTCCTCGTGGCAGCGGAGACAGTCCTGGTTTGCCGCGCCCGCGTTGTAGAACACACGCCGTACTTCGTGCGGTGAATGGCAGTCCACGCACACCGGGATCTTGTGTGGCTCCTCCTCCCAGAGCCGTCCCTCGATAGACTGTCGATGTACCTCTTCGATCTGCGCATGGCACTGCATGCAGGTGCCGACGACGTTCGCCTCATGGATGCTCGAGCGCCGATCGGTGTGCGGCAGGATCTCGTGCGAGTTGTGACACGAGGTGCACACGGCGGTGACGGTGAGCCCCTGACGGAACAAGCCCTCGCCGTGGATGGAGAGCGAGTAGTTCTCAAGTATGCGGTCCTGCGGGATGTTGCGAGTGCGCGAGACAGGCGTTCCTTCGTGATGACATTCCCCACAGAGGAACGGGATGTTCATTACCCGCGTGGGTGAACGGGGGTCGAGGTGCGACCTGACGTTGTGTCCGCCGTGGCAGTCCACGCAACTCGGCGCAAGGGGATCGCCGCGTGCCGCCGCCTGGCCGTGCAGCGAGGTGTTGTGTTGCTCGGCCTGCGCACTGTGGCAGAGATCACATTCCGGCTCCGGACGTTCGTCCGGGTGCGGGAAGTCCATCCCGAGGTGGCACATCGCGCACTGGAGGTTCGCCGCCCCGTGCACCGACCTCGCCAGCACACGCTCGGAGACATGCAACCGCGCGCTGTCGCGAGAGCCCGCGAACATCTGCCCGTTCCCGTGACAGACGAGGCACGCCTGGTCGTCTTGCGCCACGCCACGAGGTGCCGCGCACACGGCGAGCGCGACGAAAAATCCGATCGTCCTTGCTGCGTTTACCCCCACACGCATCCACCCTGCGTTCAGCGCCCCATCGGCCTATCGTGCTGCGCGATGCCGCTTTGCTCGCTCCTGAGCGCAATGTAGTGAACTGCGAGTGGCGCGGTTAACTAATTAAAGAGACCCTCATTCTCTCTTCGAAAATCGGGGCCAAACACTCGGTATTTTAAGGTGCGCAACGTGCGCAGTGGGAGGTGGGGGAAATGCCCGAACTCTCATCACGAGGGTTCTGGAGCAGGGGCGGAACACTCCTCGCGGTGTCGCTAACGGCCTTGGCACCGAGAGCTGGCGCACAATCTATGTGCGTCGCGTGTCATTCCAACCAAGACTTTCTCGTTTCGATGGCCGGAGACTCCGCCACGGCGCAGTCGCTCCTCGTCACGCCCCAGAAATTCCAGGAATCCGTACACGGCAAGATGGGATTTGGCTGCGAACTGTGTCACAGCGACGTGGGCGACTACCCCCACGGGGCGGTGGCACCGGTCAACTGCGGTGGCTGTCATCCACAAGCGCAGTCGCAGCTCACGACCAGCGTCCACGGACAGACGCACCCGGAAACTCGAGAAGCCGCGGCCACGTGTGGCGACTGTCACACCCACCACCACATTCTCGGGCCGCGTGACCCGTCGTCGTCGGTCTACCGGCTCACCCAGTTCGAAGTCTGCGCTACGTGTCATGAGGACCGCGACAAGATGGCGCGCTTTGGACAGGAGAACGTGGCGACCGTGGCCTCCTACAAGCACAGCGTGCACGGGCGGGGCCTCCTCGAGAAGGGGCTGTCGGTGGCGCCGGTGTGCACCAACTGCCACGGCGCGGCCGGCACCGGAGCGCATGCCATCAAGGCGGTCGAAGACTCCGCGGCCGCGGTGAGCCGCCAACGGGTCACCGACACGTGCGGCACGTGCCACGCCGGACTCATGGCCAGGTACGCCCGCGGCGTGCACGGGACAGAATTCGCTGCCGGAAACGAGGACGCGCCAACGTGCGTGAATTGCCATGCCGAGCACGGGGTAGAGCGTGTGGCGAGCCCCACGTCGCACGTCAGTCCGCGACACGTGGCACAGACGTGCACCGAGTGTCACGACAGCGAGGAATTCAACCGCAAGTACGGGGTGTCTGTGGCACGCGGGCGTACCTTCGAGCGCTCGTTCCACGGTGTTGCACTCGAGAGTGGGCAGCTGACCGCCGCCAATTGCGAGAGCTGTCACGGCGCGCATGAGATCCTGCCGTCGAGCGACTCCACCTCGCGGATCCATCCGTCCAAGCTGCAGGCCACGTGCGGCGGGTGCCACCCAGGCATTGGCAAAGGTGTCACCGAAGGCAAGATCCACGTCGCCTCCTTCGTGGATGAGCACTCGCTCATCGGACGTGGTGTGCAGTGGTTCTACATCATCGTGATCGCCATAACCGTCGTGTACGCGCTGGGGCTCATTGCGCTCGACCAGTATCGGTACTGGATGTTCGATCGACCGAGCGGAGGTCGCCATGGCTGACTTCGCACCAGCAGGGCGGAATCTGCACCGCTTTACGGTCGTCCGGTTTACTGCGTCCGAGCGTGTGCAGCACATCGTGTTGATCGTGACGTTCACGATCTTGATCGTGACGGGCCTTCCAGTGCTGCTTCCCAGTGTCGGCAGTTGGGCGACGAGGGGACTCTTCACACTGCGGACGTTCCTCCATCACACGGCGGGCGTGGCGCTCATTGCGCTGGGCGTCTACCACGGATTCTGGATCGTCTTCACCGAAGAAGGGCGCAGGGACTTTGGCAGTGTGATGCCGCACTGGTCAGACGTGACCGACCTCGTTCACTTCCTCAGGTACGAGTTTGGCAAAGTGGACGAACCCCCACCATTCGACAAGTTCAACCCGTTCGAGAAGTTCGAGTACTTCGCGGTGGTGTGGGGCTCTATCATCATGGTGATCACAGGCCTCATGATGTGGTTCTTTGAGTTTACTCTCCTTCTCTTCCCCAAGTGGGTCTACGATCTTGTCCGACTCATCCACGGGTACGAGGCGATTCTGGCGTTTCTCGCCGTCATTCTGGGCCACCTCTACAACGTGCATCTGAAGCCGGGCGTGTGGCCGATGAGTCGGGTGTGGCTGGATGGCAAGATGACGTTGACCGAGCTCAAGCATCACCATCCAAAGGAATACGCTCGATGGCTGGAGCAACAACGGATGCAGCCGGCGGGCGACGGGGACTCACGGGTGGGCTGATCAGCGCCACAGGTGAACGCGATCTGGGTCTACTCCGATCGACGTGGGCGGACCCGTCTAACCGCTCTCCCCGGACCCAATCGGCGCGATCTCGTGGCACAGCTCGCACGCCACGGGCGCGTTGTGCTCGACGCGATCGACATGGCACACCGTGCAGACCTGTCGCGTCCACTTGGTGATGCCCTGCGCTTTCTCACCGTGGCATTGGCTGCAGGTCGAGTGCGCGAACGCCAGTGCGTGCTTCTCTTTTGCACCTGACTGGTGACACGACACGCAGGTCGCTTCCGGCTGGTGGTGCAAGGCGTGGCAAGTCGTGCAGTCGACACCATCGGCGCTCATCGATGGGGCCTCGTGACAATTCACGCACTGAAAGCCCGCCTCCAGGTGGGGCTGGTGCGGGAAGGCGCCGACCGGGTGGTCGATGGGCTCTGTCGGTGCACCCCCGGGGCCAGAGTGGCACGCGGCGCAGTTCATAGCACCGATCTGCGGATGGTGACACGACGCGCAGTCCGACGTCTTCTTGAGAAGCGTCTTGCCATGATCGTCGAGCGAGCTATGACAGGTTCCGCACTCGAGGCCCGCGGCAATGGTGTGGCGCTCATGGTCAAAGCGGCGCCCGAGGAACGTCACGGTCTCGCGCTCGACACCCAAGTGGCACTGGAGACACGCGTTCTCGCTGATTGGCGGCCCGAGATCCACCGCCGGAACCCTGAAGGGCAGCGATCCGCTCTCAACAGCTTCCCGAGTGAGCTCAAGAGAGGCCCGGAGGAGCTGGTCGGCATAGGCGATGTTGTGAGCGCCCTTCCCACGCCGGACGAAGGCGACGTTCTCCTCGGCGAGGCCGAGCAGGCTGTCGACCTGACCTCGCACGCGCACCGACGCTGACCCGGCGGCCCGCCGCGCAGACGCCACGACCGACTCCACCTGGCGGGTGCGCCGGTCCGACTCGTGTTGCCACGAGGGGAGGATATTGGCATACCGCACGCCGTGGCACGACATGCACGATGCCTCGCCCGCGGCCTGCACCCCCTCGTGCGCAGCGATGCCCTGTGGTAGCTGATGGCAGCTCTGACACGAGACGCGCGCGAGGAACATCGAACTGGGCTGCGACGGCGTGCCGTGTCCGCCGAGTCCGGCGTAGAGCCGCTGCTGTTCCTCGTGCACCCGGGAATGGCAGGCTGCACAATCGAGTTCAGCGCTCTGGCCCAGTGCGACGACTCGATGCTCGATGGGAGTATGACACTGCGCGCACTCGACGTTGTGTTCGGCAATGTGCACGCGGTGGACCAGCTCCGTGCTCCCGAACTCGTCGATCCTCGCCGGTTCGTTGTGGCAGGTCCAGCAGCGTGCTTCGTCGGCCGCTCCCGAGCCGTCCGTGACCTGCTCGTGACAGGAGCGGCAGTTCACAAGGTCGCGGACGTACTGCGGATGGTCCACCACGAACCCCGCTGGAGAGACGGTCCGCGGAGGTTCGCGATGACACGCGACGCAATCCGAACCGGCCTCGCGGTCCTGCGCTCCCTTGAAGTGGCAGAGGTTGCAGGTCTGCGGCGTCACAGCCAAGTGGTCGCCCTGCACGATCTGCGAGTGGCAGCTGGTGCACCGAAGCTGTTTGCCGAGCCGCAGCTCACCGAGATGTTGGGTGTGATTGAATCGTACCGCTGGCCCCCCTGGCGTGGGACGGTACGTCACCAGCCCTTCGACCTTGCGGAGCGAATGACACCCAGACCGCAGGCAGGCGGCGTCTTCGATCTCTGCCCACGGCTTGGTGCCGTATGCGCCGGTTACGTACTTCACCACCTGATTCGCAGCCTGAAACTTGCCCATGGCCTCCGCACGAATTCCAGGCGCATAGTGACATTCGATGCACGCCACGTCGTTGTGGGACGACGTGGCCCACGAGTCATAGTAGGGCTCCATGTTGTGGCACTTTTTGCAGAAGCTCGGCTGGGCGCTGTACTCCAAAAAGCCAACTCCGGCGACACCCGACAGAATCACCACCAACACACCGACCTGGATCGCGATCTTGAGCGGCCGCGACAGCCTGCGAAACCAAGCCCTCTGTCCAGTCATCATCTAGTGCCCTAGCTCTCGAAGCTTAAACCACGCCAGCGCGAGACCCGCGAGGGTCAAGAACCAGATCGGGGCGAGCCACAGCTTCTGTTCCCACTGCACTTCGGCGTGGTGCTCCGCCGTTGCTCGAATACGCTCGGTCTCGGTTCTCACCTGCCGGACGAGATCCTCCAACTGTTCCAGATCCAGACTGTGCTGCACATGCGCGATCTGACGGAACGCACTCCGCGCCGCGCGCAGGCGGAAGCGCTCGTCGGCCACGTCGCGCCCAGACAGGACCATCTCGTCGATGGCAGCTGCAGCGGTCTCGAGCTCGGCACGCGCGTGAAGAATTCGCTGCTCCAGCTCATCGCCCAGCGCTGCGGCGCTGCTCTCGTGGTCGTGACACGCACCACACGATTCCGCCACGGCCTCGTCAGCAATCCGCTGCGTCCCATGA
Organism: Gemmatimonadota bacterium; assembly: GCA_039588055.1. GTDB lineage: Bacteria > Gemmatimonadota > Gemmatimonadetes > Gemmatimonadales > GWC2-71-9 > JAOTVV01. The sequence goes on along the minus strand of JBDHAN010000020.1, from coordinate 26,406 downwards.
TTCGTGTGGCAACCGAGACACCCGGCAAACCCGCCACCGAGGGCTGGCCGGCCGTGCGGCCCCTGATAGAGTGACCGGGCCAGCAGCACGTGACAGTCGCCGCAAACGTGCGCGATCTCCGTCACCTTGGGCGGCAGGGCCGCGTGGGACCCGTGGCACCCGATACAGGTCGGCGCTGCGTAGTTCTGTCTTTCGAACACGGCAATTCCGTGGGCACCCGCGCGATACTGACGCAGCTGACCAGTGGGCATCCCGTATCGTCCCATGAGCTGCGCGTCCTCGTGACAGACGGCACAGGTCGCGGGAATATTGGTCGGATGCACGTTGCTGCGGGCATCTTCCGGCGGCAGAATCAAGTGGGCGTCGTGGCAGTCCGTGCACGTGGGCGCATCGGCGTTGCCCTGCCCCAGCAAGAGCTCGCCGTGGCGGCTGGTACGAAACTCCGCTAGCTGGTCTGCGGCGAGGCCATACTGGCGCATCTGATTCGGATCGGCATGGCGGAGCACATGCCAACGGTCTCCTCCTTTGTGGGGATACCGACGAAACGGCCCCGATGCGCCGTCGCCGTCTCGAAGGACCCCGGATCCCCACCGTGGCAGTCGTGACAGCGGATCCCACGCTCGGAGTGCACGCCCGACCGAAAAGCCCGGCGCTTATCAGCGTGGCATATCAGGCATCCGTAGGCACTGTCAGTCGCAACACGAGCCTGCCCCTGCGACGCCGACTCGACTGCCGCCTCAGCATTCGCGGCCCCCGGAGCGGCACCGAGGACCAGCGCCGACACGATGAATCCCCTACCTGCCCACGTCACCGGTTTCGACCCGCCGGGGGCAAAGAGCCCCGGGACCGTTCGGCCCAATCTCCTAATGGGCCCGCCTCCGCCAGCAGCGCGGGCGAATCTCGGTACTCCACCTCCTGACCGACCCGATCGCCTCGCGGCCCGGACGTCGGCGGCACCGACCCGATGGCCCGGCCAACGACCCACAAGGCCACGAAGCCCACGAAGAACGCGATGCCCAGGGTTGTGGCTACCGGTCGCTTGCGCCAGCGTCGCTCCGGGGATCGATCGAACAGGGGCAGGAACGCCAGGGCGATGCCCAAGAGCGTAAACAGCGTGAACCCCCAGGGGCCGAGTAATCGAATAAGTGCGATCGAGACGTCCACCGGGACCCACGTCGAGACGAGTTCGTTCGGAACGACGCCCGGATTCGCTGGATCACCGACCGGACGTGGCAAGAGAATGGCCAGCGTGAATACGATAGCCACGGTCGTGACCGCGACCATGAAAGACCGAAGCAGGTGGTTGGGGAAGAATGGGATCCCCTCCTTCTCCTCCTCTTCTTCATCCCCTCCGTCTGGGCCAACCGCCACACTTACTCGCCAGTGACGCCGCTCTTCCTCCTCGTCGACCGGCGGCGCGAGCTTGCGGCGCCGTACGAGCGTGAAGTGATACGCGACGACAGCCCCTGCCACCCACGGCAGCACGATCACGTGAATGGCGAAGAACCGGCTTAAGGTCGCCCCTGAGGCTATGACGTCACCCTTGACGGCATCTGCCACGGGGGCGCCAACCAACGGAACGGCGGCAACGGCGTCGAGGACCTCGGTCACGGTCCAATACGACCATTGATCCCATGGCAGTAGGTAGCCCGTCGCCCCGAATAGCAGCACGACACCGAAGAGGATCAGGCCCATGGTCCAGTTCGTTTCGCGAGGAGGCTTGTAGCTTGCCTCGAAAAACACCCGACCCATGTGCGCGAGGACGGCAATGATGATCAGGCTCGCCGCCCACACGTGGAGGCCACGGATCAGCCAGCCGAATCTGACCTCGGAGACGATGTGTTGGATACTGGGATACGCCTCTTCAACCGAGGGGCGGTAGTAGAACGCCAGGAGAACCCCGGTGACCACCAGAATGATGAGCAGGAGGTAGCTTATCCCGCCAAACATATGGCGCCACCCGACGTGACTCGGCAATCGGTAGCGCAGTGCCTTGCGCCACGCCTCATTGATGGGCAGACGGCGATCAATGGGTCCATAGATCAACCCAACGAAACGGACGGTTGCGAGCAGACCCGCGTCGACGCTCGCCACGAAATCGCCCCATGTCTGGACCGTCCAGGACCGCACCGCGGAGAGGATACGATTCGCCATGTCAGGACTCCGCTACGTAGATGACGCCGTCGCGAACGAACACGGGATACCGCGCGAGCGGAGCCCTCGTGAGTCCCGTCACCACGTTTCCGTGAACGTCGTACACCACGTAGCTGCAGGGCGACATGATGCGTGACCCCTCCGGCTCCCACCGCAGCAGGCATCCATCGCTGGGCCCGGCCCCCTGGAGTGCAAAGTAACGGCCTTCCTCGGGGCGAACGACGAGCACCGGACGCTCACCCCATCGGATCAGCCGGCTCGCACCGACAGGGAAGTCCGCTTCCCGCCCTGCCGACATCACGGGTTGAAACTCGGGGAGCTCGAGGTGTTCGCCCGGAAGGACGTACAGCGCCACACCAAACGCCATGCCCGCGACGATCAGCGTGATCACTGCACCGAGCAGCAGCTCGTTGAACCCAATCCCAGTCGAACGGTCTTGGTCTTCAGCCATCCGCGTCGCGGCTCCATCCCCTTCTGGCAGTCGATGCATGCTCGCACGGCGGCAGCACCTGTCAGCTACAAAGTAACTCCCTCAGGGCCCGAGGAGGCCTCCAACGACCCGCCCGGCGGCAAGGTACAAACGGCCCCGCCCTCTGTCCGAAGGCGGGGCCGAACGACCGTGCCACGTCAGGTTTGGCCAGCGAGGCCCGCTACGGCCTTCGTGCCTCCGCCAGCGGCGGGAGCGTCAGATCAAGTCCAGCCGGGAGCACGATGCCGTAGTAGTCGGCAGCACCCTGGATCGATGACTTAAGCAGCGCCTCCAGGAACGGCGGATTGTGCACGCCGTTGCCGGCGGTGTAGTGACCCGAAAAGCGCACCGTATCGTCTGCTGCCACCACAACCCGCCCGCTGAGAACTTGGTCCTGAGTATGCGTGGCCGCGACTTGTGCGTTGTACAGCACGCCCTCGGCAAACGTAAACAGCGTATCGCTGCGGTCGAGCTCCTTCCCACCCCTGGCCGCAATGATCTGTGGGAGAATGCCCACGTCAGTCGGCTCGAGGACGCCGTTGTCGTCAGTGTCCGTCCAGATCTGCATGAGCAGGAGATCAAGCTCGGCCCGAAAGCTCTCGAACGCGAGTTGGGCAAAGGCTGCCGAGCCATGGCATCCGGCGCATGCGTCAAACCGACGCTCATCGTTGGTGCAATCACCACCCACGGGAATGCCTTGGGCATCCACGCACGGGATTGCCTCGAACAAGTGTCCAACACTCCGGAACACGAAGTCGCCGGTTGCGGCATCAGTGATCTCGAACTCCTCCACATGGCACGTGCCGCACAGCCGCGGATTCACATCCGTGTCCCCATGACTCGCCGTGAGACCCTCGAGCCAGGCGAACCCGGGTGGCCACCAAGCGATGGTGGTGCCCAATACCAGCGGACCCTGTGCGGCGTGGGGGCCACGGGACCCCGCGCCCGGAACGGTGCGCCGGTTGTGGCATTTGACGCAGAGATTGTTGGTGATGAAGCCCGAGAGCGGGGCGCGGAGCTGGTGCTCGTACGTCTCCGAGTGGGGATCGTGGCACACCACGCACACGATCGGCAGCGGGTCGCCATCCTTTTCCAGAAAGCGGGAGTTCTCGCTGAAATGCTCAACCAGTGCAGCCTGGGCGCTGTGGCACTGGTTGCAGCTGGCCCGCCCACCGGCGTAAGTGAAGCTCCCACCGGTACCATGGGCCGAGGACTCCCATTGCTCCACGAACGGATTGTGGACGCCCGTATGGCACTCTCCGCACCCGTTCGTGAGAGCGGTGCCCACGGCGGCGGACGCGAGCGGCTGCGTGGCCGAGGGCGTCATCACATGATCGCTACCGGGGCCATGGCAGCTCTCACATTGGACGTCGTAATACGCGGCGAGGACAGCACTGTCGGGCAGCGCTGCCTGATCCGCCACCAATGCCGAATGGCCGACCACCCCGGCGGTCGAGTTGCCGTTCTCGCTCACCGTGTGACACGGCTCGCAGAACGACTGCGCACTGCCCGAACCCTGCAGCGCCTCCCAAGCCTCGGCGTGATGCGTCTCAGCCCATGACTCTTGCTCGTCGGCGTGACAGTTTCCGCACGTCGTGAACCCGTCAGCCGCGTCATAGTAGCCGAGGAACCCCGCGACCGCGTCCGGCGGCGGGTTGAACGGCACTCGCTCGACAAACCGGATATCGTCGTCGCACGCCGCGGTGAGCAACAACCCCGCAGCTGCTACCGCTCTGAGCGTTGTCCCGAACGATGAACGTGCCATCGGCGCACCCCCCAAAATGACCGGTGTAATCCTACGAATTCTGTCTGCTTACGTATTTTTACGTGGTTTCGCTAGCTTCGGCAATAGTCGACCTGTGATCTAAAGGGACCTTCACACTCGCCTAACCGCGCTCGGGCGTTCAGAATGCGGTCCATCAGTTGGCCGACCCTGGGCAGCCGGAAGGGAATCCCACCTCTCCCTACCCAGCCTCGCCGCCGTCCGAACTCGAGCGCCCACCAAGCACAACACCCACGAGTCCCACCAGAAACGCCACGAGTCCCACACCAAGAAGCCCGTTTCGGACTGTGCCGACCCAGCGCGATGGTTCACTGATCGTACCCAAAACAGCAAGGAGAACGCCCAAGGTCAATAACACGATGCCGGCAGAGAACAGCCGGATCCATTTCACCCGCCGCGCGTAGCGCTGGAGGGGAAATCCACACTCCGGACAGACCTCACCACTCGGCGGCCGCCAGATGAACGACCACCGCGGCTGTCCACTCTCTTCACCACCGGTCTCCGGCGGTGCTTCTGGAGCGGCGAACGTCGGAAGGACTCGCTTCTCGCATCCCGGACATTTCACACTCGAGACCGTCGCACTGATTCGTTCGCTGATCCGGTTCATGCCTCGGCTCCCACCGGGAATGTGGGTTGTCTATTCACCTTCCGCTACTTCTGCTCCATCGCGCTGGTCAGCTGCGAGAACGATCCCGATCGTCCCCCTCGTGACGAACGCGCCGCGCCTACGCTACTTCGTCGGGTCAGCCGTGTACCCAAGGAACGTGAGGACAATGACGAAGGCGATGATGCCGAGGCCGATCCATGTGAACAGCGGACTCGGCTCTCCCCGCGCCGTTCGTCGATCCAGAAACGGAATCAGTAACACGAGCACTCCCGCGACACCGAACCCCAGGATGCCGACGACCTCTCCTTCGATGCCGAGAATGTGCGCCGGCAGATACTTCAACATCTGGAACATGAACATGAAGTACCACTCGGGCTTGATCCCGGCTGGGGCCGGCGCAAACGGATCGGCCTTTTGACCGAGTTCGGCCGGCAGGAACGCGGCCAAGGCTGCGAGCAGGGCCAGGGCGGTGAGCCACCCCACCAGATCGCGCAGCAGGAAATTGGGGAAGAATGGCATCGTTCCGCGACTTCCACCCCGCAGCTCCACACTCGGCGGCACGCTCATTCCAAGCTTCTGAACGAGGAAGAGGTGAACTGCGAGAAACGCAAACGCCGTCGCGGGCAGCACCGCAACGTGGAAGGCATAGAAGCGGGTGAGCGTCGCACCGCTCACGTCCTCTCCGCCTCGCGCCACCCGCAGCAGGAACTCGCCGGCCAAGGGAACCACGCCGAGGATCTCCGTGCCAACCCTGGTCGCAAAGTAGGCCAGCTCGTTCCACGGAAGCAGATAGCCGGTGAACCCGAACGCCAACGACAGTCCAAACAACGCCATCCCGCTGAACCATGTGATCTCTCTCGGCCGGCGATAGGCCTTGAGCAAGAGCACACTGAACAGGTGCAGGAACAGCGTAACGATCATGAGATTGGCGGCCCAGTGGTGTATCGATCGCACCAGCCAACCGAACTCCACTTCCGCCATCAGAAACTGCACCGATTCGAATGCCTCTTCGGCACTGGGGCGATAGTAGAACAACAGCAGAACGCCCGTCGAGATCTGCACGATGTAGAGAAACAGGGTCATGCCGCCGAGGTAGTACCAGATCGTGTGCCGGTGCACCGGCACATCCTTCTTGGCCGCGAGGGTCTTGAGCCCCGCCAAGCCAAGCCGGGCGTCCAACCACACGAGGGTCTGGTTCAGCGACTCGACGAGCCGAGCCATGTCAGGCTCCTCGACTCACGACGATCTGGTCACCCCGAACATTGACCGTGTACATCTCAAGGGGTCCCGGGGGCGGACCCTCGATCTCGCGGCCGTTGAGGTCAAAGTGGCCGTTGTGGCACGCGCACCAGATGTGCGCGAGGTCCGGCCGATACTGGACGATGCAGCCGAGGTGAGAACAGGCCGCGGAAAATGCCCGGAACTCCCCGGATGAGGTGCGGATCAGGATGCCGGCGCGGCTCCCAAACTTGAAGATCTCCGCCGAATTGGGTGCGATATCATCGGGCGTGAAGGACAACGTAACACTCGCTGCGGCCGACTCGCCGGCCGCAGGGGGTATCAGGTACCGCCCCGCGGGATACAGAATCGACAGCAGCAAGCCCCCGAACCCGGTGCTCAGCAGCCACGTGGTCAGCGTGCGGCTGAGCAGCCAATCGACGAAACGCCTGCGGGAGGCCCTACCTCCAGGCGAAGGATCACTCATCGCACTTCCCCACGGTCACGTCGTTCCCTACGTCCCTTCGAGTTGGCGGATCTTGAGCACTAGGCCCGCGATCACCGCCAGTATGATGGTGACCGAAACCACCAGCCCGAGCCGTCGGAACCGAAGTCCTCCCAGCGCCTCCTCGCCTCGTTGATGCGCCTGCGCGGCGATGGCAAGACCCTCCTGCACCTGGCCACTCACGTCAATCACATCGAAGCCGTGGACGGCGGCGCGGGCCGAAACCAGCGCCGTATAGGCAGCTTCCAGATCGAACTGGGCCTGACTCACCTCCATGCCGGCCTGCTCTGCCTGAGAGAGGATCGCTTCCGCCTCCTCATAGTTGGTGCGCAAGGAATCGATCAGATTCCGCATCGAGCCGGCGACCGCGCCGCCCCCGTCACTCGCCGAATGACACCGCGCACACACCGCACCGCTGTCCAGACCCAGAAGCGAATCACTCGCCCTGGTAATCTCGTGGTTGTTGTGACAGACGGCGCACCCGGGCACGCCGAGAAGGGCAAACGTCTGCGCGTGGCGGCTCTCCGCGAATTTCCCAGCCATGACGCTGTGACACTGCCCGCAGACATTCCCCACCCACGATACCCCCGGTGGTGCCGCACCGTGATTGCCATGGCAGTCGTTGCACGTAGGGGCCGAGAGGTCGCCTCCTACCGTCATAATTTCCCAGTGGATGCTCCTCAGGTACTTCTCACGCTGGTCCACCGGAATGCCATACGGCTCCATGTGCTGCTCATCGGCGTGGCACGACCCGCAAGTCTCGATCACGCGCAACGGATGGACACTCGATTCGGGATCGGACGGCGGCTTGATGTGATGGGCGGGGTGGCAGCTCGCACAGGTTGCCACGGCGCTGTCGCCAAACTGGACGAGACGCTGACCGTGAACTGAGGAAACGTATTCCTGGACTTGGTCGACTCGAAGGGACGGGTTGTATTGGCGCATGAACGCCGCGTCGGAGTGGCACCGGCCGCACACGTCCAGCAACGCTGCGCCTTGCGGCTTGCCCAGAAATCCGCTCGCCGGATCCATCCCGTCCAGGCCAGTTGTGTTCGCATTCCCCCCATGGCAGGCGACGCACCCGAGGCCGCGAGCCGCGTGGATGTCACTGCGAAACGCGGTGGCCGGAGCTGATAGGCGTTCGTCGCCAAGGACCTCGTGGCATGCGGCGCAGTTGCCTCCGGTGGATTCCTGCCCAACGACAGACTGCGGAACAACCATCGCCGCAAGCACAAGGAAAGCCAACTCCACGTTCCTCGTCGAGCCAACAAAGCTAGCCGTTCCGTGCGCTACCATTTGCATGGTGATCATGAGAATGCGGATGTGCAACACGATACCGAACATGGCCCGGCGGGTCCAGTGCCCCTTCCCGACAGAACGCCCACTACTCCTTGCGCCGTCCTCCGACCACGAGACCCACGATTCCAACCACCGTGATGAGGAGGCCGACCGCAGCAATGAGCTGCAGCACCCAGCCCACCCGCGCGCCGACACCGACGAACTGTCGCACGAGGAGCAACACGAACGCCACCGTGAGCAGCATGACACCAAGCCGAAACAGCCAGATCCACTTGAGGCGACGCGCAAACCGCGCCAGTGGGAACCCGCAATCCGGGCACACCTCTCCAGAGGGTGGCCGCCACACGAACGACCACCGCCCGCCCGGCGGGGGAGCGGCCTCTTCGGCGGCGCCGTCCGCCGCAGGCACGGTCGGCGTCACGAACCCACCACACCCGGGGCACTTGACACCAGTGAATCTCGCGCTGAGTCGCGTCATGCTTCCCTCTCCTGCAGTACCTCCCCGTCACCCCACGGCGGCAAGATCTTCACGAGCACCCAGAGAATCACGAACGGCAGGAACAGCAGCCCGATCGTCATCATGAGGCCTTCGAGACCGAACACGTCCACCTTGTAGACGGTGAGCCCCTTGAGGCTCTTGGAGAACAACTGCCCGCCTATGACCACGTTCCAGCGGATGCTGAAGATCCCGATCTGGATGAACACAGCCGCGACGAGGTACACGAGCTGACGCAGCTCGGGCGGCAACCTGACGAACCCTTGCTTGCGGAGTCCCGGCGAGACCAACGCCAACGTGATCAACGGAATGACCGTGCCGAGCAGGATCTGTAGCACGATAAGGCTCGAGAAGAGCCGAGTCTCGATCATCTGTGAGAGGATCTCGATCGACTCCTCTGCCTCGTAGAGCCGATGGATGAAGTCCAACATCTCCAGCGAAAAATCCACGATGAGCGCGTAGAACAAGAACTGCGCAAGCTTGTCCAGGCACCGCATATCGATCTTTCGCCAGCGAAACATCGTGGTGATCATGTACAGCACGAGGACGAGCGCGATGCCGGACACCATCGCCGAAAACAGGAAGACGACCGGCATCAGCACGCTGCTCCACCACGGATTGGCTTTGATGGATCCGAAGATGAACCCCACGTACCCATGCAGTAAGAAGGCTGAGGGAATCCCAATGACGGTGATCCACCGCCCCGCGGATTCGTCGAACCGCAATGACCGCTCGGACAGGTCGGTGGCACCCAACGTCAGGGCGTAATGGACCCACCGCATCCACCCACGGCCCTCGCGCGCCCACGTTACCAGGTTCTTCCGGTAGTCAAACCAGATCTCGAGCAGCAGCACGACCGCCAGGTACCAGGCATAGACGAAGCCGAACATCGCCATGGCCGACTGCCGATTGGGTGTGAGGAAGATCTCGTAGGCACGCTCCGGGTGTCCCAGATGCGCCAGCAGGGGCAGGGGTGCCACGAGCAGGAACGCCAGCGCTGTCAGCATCGACAGTCGATAGGTCGGTTCGACCTCCTGCACATTGAACACGCGCTCGAGGGACGCCAGGATGAAGGCACCTGCGACGAGCCCCGTCAGGTAGGGGTAGAGCACCACCAGCATGCCCCACTGGAGTTCGAACTCGTTCGGGTAGATGTATCCCTGCACGGGCTAGCTCACCTCGGCAGCCAGGTTGGCGTAGTACGCTTTGGGCTTTGTGTTCAGATGGGGCTTCAAGACCTGCAGGTCGTTGAATCGCGTGAATCTCGCGAGCGGAGTGGCACGATCGTTCAGCTCACCGAACACCCTGGCGCCGGTGGGACAGACCTCCACGCAGGCCGGCACGAGCCCGTTCACGAGCCGGTGATAGCAGAACGTGCACTTGCCGGCAACGCGCTTCTCCGGGTGCATGTATCGTGCACCGTACGGACACGCCTGGACGCAGTAGCGGCACCCAATGCAGTACTCCTCGTCCACAAGGATGACGCCATCTTCGGTGATGAACGTAGCCCCCACCGGGCAGACCTGAACGCACGGCGGACTGGCGCACTGGTTGCAGAGCTTGGGCACGAAGAAGGTGCGACGGACCGCCGCCGGATTCTGGATCGGCCCAAAGCCGTCGATCCCACCGTTGGGACTGTCGACTTCCGCCTCACCATTCTCCCTGATCACGTAGCGTTCGATCCAGGTATTGAAGAAGTGCGGTTCCGCCGGAACGTCGTTCTCGATCTTGCAGGCAACGACGCAGCGTGCACAGCCGATGCACTTCCGCACGTCGAGACCCATGCCATAGAGGTGCTCGGTGGGATCGTATGGCTCATCCACCCCCTGCGCCTCCGCCGCCGAGATTCGCAGCACACCCAGGAGCAACGGTGCTCCAGCGCAGCACGCACCCAGCAGGTTGTTCACGAACTCCCTGCGGTCGACGGCGCCGGCATCCGGTGACGGCGCGCCGCGATCCATCCGATCCGCGTGTTCCGGCATCAACCGGCCTCCGGATGGTGGGGATAGTGGCACTGCCAACACACGTGCGGCTCACCGTGATTCTGCAGATCGACCTGCGGAATCCCGGATATCCCCCCGGCGTGACAGGTCCCGCAAAAGCTCCGCTGGGTCGGCTTGGACGGGCGGAGCGCGCGGGGGTTCAACCTGTGCTCTTCTGGAGCTTCGTGGCACGTCGTGCACAGGAGTGCAGCGTGATGGGACACCGTTAATTGACTGGAGATCTGTCCATGGCAGGCACTGCACGCTTGCGGCGGCACCGGCGTTTCGGGAGCGTGGGCCGCATGACAGCCCATGCACGGCATTCTCGGGTTGTGGACAACCGAATCGATCTGAGGAAACCCGGTCGGACGCGATGGATTGTAGGCATGGCACAGCACGCACAGGGCGCGGTCGCGTGCGATGACGGGCTTCACGTCCATCGGAGCCGCCACGTGCTTCGCTGCCGGCTCGTGGCAGACCTCGCACGACACGCTTCGATGGTCGCCTGCGAGCCTGGTCTCAGTCACGTCACTGTGGCACAGCGCACACTGCGCATGTCCCGCGTACTGCTTCTCGCGAGCGCTGATCGAGTCGACGGCGGCCGCTCGGAAGTGCCCCCGATCGCCAAAGGTCTCGGGAACGAGGAAGCTCCGGGCGACGAGCAAGCCAACCACAGCAAGCACGAACACTGCGAGGAGCCGTGGCACCTGCTGTGGCATAGGCGGGTCCCGAGAGGAGGTGAGCGATGTCGGCGACACGGCACCGCGGTTGACCGCCTATCTGCGGCGCAGGGAGCGCAGAGAACGTGAAGACATTGTGAAGCAGGGTTCATTCGGCCCACTATTCTCGGCAGGAGTAAGTGCGCCGCGCATGGTGTCAGTGCCCGCGCGGTATTATTCAGTGAGGCCTCCCAGGCCATCCGGGAGGCACGGAAACCCAAACGGGACCTCATGACCGCAAGACGATTTGCCGTCGCCACCAAGGTGGTTGCCCTCGCCGTGACCGTGGAAGACTCGGCCGTCGTGGGGATCGAGCTCAATGCGCACGCCCCGCGCCGCCCCAACACGCCACTGGAGCGGCGCGTTGCCAAGGAGCTGCGGGAATACGCGATTGGGAATCGCACCGCTTTCACCTTTCCGGTGGCCCCGAGCGGGACGCCGTTCGAGCGGAAGGTGTGGAACGCCGTCTCGGCAATTCCGTACGGGTGCACCGCGACGTACGGGGAAATCGCCCGACGGATTGGGAGCCCCGACGCCGCGCGTGCCGTGGGCGCCGCAAACGGCCGGAACCCGTTGCCTCTCGTGATACCGTGCCACCGCGTGGTGGCCGCGGGCGGGAAGCTGGGTGGCTACGGTGGGGGACTTCCGCTCAAACGCCGCCTGCTCGCACTTGAGCAGGCGAAACAGCTGTGAGCACGCGGGCAGGAGTGGGGGCCGCCGTCATCGCGCTCGGGATCGCCGTCGCGTGCGCTGAGCCGACCCGGCCGCGATTCGACGCTGACCCGAGCGCACCCGACACATCCGCACCTAGGCTCGACTTCCTTGCCCCCCTACCCGGAGACAGCGTGCAGCCGAGTGGCCAGGAGATCGTCGTGCAGGTCCGCGTCACGGATAACAGGCGCATCCAGTCCATCGCCGCCGCCGTCGCCGGCGCTGTCAATTTCGCTTTCCCGTCACTCTTTCCCGACGACTCGATCTTCGAAGCCGGCTTTCCGATCTCCGTGCCTTCGGCCACGGCCGGCAGAATCGTCATTCGTATCGTCGCGACGGACACCACGTTCAACGTCTCCTCCGCCGCCCGTGCCTTCGTCATTCAGTGACGTGAGTGGCGTGGCCGCGCCATCGGACCACGAGAACGCTGTACGGCTCACGGACCTCACGGTCAGGAACTTCCGGAATCTGGCCTCGCTGGACGTGGAGCTTCCCGCCGACGGTGCGGTGATCATCGGAGCCAACGGCCATGGCAAGACCAACCTGCTCGAAGCGATCTACTACCTGGTCCTATTTCGGTCGCTTCGTGGTGCCAAAGACCGCGAGCTAGTCCGATTCGGCGAGGAGGGGTTCTTTCTCGCGGGGAGCGCGGCGCGGCGCGTGACGGTGGGCTACGAAGTGCACGGGCGCCGTAAGAAGGTCACGGTAGACCACGGAGAGCTGAAAAAGCTCTCGGACGGCGTTGGACTCATCACCGCGGTCGCCTTTGCGCCGGCAGACCAGATGCTCATTGCGGGAGGTCCGGCGGGTAGGCGACGCTATCTCGACATTCTCCTCTCTCTCAGCAAACCCGGCTATCTCACCGCTCTGACGGCCATGCGACACGTGTTGAAGCAACGGAATGCCGCACTGCGTCTGGCACAGGAAGACGCTGCCCGGGCGTTCGATGGGCCCCTCGCTGAAAGCTCCGCTGTTGTTGCGGCGGGACGCCGTGGTTGGACCGCACAGTGGTCGCGGCGGTACCGCGAAACCTGTGCGGCCTTGGGCGAGCAAGGCGAGTCCACGTTGTCCTACGCACCCGACCACCACCGCGAAGACGATTCGGCGGAACGGATTCTCGACGCACTAGGCGCCGCGATCGCTCGGGACGTGCGACGCGGCATGACGACCGTCGGCCCACATCGCGACGACGTCACGTTGCTCTTGGACGGCAAGGAACTTCGTACCTACGGTTCGGCCGGCCAGCAGCGCACGGCGGCCGTCGCATTGCGACTGCTCGAGGCCGAGACCCTCGAGACCGCGCGCGGCACTGCACCGATCGCCCTCTATGACGATGTCTTCGCGGAACTGGATCGTGGGCGGCAAGAACGCTTGCTGACACTCATCGGGAAGACCCTGCCCGGTCAGTCCATCATCACGGCCCCACGCGAATCCGAAGTTCCGACGGCGCTCCTCGACCGGCCGCGTTGGCGCATTGCGGAGGGACGTCTTGTCCGATAACCGCGATCGAAGTGCCAAGTCATTGGGCGATGCGCTCAAGGGCTACATCAGGCGCGCGGGGCTCAAGCGACGGCTGGATCAAGCCAGCGTCATTCCGGAGTGGGAAGAACTGGTCGGCCCGCAGATTGCCAGCGTGACCACACCGCACTTCGTGTCACAGGACGGCGTGCTGGTGGTCAGCGTGACGTCGTCCGCGTGGATGCAGGAGTTGCAGCTCATGTCGCCGGAGATCCTGCGAAAGCTCGGAACGCGCGGGAAGAAGATCAAAAGGATTGTGTGGAGAGGAGAGTAGAGGGGGCAGGAGGGGCAGGAGGGGCAGGAGATGTGGGTTAAGGACGGCCGTTGCGCATCATGCCGAACAAACCGGCTGTGATCCTCCGCCTGAGCTCTTCTACTCGATCGATGAGTTCGCTGTCGAGACCGTAGACGTCGTCAAGCGTTGCGATGATCGAGTCGACTTCCGCGAGACTTCCGAGCGCGATGTCAAAGAATCTCCGGCGCTCTCTGGCTCCCCTTCGTGCGTTTCCCTCCGCCACATTGTTCGGGACCGACCATGCAGCACGCATGAGTTGCATCGCAGCGACAAACCGCTCGTCCCGCGGAAGCTTCGCCGCAATCTGGTAGACCACAGCCACAAGCTCTCGACCAGCGTTCCAGGTAACAAGTTTCCGATGCGTGTTCACCCGCAACAGTGCATTCACGCACGCCCGCAGTAACCACCAATTGTCCGCGCGGAAACACCGTTTTTTGCGGACGCTGCCCCCTCTGCCCCTCCTGCCGCTCTTGCCCCTTCTGCCCCTCCCTAAACCCCTGCGAGAAAACGTTTTACGCCGCCACCGCGGGGGTCCTTTCGGCTCCCGCTTTTTCTATTTCGTTCACACGGAATACCATGGCCAACGAGCGATCGCGCGACGCGTACAGTTCGGATTCCATCCAAGTCTTGAAGGGCCTCGATGCCGTGCGGCGTCGGCCTGGGATGTACATCGGATCGACCGCGGGTCGCGGTCTTCATCACCTTGCCTACGAAGTGCTCGACAACGCCATCGATGAGGCGATGGCGGGCTACTGCGACAAGATCGAGCTCACGCTGCACGCAGATGGGCGGGTGACGGTCATCGACAACGGGCGCGGCATTCCCGTCGACCTGCATAAGACCGAGCAGAAACCAGGCGTGGAAGTGGCAATGACCATGCTGCACGCCGGCGGCAAATTCGACAAGAGCACCTATAAGGTCTCGGGTGGGCTGCACGGGGTTGGCGTGTCGGTGGTCAATGCGCTCTCAGAGCATCTCGACGTGTGGGTGTGGCGAGACGGCAACGAGCACCACATGGCGTTCGAGCGTGGCAAGACGGTGCAGGGACTCGAGGTCACGGGCACGACAAAGAAGTCCGGCACCAAGGTCACCTTCAAGCCGGACTCCGAGATCTTCACCGAACTGGAATTCGATCTTGGGACGATCGTGAATCGCCTCCGCGAGTTGGCGTTCCTCAACTCCGGCATCAACCTCATTCTGGTCGATGAACGTGGGGAGGAGCCGGCGACAGAGTCGTTTCTCTACAGGAAGGGGATCTCGGAGTTTGTCCAGTTCCTGCGCGGCAACCGCAAGGCTCTCCATCCGAAGCCGTTCCACGTCACCACGGCCAAAGACGATGTCGAAATCGACATCGCGATGCAGTGGGACGCCGGTTACCAGGAAAACACGTTCACGTTCGTGAACAACATCAACACCCACGAGGGCGGGACTCACCTCACAGGCTTTAAGGCGGCCCTCACGCGTTGCCTGAACGAGGTGGCGAAGAACAAGGGGCTGTTCAAGAAGAGCACCGTGTCGCTGAGCGGTGACGATGCGCGGGAAGGGCTGACCGCGGTGCTCCACGTCAAGGTCAAGGAGCCGCAGTTCGAGGGCCAGACGAAGACCAAGTTGGGGAATTCCGAGGTCGAGGGCATCGTCAAGACGGTGATCTACGAGCACGTCGGCAACTGGTTGATGGAAACGCCGTCGGCGGCGCGTGCAGTGATCGACAAAGCACTCAGCGCAGCACGAGCCCGCGAAGCCGCACGTAAGGCACGGGAGCTCGTCCGCAAGAAGAGCGCGCTCGAGAGCGGCGTACTACCGGGCAAGCTCGCGGATTGCTCCCTGTCGGACCCGAGCATGTGCGAGCTCTACATTGTCGAGGGCGACAGCGCCGGCGGGTCGGCCAAACAGGGACGCGACCGGTCCTTTCAGGCGATCCTCCCGCTCCGCGGCAAGATCCTGAACGCGCAGAAGGCGCGCGTCGACAAGGTGTTCTCCAACGAAGAGATCCGCGCCATCGTGACCGCTATCGGTACCGGCATCGGCGAAGACGAATTCAAGCTCGACGAGGCCCGCTACCACAAGATCATCATCATGACGGACGCCGATGTGGACGGCGCCCACATCCGCACGCTCCTCCTCACGTTCTTCTACAACGAGATGCGCCCGCTGATCGAGGCCGGTTACGTCTACATCGCACAGCCGCCGCTCTTTCGTGTCGCGAAAGGCAAGGAGGAGTTCTATGCCTACGACGACGACGAGCGCGAGGAATACGTCAAGCGTGTCTCGAATGGGGGCAGTCAAAAAGGCGCGGTCAACATCCAGCGCTACAAGGGACTCGGCGAAATGAACCCCGACCAGCTCTGGAAAACGACCATGGATCCCTCGACCCGCACCGTGCTCCGCGTGGAGCTCGAGGACGCGGTCGACGCCGCCCAACTGTTCGAGACCCTCATGGGTGACGAGGTCGAACCCCGTCGAGCTTTTATCGAAGCGAATGCAAAGTACGTGAAGAATCTGGATGTGTAGGCACGGCAGCGGCGGAAGTTGAGACAGCGGCAGGGCGGCAGACCGGATAACCGCCGATTGAGAAGCTGATCCTCAGTCCAACAACCCCTTAGCCTTCCGGAACACCCCATACCACATGCGCCTCGTCAGGCGCCCCGTGTGGGTGTTCTGACGGCTCGGGTGATACGACGTCACCAGTGTCTGACCATCGGGCAGTTCGTGCGCAGCCGCGTGCTTGAATGCCGGACGCTCACTCGGCACGACGCGCGTCCACCACCCTGCAGCCTTCAAGTACTGCCGATGGGCGACATGACCGAGAGCGAGGACGACACGGACGTGCCCCAGCGCGGCCAGCTCCCGTTCCAAGTACTCTTGGCACTTGTCCAACTCGTCCTGCGAAGGCTTGTTGCCGGGAGGAGCGCACCGCCCTGCAGCGGTAATGAAGCAGTCCTGCAGTGCGAGCCCGTCGTCGCGCGACGACGACTCACTCTGGCTCGCGAACCCAAACCTATGAAGCGCCTCGTAAAGCCAGTCGCCACTCGAGTCGCCCGTGAACATGCGGCCAGTGCGATTCGCTCCGTGGGCGGCTGGGGCGAGCCCGACGATCAGCAGTCGCGCGTTAGCATCGCCGAAACCCGGAACTGGCTTCCCCCAATACGTCCAGTCACGGAACGCCCGCTTCTTCTCTTTCGCGACGCGCTCACAATGGTTCAGCAGCCGCGGGCACCGACGGCAGGCGATGACCGAGCGGCCGATGGCGGGAAGAGATTCACCCATGGGGGATGTCCCTCACCTCGCTTCCTGCTGAGACACGTGAAGACGAGAAGGGACGAGAGAGAGACAGTCCTGCCGCCCTGCCGCCGTTCGAGTTCCTGCCGCCCTGCCGCTACAGCAGCTACTGCCCCCGCAGCACCGACTCCACCGGCGTGAGGTCATCCACTCTCCACCGAAACAGCTGATACACCGTCTCGCGGTCCGAGCGGCGCACCCAGAAGCCTGTGTCCGTGGAATCGAACACGAGGTCGGCCAGTGTCTCTCCTCGAGCTCCAAACAACGAGACACGCCGGTCGGGACGCCGAAAGTCCGCCGAGTCGGCCTGCACCGGCGTTGCAAAGCCTGAACCCTGCGCCGTGAGCGCCTGGAATTCTCCGAGCATTCCCGCAACGGCGCCGGAGTCGGTCGGAGAACCGTCAGCGAAGGTCCACATCGAGTCACCGCGCACGAGCGTGTAGCGCTCGCTGCCGCGCTCCACGGCTACACGGACGATGCTGTCCGGTTCTACCGCCACGATGCGTTTGTCGCGCCAATCATTGAGGGTGCGGTCGATGAGCGGGACCAACTCTCCGCGCAGCAGGTACACGTTGTTCTCGCCGTCGCGTCGAGCGTAGATCGTGCGATACGCGCGGCCCTGCCGGCCCAGCAGCACGTTCGCCACCGTTTCGTCGCCGTGCGACACCCGGAGCCGCTTTGCCCCGACCTCGTCGACGCCCATGCGCTCGTGTGAGGAGGGGTTCTGCGCCACCAGCTCACCAGTCACCACCTCACCCAATGCGGTGAGGAGTGTCGTCACCGCATCGGGCGCTGCGGCGAACCCGTTCACGGTCCAAGCAGACGAATCAGTCCGAGCCAGCCGAACGGTGTCGTCCGTCCCCGCGATCTCGACCCGATCGACGTCGGCGCTCACGATCGCGGGAATGAGCTGTGCTTCCTCGACGACGTCGCCCCCCCGGCTCACGATCACGGTCAGGCCCCAGATGAAGATCGCCGCGACCAACGCGATCGCGATCCGCTTGAGCTGCGTGAGGCTCATGGCGTCCCTCCGCTCGGCTCGTACACCAGTTGGGCCCGTTGCCGCCGACGCCAGAGACGCAACGCGGCAAACAGGACCAGTACGAGCGGAATGCCGGCGACGTTGGCGTACTTGACCAGTGTTTGCGTGGTCTGACTCTCAAACACGAGCGGCGGCGGACGACGGTCCTTCGAACGGATCTGAATGAGCGCCGCATCCTGCGAAAGCCAATCGACGGCGTTGAGCGCAAACAAGACCCCGCCTGTTCCGCCTTCCCCGTAGGCATCGGTGGCAAAATCGCTGTTCCCCACGACCACGACCCGTCCCGCGAGGTCTTCCGATTCATCGCTCGCCGTCGGACTCACCGATGCGGCAATGAGGCGGGGAGCGAGACTGTCGGTCGGGAAGTCGCGCTGCGGCGCAATGAACGCACGACCGCTCTCGATTCCACCGGCATTACTGGTCGTGAAGAGTGGAGTCACTGTCCCTGGTGCGGCCCCTGACGTGTCGATCGTGCTGGGCCACGGGAACAATGCCGACTCGACATCCTGCACAATGATTGACTGCCTCGTGCTCAGCGCCCGCACCCAGAAGGGGTAGGACACGAGCAGTCGGCCCGCCTGGATCGGGACAGCGACCCGCTCGTTCGACGCCAGGTCGTAGACCATGTCGAGTCGGACCGACACACCATAGGGTTGCAGCAGCGTGTTCCATCCAACCGGTCTCGCCGACCCCATGAGACTCTGCTGCTGGATCTCCATGCCATTGGCCATCACGAGCGCGCCACCACCGCGCCGGAGGAACGCCCCGAACCGCTCGGTTTGCAGAGTATCCAGCATGAATGGCGTGCCGGCCAGCACCAGCACGTCGATCTCGCTCGGGATGTCGGCGCTGTCGGACAGGGAGATCGGCCGTACTTCATAGTTCCGTCCGAGCTCGGAGCGAAGCCGCTGGTAGGTGGGACCGCCGGCGCCCGGCTGGGAGGGAGGTGCAGCTTCAACGATGCCAACGACATCGCGGTCCGAGCGCGTCAACGATCGCACGTACGTGACGAGTCGATATTCCAAGTCCTCGGTCCGCTGGACGAACGGAATGGTCTCAGTGCCATCGGCGTACTGCAGGGCCAGCCCCAGATATCCCTCCTTCACCTGCAACTCCGACTCACCGATCACGTTGAACTGGACCGGAGCGATCCCGAGCGCGCGCGCCTCGTTGGCTTTCTCCTCGTCTCCCGCGGGGTCGATCTCGATGACGCGCACGTTGCCGCCCCCGGCGTTCCGTATATCGGCGAGCAAGTCAGCGATGTCCCGCTTGACGATGCCGAATTCCGTCGGGAGCTCTTCCGAGACGAACAGTTTCACCGTCAGCAGATCGTCGAGATCGCCCAGAATGGTCTTGGTCGCCGGTGAGAGCGTGTAGGCGTTGCCGGGGGTGAGATCGAGTCGCCCGCCGATGTGCCGCCCGAACAGATTCACGACAATGAGGATGGCGACGATGAGTGCCGTGCCCAGCCGCAACCGCTGTCGTGTCTCGCGCTCGCGCGAGAGCTTGCGCCGCATCAGCGCATAGTAGGCAAGCGCCAGAAACAGGGCGGCCAACGTCAGGAAGTAGATCACGTCGCGCAGGTCGATCACGCCCCGCGCGATGTTCTCGAAATGCCCCAGCACCGCGACGCTCGCCACGAACGCGCTCACCCGCGGTGGCAGACCGGTGACCAGAGGATCCACACCGACGAGAATGAGCAGGAACATGACCGTCAGCCCGGCGATGTAGGCCGTGATCTGATTGGGGGTGACACTGGAGGCCCAGAGGCCCACACCGGTGAGCCCGGCGGCCAGCAGCGCCGCACCCACGTATTGCGCGACCATCACACCAGCCTGCACATCCGCGCCAAACGAGACACCGACGGCAACCGGCACCGTGAGCGCCAGCGCAAGCCACACGAATAGCAACTGACCCACGTACTTCCCAGCGAGGAGGCCCGCCTCTGATACGGGCTGTGCCAGGACGACTTCCAGCGTGCCCGACCGAAGGTCCTCGGCCAGCGCCCGCATGGTAACGGCGGGCACAAAGAAGAGAAAAACCCAGGGCAACAGCTGCAGCATCGGCCGCAGCGATGCCACGTTCACCAAATAGGCCTGTCGGAAGAACAGGAGATCGTTGACCACGACGAAGACGACGAGGAGGATGTATCCCGTAGGGTGGTCGAACATGGAGCGGAGCTCCCGACGAGCAATCGTCCAGACGGCGCTCATTGCTCACCTCCCGTGAGCTCACGGAAGAGGTCTTCCAGACTCCGGCTCTCCTGGTGCAGCTCGTAGAGCGTCCAGCCTCGCTCCTTCGCCAGCCCGAACACGTGCGGGCGAATCTCTTGCGCACTGTCGATAGTCACCGTGGCGATCACACGAGCGCCCGCGCGCTGCTGCTCCTCGACGCCGCGCACCCCCTCGATCGTCCCCAGGGCCTCGACCACACCCGTCCCCTCAGCCTCGACCGTGACCGTGACCGCACCTTTCGCTTGGGTCATGAGGGTATCCACGGAGCCATCCGCGGCAATCTTCCCCTGGTGGATCACCAGCACCCGGGAGCATGTGTGCTGCACTTCGGGCAGCACGTGCGTTGAGAGGATAACCGTGCGCTCCCTGCCTAACTCGCTAATCAGACGCCGAATCTCGACGCGCTGATTCGGATCGAGACCCTCAGTGGGCTCGTCGAGCACGAGCAGGTCCGGCCGGTGGATAATGGCCTGGGCGAGGCCTACCCGCTGGCGGAATCCCTTGGACAACTCGCCGATCGGGCGGTAGAAGACCTGGCCGATCCCCGTACTTTCCACCGCCTCGTCTAGCGCGTTGCCCCCGGAGGGGCCGCTCAGGTGACGGAGCCGCGCGACGAAGTCCAGGTACTCGGAGACGAGCATGTCGCCGTAGAGCGGGTTGTTCTCAGGCAGATAGCCGATTCGCCGCTTGGCATCCATTGCCCGTTCGGCGAGGGGAAAGCCGTCGAGCAGGATCTCCCCCGTATCGGGTTCGTAGAACTGCGTGATGAGCCGCATGGTCGTGGACTTGCCCGCCCCGTTGGGTCCGAGAAAGCCCACAACCTCACCGCGGTCCACCTCGAAGCTGGCGCCGTCGACGGCGGTGACGCCGTCGAAGTGCTTGGAGACGTTTTGGAGACTGAGGAGTGTCATGTCGTGTCAGTGTCTGGTGCGAACCTGGCCGTTGCTCGGCGAGAGAGTCTAATCACGGCCCCCGCCCCCCTTCAAGTCCACCCCCCCTGGGCGGCCCGACCCTTTGCGTCTTGGGCCCGGCCGTCTTAACTTTGCAGTGCAAAGTCCTTTACCCTCTTCAAGAAGCGAGGGCGGCGTGACGACCCCGACACACGAGGACCGCGAGAACGCCAAGGACACGCTGGAGTACATCCGGCGGACCATGGAGTCGGCTTCGACCTTCACCGCGGTCTCGGGGTGGGGCCTGGTCACCGTTGGGGGCGTCGGGCTGCTCGCCGCCTGGCTCGCGTGGAGCGGGACCGAGGACGCCGACCTCAGGGTGTGGATTCCGGCGGCCATCGTGTCGGTAGGGATCGGGTTCGCCTTCAACGTCGCCAAGGCGCGGCGGCTCAAGGAGCCGCTCTGGTCCGGCGCCATCCGCCGACTTGCGTGGGTGATGACCCCGACCCTGGGCGTGGGAGCGCTGCTCACGTTCGCGCTCGCAGCCGAGAACGCGCAGCAGTTGCTGCCCGGCACGTGGCTTGCGCTCTACGGTGCCGGGGTGACCGCTGGCGCGGAATTCTCCGTTCGAGCAATCCGCTGGATGGGGGTCATGTTCCTGGGCGTTGGCGCCCTGGCACTGTTCCGGCCGGACCTGGGGTTGGCATTGCTTGCAGCGGGCTTCGGCGGGCTGCACCTGGTCATCGGCCTCGACATCATCCTGCGGCATGGTGGGTAGCGCAGTGTCCGACGAGCTGGACCGCCTCATCCACGAGCGGATCCGGCTGGGCATCGTGTCGGCCCTGGCCGCGCAGGACAGCATGAGCTTTGCCGACCTCAAGCAGGTGCTGAGGACCAGTGACGGCAACCTCAGTGTGCACGCGCGCAAGCTGGAGGAGGCCGGGTACATCAAGGTCAGCAAGGGATTTGAGGACCGAAAGCCGAAGACAGACTATCGACTGACGGCCAGGGGCCGTCGGGCTCTCGAGGGATATCTGGAACAGATGGAAACCATTCTCGGCGAAGCGCGCGATGCGCTGGAGCGGTCATGAACGGGCTACATATTGGCATCATCATGGACGGGAACGGGCGTTGGGCCCGTACCCAGCAAAAGCCGCGGTGGCGTGGCCACCTCGCAGGCGTCGACAGCGTGCGCGACATCGTGCGGGGCGCTCCCGACCTCGGTATTACGACGCTCACGTTATATGCCTTCTCGAGCGACAACTGGAAGCGCCCACCCGCGGAAGTCGGACGGCTGTTCTGGTTGCTGCGCGAATACTGCCGGCGTGAAACCGCCGAGCTCATCGAAAACGGCGTGCGCGTGACTCATGTCGGACGGCGCGATCGTATTCCCGCGTCCGCCCTGGGTGAGCTGGACCGAACGATCCAACACACGTCGAAGGGCAAGCGGCTGCAGCTCCGCCTGGCCATCGACTATAGCTCCCGCTTCATGATGAGCGAGGCGGCTCGCGCCGTCGCGGATCGCGTGCGGGCCGGTCTGCTCGACGCCGACGCCGTGACCCCGGAGCTGCTGCAGCAGTTCATCTCGAACGGAACGCCTGAGCCGGACCTCGTCGTGCGAACGGCGGGCGAGCAGCGCTTGTCAGATTTTCTCCTCTGGGAATCCGCGTACGCTGAGCTCTACTTCACGCAGGTGCTATGGCCGGATTTCCGCCGTGGGGACCTTGCAACGGCGGTGTCCGAGTTCAACCGCCGGGAACGTCGCTTCGGAGCCGTGAACGTCGAGCCGCCGCTGGTCGGCGGCTGATCACTCAGCGGGCCCCCCGCCCTTTGCGACGGGCGTCCGCGGAACGATCTTTTCCCTCCCAGCATCTCCACTCTCGAACGAGATGACGTGACCCATGCGTAGAATTGCCGCTTCGCTGCTCTGTGTTGCGACCGCGCTTCCGAACGTCGCGCGAACGCAGGACCTGACACCGTCCCGCGGGGTGCGGTATGACCGGTTGCTCATCACCAATGCAATGGTGATCGACGGGACCGGCAACCCGACTCGCGGTCCGATGGACATCCTGGTCGAAGGCTCGACCATCACGAGTATCCGGCCCCATGGCGCCCCTGCCCAGGTCACGGCCGATCGAGTAATCGATGCCACTGGGATGTACGTGATGCCTGGCATCATCGACCTGCACGGTCACACACAGTTCAGCCGGAACGGCCAGCCGTTCCCCAAGGACTACGTCTACAAGCTCTGGCTGGCGCATGGGATCACGACCGTCCGCGACCCCGGCTCCGGCGAGGGCCTCGATACGATCGCGCATCACGCGAGGCTCTCGGACGAGAATCAGATCACGGCACCGACCCTCATTCCCTACGCGTTCGCCGGCGGTGAGACACCGGATGCGGCACGGGCTGCGGTGCGGCGGGCCAAGCAGGGTGGTGCCCGCGGCCTCAAAGTGTTCATCAATCGCCCCGACGTGTGGGACGCGCTGATGGCTGAGGCACGTGCACAGGATCTGCCGGTGGCGACGGACATGAAGATTCAGGAACTCGACGCGATGGACGCTGCGCGACTGGGCGTCCGCAGCATCGAGCATTGGTACGGCATTCCTGACGCGGCGATCCCGGGACCACAGGATTTTCCCGAGGGTTACAGCTACGACAACGAGGCCGATCGATTCCGCTGGGCCGGAGATCTATGGCGGCAGGCCGACCCGGAGCTGCTCTCGGCCGTGCTCGACACGATGATCGCGCACGGCGTGACGTGGGATCCGACCCTGGCGGTCTATGAGGCGAACCGTGACCTCGCCCGCGCGCAGAACCTCCCGTGGTTCGAGGATTACGCGATGCCCAACCTGCTCGCGTTCTTCGAGCCGGACCCTGAGCGCCACGGTTCCTATCACTTCGACTGGACCACCGAGGACGAGGTGATGTGGCGCGAGAACTATCGGATCTGGATGAAGTGGCTGCGTGAGTTTGCCGCGCGCGGCGGCAACGTCGGTATCGGGTCCGATGCCGGATTCATCTATCACGTGTACGGCTTCGGGACGATCCGCGAGATGGAGATGCACCGCGAGGCCGGGTTCCACCCGCTCGAGGTGATACGACACGCGACCTCGAACGGTGCGAAGGCGATGGGGCTCGGGCAAACCGGCGTGTTACGTCCTGGCTTCGAGGCCGACCTCGTGGTCGTCGACGGCAACCCGCTCAGCAATCTCAAGGTGCTCTACGGCACCGGCGTTACGACGGTCGAAGACGGACGGCTGGTGACCGGCGGCGGCGTGCGTTACACGATCAAGGACGGCATCGTGTTCGATGCGCAGGCCTTGCTCGAGGAGATACGGGAGATGGTGAGGCGCGCGAAGGGTGGAGTCAGTTGACAGTTCACAGTTGTCAGTTCACTGAAGACTGAATACCGACAACTGACAACTGTGATACTCCACACTGCACGCGGACCCCACCCTCTACTATCTTTCCCCGCCTTATGAACCGATCGATCATCGCGCTCGCATTGGCCACGACGCTCTTCGCCGCATCGGCGGGAGCTCAGTCGTCCGACGCCACCAGCGTCGAGTGGATTCCCGCACAGCCCGTCCAGGGCTCGTTCGTGCAGTTGGTCGTGCGGCTGCCCGGCGGGGGCTCCGATCGCAACGCGAGCGGGGGGCGCGTCGCCGGCAGCTTGGCGGGTCAGCCGCTGCACTTCGTGCACGCGGGTGACGGTGCATACCACGCGATCGGGGCGATTCCGATTCGAGCGGCGAAGACCATCCCCCTCTCGCTCGAGGTCCGACGTCCTGACGGGACCACTGAGGACCCGTTCCGACGGATTCCGGTGACTTCTGCAGACTTCGCGGTCGAGCGGTTGCGGGTGGCGCCACGATACACTGCGGCTCCGGACTCGGCGCTGCGGGTGCGGATCGCTGCCGAACGCGAGCGCTCGCGCACCGTGACGCGACGTACGCATGGCACGCCCCGCATGTGGAGCGGCACGTTCATTCGACCGGTCGACGGCGTGGTGACGAGTCCCTACGGCAAGGGCCGCGAGTTCAACGGAGAGGTTCAGAGCCGACACTACGGCGTGGACCTGGACGGCGACACCGGCACACCGGTGTACGCCCCGAACCGCGCGGTCGTGGCACTGACCGACGACACATACTACGGCGGCCAGCTCATCTACCTGGACCACGGCCGCGGGCTCGTGACTGGGTACCTCCACCTTTCGGAGATCCTCGTCGCACAGGGTGACACGGTGACTCAAGGCCAGCTGATCGGGAAGGTCGGCGCGTCGGGTAGAGTGACCGGCCCGCATCTCCACTGGCTCGCACGGTATGCGTCCATCACGGTCGATCCGCTGAGTCTCTTCGCCCTCGACCTGGCTGCATTCGGACGCCCAACCACGAGCACTTCGGTCACCCGCTAGCCGTCGCAACAATCGGGTTGCTCAGAAGTCATGGGCGACCGACCTTCCCGCATGGCTCTTCAGCGGGAGAATCAGCTCGATGCATGAACGTGACGGCGACCGCGTCGCGCGGGCAATCGGTTTTCTCGAAGCGAACGCCCGGCGGCAACCTTCGTTGGACGAGGTCGCCGCCGCGGTCCAACTGAGCCCCTACCATTTCCAGCGGCTGTTCAAGCGCTGGGCCGGGGTGTCGCCCAAGCGATTCCTGCAGTTTCTCACCATCGGACACGCAAAGTCGGCGCTCGCCGAAGGCCAGAGCGTGCTCGATGCGACCTACGACTCCGGGCTCTCGAGTGCCGGGAGGCTCCACGATCTCTTCGTTGCCGTCGATGCCGTGACGCCTGGGGAGTTCAAGGATCGGGGTGAGGGGATCACGATCCGCTACGGCTTTCACGACTCGCCCTTTGGGCTCTGTCTCCTCGGGCTCACCGAACGCGGCGTCTGCGCTCTCGCGTTCGTGGACGACGACACGCGCCACACGACGCTCGACGGCGTGGCAACTCGATGGCCCGAAGCCGATGTGGTAGTCGATCAGTCAACGACGCGCGCCACAGTCGACGCGATCTTCACTTCAGATCGACCAGACCGTCCCGTTTCGCTCGATCTCCGCGGCACCAACTTCCAGCTCAAGGTGTGGGAAGCGCTCCTGCGCATTCCACCTGGCGCGCTCGCATCCTACGGCGACGTGGCAGACAGTATCGGTCAGCCCACTGCGCAGCGCGCGGTGGGGGCCGCCGTGGCGCGAAATC
>JBDHAN010000019.1:0-48299 GCA_039588055.1 Gemmatimonadota bacterium | reverse complement strand
CAGTCGAATTCCCGGACCTCGGCATTGTGATTGCGGTCTCGAGCGGCAAGGGGGGTGTCGGGAAGTCGACGGTCGCGTCCAACCTGGCGGCGGTGCTGGCACGAAAGCAGCGACGCGTCGGGATCATGGACGCGGACATCTACGGACCTAACATCCCACGGCTGTTTGGTGCAGACGATCGCCCTGCCGTTCGCGGAGGGAAGATTCTCCCGATCGAACGGCATGATGTCAAGATGATCTCCCTGGGATTCCTGATCGAGCGCGATATGCCTGCCATCTGGCGTGGGCCAATCGTCACGAAGATCATTCACCAGTTCTTGAGCGACGTGGAGTGGGGCAAGCTCGATTACCTCGTCGTCGATCTGCCGCCCGGGACCGGCGATGCCCAGCTCTCGCTGGCGCAGGCAATTCACATGCGGGGCGGAATCATTGTGACCACTCCGCAAGCAGTGGCGGCAGGTGACGCCCTGCGGGGCGCCAAGATGTTCGAGCGAGTCGGTGTTCCAGTCGTCGGCATCGTCGAGAACATGAGCTACTACGTGTGTCCGCACTGCGGGGATCGCAGTGAGATCTTCTCAGGGGGCGGTGGCCAGCGGCTGGCTGATGAACTCGACGTTCCTCTGCTTGGACAAATCCCCCTTCAGGCGCAGATGACGAAGGAGGCCGACGAAGGCGGGCTGGTCGTCATCGACCATCCTGACTCGCCGGCAGGACAAGCATTGGCGTCGATTGCCGATGCGGTGATCGAGCGAGCCGGCGGCAAGAGTGTGTCGCTTCCCGTGATCACATAGCGTCAGCGACCTGGGTGACCGAAGCGCGGACACCATGCCTGTCATCACTCTCCTCACTGACTTCGGGACCAGCGACAGCTACGTTGCCGAAATGAAGGCTGCCCTCTATTCCAGCGCATCCGACATGGTGGTCGTCGATATTTCGCACACCGTTGCACAGGGCGATGTGCGGAGTGCCCAATACTTGCTCGGCCGCTCCTGGCACCGGTTCGCGAGAGGCACCGTGCACGTAATCGTTGTGGATCCTGGGGTCGGGACGGAGCGCCGCGCTCTGGCAGCCGAACAGCAGGGACACCGATTCATCGCCCCCGACAATGGACTGCTGACACCAGTGCTAGAGGGTGCACATGTCGTGGAGTTGCCTGTCGGTGATGATGCATCGGCCACGTTTCACGGACGAGATGTGTTTGCGCCGGCGGCGGCCCGATTGGCGAAAGGTGAGTCGCTGCGCACGCTTGGCCCCTCCGTTGTCCACCCGCACCTGGCACCACTGCCGGTACCGTTCGAACGCGAGGGCTCGCTGTATGGCGAGGTCGTCTACGTCGATCGGTTCGGAACGCTCATCACGAACATCCCAAGGAGCGATTTCGGAGGAGAGCATGGTGTTCGGGTTGGCGGTGAGTTCTACGCGCAGAGCGGACGCACGTTCCGGGATGTTGAGCAGGGCGAGTTGGTAGCGTTTGTGGGTTCCGGGGGAACGGTAGAGATTGCTGCGCGCGACCAATCGGCGGCGCAGGTGACTGGGGTTGGGATTGGCGGGGAGGTACGACTGTCCTTGGGCTAACGCTCGACGGTCGTCGGGGTGACCCAGTCGAAGTTCACTTCGCCCAGAACTGCGCGCACATGCAGTCTCAATGTGGCGCGTGCACTGTCGTAGTTCGACGAGAACCAGTGCGATCCGCGCTTCACGAATCTCGCCCGATCGACACTGGCAAACAGTCTACTCATCTCGAGTTCCACGCCGACATCGTCGGGAATTCTGAGCGTCAAGACGCCGAGCCCCATGGTGAGCTCTGCCTGCAACACCGCTGCGTCAGTCCAGGCCCCACTGAAGTCGAGCGTCACGTCCCCTGCACCGCCTGTTAACTCGACCGTGTTGCAGTGGGCATTTCCGAGTCCTTCGGCCACGAACTCCGCTGCGCCGACCGCGATCTCGAGCTTCTCACACCGAATCCGATTCGGTCGATCGAACTGTACGATGCTCGTGCTTGCTCCGGTCTTGACCGCGAGACGCTCCACAGCGAGACCGCCAAGGCTGATCTCTGACTGCGCGGCGCCCAACTTGAGGTCGAGTGCGACGGGTACCTCGGGCGAGAGGGCAACATTCAAGTACTGCGGCGACTCGTCATCGAGTTCGACACCATCTCGCAAATCGTCCGGTGTGACCTCCACTTTCAGACGTCGCGCGTCAGTGTCGAATCGGGTTGCCGACTCGAAGTGATCCTCGTCGTACATCGCTTCGACATGATAGAGCCGCTCGGGCGACCCTGGGAGCAGCCGAAATGTTCCCGAGGTAAACACCACTTCGACGCTCAGCTGTTGTTCGGCCTGCACGAAACGCGACGATCTGACCTCACGCCACGATTGGCCGTGGGCCGTCGTCGCCCATCCGAGGAGGAAGCCCAACGCGACCGCCGGTCGACTGAAGCGGATCATCGGGAGCGGCGAAGTTCCCGTGATACCGGGGGTGTCGGCATCGCGTCTTCGGTCCAGAACTGCTCGTCTGTCAGCGCCAGATCGATCTGGCGTACGAAGGTGCCGCGCACGCCACCGCGGGAGATGATTGCGGCGCCAAACCCGGCCGTTGCCAGTACCCACGTCGCGACCCCCGCGGTTACCGTGAGCAGCGTACCGGCAACCGGAACCCATCCCAAGAGGGCAGCTGGCAGCCAGATGGCCAGCAAGCCCAACAGTCCGTACACGACGTATCGGTAGGAGCCCCAGGTGCGAACGGCTTCTCCGCGCGCCATGCGTCGCCGGAGGTAGATCTCCCCGACCGTCCGTGCGACCGCGATGAAGCCACCCAGAATTCCGAGAAGCAACGCAGCCAGAAATGCCGACACCGCAAACGGTACGACCACGATTCCAACGACCGTGAGCGCAAGCCCCACGATCATCATGGCGAACACGGGGAGGATGAGGGGCTGTGCGAAGAGCCCAGCCAGAAACGAGCGGCCGAAAGAATGCCACACGGTGTCTGCGACCGTCTCCAACTGCTTGGGTGCAAAGAAGAGCAGCCCGAGCCCCATGAAGGCGAGCGCAATGTAGCTGGCGAGCAGGTTCATCACGCCGCCCGCAATACCGCCGACAAGCGAGGTGGACCCGTGTACATCGGCGATCGGTGCTGGGCGCGTTGCCACAGCAGCGTCGGCCGATGGAATCACGGCCCGTACGCGCTCGGTTGGCCGCACCATCACGATCTCCGGCCTGGCGATGGGGACGTCAGGCGAAACTGCATCGACGGCGGCGAGGCTTTGCAGCGCGGCGCGGACGGCCTCGAGGCTCGCTCGCTCGGCGTCCGTTGCCTCGGCTATGTCGAATCCGGCAAGCTGCTGCGCCAGATCTCCAATCGGCAGGTGGCTCGATTGGCTGACGAGATCACGCCACTGCGCTTCAAAGACGCTCGTGCTTGGGAGAGTTGCGATCGGCGAGCCACCGATCGCAAGCGTTCCGCCGGAGAGTGAGATCGCGAGGCTCTCATCGCCGACCAGCTCGAAGATCAGCGACGCCTCGTCGGCCGACTCGATGGCGGTGACTCCCACGACCTCCTGCGCAAATGCACGGCGTGCGGAGCCAGCGCTCCACAGGATGCCGGCCAGAGCAAAGGCTGCGATCATCCGCTCTCGTCTCATGGCGCTACCGCCTTACCATGCTCGGGCGCATCGCTCTCACGAGCCCGATCGCGCACCCAGCCAAAAGAATCGCCGACCCGGCACCCAGCGCGGTAAACTCGCCGCCGCTCAATTGGGTCGTACCGATCTGTGTTTCGATCTGCGACCAGGCAGCCGCCAAATCTCGTCCGGCTGCTGTGGCCGCGGTCGGGAGGCCCTGCTCGAACAACCAGCTAACGCCAACGCCAATCTCTGAGGCAAACGCGGCGCCGAGACCGGCCAACACTGCCGCCGGGATCAGGCTGCCCAGCGCGAGCGCGCCGAGCACGAGCCAGATGCGGCCCGTGTCGCGAAGCTCTCGAACCGCTGACCGAAGATTGCGAGCCCATTCGGGCTCGGGTCTCCACACGCGGGTCAAGACGCGCTCTTCAAAGAGCACCGTCGGCGCAAACGGAGACAACGCCGCCAACTCGCGGTGGATGACCGGATCTTCTTCGGCTGGCGTGAGCGAGGCTCGATCATTTGGTTCGTTCATCTCGCCATTCCCTACGGCCACAGAGTCGATGGGTTTCATTCGCGCAGTGGTCCCAACGCGTCGCGCAGCTCTGCACGTGCACGGTGGATATAGGTTTTCACCGTACCTAGTGGCAGGTCGAGGATTTGGGCGATCTCGTCGTACGCGCGCCCCTCGACATGTCGCATGATGATACAGGCGCGGTACTCCGGCCTCAGCTGGCCGATAGCGCGCTCGATTGCAGATCCGAGTTCCCGAGCCTCCAGCTCGTCGAGCGGAGATTCCGACACGTCACCGACTTGGAGCGACGTCGCTTCGACTCGGTCCGGTGTGGTCGCGTCGGGGCCCCCTTCGAGCGAGAGTGTATCTAGCTCTTTCCGACGCAGCTGATCGATCGCGGCATTGTTGGCGATCTTGAAGATCCAGGATGAGAACTTGAACTCTGGACGGTACCGGTCGAGCGCGTTGAGGACTTTGACGAACGTCTCCTGCGTCAGGTCTTCCGCAAGCTCGCGGTCGCGCACCATCCGATAGATCAGTGAGTAGACCGGTCGCTCGTAGCGGCGCAGCAGCTCACGGTAGGCTGCCTCGACACCCTCGTGCGCCCAGGCGACGACCTCCTGGTCGGTAGCCGTCTGAAGCTCGGAACCGGCTGTCATGGGATATAGACCCTACCGAATCTAGCCGGGAATTGTTTCAGACTGCACCGTTCTTGCGGCAAGTTTAAGCGCCCCAGTATTTTTGGCGCCTATGACTTCGACGCCCCCGAGTGTGAACGTGCCGGGCGGCGATGCCAAGAGGTCGTATGTGCGCGAGATGTTTGCGGCGATCGCGCCCCGCTACGACCTGCTCAACCACGTCCTGAGCCTCAACGTCGATCGTCGCTGGCGCCGAGCTGCGGTCCAGCGACTCGGCTGGCAGGCGGCACCGCAGGGTAAGTACCTGGACGTCTGTGCTGGCACGCTCGACCTTGCTGCGGAGCTTGCCCGTCAGCCTGCGTTTCATGGGCAGGTGGTGGGGGCGGATTTCGTCGTGCCCATTCTGCGGTTGGGGGAGGGGAAGGCGTCGCGCGTGCGTCCTGTCGGGGCGGATGCGCTCGCAATGCCGTTCCCCGACGAAACGTTTCACGGCTGTATGGTAGCCTTTGGTGTCAGGAACCTGATCGATGCTGGTGCGGGGCTGGGGGAGATGGTGCGGGTGCTGAAGCCAGGGTGCCGTGTGGTCGTGCTCGAGTTCTCGCTTCCCCAGGCGTGGCCGATCCGTTCCCTCTACCTCTCGTATTTCCGTCACGTGCTCCCGCGAATCGGCCGATTAGTGTCCAAACATACGAGTGCCTACGAATACCTGCCAGATTCCGTACAGGCGTTTCCGCACCCGGACGACGTGCGAGACCAATTTCTCGCTGCGGGTCTCACAGACGTGGGGCATCGCTCGATCACGTTCGGCATTGCGTCTCTCTACTGGGGATCCCGGGCATGACCACTGACAGCCTGCGCTCGTTCGTGACGGCCCTTGAAGATGTGGGCGAGCTCATACGCGTGCAGCGCGTGCTCGATCACATGGGCGTGGAAGCGTCGCTCGTTCCCCGTTGGAAGGGTGAAGCGTGAGGCTCGGGGTCATCGCCGATACTCACGGTAAACTCCGTCCCGAAGTGTTCGAGGTATTCCGGGAGGTGGATCACATCCTCCACGGTGGCGATATCGGGAGTGTCGATCTGTTGACCGAGCTCGAAGCTGTGGCTCCTGTCACCGCGGTGTATGGCAACACCGACGGGTTCGACGTGCGCGCGAAGTGCCCCCAAGTGGCGGAATGCGAGCTCGACGGTTTCATCGTCGTGGTGACCCACGGGGATCAGTTTGGCTCTCCGACACCGGCGGCGGTGCACGAGGCCTTTCCGCACGGAGAGATCATCGTGTACGGTCACACGCACAAGCCGCTTCTGGAATTGGTCGATAAGACGGTGACCGTGATGAACCCGGGCTCCGCGGGTGCGGCTCGCTTCGGGCTGCCGCCGACGGTGGGAATCATGGAGCTCGAACCCGGTATCCCGCCCCGGGCGCGGATCGTTCAGCTGTAGAGCTGTTCTCTGTCGGTCACTGCACCGCCACGACATACCCCATGTAGGTCACAAAGCCCACGAGCAGCAGAAGTGCGTTGGCTCGTGTGACCGTTCGGTCACGAAGCATCATCGGAAACAGCACGAGTGCGAACCCGAGCATGACCCAGTTGTCTAGGGTGAGTGCTCGCTGGTGTATCGGAACGGGAAAGACGGCGGCGGTCGCTCCCAGGACGCCCAGCAGGTTGAAGATGTTGGAGCCGAGCACGTTGCCGAGCACGATTTCCTGTTCACCGCGTCGCGTCGCTATCACGCAGGTCGCGAGTTCTGGGAGACTCGTGCCCATCGCGATGACCGTGAGACCGATCACTCGTTCTTCGACACCGAGTCCTCGGGCAATAGTGACACCACCGGCCACGGATAATTCAGCGCCGACCGCAAGCGCGACAATGCCGAGGCCGATGAAGGCGAGATTCCAGCCCCACGCATGACCCACGCCCTTCTCGAGATGTGCCGCGCGTTTGACGTCCCGCTCCAGCGAGGCCGCTTCGCTGACCGGCATTTCCCGACGCGCCAGATAGACCGTGTAGGCGACAAACAGCGCAAGCCCCAATACGAGGAACCCACCCTCGAGCCGATCCACGGATCCGTCGCGCGCCAGGATGAGAGCCAAGAATGCTACAAAGAGCATGATGGGATATTCGATGCGAATCGTCTGGCGCTGCACGACCGTCGGCCGCATCAATGAGGCCACGCCGAGGATGGCTCCGATGTTGAAGACGCAGGAGCCGATGATGTTGGCGTAGGCGAGATCCGTTGAGCCGCGGGCCGCGGCATCCATGCTCACGGCCAACTCAGGCAAGCTGGTGCCGAGGGCGACGACCGTCAGCGCAACGACGGCGGTGGACACACGGGCGAGCAGTGCGATTGCCGTGGCGCCCTGGACCAGGTAATGGCCTCCTACGAGGAGCACGAAGAGTCCGGCAACCAACTCGAGGGTCGCGAGCGGCATGATCGGTTACGCGTTGAGCTCTGCTGGCCGGTGAGCAGCCAACCACTGGGAGAACGAGATCGTTCGCGTGAGCGCCCTCGGATGGCGTCGAAACCAACTCAGCAGCAAGAGGGTCTCGTCGATCCCTTCCATTGGAATTGGCCCGGGATCTGTCCGCGTCACGCTGTGTTCTTCAACGAGCGCACGGAACGCCTCGATTTCGAGGGGAGTGTGGGGCGCGGGCGCAGCAGCCTGCACTTGGGCCCGACGAATGACATATGCGCGGTCATCGCCATATACGCCGGCGTCAACATACACGAAGGTGAGGTCCTCCAGCGTTGTGTGCACGCGAGCACACGCACTGAGCAGCCACGTGAGCGCATCGAACCTTTCACGCCACCACGCGGCCCGCTCGAAGTCGTCCCGGTCACTGGCATCGGTCATTTCCGAGATGACACGATCCAGTGGGCCAATGTCTCGGCCCTCGAGAAACGCCACGGCATCGTGAACCCGGGAGCGGTAGTCCTGCTCAGTTACGTAACCGGCGCATGGGCCGGTGCACGTTCCGAACTCATGACGCAAGCAGGCCGCACGACTCCCGGCTGCAAACAGATCTCCCTGCTCGCGATACACGATCGGCATGCGAAGCGCGCAATCTCTGAGGCCGAGCAGGTCGTTCAGAACTTTCACGGCCTCGTGCAGCCTGCCGGCTCCAACAAACGGTCCGTAGTGGTGGACATCGTTCCCTGCCGGATGTTGTCCGACATACACCTTGGGCGCTGGACCGCCGGCAATCTTGATGAACGCCGCCCGCCGTTGGCGGTTCATACGGACGTTGAAGATTGGTCGGTAGCGGCGGATCTGCTTTAGCTCTGAGAGGAGGGCGGCAAACTCGGACGGCACGTACTCCCATTGGACGTCTGCTGAGGCCTGGAGTATTCTCGCTGCCTTCTCCTCAGGATACTGTGCGCGGAAGTAGGTGAGGAGTCGCGAGCGGAGTCGCTTTGCCTTACCGACGTAGATGACCCGTCCGGTCTGATCGACCATGCGGTAGACCGCCGGCCGGTTCTCCGCGAACGCATGCACGCGGTTCTTCAGGCGAGCCGTCTCGCCGAGGGGAAGGGTGAGAACCCGGGCTACCGCCATCCTCTGAGGGACCGCACGAGACGATGCATGAGGAGGAACTTCTCGTACACGATGGGGTCCTTGCGGCGGCGGCCCAGGTCCGCAAGGAGCTCTCTCATCCGGCCACGCCACCCTACGTAGATCCGAAACACCTCGGCGAAGTCCTCCAGTGGATGGGACGCGGCATAGGCCGTAACGTGGCGTGAGTTGCCACTTGTCACGCTCCTGCGGTGGAATTGCACCCACGTCTCATCCCGCACGCGGTAGGCCTTATGCACTTCGCCGAACACACGGCGAAAATCGTCGATCTTCGTCCACGACCAATGGTGATAGAGGAAGCTGTGTCCCAGTTCGTGGGACACGAGCCCGACCAGCAATGTCCACGGGATCTCGCCGCGGCGTCCGCCTCCGACGATGTAGCTCCGGTCGATCTCGATGATTTTGGGAGCCTTCGGGTCTACTCCGGAGACCCCGGGCCGTAGCAGCACGCGGTAGCCCCAATCCTTGATCCGCGCCACGAGCAGGAGCCGGCGCGTCCGGGTCAGCGCGCGACCGATCAACTCCTGGCCGGTCGCATCGAACCCGCACCACTGGCACACGTCCATCCAGTCGTCCACGCCTCGGTCGCAGTAGGGGCACAATCCCTGATACGAACCGTCGTCCCAATGCTGCTCGTGCCCGCACCATGGGCAGTACGGCATGGGATATTGCACACCGCCGCCGCATCCCCAGTCGCATCGCGCGTCGAAGCGGAACCCTCTCGGCGCCTTGAGGGGCACCTCGGCGGACACCCCTTCTTCGGAGATGTCCGAGCCGCACCAGGGGCAGTACCAGTGGAGGTCGGATACGACCCAGCCGCAGTAGTAGCACTCGGCGTCCGTGACCGGTGGTTGGTCGGCCCATGTCAACGTCCGGGCGCACCACGGGCAGAACGGCCAGAACCGGTCGACCGGCCGGCCGCACTTGCATCGCAGCTCCGGGAGAGGAGTCGGGTGCCGCCTAGCCATTCTCCGCGTACCGCTCAATTGCTGTCTTCACAAGCCGCTGAATGAACGCATAATAGTCCATCCCGGCCTTCTCGGCTGCATTCGCCATGTCGTGCCCGAAGCTGATGAACGGATTGGCGTTCGCCTCGATCACCCAGACGTCTCCGTCAGGGGTGACGCGCACGTCGAGGCGCGCGTAATCCCGGAGCCACAGCGCGCGAAACGCGGTCTCGCAGCTTTCTTCGATTTGGCCGAGTGTCGCTCGGGCAATCGGCCGGGCAAAGACATTACGGATGCCTTTTCGCTCGCGATACGGCACGTCCCACTTCGCCATCTTGGTCGCGATTCGCTCTTCCGGCTTCGTCCGGTTCTTGTCGAAGACCATCTCAGTAATGGGGAGCAACTCCAGATGGGTCCCATTCCCGACGATGCTCACGTAGAGCTCACGGCCCTCCACGAACTCCTCGGCGATCGCGCCTTGTCCAAAGCTGTCGTGAATGAAGTCGACGCGCTCGGCCAGCGATTCGGCGTCCCGGACGACTGATGCTATCGCGATCCCCTCTGACGCGTCTTCCTGAAGCGGTTTGACAATCAGGGGAAATCGAAGATCGCTTGAGCGTGCGGGACGCTCGGTCAGGCGGTACGTCGCAAAGCCAGGCACACGTATGCCATGGTATGCGAGCACCTTCTTGCTCATCGCCTTGTTGCGCGTGGTGAGCAGAGCGATTGGCGGCGCGCCCGTGTAGCGATAGCCCTCGGACTCGAGGAGGGCAGGGAAGAGGTAATCCAGCTGTGGACTTCCATAACATGCTTCCGCACAGTTGAACACCAGGTCCGGCTCGAACGCGGCGAGGTGCTCGAGCATGTAGTGGAGATCGTCGTGCACTCCCACCATGAGCACGTCATGGTGGTTTGCCATGAGCGCTTCAGCGACTTCGTATTCTGCTTCTTCGATCTCGGCAGCAACTTCCCGTTTGAAATCGGCGTCGCGCCACCCGTCGTGTAGCGTGTCGAAGACGACGGCGACCTTCATGTGCCACACCCCTGGCACCGCCAACAGAATGTGGTGGCGCGCCCGTCGATGGCGTGGGTGGCGACCAGCGGGGTTCGGCAGCGCAGGCACGGCTCGTTTCCTCTTCCATACACTCGAAGCACGGCTTGATACGACCCGGGTTGGCCAGTCCCGGTCCGGTAGTCACGCACTGTCGTTCCCTTGGCGCGAATCGCTTCCCGCAGGACCGCTCGGACATGGCGAAAGAGTCGCCGGTAGTCTGCGTCAACGAGTTGGTTGGCAGGGCGGGAGGGATCGATCCGTGCCCGGAACAGTGCCTCATTCGCGTAGATGTTCCCGACGCCTGCGAGCCGTTGTTGGTCCATCACCACCTTCTTGATCGCCTGTCGAGAAACACGACAATGCCGTGCGAGCTGTGTGGCCGTGAAGCCCTTGGCCAACGGTTCGGGCCCAATCCGGTTCGAATATGCGGTCCACGCTGCCGGGGAGAGTAGCGACAACGTGCCCAGACGCCGCACGTCACGATACACCAGTTGGCCGCCGCCATCCAGCCACACCTGGAGCACTGCGTACCGCCGTTCGTCCGGAGTGAGCCGCCGGTCGTAGATGACCAGGGATCCCGTCATCCTCGGCTGAATGACGAGCCGCTCGCCAGTTTCGAGCCGAATGACGATGTGCTTGGCTCGGCGTGACACGGCGTCGATGCGGTTGCCGCGCAGCGTTCGAAGGAGGCCCGCCGCGCTCACGCCGCGGAGCACGTCTTTGTGGTGGAGCCGGGGACGGTGGAGGGTTTGGTGGGTGAGTTGGGGCCTGAGCTGGCGAACGATGGTCTCGACTTCAGGAAGCTCCGGCACGCATCACCTCGCGCCACCCGATGTCGTGGCGGTACTGCCGACCCCGAAACGTGACGGCTGCGGCCAGGTTGCGGCTCCGTTCGGCCGCTTCGACCACGGTCGTGCCGAGACCGGTGGCGCAGAGAACGCGGCCGCCCGCGGTCCGAAGGACCCCAGCCTCGTCGGTCGTCGTCCCGGCGTGGAACAATAGCGTTTCCTCGGGCAGGCGGCCCGGCAGGTGGACCTCATCGCCCTTGCGTGGCGTACCGGGATAGCCGTCGGCCGCAAGCACGGTGGTGACGGCCGCGCGGTCAGCGCTCACGAACGACGCGTCGGGTGTCCAGCGCTCTCCGGATCCAATGCTCCACATGTGAGCGGCAATGTCGGCATCGGAGGCGGGAAGCACGACTTGTGTCTCGGGGTCGCCGAATCGGCAGTTGAACTCCAGGGCGAGCGGCGTGCCGTCGGCCTGGACCATGAGCCCGGCGTAGAGGACTCCACGGTATGGGGCACCCGCTTCCGCCAAGTGCCGGAGAACCGGGAGAACGATCTCGTCCACAGAGCGTCGGAGCAGCGTTTCGTCGACCGTGGATACAGGGGTGTAGGCTCCCATGCCTCCTGTGTTGAGACCGGTATCGCCTTCGCCGATCCGCTTGTGATCTTGCGAAGCGGGAAGCAGCATCACCTGTTCCCCATCTGTGAGTGCGAGGACTGAGAGCTCCTCACCTTCGAGGAACTCCTCGACCACGACGATGCGTCCTGCCTCGCCGAACTTCCCACCGAACATTTCGGAGGCGGCCGCGCGTGCCTGTGAGCGCGTCTCGCAGACGATGGCGCCTTTGCCGGCTGCAAGACCGGAAGCTTTCACGACGAGTGGTTCCGCGTGACCCTCGATGTAGTCGAGCGCGGTTGATTCATCGGTGAAGGTCTCGCTGGCAGCCGTGCGGACACCTGCAGCGGCCATGACGTCCTTTGCGTAGGCCTTGGACGCCTCGATCTGGGCGGCAGCAGCCGTCGGGCCAAAGGCGTGATGACCGGCAGCGACGAGATCATCCACCACGCCGTCCGCGAGTGGTGCCTCCGGACCGATGACGGTCAGGTCGATGTGATGCTCGCGGACAGCGCGTAGAACCGCGCCGCGGTCGGTCGGGTTTGCGACCACATTGGTTCCGATGGTGGCAGTCCCCGGGTTGCCCGGGGCGCAGAACACCGACGCGGAACGAGCGAGCGCCCAGCAGAGCGCGTGCTCGCGGCCGCCTCCCCCGACGACGAGTGCTCTCATTACTTGTCTTTGTTCTTGAGCGCGTCGGTGAACGCGGAAGCCGCCCGCTTCGCGGCATCAGTCACCTGCGACACCGTTTCCTTCGCCTCCTGAGCATAGTGGCGCGCTGCGTCGCCCAAGTCTGCACCGAGGGGACGCTCCTTCTCTTCCTGTCCTCGACGCGTGTACTGGTCGCCCATGATCGTCTCGTACGCGCCGGAATCGATCCATCCCTGGAGCTCAGCCGCTCGGAGTGTGTGGAACGGATGCGTCATGCCGAGCGTGTTGAGGATCTTGTAGATGGCATCGATGGGTCCGCCCATGTCTTGATATTCCTTCGCCTGCTCCATGAAGGCATCGAGGTTCATCTCCGCCATGCTCCCGCCACCTGCAAGCTTGAGGTACACCTGCATGGCGGCGTTCCGGTCCTGGCTGGCCAGGAGCCCCGCCCGATCAGATGAGAGCTCGCTCTTGCGGTACCATTCGAGGAGCGCGAGCTGGATAGGCAGCAAAACAATGCCGGCGAGGAATGGCAGATTCCGGAACCCAAGTGTCAGGATGAGAATGGTCACGGTGCGGTAGAGCGTATGTCCGCTGATCACGTGGCCCAGCTCGTGACCGAGGAGCACCCGCAGCTCGTCGTCGTCCAGGAGAGTGACGGCGCCGGAGTTGAGCACGATGAACGGATGATCTACCCCGACGGCCCCAGCGTTGACCATGGGAGTCTGTGACACGTAAAGCTGTGGTTGTTCCGGCCAGTCCATGGTGGTCGTGACCTCGGTCATCAGCTGGTGCAGGCGGGGGAACTGACTCGGGCCCACGCGCACTGCGTTGGCCTGGAAGATCAAACGGATCCCGCGCTCACCAAAGAAGCCAACGATCTTCTTCACGGCTTCGTTGAACCCGGGGACGGCACGAACGGCCTGCAGGGCTGCTCGGTCGGCGGGATGCTCCCAACTGACTGCCGCGATTTCAGAGAGAATCTTCCGCGACCGTTCGGACGGCACGGTGCCGGAACTGTCGGTCATAAGAACCTCCAAGAATGCCGGCGAGCCGGCGTCATTCAGTGTGTGTTAGACCGTACGCGGCCCCCGAAGAGCGGTTTCAGCCCGTTCAGACCGTCTTAGCCTTGTCGAGCGCTCGGTCCAGGTCTTCCAGCAGATCGTCTACATCCTCGATTCCGACCGACAGCCGCACGAGCCCGTCGGTGAGCCCCATTTCATCGCGCATGGCCGCGGGGACGCTCGCGTGGGTCATGCTGGCGGGGTGGCCAATCAGGCTCTCTACGCCTCCCAGGGATTCGGCGAGGCTGAACACACGGGTGTGCTCGACGAAGGTGCGAGCCCGTGCGAGCGAGCCAAGCTCCAGTGAGATCATTCCCCCAAAGCCCGTCATCTGTCGGGCGGCCAGGTCGTGCTGCTCATGGCTGGCAAGTCCGGGGTAGTAGACCCGTTCCACCAGGTCGTGGCCTTCCAGCCACGCCGCGATGCGACGACCACTGGCATCGTGTCGCTCCATTCGGAGGTGCAGCGTCTTGGTACCACGGAGCGCGAGCCAGCAGTCGAGCGGTCCGGGGACCGCACCGACGGCATTCTGCAGGAATCCCAATTGGTCAGCGACCGTGTCGTCGGAGGTGACCACGAGGCCGCCCACCATGTCGCTGTGGCCATTGAGGTATTTCGTCGTCGAGTGGAGCGCGATCTGGGCACCAAGCTCGAGGGGCCGCTGGAAGTACGGTGTGGCGAACGTGTTGTCCACCACGAGCAAGAGCCCTCGATCACGCGCCAAGGTCCCCGCCTTCGCAAGATCAGTGAGATGCATCATGGGGTTGGTCGGCGTCTCCAGAAAGAGCATTCTGGTCGCCGTCCCGACGGCCTCTTCGATCTGCTCCTGGTTGCGAGAATCGACGAACGTGAAGTCGAGTCCTAGTCGCTCGAACACCTGGACCATGATGCGATGCGTTCCGCCGTACACATTCGCGCCGCAGATCACGTGATCACCGGAGGACAGCAGCTTCAACACAGCGTCGATGGCCGCCATTCCCGAGGCGAATGCGAACCCGTGCGGTGCCCCTTCGAGCACGGCAATATTTCGCTCGAGGGCATCGCGCGTTGGATTCCGCGTTCGCGCATACTCGAAGCCCTTGTGATCGCCGAGCCCAGACTGAACGTATGTTGACGTTTGGTAGATGGGGGGCATGATGGCACCCGTCACCTCGTCGGGGTGCTGCCCAGCATGCACGGCGCGGGTTCCGAAGCGATCCTTGAGATCTTCGTCGAAGATGCGAGTCATGAAGTGCTCGTGGAAGGGTTGGAACGCCGGAACGTAAGCCCTCGGAACTCGCTTCGGCAACTGAACCACAACGGTGTGCGCTGGTTCCGGGGGGCGCGACGATTAGCTTTCGCGCATGTCCGGTACCCTCATGCGAAGCGTGTCTGGCGTGCGAGGTCTCGTAGGCACCGATCTGACGCCGGAGCTGGTCGCTCGATATGGCGCAGCCTTCGGCCTTCTCGCGTCACGAGGAGGGAAGCACGCGGTCGTGGTGGCGCGAGACTCCCGAACGTCAGGGCCCATGTTCGTGGATGCCGTGAGCGCCGGGCTCCGCTCAATCGGGGTCGCGGTCATCGATTGCGGTCTCATTCCGACGCCGACGGCCCAGCTCGCGGTCGAACACCATCAAGCTGCCGGTGGCATCATCGTCACGGCCAGCCACAACCCGGTCGAATGGAACGCGCTCAAGTTCGTTGGTAGTGACGGGCTGTTCTTAGATCAAGGAGCGGTGGCTGAGCTCTTCCAGCTCGTGGACGGCGGCGCGCTCGAGCGAGCGTCCTGGGACCGAATCGGCGCAGTTTCACACGATGACGGCAGCGTTGACCGGCACCTCGCCGCGGTGCTGGCGCTTCCGTACGTCGACGTCGATCGGATTCGGGAGCGGGGCGTTTCCGTCGTGCTCGATTGTGTACGCGGGGCAGGCGGGACCATCATGCCGGCGTTGCTCGACCGGTTGGGGTGTCAGGTCGTGGGAGTCGATCTCGCTACCGACGGACGCTTTCCGCGTGCGCCCGAGCCAGTGCCGTCGAACCTCGGTGGACTGGCCGAGGCAGTTCGACGGCATGGTGCGGAGGTGGGAATGGCGGTGGATCCGGATGCTGACCGCTTGGCGTTAGTCGACGAATCGGGTATCCCAATCGGGGAGGATTACACGCTGGCGCTGGCCGTGCGCGCAGTGCTCGAACGCCGCGTGGGTCCTGTGGCAGTCAACCTCTCAACGTCACTGGTGGTCGATGATGCCGCACGACCGTTCGGCGTTACGGTTGCGCGGGCGCCGGTCGGCGAAGCCAACGTGGCCCGTGCGATGCAGATGGTTGGGGCCGTGATTGGCGGTGAAGGAAACGGAGGGGTGATGCTACCGGAGCTACATCTCGGACGCGACGCCCCGCTCGCAGCAGCGCTCACGCTCGACGTGCTCGCGCGGACCGGTCGCTCGCTAGGTGAGTTGGTGCAAGACGCGCCGCGTTATGTGATCGTGAAGGCGAAGGCCCCTCGTGGCAATGACCTCAAAGCCGTGTATGCCAAGCTCGAGGCGGCCCTGGATGCACCGGAGGTCGACCGACAGGATGGTCTCAGATTGTCCTGGCCGGATCGTTGGCTGCATGTGCGGCCGTCGGGAACGGAGCCTATCGTTCGCCTCATCGCCGAGGCGCCAAGCGCAGACGCTGCGAATGCGATGATCTCTGCGGGTCGGAAACTTCTTCAGGAGTAGACGCTCGTGTGCGGCATCGTCGGATACGTGGGCCATCGTCAAGCTGTGCCGCTGTTACTCGACGGGCTTGTCCGCTTGGAGTACCGGGGGTACGACTCTGCAGGCGTTGCAACGATTGAAGACGGCACTCTGACGGTCGAGCGATCCGTCGGTCGCATCTCAGCACTCGAGGCTCGCCTCGCCGATCACCAGCAGTCGGGTACGATCGGTATAGGTCACACGCGATGGGCGACTCACGGCGCGCCTACAGAGCCCAACGCCCATCCCCACATTGACTGCAATGGTGCCATCGCAGTCGTCCATAACGGGATCATCGAGAATGCGAATACGCTTCGGCAGTGGCTGACGCAGCGCGGCCACGCCTTTCTGTCCGAAACTGATACAGAGGTTTTGGCTCACCTCATCGAAGAGTGCATGAACGGCTCCCTGCCCGATGCCGTGGCTGCTGCCTTGGATCGGGTGGAAGGGGCCTATGGCATTGCTGTGATCTCGTCAGCGGACCCTGGCACGATCGTCGCTGCCCGCCGTGGATCGCCACTCATGGTCGGATTGGGCGAGACGGAACACTTCGTGGCGTCGGACGTGGCAGCACTGCTGGAGCACACCCGCGAGGTCGTCTACTTGGAAGATGGAGAAGTCGCGGTCGTGCGGGGTGACGGGTACGAGGTCACCGATCTGAGTTCGGTCCCTGTAGAAAAACTCGTGAGTACCGTCGATTGGGATCTTACGACCATCGAGCGAAGCGGCTACCCGCACTTCATGCTCAAGGAGATCATGGAGCAGCCCGAGGCGATTCGGAACACGCTGCGAGGCCGGCTCCTCGACGACGGTGGGACGGCGAAGCTCGATGGCCTGAACATTCCAGGTCACCAGCTTCTCAAGATTGAACGCATTGTGATCACGGCATGTGGGACGTCCTGGCATTCGGCGCTGATCGGCGAGTACATGCTCGAGGAATTGGCTCGCATCCCGGTCGAGGTCGAGTACGCCTCAGAGTTCCGGTACCGAAGCCCGGTGCTCAACGAACGCACGCTGGTGATCGGGATATCGCAGAGCGGTGAAACGGCAGATACACTGGCGGCCCTGCGCGAGGCGAAGGAGCGTCGGGCTCGCACATTGGGGATCGTGAACGTTGTGGGGAGCTCGATTGCGCGGGAGGTCGAGGGGGGCATTTATCTCCATGCCGGTCCCGAGATCGGGGTTGCCAGCACAAAGGCTTTTACGTGTCAGGTAGTTGCCCTGGCGCTGCTTACGTTACGGCTTGGCCGATTGCGCAACCTGTCACTCCGCCAAGGTCAATCGTTTATCGAGGGACTCCGAGCCCTGCCGGAGCTCGCCGCGAAGGTGCTCGAGAATGCTGACGAGGTCGATGGCCTCGCTGAGGCATT
The DNA here is from genome assembly GCA_039588055.1 of Gemmatimonadota bacterium. Lineage (GTDB taxonomy): Bacteria > Gemmatimonadota > Gemmatimonadetes > Gemmatimonadales > GWC2-71-9 > JAOTVV01. Next base: position 30,748 of record JBDHAN010000019.1, on the reverse strand, counting down.
CATGGGCGCGCAGAACGCGCTGTATCTGGGTCGGGGCTACAATTTCCCGGTTGCCTTAGAGGGTGCGCTCAAGCTCAAGGAGATCTCTTACATTCACGCCGAGGGCTATCCCGCTGCGGAGATGAAGCATGGGCCGATCGCCCTCATCGACGAGATGATGCCCGTCGTCTTCGTCGCGCCGCAGGACAGTGTCTATCAGAAGATCGTCTCGAACGTGGAGGAAGTGAAAGCACGGCAAGGTCGGGTCCTCGCGGTGGTCAGCGAAGGTGATGATCGTCTCGCGGACCTGGCCGACCACCTTGTTCCGGTTCCGAAGACGATCGACCAGCTTACCCCCGTACTTACGGCAATCCCGCTTCAGCTCTTCGCGTACTACGTGGCGGTTCGCAGGGGGTGCGATGTCGACCGTCCGCGAAATCTCGCCAAGTCGGTGACGGTAGAGTGAGCCATCCGCTGCGCGCGGGTTCGGATCACGAGCGCAGTCGGGATCATTAGGGGAGATCGGCGATGCGGGTGGTGCTGCAGCGGGTCTCGAGCGCGTCGGTGACGGTCGATGAGACCGTGGTAGGTGCCATTGCTCGTGGTCTTCTCCTGCTTGTCGGCTTCACGTCCGGCGATGGGTCCGAGCAGGTAGAATGGATGGCGGAGAAAGTTGCCGGACTCAGAATCTTTCCCGACGACGAGGATAAGATGAACCGTGACCTCCGAGAGATCGGGGGAGCGGTGCTTGTCGTCTCACAGTTCACGCTCTACGGAGACGCGAGGAAGGGACGGCGCCCGTCGTTTGTCGGTGCCGCGCCGCCCGAGCAGGCGGAGCCGCTCTACCGGCAGTTTGCGGACGCCCTCGGTGCCCGAGGGGTCGTTGTGGCGACAGGAACCTTTGGTGCACGCATGGATGTTTCGCTCGTCAACGACGGGCCGGTTACGCTGGTGCTCGAACGATGATCATCCTCGCATCCTCGTCGCCGCGCCGCCGCAAACTCCTCGAGATGCTCGGCATCCAGCACGAGGTTGTCCCAGCCAATGTGCCGGAGGTGCGGCGCCCAGGCGAGTCCGCCACCGCCATGGCGACGCGGCTTGCGCGGGCGAAGGCCGAGTCGGTCGCGCGGGATCGGCCCCACGCGCTCGTCTTGGCGGCCGACACGGTGGTCGTTATCGATAATGACGTCCTGGGGAAGCCCGAGAATGCCAGCGAAGCGCATCATATGCTGGAGCTCCTCTCTGGCCGCTCCCACGTCGTGATTACGGCGGTCGCGCTGGCGTGTCCCGACGGGAACACGCTCGAGCGTTCCGATGAGACGCAGGTGTGGTTTCGAGAGTTGTCGTCCCAAATGATTGCCGACTACGTGACCACGGGAGAGCCGCTCGACAAGGCGGGCAGTTACGGCGTTCAGGGCTACGGCGCGATTCTGGTCGACCGCGTCGAGGGAGACTTCTTCAGCGTGATGGGCTTGCCGCTCCGCCTCATCGCGGAGATGCTGGAAGATGCCGGGCTGCCTTACCGCTTCACGCGATAGACGGGGAACGCCTGCGACTTGCCCTTGAGTTGCAGCGGCTCGAGGGTTTCCACCTCGGGTGGGTTTGCAAGCGCGCGGTAGAATGGTTCGGAGATCAGGATCTCTCCGCCGCCGGCCTTGGAGCAGAGTCTCGACGCCGTGTTCACCGCATCTCCGATGACCGTGTACTCCAGCCGTCTGTCACTCCCAATGTTCCCGGCAAACACCTCACCGAAGTTGATCCCAATCCCGATCTCCACTGGCTGACGGCCTTCGTCCGCCCACTTCTGGTTCAGCTTGGTGAGCGTCTCTTGTTGCTCGATCGCTGCCTGCATCGCGCGGTCAGCGTCGTTCTCATGCGTAATTGGCGCACCCCACAGCGCCATGATGGCGTCACCCATGAACTTGTCCAACGTCCCGCCATTCTCGAACACAATCTCCACCATTTCCGTGAAGTACTCCGTAAGCAGCGAGGCGATCTGGTCCGGGTTCATGGTTTCGGACATCGGTGTGAAATCCCGGATGTCGCTGAAGAACACGGCGACCGGACGCTTGGCACCACCGAGCTGCACCGCTTCGGCGTGACTCGCGATCTCCTCGGCCAAGTCCGGTGCAAAGTAGCGCTGGAAGTTGGACAAGACGACCGCCTCGCGGCGGATTCGGTCGGTGAGTTGGCTGTTCTCGATGGCGACCGCCGTGATGCCGGAGAAGGCAATCAGGAACTCGAGGTCCTCATCGTTGAATGAACTCAACGATGTCATGTTGTCGACGTAGAGCACACCGAGCACAGTGCCTTCGCTTCCCATGAGGGGCGTGCACATTGCACTCCGCACACTCTGCATCACAATGGATTTTCCCTTGAAGCGCTCGTCGGCGGCGGCGTTGTCAGTGAGAATTGCCAGACGCTCATTCACCGCTCGGCGCGCAATCGATCGGGGAACCCGGGTGCTGCCGCTTTCGTCGAGTCGGTTGCGCGACATCCGCGGCACCAACTCGTCGGAGCTGCCCTCGAGCATGAGAATGGACACCCGATCGACGTTCATGACCTTGAACGTGATGTCGACCACCTTTTCGAGAAGCCGATCCACGTCCTGCTGCTTGGAGAGCTCCTTGGAGATGTCCAAGAGCAGGGAGAGTTTCTGTGCCTGCCGCTCGTCGACCGATTCGCCCTCGACCTTGACCTGCGACGCGCCACTGGCCCGCCTTGCCACCTTTTCGTCCAGGTCGCTCGGCTGTTCAACGGAGACTTGCCGAACGATCGTTGCCTCCGGGGGCGGCTGTTGGAACGCGAACGGGCCGGAGTCGCTCGGTTCGGGCGCCGCAGGCTTTGGCGGCGCAAGCTCGACCACATTGAAGGCGACTTTGCCAAACGTCACTACGTCGCCGTCGGCTACGACGGCATCGCCGATGCGTGTACCGTTGACGAAGGTACCGTTGCTCGATTCGAGGTCGTGAACCCTCACGCCAGTGGCCGTGAGCGACAACTCAGCATGGCGGCGGGAGACCGTGGGATCGTAGATGGGCAGGTCGCTGGTCACGGCGCGGCCGACGACCAACGTGCGCGCGTCGGTCAACTCGACCGTCTGCTCACCAACGGTGCTCAACAGCTTGAACGCAGTCACAACGTAAGATCCTCGCTTGGCCCAATATATCCGAGCCCCATGGGCTTGGCGAATAGTCGCTGGGTGCGACTGTCGAAACTCACCTTGGTGCAGCGACCACGTATCGCCCCGGTTGCCGGATCGCACCTGTCACGGCGTCGGCTCGCGTTCGCATACGCAGTCCGTGACGCGTATCGGGGTGAGCCATCCGCGACACTGAAGTCGCCATAGGTCGCAAATGTGAAGGTGACACGCGGAGCCGCTCCCACCGTGAGATCCGCCGGCGACAGTGAGAGGCCATAGCGCTGCGGCTCAGGATCCAGCTGCACGAGAATGGAATCGGCCGCGGTCATGAACGCGCCGGACGGAATACGTAGCTCGGCGTAGACCGTGCGGAACACGTCCGCATGGAGGAACCGAACGAACGTCTCTCGGTCAGCAGGTACCAGCACATCCTGTGAGGCGATCGAGCCGCCCGCTGGCTGGACGCCGAGGATGAGAAGCTCTGAGGTTGCATAGGTCTGCCCGTCATCGATGAGCAAATCGCTGCACCCGAATGCCGCCATCAGCACCAGGACGCTTGCTGCTCGCACCAGGCCCCGTGATATTGTGCTGCGATGATGCGTTGCTCGATAGTCACCGCCGTTGCTCTGGCGGCGCTCCCGGTTCCTGCAGTTGGGCAGCAGTGGAACACCGACGCTGCCCAGATCCTCGTGGCGCGGGGGATTGCGCAGCGGGCTGTGCGTCAGGCCGATACCACTCTTCAAGATTATCGAGTCCACGCGCATGGTTTCGTGTTCTTCCTCGGACAGTTGGCCGAAGGGCTACAGGAGCCGCCGCGGCTAATCAAGTCTGACGAGCTCGTCCTCGAAGTGTACTGGAAGGCTCCAAACCGCAGCAAGCAGCAGATCATTGGCTGGCGTGACCGCCGGGATCTCCCTACCGATATCCAGTACCATCGCGACCACCTCGGGATTGTGCAGAACAACTTCGGGAATCGGATCCTCCTCGGAGAGGGGGACGAGGTTCGAGGTGTTCCGCATCCCCTTTCGCCCGACGGGCCGGCGCTCTACGACTACGCGCTACGGGACTCGCTGACGATCCGTCTCCCGGAGCGCGCGGTGCGGGTGTATGAGGTCGCGGTGCGGCCCAGGGATTTCACGGAGCCGCGCGTGGTAGGTACGCTGTTCTTCGACGTGGACACGGCCGAGTTGATCATCTTTCGATTCAGCTTCACGCGGAGCGCGTACCTCGACAACACGCTCGAGGACATCACGGTCGTGCTCGAAAACGGTTTGTGGGACGAGCGGTACTGGCTACCGAATAGGCAGGAGATCGAAATCCGGCGCCGCACGAAGTGGCTCGACATGCCGGCGCGGGGCATCATCCGGGGTCGATGGGAAATCGAGGATTACGAGTTCAACGTCGGTCTGCCCGATGGGCTGTTCCGAGGTCCGGAGATCGTCGCGGCGCCGCAGGCCGCTCGCGATTCGTTCCCGTGGTCCGTTCCACTGCATGCGTCGATTCAGGAAATGGCCGGACCCGCGATGACGTTCGATCTGGAGGACGTGCGGGCGCGGATCAGTGAAACCGCGGGTGCCCAGGCCCTGTCGGGGCTAGCCTCGGCCCGGCTGAGCGTGGGATCGATCTCAGATCTCGTGCGCTTCAATCGGGTGGAAGGGCTCGCGATTGGGCTGGGATCCGTATTTCGGCCGGGCGGGGGCCCGACCGAGATCCACGCGTGGGGCTCCTACGGCGTCAGCGATGAGCGCGCCAAGGTCCTGCTCGACGTCACCCACCGCGTTCGCGGATGGTCCTTCCGCTTTTGGGGGGCGCGCCAACTGCGTGATGTGAGCGACGGGCCGGTCATCTCGCGGCTGCTCAACACGGTCCTCGCCCAGGAGTTTGGGCACGATTTTGGCGATTACGTGCTGTCGAATCGGGCGGAAATTGGTGTTCGCCGCGAGTTCGGAGTTCGGGGGGAGCTCGGGCTCGACCTCGGCGTCGAGCACACGACGAGCGTGGACGTTGCCGCCAGCCCGGCCACGGGCACCTTCCGGACGAACCCGGCCCTGGGCAGTGGCACCGTTGGGTTCGCCCGTCTCACGATCGAGAAGCGAAGCGCCGAGTTGGCTCTCCGGGGAGGGCTGAGCGGGGCGCTTGACGTGGAGGGAGGCTTGGGTGCCGACGTGCGGTATCTGCGGGTGCGGGGCACCGGACGGGCGCACGTCACGATTGGCGAGACCCAATTGGTGACCCGAGGTTGGGTCGGCTGGGGGTCGGGTGAGCTTCCACCGCATCGGGCCTTCGTGCTGGGAGGTCGAGGCACGTTGGTCGGTGAGCCGTTTCGCGCGTGGGGTGGGCGGTATGCGGCCGTCGGCACGCTCGAGTGGCAGCTACCTGTCCCCTTTCCCGAGATTCCTCTGGGCCCGTTCGTGACCACTGGTCGGCGGGTGGTACTCGCTCCGTTCGTGGGCGTGGGTTGGGCCGGTGGGCCCTACGCGGGCCTGCCCTGGGCAGCCAGCGAAGGTGTGCGCCCGGTAGCCGGTATTGGGCTCGAGTGGTTCCACCGCTTTTTCCGCGCCGACCTTGGGGTAGGGCTGCGCGACGGCGAGGTGTCGCTTGTGATCGACGTCATGCAGGACCTGTGGGACATCCTCTGAAGTCTCCGCGTTCTGGCACCAGGGACGGGGTGGATAGTATGTTGCAACGTTATTCCTGAGGGGATTCACGGCCCGGACAGGGCGGAGGTGGAGCGGTTACGCAGTTTATCGATGAGTGGCTGAAGCCAATGGTCGAGGAGCTCGTCGGCGTCGAGAAGGTCGCTGAGCTACAGGAGCCCGAGACCGAGAACGAATCGCTGTGGGACGCAGTGGTCGATGGAGGCCTCGCGTCCGATGAAGCACTGCTTGGGACACTCAGCAATCGGTTCCGGCTCAAGCTGGCTGATGTGTCGCAGAGCGTTCATACCGCGCGCGATCTCGTACCCGAACAGGTTGCTCGGCGTTACCAGATTCTCCCCCTTACCGTCTCCGATTCCGCTCTCGAGATCGCGACGGCCAATCCGTTTGACATCGACTGCGAAAAGACGCTCGCGTTCGCAACCGGACGGGAAGTGCGGATTCAGTTGGCGAGCCCACGCATGATCCGGGACAAGATTGACGAATACTACAAACCGGAGAATGTGCTCGACCAGCTCTTGGAAGGTATGGATGGTGGGGCGGAGATTCAGACCCTCGATGAGGAGTCGGAGGCGGGCGATCTCGACCTCACGATTTCAGCAGAAGAGGCATCTCAGCGACCGGTCGTCCGATTGGTCGATCTCATCATCTCAGAGGGAATCACCTCGCGCTCGAGCGATATTCACATCGAGCCGGAAGAAGGTCGAGTCGCCGTTCGATATCGTATCGACGGTGTGCTCCGGCAGGTCATGAAGATCCCTCGGGCGGCGGGTCTACCGCTCATCTCGCGCATCAAGATCATCTCCGGGCTCGACATTGCGGACCGGCTCCGACCGCAGGATGGGCGCGCTCGTGTTGCGGTGAACGGTATCCCGGTCGATCTCCGCGTGTCGACGCTCCCGGCCTCATTGGGTGAGAAGGTCGTCATCCGGGTGCTGGATGCGTCCCGGACCGTGCTGGCGCTCGACCGGCTGGGCCTCAACTCGGACGAGTCGAATGCGGTGATCGAGCTCCTCGAAAACCGGGACGGCATCATTCTGGTGACAGGGCCAACGGGGTCAGGCAAGACGACTACGCTCTACTCCGCGATCCGGCACGTCCAGGATGAGGGCGTGAACATCGTGACGGTGGAAGACCCGGTCGAGTACCGTCTCCAGGGCATTGTGCAAGTGCAGGTGCACGAGAAGGCGGGGCTCACGTTTGCCTCGGCGCTGCGCTCGATCCTCCGCCAGGACCCCGACGTCGTGCTCGTCGGTGAGATCCGCGACCGTGAGACCGCCCAGATCGCCGTGCAGGCGTCGCTCACGGGTCACCTGGTGCTCTCGACCTTGCACACCAACGATGCGCCGAACGCGGTGACGCGACTCGTCGACATCGGGATGGAGCCCTACAAGATCGCGACCGCCTTGCGCGGCGTCGTTGCGCAGCGGCTCATGCGACGGCTCTGCTCAACGTGCAAAGAGGTCTGGGTGGAGGCCATCCCGCGCAAGCTCCACGCGTGGATTCCTCCTGACACACCCCTGTACCGTGCCGTGGGGTGTCCGGAGTGCGCGATGACGGGATATCGTGGGCGCTTCTCGATCGTCGAGATCCTGAAGGTGACGCCGGAAGTCGAGCGCGTGATTGGCGCGGCCGAGACGGCTGACAAGGTCGCGGCCGCTGCGCGCCGCGGAGGGATGGTCGGCCTCTGGGAAAGTGGGCTGTCACACGTGCTGCGGGGCGAGTCGACGATCGACGAGCTGTTGCGCGTGGTGGACGTTCCGCAAGAGGACGAACGCCCCACTCCGGATCGGGACAAGCGCCGACGAAGCTCCGGTTCACACCGCCGGGTATCGGGTGACAGCGTCGCCGAACCGGGCACGGCGTCGCGACGTACACAGGACATCAAGGAAGCCGTCCAGGAGCTGGCCGGTCAGGGCCTTGAGGGCGAGTTCGAGTTGCTGGAGCCGCTCGCGCCGAAGGAGCCGGCGCGCCGCACGGCGGTGGAAACGAAGGTCCTGCTCGTCGATGACGAAGATCAGCTCCGCAAGGTGATGCGCGATCTACTCGAACGAGACGGATATCAGGTGACAGAAGCCGCCGACGGTGTCGAGGCGCTGGATCAGGTAGATCGCCATGCGCCGGACATCATCGTGCTGGACCTCAATATTCCGGGGCTGGACGGCTACGGCGTGCTCACGCACTTACGCTCACGACCTGCCACGCAGGACGTCCCCGTTGTTGTCCTGACGGCGAGGGGTGATGAGGAGAGTGAGGTGCGCGTGTTTGAGATGGGCGCCGACGATTTTCTCTCGAAGCCGTTCCGCGCCCGGGCGTTGTCCGCACGGCTTCAGGCAGTGCTCGGCCGTTCCCGAGGGGAGCGGCCGCACTAATACTCGTCAGGCTTCGCCAGGTTCTCCGAACGCCCCGCCGATGTCCGGTGGGGCGTTCGGTTTCACTCGCATGGGTTTGGCCGGGACGCCGAGATAGAGGTGCCACGGCTTGGCGTCACGTGTGAGTACTGCACCTGCTCCCACGATCGCCTGATGTCCAACCTGCACACCCGCGAGGACTGTCGCGTTATAGGTGATCCGAACATCGTCTCCCAGCGTGGTGACGGCATTGGTGACATCGACCTGGTCGGAGAGACTGTGGGTGTGACTGTAGATGTTGGCGTAGTCAGCGATCGACACGCGGCTTCCCAGAACGATTCCTCCTCTATCGTCTAGCAGCACGTGGCGATGCACTACGACGTCGTCGCCCACTTCCATGTTGTACCCGAAGGAGAACTCGACGAACTGAAAGCACTTGAAATTCCGCCCGCAACGGCGAAACACGTGTTGGGCCAACAGGCGTCGGAGCCGAACCCCAAGATCGACGTTGCCACCGCCCAGCGGCGAACGGTCGAAGCTCTGCCACAGCCACAGTAGCGGCTTCACCCGCGCGTACTGCTCGTGGTCGATCTCGTGGTAGTACTCGGGTTCCAGCGTGATGACCTGAGGGTCGAGGCTCACGAGTGCCGATCGCGTGGCGAGCGATGTCTCTGGGTCGTTCAGCACGTCCTCGTAGCGTCCTGCCCCCGGGTACCACGTGTCATACAGCGTATCGCGGCACAAGCGGCTCCGGTCGCAGGCCGGGTCGGTCAGTCGTTCCTCCAATTCGCCGAGCCATCGGCTGAGGACCCGATCGCTGTCACTGTGTGGGGTCAGCTTCTTCAGCGGGCGGTGGACCATGTGTTAGCAAGGCGTGCTGTGGTCGAGCAGTTCCCGCTGTCCGAGGTGCAAGCGTGTCACGGGCGACGATCGGCCGCGGCGCGCGCCAAGACCGATGCCCGCTCGCCATCGAGCACTCGCAGGATCTGCTCCCAATTGTCATTGCGGATCCCGACATACTCGACTGTGAAGGGGTCGAGCACCTGAATGCCGTCCCCATAGACGTAGATCGCGGTTGCGGTCTCCCGCTGGCTGATCTGATGGCCGCTCCAGAGGGGCGACAGCGGCAGGATCTCGAGCGGACGGAACAGGCGGTTCTGACTCCCCACGGTCAGATCTTCCGGTGTGAAGCGCGCTTCCGCTTGGAGGCCAAAAAAGGTGACCAGGAAGAGCGTCGGGCCGCGGACACCATAGCGGCGTGCTGCCGCCTCGACCAATTCGGCTTTGGACTCTGCCAGTCGATGGAGCGAGGTATAGGTGTCGGTCGCCAGCAGGCGGATGACGCGCTCATCGAGGGGCACGACCTGTATCTGGACGACGTCGGTGCCCAGGCGAAGCGACACGGACTCTTGGCGGAGCGTTCCGTATCCGGCAGGCGGCAGCGCATCCTCGGGAATTGCCGTTGTGTCTTGCTGAGCCTGCGCGCACCCGGCCAGTGCTGTGGCCAGAAGGGTGATGGCGGCTGACGAGGCAGCCAGGCGCCGCTCGGTGCCGGCTGTACTGTGCCGTCGAGATATCCGCATAGCTATCCTCGCTGGTCTCCTCACTTCACCGCTGCGACAAACTCGGCGATGGCGCTTCGCAGGTCGGCAATCCCGCTTCCGCTGCGAGCGCTCGTGACGACGCATTGGTCGTCCGGGATCCGGACCGCCTGCATGATGGCGCGCGTCTGGGCGATGCGGCGTCCGTGAGGCAGCTTGTCTCCTTTGGTGATCGTGACGAGCGTCGGGACCCCCCGATCATGCAGTACGCGACCCATGGACAGGTCGTCGGGCGAGGGATCGCGACGGACATCCAACAGCCACACGACGCCGGCCAATGGCATCCGCTCTCTAAGATACCGTTCCAACAGACGGTGCAACTCCCGCCGCACCGCCTTGGATGCCCGGGCGTAGCCGTAGCCAGGCAGATCCACCAGGTAGTACTGGTCGTCCACGTGGTAGACGGTGCACATCTGGGTCTTTCCGGGTGTCCGGCTCGTGCGGGCGAGCGTCTTACGCCCCGTGAGCGCGTTGATCAGAGTGGACTTGCCGACGTTGGATCGACCAAGAAAGCCGATCTCCGGGAGAGACGGATCGATGCGGAAATCGGCGGCGGGATAGCTGCCGATGAACTGAGCGTTGATCAGGCTTCTTTCTTCACTCGTGCCGGCTCTGTCACCACGAGCGGCGCTCGCTGATCGGTGATGCATTCCTTGGTGAGCACGACCTCGCGGACGTCGTGACGGCTTGGCAAATCGAACATGATGTCCGTCATCACGTCCTCGAGAATCGCCCGCAGGCCCCGTGCTCCCGCACCGCGGCTGATGGCGTGATGTGCAACTGCCCGTAGCGCCTCTGGTTCGAACGTGAGCCCCACGTTTTCGAGTTCGAAGAGCTTCTCATACTGCTTGGTTAGGGCATTCTTGGGCTCGAGGAGGATGCGGACCAGCGCTTCCTCGTCGAGCCGGTCGAGCGCGACCGTCACGGGCAGGCGGCCTACGAGCTCGGGAATGAGCCCGTAGCGCAACATGTCGTCCGGTTCCACGTCGCAAAACGGATTCCGCTCGAGCTGTGCTGCTCTTCCGGACTCCAACTCCTCCTTGCTGAACCCAATCTGGCGTCGGCCGGTGCGCGCCTCGATGATTTTGTCGAGGCCGTCAAACGCGCCACCGCAGATGAACAGAATGTTGCGCGTGTCGATCTGGATGTACTCCTGCTGCGGGTGCTTTCGTCCCCCTTGGGGTGGTACCGACGCAACGGTACCCTCGAGGATCTTGAGCAGCGCCTGCTGTACGCCCTCTCCCGACACGTCGCGTGTGATACTCGGGTTCTCGCTCTTGCGAGCGACCTTGTCCAACTCGTCGATATAGACGATGCCGTGTTCGCACTCACTGACGTTGAAGTCCCCGGCCTGCAGGAGACGGACGAGGATGTTCTCGACGTCCTCGCCCACATAGCCGGCCTCGGTCAGCGTTGTAGCGTCGGCGATGGTGAAGGGGACGTCCAGAATTCGGGCGAGCGTTTGGGCGAGGAGCGTCTTGCCCACGCCGGTCGGTCCGAGAAGCATGATGTTGGACTTCTCGAGTTCGACCTCATTGTTCCGCAGTGCTTGAGAATTGATGCGCTTGTAGTGCGTGTAGACCGCGACCGACAAGACCTTCTTGGCGCGCTCTTGGCCGATGACGTACTGATCGAGGACCTCTTTGATCTCGGACGGCGTGGGAACTTGGGTGATCGCCTCGGCAACTTCGCGCTCCTCGTCTTCGGCGAGGATCTCGTTGCAGAGCGCGATGCACTCGTTGCAGATGTAGACCGACGGACCGGATATGAACTTCCGGACCGCGTCCTTGGACTTGCCGCAAAAGGAGCAGCGCAGGTGTTTGTCTGGTGGCATCGGTCTATCTATCGCTTCTCGCTAGTATGCGGCCGTCCAGCGCACCCGTCAAGTCGTTGTCTCACCTACGGTTTCGAGCTCGGCCCGCCGCTGGATCACCTTGTCGATGATGCCGTACTCCTTCGCTTCTACGGCCGACATGAAGCGATCCCGATCGATATCCAGCTCAATCTCCTCCTTGGACTTCCCGGTGTGATCAGCGTACAGCTGATTGAGCTTGTCGCGCAGATAGAGAATTTCCTTCGCCTGAATCTCGATGTCCGCTGCGGTGCCCTGGTAGCCGCCCGACGGCTGGTGCATCATGATCCTCGCATGCGGCAGGGCGGCACGCTTGGTGGACGCGCCAGCAGCCAGTAAGAAGGACCCCGCAGACGCCGCCATGCCCATGCAAATGGTGTTCACTGGCGCCTGGATGTGCTGCATGGTGTCATAGATCGCGAATGCGCTCGAGACGATCCCACCCGGAGAGTTGATATAGAGGTAAATGTCACGCTCCGGATTGTCGGCCTCGAGAAACAAGAGCTGCGCGATGATGATGTTCGCGACATCGTCATTGATGGCCGTACCGAGAAACACGATGCGGTCCATCAGGAGTCGCGAGAAGATGTCGTAGGTGCGCTCGCCGCGGCTGGAGCGCTCGATGACGTAGGGGGGGTAGATCGTTGGCATGAGATTCGTCCGAATTCACGTTAGCCGTTTACGACGTCCGATTGCTCCAGGAGGTAGCCGAACACCTTCTCCTCCGTAATGCTGCGCTCGAGCTCTCGAAGTTGGTTGGACTTCTGCAGCGATGCGTAGACCTGCGCCGGCTCCGACTTTCGCCGGCTGGCGATCTCCTCGATTCGCTTATCGAGTTCCTCTTCTGTCGCCGACAAGGTCTCCCGCTCGGCGATGTGGTCGATGATCAGATCGCGCACGACCTGGCGCTCCGCGACGGGCCGAAACTCTGCGGTGAAGCGGTCAAGTTGGTCGTCCGGGATCCCATAACTCTGGGCGTACGCGCTCACGAGGCGCTGTACCATAGTTGCCGGGGCCTGGAGGTTGTTGGCCGACTCGATCTGCTCGATCATCTGCCGTCGAAGATCACTGTCTGCTTCGCGCTGCGCGTGTGCTTCGAGGTCCTCCCGCACCGCACTGCGAAGACCAGCGAGTGACTCGAAATCGCCGAGCTCCCGGGCGAGCTCGTCGGTCAGCTCCGGGAGTTCCTGGCGCTTCACGTCCTGGAGTGCCACCCGGACCGTGCGGCTCTGCCCGCGCTTCTCCTCATCGGGAAAGTCGTCGGGATACCGAACAGCAGCTTCCTTCGTCTCACCAGGGCCGAGTGACATGATGAGTTGTTCGAGGTCAGGGATGGCCTGGCCAGACCCCAGGACGATCTGATAGGGCTTGGGTTCGCTCACCTCGCCGTTCTCGACGGTGGCGACCGACACCGACACCATTTGTCCCTCGCGTGGTTGCTGCTCGTCGACCGGGATCCAGTTCGCCTTCTGCTGACGAAGCTCCTCGAGCTGCTCGCCGACCGCGTCGTCGGTGACCGGGGGTTTCCTCCGCGACAGCTTGAAGCCACCAACCCGGTCAAGCGAGAGCTCTGGCTTTACCTCCACGACCAGCTCAAACGTCATGGGTGCGCCGTCGTCGAAGCTCAGGTCCTTGACTCGTGGATCGGCGATCGGCTTCAAGTCTTCACGCTCGATTGCCAGTTTCCATCCGTCACCGATCAGATCGCGGATCACCTGCTCGCGTATCGCGTCTTTGTATTGCTTGCGCACGACCGAGTGGGGCGCCTTCCCCTTCCGAAAGCCGCGCAGCTTTGCCCGCTTGGCGTAGGACGCAACCGCGCTCTGCTCAGCGGCGCGCACGCGCTCGGCCGGGATCTCAATCTTGAGATGCCTGGCGCCCGGTTCATCGCCTGCCGGTGTGATCTGGATGTCTGTCGTGTCGACCGTCATTCAACTCCACTTTTGCGTGCGTCGGTCCCACCTTGGAAGCGCCGAAATGTAACCGCACCATCCAGGCGACCCTAGGGGCGAGACCCCGGTGTGGCACACTAGCGGCCGAGCGGAGAAATGCTCCGTAAAGCGTTTAACGACAGGTATTTATGGCTTGTGCTGGTGCCCACTTGCTGGTGTTCACGCGCCGAAGCGGGCAGTTTTCAGGCGAGGCTGTTGGCCGAGGTGTCGCGACAACTCGAAGGACGGGGGACATGACGGACACGGCCAAGGCGACGCGCGAGATGACGTTCCTGCTGGCAGAGCCGGAACGAGTCGTCCTGCAGGCCGTCGCGGCGCGGGTCCCAGGCTGGCTCAATCCCAACCACTTCACTGCGCTTGGTGTGATCGGCGCAGTCGGCTGTGGCGTCTGCTACGCTCTTTCCTCCAACAATCCCGTGTGGCTGTGGTTCGCGAGCCTGGCGCTGGTCGTGAACTGGTTTGGGGACAGCCTGGACGGTACGCTCGCCCGTGTCCGCAAAGCCGAGCGTCCGCGGTACGGCTATTACATCGACCATGTCGTCGACGCGTTCGCCACGGCGGCGATTGGCATCGGCCTCGGGCTCTCGCCGTACGTGAGGCTCGACGTCTCGCTCTTCCTCGTGCTGATGTACCTCACGCTTTCGATCAACGTCTATCTCGAGTCGGCGGTGTTCGGCGTCTTCAAGATTGCCTACGGCCGCATCGGGCCCACCGAGGTACGGATCCTCTTGATCCTGGCGAACGGCGTGCTGTGGCTAAGCTCAACGCTTTTGCCCGGGCTTGGGAACGAGGTCCGCTTTGCTGCCAGTGGGGTGGTTGGCGCAGTGGCGCTTGTGATGTTTGCCATTCTTGCGGTCCGCTTCGGCAAGAACCTGCATAAGCTTGCCCGGGAGGAGCCGCGGAAGCGATGGAGGGATCGGAAGAGGAGACGAGTGGGGACGACTGAGAAGAACAAAGACGACTGAAGACGAGAAACGACGAGTGGAAAGTGCGGCCGGAGGGACTCGAACCCACACGGGGAAACCCCACCAGCTCCTAAGGCTGGCGCGTCTACCAGTTCCGCCACGGCCGCGGGTCGCCGGAAAAGTAGTCTCCAACCGATTGCTGGCATAGGCTTTCCCAGGCGGGACGGGGCTTCCTGTCCTTCGCAAGACAGGCCCACTCCAACCCCGCTGATGTGGGATCTTCCAGTACATCAGGCGCCCTCATAGGGGATTCTCCCGTATCTGCGCGGGTCCAGATGCGGGTCCATTCCTCAGGCGCGGACTCCCACCCGCATCTCGCGCCGGTGCTCGTGGGGCTGCATTTTGTCCCAAGATGCCCGACCAGCTGGATCGTCTCAAGAACGCACTCGCCGACCGCTATGCCCTCGAGCGGGAGATCGGGAGCGGTGGCATGGCGACCGTGTATCTGGCAGAGGATCTGAAGCATCATCGCCAGGTGGCGATCAAGGTGCTCCGTCCGGATCTCGCAGCCACACTGGGTCCCGAGCGGTTTCTCCGTGAGATCGAGGTGGCGGCCCAGCTGCAACATCCGCACATCCTCCCGCTCCACGACTCGGGTGAAGCAGACGGGTTTCTCTACTACGTCATGCCCTACGTCGAGGGGCAATCGCTCCGCGACAAGCTGGCAAAGGAGGGTGAGCTCCCGATCGGCGACGCCGTGCGGATCCTGCGGGACGTGGTGGATGCCCTGACCGAAGCCCACGCGCACGGCGTGGTGCACCGCGACATCAAGCCGGAAAACATTCTCCTCCGTGGCCGCCACGCACTGGTCACGGACTTTGGTGTGGCCAAGGCCGTCAGCGAAGCAACGGGCCGAGAGCAGCTCACCACCGCGGGGGTGGCACTCGGCACGCCTGCCTACATGGCGCCCGAACAAGCCTCCGCTGATCCCCATCTCGATCATCGCGTGGACATCTATGCAGTGGGGGCGGTCGCCTACGAGCTGTTGACGGGGCGCCCCGTGTTCATGGGAACCACTCCGCAGATGGTGCTTGCGGCACACGTGACTGAAGCACCGCAGCCTGTGACGAAGCACCGGGACACGGTTCCACCCGCGCTTGAGCAGTTGGTGCTGCGGTGCCTGGAGAAGAAACCGGCGGATCGGTGGCAAACGGCCGAAGAGTTGTTACCGCAGCTGGAATCGCTCACGACGCCGAGTGGGGGAATGACACCGACTGGGACGATGCCCGTGCAGGCCATTCATGTCCCTCGTCGCAAGCAGCTCATCCGAGCGGCGGGGATCGTCGGGCTCGCAGTGCTTGTCGTGGTGGGGTGGCGGCTGCTGCTCGGTCGAGGTGAGCGGACAGCCGTTGGCACAGGTGGGACCATAGTGGTTGCGGTGCTGACGTTCGACAGCCGAACCACAGGTGAGGATGCCGAGTCGTTTAGCGAGGGAATGGCCGACGATATTACCACGCAGCTCTCGAAGATCGGTGGCTTCGGCGTAAAGGCACCTGCCTCGGCCAGGCGTCTGAGCGCTGACACTATGAGTTACAGCGACATCGCCGCGCTGCTCGACGTGGACTACCTGGTGCACGGAAGCTGGGATCGTGCCGGGACCGATCTTCGGATCACCGCACAGCTGATCGCCCCCGCGACCGAAGAGCAGATGTGGGTCGAGGAGTACAATGGAACCTGGACCGCCGCGGACATCTTCGATATCAGGAGCGACGTTGCGCGACAAGTGGCTGCCGCACTGGACCTGAAGCTCACACCGGAGGAACAGGAGCAGATAGCTAGTCGGCCCACAAGAAACACAGACGCATACGAGGCCTACCAACTCGGACGTTTGTTCTGGAACAAGCGATCGGATGAAGGTATTCGCCGGGCAATCGAATACTTCACCACAGCCATTGCAGCAGACTCCGGGTTTGCCTTCGCCTATGTGGGTCTAGCCGACGCTCACGTGGTATCCCCATGGTATACGTTTGCTGAGCCGACGGAAGCGCACCGCCAAGCGGAATCGGCCGCGCTTCAGGCGTTGGCCATCGACAGTTCCCTTGGTGAGGCGTATGCGCCACTCGCACTCATCCAACAAAATGATTGGGATCTGGACGGAGCCGAGACGGCGTTTGAGCGTGCCCTTGCGCTCAGTCCCAACTACGCTACGGCTCACCAATGGTATGGCACCTATTTGGTCTGGCTCGGTCGGATCGATGAGGGGCTCGCTGAGATCCGTCAGGCACTGGACCTGGATCCGCTCTCACTCATCATCAATCTGAATCTCGTTGAAGCCCTGCGGGCCGCAAACCGGTTTGATGACGCCGTCGAGCAGTACCACAAGCTGCGAGTGCTCAGCCCAACCTTCCTCGGGGAGTGGGATCTCGCCTGGGCCCACATTGGGAACGGGAATCTCGAGGAGGCCCTGGCCGTGTTCGACCGAACGAACGACGATCTCGGGCGCCTGCACGTCTACGCCCGACTGGGTGAATGGGATGCGGCGCGCCGGCTCTATGCCGACATGCAGGAGCCGGCACGTGCAAGCTCGACGCAAGGGTGGCGGTCGGGCCTTAGCCTCGCGACCGCCGCGTGGGTGATGGGTGACACGAACCGAACCTATGAGTTGCTGGAGCGGGCCGTCGAGGAACGGGACCCGGGACTCGTTGACGTGTCGTTCCGGATTCAGCCTCGCGTGGGGCTGTGGAATCACCCGCGATTCTGGGAGTTGGTCAACAGCATGGGCCTCGATCTCGCCGGAGGGAGATTCGTGCAGCTCGAGGCCAAGTCGAGGCGCTGAGCTGCCGCACCTCGCGCGCTGTCCTCCCCGTCGCCACCCGCCGTTCCAGGAGTGATGAGACCGAAGGACGGGCCCAGATGCGGGTCCACCGAAGATTGACCGACTACTGAAGCGCTTGTCCTGACGGGGCTTGGAGGGCAGTAGAAGACTCGCGTTACCAGCTCCTAAGGCTGGCGCGTCTACCAGTTCCGCCACGGCCGCGGGTCGACGTAAGGTAGTGTCCGGCCGGTTGTGGGCGTAGACTTGCCACCTGGAGATCGTTCTCCAAACTCATTCGGAGCTCACATGATCACACGGTTCTTCGTAGCGCTGTCCCTCGTGGCTGGCGCGTCCATTGCCCTGTCGCCGGCGGCGGCACAGACCACCGTGGCGCCCGAGCGCGCCGTCCGGCGTGACATTCCGCTGACCAACAGCATCCGCCGGGCATTCGCCGCGGGAACCCGGGACTCGACAGGGCGTCCCGGCCCGAGCTACTGGCAGCTGAAGGTTGATTACGTGATCCATGCGCACCTGGACCCCGCGACGTCGCGGGTCACGGGCCGCGAGACTGTCGTGATCCATAACACCAGTGATAGCCCGCTCACGACGCTGCACCTGCGGCTCGACCAGAACATCTTCGCGGCGAACGTGCCGCGGCTCAGGTCTGCGCCCGAGATCACCGACGGCATGCCGATCACGAAGCTGAGCCTCAATGGCGAAGCCGTCGATCTGAATCCACCGGCTCGGCGGTTCCGGTCCGGAGGCCAGCCGCCTGAGGTCACGCTGGCCGCGTACGGGCTAGATCAGACCGCCGCGGGCATCACATTGCCCGACCCAATCGCGGCGAAGGACAGCGCGAGCCTTGAGGTGGAGTGGAGTTTCAAGGTCCCCCACGTTCTAGGGGGGCGGGGTATCCGAATGGGCAGTTGGGGCGACTCACTGTTCCAGGTCGCGCAGTGGTACCCGCGCGTCGCAGTGCACGACGACCTCCGCGGCTGGGACACCGAGCCATACCTCGGCCCCTCGGAGTTCTACAACAACTTCGGGCGGTTCGACGTCACGATCGACGTCCCGGCAGGATGGCTCGTCGGTGCCACAGGGGTACTGCAGAACCCCGATGAGGTGTTGACGGTCACGGCGCGCGAGCGGTTGGCCCACGTACTCGACTCTGACTCGGTTCGTGTGATCGTGGGTGCGGATGAGCGGGGACCCGGGAAGGCGACAGCGGTGGGTGACCGACTCCGGTGGCGTTTCGTGGCCGACACCGTGAACGACTTCGCGTGGGCTGCGTCCAGGCAGTATGTGTGGGAGGCGACGCGCGCCACGATTCCCGAGGTCGGGGCGATCCCGGTACACCTCCTCTACTTGCCGGGCAGCGTGGAGAGCTATGCTGGAGCGGCGGAGGCTACGCGGCACGCTCTCGAGTTCTACTCGAGACTATGGACGCCATACGCATTCCCGCAGCTTACTCTCGCCGACGGCCCCGAACGCGGCATGGAATACCCGATGTTCCTCATGTCGGCTAGGGGGGCTGCCGATCACGAGGTTGGGCACGAGTGGTGGCCGATGATGGTCGGCGTGAACGAAACATGGTACGGGTTCATGGACGAGGGATTCGACCGGTACATGGGTATCCTCTCCCGCGCGCACCGGCAGGGCGAAGCGCCGAACCTCGATGGGCTGGGGCAAATGTACGGCCGGATCAGCGGCAGTGAGACTGAGGGGCCGCTCATGTGGAATGCCAACTACGGCGGCCCGATGTATGGCTTCCAGGCCTACCAGAAGGCGCCGCTCATGCTCTCGATGCTGGGCGGGCTCGTCGGTGATACCGTCGTGTGGAATGCGATGAGCGAGTATGCGAAAGCCTGGCAGTTCAAGCACCCGTCACCGTGGGACTACGCGTTCTTCATGAGCAACGCGCTTGGCCGAGACCTCGGGTGGTTCTGGTACTACTGGCTCTTCACGACGGAGTCAGTAGACGGCTCGATTCAGCGGGTGACGACGTCCGGATCGCAGATGACGGTGACCGTCCGGCAGGACGGCCAGATGCCCTCGCCGATCGTGCTCAAGGTGCTGTTCGCGCGAGAGGGCCCGACCATCACGCCCATGGCGAACAGCACAATGGTCGATGACGCCACCGCGATCGTGACGTATCCGGTGGACCTCTGGTTCTCGGGCAGCCGGACGTTCGACGCCGTGCTCGATTTCGGATCGCGTCCGATCGAGAAGGTCATTCTGGACCCGCGGTGCCGGTTCCCCGACGGGGACGTGGCGGACAACATGTGGCCGCGGGACATGGCCTTCGCCGCTGCGCAGGCCGCGGGTGGAGGGATGATGGGGCCCGGTGGGATGCAGTGTTACGGGAGCGATGAGCGGTGATGCGATAGCGCGGGCCGGGACCGCGCTTTAGACCGGGGCAATCATAGTGTGAACGGCCCGCCTCCTCCGCGCGATATCACACCGGTGACCGGTGAAGAGTGGCGTCGTCTGGGTTTCTACCATGAGCTGGACCCGGGCCGGCGGGTCTGGCGCTTGTGCGGGTCGCGATCAGGGCTGATCGGATTCGCGGAACTGGTCGCGCGTTACGTCGAGACATTGGTGACATCTCCTGACGCCCGGCCTCTGCCCCTCGGCCCATACGGCGATCTTCAGATCAGGCTCTGGGAGCGCCCAGGCATCGATGACGAGAGCGTTTACGGAAGCTCCGACGATCTCCTTCGATTGGCGCAGTTGGTCGAGAGTCGTCTGGCCGACACGTCGCCCGGCGGGGAGGTTGTGATCGGGCCCGAATACACCGGGGATGCCGAATGCTCGCTCGTGTTCGAGATCATGGATGACGACTTCGACCCGGCCGGCGCGGTCACGCCAGTGCCAGTCGAAGACCGGACGCCCGCGCCGCCGCCGGTCTCCCCGCGGGTCGCCTTCACGTTTCACAGTCCGGACGGGACGGAATGCGAGGGTCTGGTGCGCCTCGATGGTGTCGACCTCGTGATCCAATACGAGAAGAAGGGATGGGCCGCCACTGTTGCGAAGGTCAAAGATGCGGTCTTCGGCGGTGGGCGCTCCGGTGTCAAGGACATGATCATCCCGCTCTCGGAAGTCACGTCGGCACGGTTCAAACGGGGTGTCTTCGGGGCCAATCTGACGTTGCAGGTAAACGACATCAAGCTCATCGAAGGTGTTCCGTCCACCAAGCTTGGAACGATTCGTCTTAACTTTCGGCGTGCCGACCGAGACGTCGCCGCGGATTTGGCCACGGCGATCGGGACGCCGTAGACGCCTGGATCGCTGATAGACCAGAGGTATTGGCGAGGGCCAATCTCAGCCCCAGCCAGCGACAGGTCGCCCGGGTAGCAACAGCGAGAACTCGGATCTCCCGGGAACCACTGAACAGTGAGGCAATAGCGCTCAGTGCCGCTCCCCCCTTGGAAGGGCGTCCATGCCTCCGTTTCCGCCCTTCCCCTGGGCGAGCACCCGCTCAGTGAACTCGACCCGCTCGTAGAGGTCGACAAACTCCTCGCGCAGCATGCGAAAATCCTCCCGCAGGCTTGCGACGTCGTCATTGAGGCGCTCCACGTCTTCCTGTCCGAGCTGACTGTGGCGCGTGTGGCGGAGGTGCGTATACCGCATCTTCACACCGATCAATATCATGCTACCGACACCGAGTATTGCGAGCACCGGCCCGAAGATTTCCGCGAGTTGTGGATCCATGTGTGCCTCCGAAGGCGGTGAGCTGCTGTGCGCCACCACCTGGGCCCTACGGCTCGAGCGGCGTCCAGGTTTTGGCATCTAAACGGTCCGGGCTCGCGAGCGATTGTCTGCGACTATCCCGCAATCAGTAGCGGTGGCCTAGATTCTGCAAAGGCTTCCCTTTAGCCTCGGCAAAAGGGGGCTAAGAGGTGGCATGCATCCTAGTAGTCGATGACGACCGGTCGCAGCGGGACGTGCTGCGCCGCCTGCTCGAAAACAGAGGCCACCAGGTGGAGGTTGCGGCAGACGGGCTCGAGGCGCTGAATCTGGTTGGTGCTACGCCGTTCGACGTCGCGATCGTCGACATGTACATGCCGCGGATGGACGGGCTGCAGTTGATCCCGAAGCTGCGGGTTCAATCGCCACATACGAAGGTCGTCGCGATGTCGGGCGGGATCCTCGGTGGAAAGGGCAAGGACCTGCTGAGTGAGGCGACGCGCCTCGGTGCGGAGCGGGCACTGGAAAAGCCGTTTGGCGTTGACGCGCTCACGAAAACACTCGACGAACTGTTGGGCTAACCTATTCTCTTGCTTCCCGCTCCTTGATCCACGTGGTCAGCAGATCCAGCAATCCCGGCACGAACTCCTTTTCGAGCGACGCATATTCGGCGGGGCTCCCAGTCTCTGAGGCAAGGAAGAGGTGGTTCGCCTTGGGGAGCACCTTCATCGTGACGTCTGGATTACCGGCCTCTCTCAGCGCCTCCTCCATCGGCGGCCAGTTGAGTTTATACGGCACTTGCAGGTCCGTTTCTCCAAACACCGCGAGTACCGGTACCTGCACCCGACGGAGATCGGTGACGGGATTGTAGTCCAGGAAGAAGCGAAACCACTGCGTTCGGGTCAATATCAGTTGCTGCTCCATCTGATTGGCCACGAACGCGTCTATGTCGGTGATCGCGGCGCGTTGTGCGGGTGGGGCACGCTCGATGGCGTTCCTGATCTGCCTGTCGATGTGCGCTCTAGCGTCGTCCCACCCCTCACCGGTGCGGACTGCGCTGAAGATCGCCTCCTGGACGGCGCGTTGTTCCTCGAGCTGTTCCGCAGAGGCGCCGCCAGCCGGCATGATCAATTGGGCTTGAGCCAGGAGGATTTCCTCTCCCGTCACGGCTGTGCTCGCCAGCAGCACAATGAACGCCACCTCGGACGATTGCGCAGCCGCGATCGGAGCGACGATACCTCCCTCGCTGTGTCCCACGAGGCCAATCATTGTGGGGTCGATATCTGCTCGTCGCGCCAGCAGGTCGACGGCTGCCAGCGCGTCTCGTGCGAAGTCCTGTGCGGTGGCTGCGAACACGCTTCCCGATGAGCCTCCCACGCCTCGGTCGTCATATCGCAAAACGGCGACGCCCTCCCTGGTGAGGTGGTCGGCAATCTTGAGGAACGGGTCGAAGCCAAAGACCTCTTCGTCTCGGTTCTGCGGCCCGCTTCCAGTAATCAGGACGACGGCGGGATGCGGCCCGGAGCCCTCTGGGATAGTGAGCGTGCCGGCGAGTGTGATGTCGCCGTTGGTGAAGCGCACCTCTTCACGCGTGTAGGGAACGGACTCCGCCTCGGTACCTGCGGCCTCCACGGGTGGCTTGAGCCAAAACGTTCCGTTGATTCCGGCCTGTGTGAAGGCGCCGCCGATGCTGTCTCCCTCGACGGTGCCGTCGAACACGGCTAAGCCGGGTCCTCCCAGGAGCTCAAAGTGCACGGTCGGGTCGGCGAAGCTCACGGACAAGAGTGGGAGATTGAACGCGTTTTGGTCCGGGATATCCATCGTGGCCGTGAGCGTCGTGTCGGCGGTGACGAAGTCGACCCCGAATCCCAATTCCGTGCCCAGCACGAGGATCGCGCCCTCCCAGCGTCCGTCAATCGACTGCTGGGACGCAATCGGAGGGGCGATCAGCAGAGCTGCCGCGGTGGCCAGGAGAGGCCGAGTGCTGCGCATAGCTCGTATCCTCGTTTCAGTTGAGATGGCTACTCGGGTTCGGTGACGACGGCGTTGCCGTAGGCGAGGATCTCCGAGGCCGCTCCCATGATGAATGACGTCATGAATCGCATGTCGGTCACGGCGCTGGCCCCCACACGTGTTGCCTCGGCGACCATGCGGTCGACGGCCTGTTCGCGGGCCTCTGCCATCATCTTCGTGTACTCCTCGATCTCGCCGCCCACGATGTTCTTGAGGCCCGCGAGAATGTCGCGGCCGACATGCCGCGCCCGAATCGTGTTCCCACGCACCAAGCCAATGGTCTTCACGACGCGATGCCCAGCCACGGTAGCTGCAGGTGTCACGATCATCGTTCCACGTCCTTGTAGGGATCGCTCTGTCGCACGATCAGTTTCTCACGGATGACGGAGATGAACAGCACAACCAGGCCGACGATCACGGCCAGGACGCCAAGCTTGATAACGATCGGCGTCGTGGCGTCATCCAGCAGATCCTGGATGCCCTGCCACACACCCCACGAGATGAGGATGATGGCGCCGACCGAGAGCAGAATCCAGCCGATGCCACGTTCGAGACGCCGATACACGCCGGTCCAGTAGCTGTCCCAGACTTCGTTTGGGGGTCGTTGCAGTGCCATACCTCGCGTCACCTCCCTTACTCGTTGCAGTTGCTTCCACTCTGCGGCGAGTGCCGGGTCGCTGTCCAGGACCCGAGCCAGTTCGGCCTGTTCCTGGCGAGACAGCTCATCGTCGAGGGAACCCATCATGAGCCGACGGGCGCGTTCCTCGGTGTTCGCCTGCGGACTCGTCATGGTTGTTCTCCCAGAAGCGTCGCCAGGGCTTTGCGGGCCGAATACAGTCGGGACATGACCGTCCCGATCGGTATGCCCAACAGATCCGCAATCTCCCGGTAGCGTAGACCCTCGAACTCCCGAAGCACGAGCGTTTCCCGCTCGTGAGCCGGAAGCTGGTCGATCGCCGCTTCGATCTGTTGCCGCAGCTCGGCTCGCTCTGTCTGCCGGAGCGGGCTCGCAGCGGCAGCGCGGTCACGGGCGTCAGCCGCCAGCCAGGGCGCCGCTTCAGCGAGTCGGGCGCGTCGACTCTTGCGGTCTCGATGAACGTTGAAGCACAGGCGCCGCAGGATCTGGTACAACCACGGATAGAACGGCCGCTCCGGATCGAGCGAACGATGCGCGCGGAATGCTCGCGCGAACGCCTCTTGGGACATGTCCATCGCATCGTCGTGTGAGCCGAGGAGGCCGAGTGCCGCGTAGTAGGCCCGCCGCATGTGGCGGGTGACGAGCTCTCCGAATGCTTCGCGGTCGCCGGCCCTGGCCCGCTCCATGAGGTGCCGTTCCGTCACGGCGTCAATTTGCACCGCAAGCTCCACCGGATCCGCCCATGCCGTATTCTCGCTAGAGGTACACGTGAGCGGAGGGGGCTATTCGCGAGGATGCCTTCTGGGCGTCCCACCGAAAGGTCTGGCGACGAGCCGCGCGCTGGGCCAGCTTACCGGGCATCACTGGGTTGAAGCGGATTCTTGTGGGCCCGAGACGGAGGGAGGGGCAGCGTGAGTGAGGTGAGCACGAACGGCCGACCCATTCGGAGGGGTCCCTATCCAGAGTTGACCCTGCCGGCCGTCCTCGTGGGATACGGGATGGGGATCCTCATCGCTCTCAGTATCGGGTACGCGGCGGCCTAGGGCCACTTACTTGATCGTGCGCTTCGAGCCATGACCTTGATCATGTCGCTTACGTCGCAAGCAGCGGATTCGCCGCTGTCTGAGCCTTCCGGATCGGCAGTGGATTGGCTTTCCGAGCCGACCCTCATGGCACAGATCACGGGATTCTTGCTGCTGGTTCTCGCAGCCTACGTGGCCTACAGGATCACGAAGCAGGTGCTTCTCACCACCGTCGGACGAATTGTTCGTCGCACGTCGTTCGAGTGGGATGACACGCTTCAGGAGTTCAAGGTCTTCGATCGGCTGGCCGATGTGGCACCCGCGGTGGCCGTCTACTATGGCGTGGCGCTGATCCCGAGTTGGCCCCAAGCCGCACAGCTCGTCATCGGGCGCGTTGCCGGAGCCACCATCATTCTCGTGGCACTGCTGTCGGCCGGAGCGCTCCTGTCGGCCGTCAACGCGATCTACAGCGCGACACCAACCGGCAGAGATCGCCCAATCAAGGGCTACGTCCAGATCGTCAAGATTCTCCTGTATGTGGTCGGAGGCGTGGTGATCGTGTCGACCCTGATCGACCGGTCGCCGTTGATCTTCCTGAGTGGCATCGGGGCAATGACCGCGGTGCTGCTGTTCATCTTCCGTGACACGATCCTCTCGTTCGTGGCCAGTCTGCAGATTGCCAGTTATGACCTTGTTCGAGTGGGCGACTGGATCGAGGCACCGCAGTACGGTGCCGACGGCGATGTCATCGACATCGCGTTGCACACCATCAAGGTGCAGAATTGGGACAAGACCGTTACCACCATTCCGACGCACCGGCTGATTGACGGGTCGTTCAAGAACTGGCGCGGCATGTCCGAATCAGGTGGGCGTCGAATCAAGCGATCGATCTATGTCGACATGAATACGATTCGGTTCTTGTCGGAGGCCGATCTCGATCACTTCGAGCGGTTCGCGTTGCTTCAGGGCTACGTACAGGGCAAGCGCGAGGAACTGGCAGGCGATGCAGCAGAACCCACGGGAGATCCGGAACTGATCGTCAATTCGCGGCGGCTCACCAATATCGGGACTTTTCGCGTTTACCTCACGGCGTACCTGCGCCGGCATTCGCAAATCCATTCGGGCATGACGCAAATGGTGCGTCAGCTCGATCCGACTCCGGACGGCCTACCGCTCGAGATCTACGCCTTCACCAACACCACGGACTGGCTCGAGTACGAAGGGATCCAGGCGGATATCTTCGATCATCTGCTGGCGATCGCGCCTGCCTTCGGTCTCCGGGCATTTCAGCATCCGGCCGGTCGGGATATCGAAACTGCGCTCAGTCGCGACGTTGGGAACGATAGGATCGGAGGATGACGTGACGCAGGCGCTCGTTCGACGAGCTGTTGTGCTCGCTCTGGGTGCGGCGGTCGCGGCAGCGGCCCCGGTCGCTGGTCAAGAGCGCTTGGGGGGAGACACGGTCGAGGTTGCGGCCGGGGAGGCCTATGGTCGGGGGGGCACCCACCAATTCTTCTTTGGGTCGCTCTATCGCGAGCTCTGGACCGCGCCGATCCGGGTCCCAGTGCTGGATCTGGGATCGGCGGTTGGAGGACTCACCCCCACGACGGCCGGGGGTGGTTTCCAGACCAAGTCGCTTCGGTTTCGCGGAGCCGACGGGTTTCAGTACGGATTCCGCTCCGTCGATAAAGACCCTGCGGTGCTCCCGCCGGAGCTCGAAGGCACGTTCGTCGAGAACATTGTGCGAGACCAGACGAGCTCGCAGCATCCCGCCGCTCCCGCGATCACGGCCGTGCTCCTCGAGGCAGCCGGGATCGCGCACACCGATCCCCGCCTGGTGGTCCTTCCGGATGATCCGCGGCTCGGGGAGCATCGAGAGCGGTTTGCTGGAACGCTGGGATTCTTCGAGCGGCGCGCGACGATCGAACCGGGGGTTGCGCCCTTTGCCGGTGCCGATGAGATCATCGACAGCGACGATCTCTTGGAACGGGTCAGGCAGGGGCCCAGTGACCGCATCGACCTGCGGGCGTTTCTCAAGGCGCGGCTGCTCGATTATCTGATTGGTGACTGGGACCGGCACCGCGGACAGTGGAACTGGATGCGGTTCGGCTCGGAGCCGGTGACCCGCTGGGTCGCGCTTCCGGAAGATCGTGATCAAGCCTTTGTGCGCTTCGACGGTGCCCTGCTCGGGCTGGCCCGTCAGTATGCCCCCTTCTTGTTGAACTTCGGTGATGACCTGCCGAACGCGTCGTCGTTCGTGTGGAACGGACGCGATCTGGATCGCACGTTCTTAGTGGAGCTGGAGTGGTCGGTGTGGGACTCGGTCGCCACGGACCTCGCTGCCCGGATGACTGACTCTGTGATCGATGCAGCGGCCCGGGCCCTCCCGGCGGAGTACTACGCGATCGACGGGCCGCGACTGGCCCAGGCGCTCAAGTCACGTCGGGATCAGCTGCACCGCGCGGCTCGAGACTACTATCGGTTGCTCGCCGCCGAGGTGGACGTGCACGCAACGGACGCAAGCGAGACGGTCGTCGTGGAGCGCTTCGAGGATGGCAGTTCGGATGTCCGAATCCATGCAGGGGTGACTCCCACCGCGGAATCCCGTGCGCCGTTCTGGCACCGACGGTTCTCAGCCCGCGAGACCGAGGAGCTTCGGATTTACCTCTACGGAGGCGACGACCGCCTAGCTGTCCGTGGTCCGCACAAGAGCATTCAACTTCGCATCGTCGGCGGCGGGAATGACCAAGTGGTCGATTCCTCCGGCACCGGTGGTGTGAATCTCTATGCGACCGGTGCCGATCGTGCGGTGGGGAGAGTCAGTGTGGATCGGCGTCCGTTCCGTCTCCCGCCCAGGGAGCGGCCGGAAGAGCTTCCTCCCCGGGACTGGGGGCATTTTACTCGCGCCGTGGTGTGGGCGGGATACGCACCAGAGGTGGGTGTGTTTCTCGGTGGCGGTGCAGGTATCACCCACTACGGGTTCCGCAAGCTCCCGTATGCGTCACGGATGCAGATTCGCGCTGGGTTTGCGACCGCTGCGCTCACCGGCCGGGCCGAGCTGTCCGCTCAAGTCTACCGTCGCAATTCGCGGGTGCGGGCTGAGTTCGACCTTCGGCTCTCGGGCATCGAGGTCCTGACCTACCATGGCCTTGGGAACGAAACGGAGCTTACTGAAGAGAAGGACTTCTATCGTGTGCGCGAGGAGTTGATTTCGTTTGAGCCCTCACTGGTACTGCCGGTCGGGCCGAAGGGCGAGTTGGGGGTGGGTCCCACGGTAAAGTACCGCCACACGCGGGAGCAGGTGGGACGGATTCTCGCCGGGGTGGATCTCTACGGTGAGAACGGGTTCGGCCAGGTTGGCGTCCAGGGACGGCTCGAGTTTGACACCCGCGATGTGCGCGCCGCAGCAACCCGCGGCATCCACCTCTACGTGCGGGGGAGTATGTTTCCACCCGTGTGGGGCGTGGACAGCCTCTTCGGGGAGGTCCACGGACATGCGGCGACGTACCTCACCGCGCCCATCCCGCTCCGCCCGACGCTGGCGGTTCGGATCGGTGGCAAGAAAATGTGGGGACCGTTCCCGTTCCAGGAAGCCGCGTTCATTGGGGACGCGGAGACCGTCCGGCTTGCCCGCCAGAACCGGTTTGGCGGAGATGCGGCCGCGTATGGCAACGCGCAGTTGCGGTTGACGCTGGCGGATATCTTCTTGGTCCTGCCTGCTCGATTCGGCATCTTCGGTCTTGGGGATGTAGGGCGGGTGTTCCTCACGGGAGAGACCTCCGACACGTGGCATTGGGCTGCGGGTGGGGGCATTTGGCTGGCGTACCTGGGGCCCGCGAACACGGTGAGCTTGGCCGTGGTCAAGAGTGAGGAGCGGGTCGGCGTGTACGCCCAAGCAGGGTTTGGGTTCTGATGCGAAGAGTCATTGTTCTCCTTATTGTCCTCGTCTTGCTGGTGGCGGTGGTCGCCGGGTTCCCCGCGCTCGCGGCTCTGGCTGCGGACTGGTACTGGTTCAGCGCCGTCGGGTTCGAGGTCGTCTTTCTAAAGCAACTCGTTTGGAAACTCGGGCTCGGGATGGTCGTTGGCGCGCTGGCGTTCGTGTTCATCTTTGCCAACCTGCGGTTTGCCCTCCGGGGGATGGTCCCGGATCCTCTCGTGCTGCAGTTCCGTGCTCGCGCGCCCGGCATTGACCCCAACCGGATGTTGCGCCTCCTGGCATGGCCGGCGGCTCTGGTGTTCGCGTTCATCCTCGGCGGAACGGCATCCCGCGGCTGGCTCCCGATCCTGAGGTACCTCAACCGGAGCGAGTTTGGTGTCACCGATCCGGTGTTTGGGCGCGACATTGGGTTCTACGTGTTCTCGCTGCCGGTGATGTCGTCGGTGCTGGGATTTGTGATCGGGATGGTGGTCCTGGCGCTCCTCATTGTTGTGCCGCTCTACGTGCTGCGGCGCGACGTCGTGATCCTGCGGCGGCGCGTGACCATCGAGCCTTCGGCACAGGTCCATCTCGCCATTCTGATTGCCATGTTGTTTGTTCTCACGGGCCTTCGTCTGTACTTCGTGGGGATCCCGTCACTGCTCTATTCGGTGACGGGACCCATGCTAGGAGCGAGCTATACCGATTTGACGGTGCAGCTCCCGGTACTTCGTATCGCTGCCGTCGTCGCAATGGTCAGCGCGGTCTTCGTGCTGTGGGGCACGAAGCAGAAACGGTTAGCCCGAAACACTGGGATCGCGGCGGCGGTGTATTTCGGTGTGCTCGTGCTGGGCTCCCTCTCGACGAGCGCCGTCCAGCGACTCGTCGTCATACCCAACGAACTCGCCAAGGAGACTCCCCAGCTCAAACATCACATCGATGCGACACGTCTGGCGTGGGGGCTCGATCGAGTGGTCGTCCGCGACCTGAGCGGGGAGTCGCAGCTTCAGCTGTCTGACATCCAGGCAAATACGGCAACCATCGAAAACGTGCGGTTGTGGGATCGCGATCCGCTGCTCCAGACGTTCGGGCAACTGCAGGAGATCCGCACCTACTACGACTTCGTGTCGGTGGACGACGATCGATACGTGATCGACGGGCGCTACCGTCAGGTGCTGCTCTCGCTGCGCGAGTTGAATGCGGCATCCCTCCCTACGAGAACCTTCATCAACGAACGCCTCACGTTCACGCACGGCATGGGGCTCACGCTCGGACCGGTCAATCAGATCACCCAGGAGGGGCTGCCAGTCCTATTCATTCGGGACCTTCCGCCGGTGTCGGACGTGTCCATATCCGTCACGCGCCCGCAAATCTACTTTGGCGAGCTCTCCAATGACTGGGTGTTCGTGAATACAGGGCAGCGGGAATTCGACTACCCGGCCGGCGAAGGGAATGTGTACGCGACGTATGAAGGAACCGGGGGCGTCCGGACTGGAGGGCTGCTTCGTCGCTCGATACTCAGCGCCTACTTCGGGTCGCTCAAGATCCTCATGTCGCGGGACATCACGAGTGACAGTCGCGTGCTCTATCACCGGAGGGTCCGCGATCGTGCGCAGAAGGCGTTGCCGTTTCTGTATTGGGATTCAGACCCCTATGTCGTGATCACCGACGAGGGTCACTTGAAGTGGATCCTCGACGCGTATACGGCCAGCGACCGCTACCCGTATGCCCAGCGGCTTTCCGATGGCACGAACTACATGCGCAACAGCGTGAAAGTGGTGATCGATGCCTACGATGGGACAATCGACGCCTACATTGCCGATCCATCGGATCCGGTGATTCAGACCTACGCTGGGGTGTTTGACGGGATCTTTCAGCCGCTCGACGCGATGCCGGAGGACCTTCGCGCGCATGTGCGGTATCCAGAGGACCTGTTCCGCGCCCAGACAGTGCTGTACGGCACATACCACATGGACGAGCCGGAGATCTTTTATCATCGGGAAGACGAGTGGCAGATTCCAGCTGCCGCACGAGGGGAAAACGCACGCAATCCGTTCCTTCGCCACATCGTGTTGAAGCTCCCGGAGGAAGAGCGGGAGGAGTTCATTCTGATGACGCCGTTCACGCCACGGCAAAAGGACAACCTGTCGGCGTGGATGGTGGCTCGGAACGACGGTGACCGATACGGGGAGCTCGTGGTCTACCGGTTTCCTCGCCAG
>JBDHAN010000018.1:0-34494 GCA_039588055.1 Gemmatimonadota bacterium | reverse complement strand
CTCCGCGATCCCCCGGATGGTCAACCACTTGACGGGAGGGACGGGAGGAGCGTTTCTCATTCCGGTTCCCGCTACGGTCGGGGAGGTTCGCGTGCGTTCGGATGGAATCACTCTGTACAGACAGGTGCAGTGATGGCCAAGCGTGTGTTGGTGGTCGACGACGAGAAGGGCGTTCGTGACGCGATGCGTCAAATCCTCGAGTACGAGGGACTCGAAGTGCAGACGGTCGATTCTGGTGATCGGGCGCTCAAGCTCTATCCGGAGTTCCTCCCGCATCTCGTGTTCCTCGATGTAAAGATGGCCGGCCTCGACGGCCTGGAAACGCTAGCGAAGCTGCGCGAACAGGACACGCAGGTGCAGGTCGTCATGATATCGGGGCACGGCACGATTCAGACCGCTGTCGAAGCGACCCAGCTCGGCGCGTACGACTTCCTCGAGAAGCCGCTCGACACCGACCGGATCCTCCTTACGCTCCGACACACGCTCGAGCGGGTGGAGCTTGAGTCCGAAAATGTCCGACTCCGGGCGACCGTGTCCGATCGCTACGCAATCGTCGGTGAAAGCCCGGCGATCGGCGAGCTGCTGGAAGTCATCGAGCGCGTGGCGCCGACCGGGGCGCGCGTGCTCATTGCGGGGGAGAATGGCAGCGGCAAGGAGCTCGTTGCGCGCGCGATTCACCGCAACTCACCTCGGGCGGATCGACCCTTTGTCGAGGTGAACTGCGCTGCCATTCCTGGCGAGCTCATCGAGAGCGAGCTTTTTGGGCACATGAAGGGCTCGTTCACCGGCGCCTTTGCAGATCGGCCCGGCAAGTTCGAGCAGGCGGACGGCGGCACACTGTTTCTAGATGAGGTCGGGGACATGAGCGCGGCCGCCCAGTCCAAGGTGCTCCGCGCCCTCGAGGAGGGCAGGGTTACCCGCATTGGCGCAACAAAGGCCGTCTCTGTCGACGTCCGTGTGATTGCAGCCACCAACAAGACACTGACCGAGGAGATTGCCGCCGGACGATTCCGGGAAGACCTCTACTATCGACTGAACGTGGTCCCGATCGACGTGCCACCGCTCAGAAGTCGCCGCGAAGACATACCCCTGTTGATCGACAAATTCGTTTCGGACCTGGTGAGCGACAGCGGAGTCAAGCCGAAGCCGCTTGCATCGGACGCGATCCGTGCGCTGCAGAACCGTGAGTGGCCGGGCAACGTCCGAGAACTCCGCAATGCGGTGGAGCGGGTGCTCATTCTGTCGGAGGGCGACACCGTGGCGGCCGCTGACGTGGAGAGAGTATCCGGTATCCCAAGCGACAGCGCGCTCACGGATCTCATGCACTGTGCGAGCTTCGAGGAATTCAAGCGGAAGGCCGAACGAGCGTTCCTCCAGACCAAGCTGGAAGAGAACGTCTGGAACGTGAGTGAAACGGCACGCAAGCTCAGCATGCCGCGGAGCAACCTGTACAAAAAGATCGAGAAATACGGACTCGAGCGAGGGTGACCCTGGCCCGAGCGAACTTGCCGGTATGCGGGGGCGCAAAGGAAAGATGAGCGGTGGCAGACCTTTGGTGCCGTGCATGCTTGCTGTTCCGCTTATGCTCGTGCCATGGGCACAGCGCAGTGGTCAGTCGCAGTCATTCTGAACGTCAATGGCTCGACACTCGATTCGAAGGCCGTGGCGGACGTGCCACTGGGCCGGCTTGTGCGCGCGGAATTCGCACACGGTGAGCGGGCGGCATGCGTGGCCGTCACGCTGGAACACGACTGCGACCCGGCGTCCCTGTCGCGCGCTCTGCGATCATGGGCGTCGGTACGAGGGTGGTCAGTGACAGTTGCGCCGCTCAACGGGCGTGGCTAACGTTCAGCAACGGCACTCGACGGAGGGAACGTTCCCCTGCTGACGCCGACGTCGTACCGGTTCTCTCCGTGGCATTGTTCGGTTCGTAACGGAATTCGAATCGTGAATGAGGCGGCCGTTGTTGACCGCCCCTTCTCATACCGCGCCGGTTCTCTCTAGAGAGCGGAGATCACTCTCGCATGCGAATGCGCCCAGTTCGCCGCACACCGGTCGACGAAGGCTCGCTCGATCAGTATTTGCGAGAAATCAGCCAGTATCCCCTTATCGGCCGAGAAGACGAAGTCGCGCTTGCACAGCAGATCAAGCGTGGCGACGAGATGTCACTGGACAAGCTGGTACGCAGCAACCTGCGTTTCGTCGTATCGGTGGCCAAGAAGTATCAGAATCAGGGTGTCAGCCTCTCCGATCTCATCAACGAGGGCAACCTGGGTCTTATCCGTGCGGCGCACAAATTCGACGAGACGAAGGGCATCAAGTTCATCTCCTATGCCGTGTGGTGGATCCGACAGGCGATCTTGCAGGCGCTGGCGGAGCAGAGCCGGATCGTGCGCGTGCCGCTGAATCGGGCTGGAACACTGCATCGCATCGGCAAGCGCTCTTCTGCACTGCAGCAGGAGTTGGGTCGAGAGCCCACGGTTGAAGAGATCGCTGAGGGAATGGACATCTCCCAGGAGGAGGTGGCCAAAACGCTCTCCATTTCACAGAGCCATCTCTCCCTCGATGCCCCTCTCACCCCCGGTGAAGACAACAAGCTGATCGACTATCTCCCCGACACGCAGAACGCCGGACCGGACCAGGAGACGTTTGAGCGTGCGCTGACCGATTCCATCGAGGAAGTTCTAAGCACGCTGAAGGAGCGTGAAGCCAAGATCCTCCGGCTGTATTTCGGACTCGACGGGCAAGAGCCCATGACGCTCGAGGAGATTGGCAGCATGATGGGCATTACCCGGGAGCGGGTTCGACAGATCAAAGAGAAGGCTCTGGCTCGGTTGCGGCACGTGAGTCGCGCCCGCGCGCTGGAGAGTTTCCTGTCGTAACGCTCGCCGCTCGTCAGGCCGCGACGCAGGCGATGCCCTTCATTCCCTTCATCAACGTGGCACTCCGAGGGTTCGGTTCCTCGTCGACCCAAACCTGATATGAAACTGGGCGTCATCTCGCTGGGTTGTGACAAGGCCACCGTCGATTCGGAGCGCCTCGTAGGCGATCTGGTCGGTCACGGCGCCATCGTGGTTCCCGACGTAACGTCTGCCGACGTGGTGCTGGTCAATACGTGCGGCTTCATCGACGCCGCGAAGCAGGAGTCCATCGACACGATGCTCCGCGCGGGTCAGCTCAAGCGCGACGGGCGGGTCAAGGCAGTCGTCGCAGTCGGATGTCTGGTGGAACGGTACCAGCAGAGCCTCCGACGCGAGATTCCCGAAGTCGATCTGTTCCTGGGGTTCCACGATCTCCATACGCTGGTGCCCGAGCTCGCCGAGCGGGGACTCATTGCCGATCCTGCCGCCGCGCACCCCGGGGTTCGACAGTATCTGGGAGACACGCCGCACGTACGCTACCTCAAGATCTCCGAGGGATGTGACCACGGCTGCGCCTTCTGTGCGATTCCGCTCATGCGTGGCCGTCACCGGTCCGAGCCGGTTGAACGCCTCGTGCGCGAAGCGCAGCAGCTCGAGCTGACCGGTGCTCGCGAAGTGAATCTCGTGGCTCAGGACCTCGGGCACTTCGGTCGTGACCTGGGCCCTGGTGGGCCGCGCCTTCCCGATCTTCTGCGATCATTGCTGCACGAGACGGGCGTTCCGTGGTTTCGCCTGCTCTACGTGTACTCGGCGGGCCTGACGGACGACCTCATCGACCTCATGGCCTCGGAATCGCGAATCGTGCCGTATCTCGATATTCCGATCCAGCACGCGTCGGACGCCATGCTCGAGCGCATGCGCCGGCCCGAGCGGCGATCGACTGTGCGAACAAAGGTCGCCGCCCTGCGCGCCGCCATTTCGGATCTCGCCATCCGCACGACCACCATCGTCGGGTTTCCGGGTGAGACGGACGAAGACTTTCGAACGCTCTGTGCCTTCGCGGAGGAGATGGCGTTCGAGCGACTGGGGGTCTTCACCTACTCGGAGCAGGACGGAACACGCGCCGCGGACTATGCGGACGACGTGCCCGAAGAGGTCAAACGCGCGCGCCAGGATGAGCTGCTCGAGGTGCAACGGATCATCTCGCAAGATCGTCTGGGCCGATTCGTTGGGCGTGAGACGGACGTGCTCGTGGACAGGCTGGCTGAGCCGGACGAGGAAGGAATCACCCACGTCGGGCGGGTCCAGTGGCAGGCGGATGACGTCGACGGAATGACACAGGTGCGGGCGGGTGGATGGGCCCGCGTTGGGGAGTTCGTCCGCGTGCGGATTGACGACAATTTCGACTATGACTTCTCTGCTGTGAGTGTCGTGTGAGCATACGCGCCTTGCGGGTCACGTCGGTACTTGCCGGCGTGTTCGCGCTCTCAGCCTGTCCGCGTCCGGAGCCGACCACCCGACCGACTGCGCGACAGCCGGACGTTCGAGTGGGGCTGGAGGTTGGCGCCGAGCGGATTCGCATCGAAAGTCAGGGACCGGCCGCGGTGGTCGCCGGTGGCGAAGTCGTTGCGCGTGTTGCCGCGGGTGTCGCCCTCACGCTGACCAGAGACGGTCCCGATGTGGTCGTTGCCGGTGACCGCGTGGCGGGCAGGTATGGGCGCCTCAGTATTCTCTCCCTCGCGGACGCCCGCTTCGTGCTCGTGAGCGGCAAGCCTTTCCGAGGTGTGATTGACGTCTATCCGGACGACCGTGGCCTCACGGTCGTCAACCAGCTGCCACTCGAGAGCTACCTCGCCGGGGTCGTCAACGCCGAAATGGGACGGCGCGGGGCCGACGAGCAGGCGGCCCTCGAGGCGCAGGCAATCGTCGCGCGAACCTACGCGATCAAGAACCTCGGGAAGTTCGGTGCGCAGGGGTTCGACCTGCGGGCAACAGTTGCCGATCAGGCCTACGGTGGCGTCGCGGCCGAGAGCGATGCAGGGCAGGTTGCCGTCCGTGAGACGGCGGGGATGGTGCTGACGCACCGTGGCGAGCCGATTGCGACCTTCTTCCATTCGACCTGCGGCGGATCGACAGCGACACCGGACGAAGCGTTCCGGACCGTGCGGGCGATGCCCTATCTGCGTCCGGTTTCGGACCGGCGGCGGGGGGGATACTACTGCGAGATCTCGCCACGCTTCCGCTGGAGCGTTGAGTGGGACGGCGCGACCCTGGCGCGTATATTACGCCGAACTGTGCCGTCCGTGCTCGGGATCGACGCGTCGACAGTGGATGAGGTGCGCGGGATACGCATTCATCGCACGGGGCGTTCCGGCAGAGCGACAGAGGTACGGCTGACCGTACGTGACGGAGAGATTCCGATCATCGGTCCGGATCTCAGAGCGGTGCTCGAGACACCCGAGGGGCGAATCCTCGGCAGCACGTCCATCGTTGCGGAAGTCGAACGTGAGGCGGGCATCGTCAGCCGGCTCACGGTACGAGGTGGTGGGTGGGGTCACGGTGTGGGCATGTGCCAGTGGGGTGCGGTAGGTCGGGCGAGGGCCGGTCAAGATAGTGAGACAATCGTTACCACGTATTTCCCAGGTACTCGTCTTGAACGCTGGTATTAGAATCGTTCTTCTGCTGCTTCTCGCGCCGGCCCCGGTCGCGAGTCAGGGCTTCTTTGACCAGTTTAGCTACGAAGGGCTCGGCTTCTCCGGGATAGGTCTCGATGGGGGAGCAGTATGGTCGAACAGCCTCACCAGCGAGCCGACGGTGGGCGTGCGCGTCGACTACGGCCAGTTTGCCCCTCGCGTTCGCATCGTCTTTGGCGCGCTGTACTTCCGGGGCCAATTCAACGACGCAAAGATCGGTGAATTCGAGCGGCGGCTTGAGCAACTGGTGGCAGATCCGGCCGTCGACATCGATGTTGGCACCGTGTCGTTGACCGATGTCGCGCTGTATCTCGACTTTCAGTTCGTACCGGCCGTGCTCGGTCGCGTACGGCCATATATCGGGCTTGGGTTCGGGGCCCACATCCGCGATGGCGACGGAGTAGCCATTGCCAACACCTTTGTCGAAGATGCGCTCGATACCGTGGCTGCCGGGTTGAGTGGATCGTTCGGGCTCGATATCGCGCTCTTTCCGCGGCTCTCGCTCACGGCCGAGGTACGTGGCGGACTCACAAGCGAGCTTCGTACGCTGTCGGCGCGGGGCGGCGTGATGGTCTGGCTTCCATAGGGAGATCGGCGTGAATGACGTTTTACGGGTAGGTGTTCTCGGCGCGGGTGCCATTGCCCAGGTGGCCCACCTCGTCGTGCTCAGCAAGCTCGAGGGTGTAGAGATCGTGGGTCTCTGCGACACGGATCTCTCGAAGGCCCAGGCTCTTTCCCATCGATTCCGGGTGTCGGATGTCTACGATGACATCGAGGATTTGTTGGCACGAACCCGGCCGGACGCCGTCGTCATCTGTACGCCCAATCACCTGCACGAGGTGCACGCCGTCACGGCGCTTTCGGCGGGGATTCCGGTACTGTGCGAGCGGCCGTTGTCGCTCACGGTGGCCGGCATCGAGCGAGTCGACGCAGCCCGCCAATCGGCCGGCGTTCCCGTACTGGTGGGGATGAACCACCGATTCCGTAGCGACGTACACGCCGTGCGTTCCTTCTTGGTCGGCGGTGAGCTGGGAGCACTCCGGAGCGTGCGCGCGCAGTGGCATATCTTCCGGCCCCCAGGGGTTCCGGGATGGCGAGAGCGCCGGGCTGAGTCGGGCGGTGGGGCGATGCTCGATCTAGGGCTCCCGCTGCTCGATCTGGCGCTGTGGCTCGCCGAATGTCCAGCAACGAAGCGCGTGAGCGCCATGTTCAGCAGCCGGGCGGGTGCGGAGCACGTCGAGGACTTTGCGAGCGTCCATCTACAGTGTACCGAAGGGCATTCGATCTTCATTGACGTCTCGTGGCGGCACGTCGGACCGCACGAGAAGTTCGCGTTCGAGATTGTTGGCGATCACGGGTCCGCCTCGGTTGCCCCGCTTGGGGTCTACAAAGAAATGCATGGGACTCCCGTGGACGTGACTCCGCGCCTCGCAGACGACGAGGATCCCTTCACCCGATCCTACCGTACCGAGTGGGACTACTTCCTCCGCATGGTACGGGGGGAGATTCCGGCGCCTGACCTCGGTGACCAACTGTTGCTCCATCGAACGATGGAGGCCATTCAGCGTTCTGCTCGTGAGGGTCACGAAGTCACCCTGTGAAGTTCCTCTCGCTGCCGCGCGGTGATTGGCGGCTGATCGTCGGTGGCGCGCTGCTGGTGAGCATCGCGTACCCGCCGTTCCATCTCCTGGTTCCGTCATTTCTCTGCCTGGTCCCCGCCATCCTCCTGCTGGTCGATGGCGCGACGGATCCGCGTCCGCTGCGCCGGCATCTCGTGCAGGGCTTCTGGTTTGGACTCTTGGCACACGGGTTGACGCTCTACTGGATGGTCGTTGCCCTGTGGCACTTCACGCCGCTCTCGGGGCTCGGATATGCCGCAACCATTGTGATTCTTGCTTTGTACATGGCCGGCGTATTCGCGGTCAGCGGATGGATCACCCGTGCGACCAACGTCAGCCTCGCCGTCACGTTCCCCGTGTTGTGGGCCGCGGCCGAGTGGACCATCGGGCATCAGGGAAACGTTGGGTTTCCGTGGCTTGGGCTCGGAACGTCATTGACGGGCTATCCGGTGCTCGTCCAGATCGCCGACATCGTCGGGGCGCGCGGCGTCACCGTGTTGTTGGTCCTCGCCAACGTGGCCATTGCGTTTGCCTGGCTTCGTCGGCGCCGCGGATCGCAGGCTGCGAGGTTGCTGGCAGCAGTGGTCGGAACCGTCGTGCTCGCGGGCGCATACGGGCTCGTTCGTCAACGAACGCTCCCGCTTCGTTCCGTCGGGCAGGTCGCGCTGCTTCAGCCCAACGTGGGATACCAAGACAAGTGGGAGCCGGGCGCGCAGGACTCGATTCTCTACGAGACCCTTGCACTCGCTCGTCAGGCAGTGACCGAGACGTCACCCGAGCTCGTGATCTGGCCGGAGGCTGCCGTGCCGGGCTATTTCCAGCAGCATCCAAGCTGGCGGCAGGACATCGCGGCGTTGTCGCGCGAGAGCGGCGTTCCACAGGTCGTTGGCGGACTGGATCTGGAGTCGGTGAGCGCGGAAGACTACGAGTACTTCAACTCGGCCTTTGTGTTCGACTCGGCCGGCCGCGTCGACCAGCCCGTGTATCACAAGCGGTACCTGGTGCCGATCACGGAGCGCGTGCCGTTTGTCAATCCTCGGTGGTTCAAGCTGCGCTTCTTCGGGGGATTCGGGATTGGGCGTGCTCGACCCATCTACGAGACGGCACTGGGACGATTCGGGGTCTTCATCTGCTACGAGTCGGCCTTCGAGGATCTTCCGCGAGCCTACCGGGCCGGCGGCGCCGACTTTCTGGTGAACATCACCAACGACGCGTGGTTCGGACGCACCAGCGCTCCCTATCAGCACGCAGCGCATCTCGTGATGCGGGCCATCGAGAATCGTGTCGGCATTGCGCGAGCCGCAAACACCGGCATCTCGGAGTTCGTCGACCCGACCGGCCGGGAGCATCGACGCACGTCGCTGTATCAGAGGACCTTTCTCACCGGCGAGCTCCAGACGACAGACGTTTTGAGCATCTACGTCCGGTGGGGCGACTGGGTTGGCACGCTGAGTGTGGTGCTGACCCTCGTGCTCGTCGCCTTCGCGTGGTGGAGGCGACGGTGACGCGCTTCGGCGTCGACGTCGGCGGCACGTTCACCGACATCGTCGCTGTCTCTCCCGAGGGTCATGTCTCGGTTGGCAAGGTCCGGTCGACCCCGGGCGGCGTGTCGCCGGCGAGCTGGGTGATGATCGAGTCCGGTCGGGCGATATCCGACGCGGCGTTGATCCACGGCACGACGGTCGCCACCAATGCGCTGCTCGAGCGTGGTGGCGCCGATACCGTACTCCTCACCACCGCGGGCTTCGAGGACATCCTCTGGTTGCGACGCCAGGACCGGCCATCGCTCTACAACCTCGCTGACGATCACCCCGCACCGGTTGTCGCCCGCAGCGACGTGATCGGCGTGCACGAGCGCATCGGAGCCGATGGGATCGTGACCGCGCTGGAACCCACTGAGATCGAGCGCGTCGTGTCGGAAGTGCGAAGACGGAAACCGGCGTCCGTGGCGATCTCGCTGCTCTTCAGTTTTCGCGACCCATCACACGAGCAGGCGCTCGCCGGCGCCTTGCGCAGTGCGATGCCCGAACTGCGCGTGGCGGCAAGCTGCGAGGTGCATCCCGTGTTCCGCGAGTTCGAGCGCACGAGTACCACGGCCATCGAGGCATACCTGCGACCGCTCGTGTCCGGCTACATCGGGCGCATGGATGGTGCGGCCCACACTCGTGAACTCGAGGATTTCCGGGTGATGGCTTCGAATGGCGGAACCCTGAGCGTTCGCCAGGCGCAAGACCGGGCGGCGTCGCTGGCGCTGTCGGGTCCGGCTGGGGGTGTGGAGGGGGCACGGCTCGTCGCGGCACACCTTGGCTCGCGGGATCTCCTCACGTTGGACATGGGAGGGACGAGCGCTGACGCCAGTGTCGTCGTGGCTGGCAAGGCGCTCTCGCAAGCGTCAGGGACGGTTGGTGGTCTGCCGCTGGCGCTTCCCCACATCCTGATCGAGACCGTCGGAGCGGGCGGTGGCAGCATTGCGTGGGTCGATGCGGGCGGTGCGCTCCGCGTGGGACCTCGGAGTGCCGGTGCCAGGCCGGGACCGGCCTGCTACGGTCTGGGAGGCACGGACGCGACGGTGACCGACGCGGCACTGGTTCTCGGGTGGCTAGATCCAGCGCACCCGATCGCCGACGAGCTACGACTCGATGCGGTGTTGGCGCACGAAGCGGTTGCTCGTGTCGCGAATGAGGCCGGCGTCTCCGTCGAGCACGGTGCCGAGGGGATCATGGAGGTGGCTACGGCCGCGATGGTTCGGGCACTCCGACGGGTGAGCGTTGAGCGCGGCATCGATCCGCGCGGCATGACGCTCGTGGCGTTCGGAGGCGCCGGACCGATGTTCGCGTGCCGCTTGGCCGAACATCTCGGCATGTCCCGTGCGCTCATTCCTCCTCACGCTGGGGTGCTGTCCGCGCTCGGTCTGGCGTTAGCGCCAGCGAGAATCGAGTTTGCCGCCTCAGTGCATGAACTCGCCGATGCCGGGCAGCCCGAGCACCTCGAGCGTGTGTTTGCCGGGCTGGAGCGTTCCGTCCAAGACGAGCTCGCGGATGCGGTCATGACGCGTGTCGCAGACTGTCGGTATCCGGGTCAGGGGTATGAGCTGACGGTCGACGCTACCGGCGGGCACGACACCATTGGCGATGAATTCCACCGAACACACCACGTTCGGTACGGCCATGCAGATCCCAGCCGTGCCGTGGAGATCGTCAACGCGCGTGTCATCGGAACTCGACTCGGGGCAGCACTCGAGTTAGCGGCCCGTCCGGGCGGCGAGCGAACCGTGTCGAGCGGATCCCGCGCGGTGGTCGATGATCTCGCCGCGGGCGTGCGTATCGCCGGCCCGCGCACGCTCGGTGCGGCTGACTGCACCATACGGATTGAGAGTGGCTGGGAGGGAACGGTGCATGAGACCGGTGCCGTACGGCTGGAGCGCGCATGACGCTGGATGCGATTGGGCTCGAGGTCATGGCGCATGCGTTTGCCGGGATCGCCGAGGAGATGGGTGCGGCGCTGGTTGCCAGTGCGCTCTCGCCCAATGTGCGAGAGCGACGGGATTCATCTGCGGCGCTCTTTAATGTGCAGGGCGAGATGATCGCGCAAGCCGCGCACATTCCAGTACATCTGGGGGCGATGCCGGAGGCCGTTGCTGCGGTGCGGGCGCTCGATCCGGCGCCGAGTGACACGTTCGTGCTCAACGATCCGTTTACCGGCGGCACCCACTTGCCCGACATCACGATGGTGCACGCGATCGATGTTGAGGGTGACGTCGGTGGCTTCACCGTGGTCCGTGCACACCATTCCGACGTAGGCGGATCACGGCCCGGGAGTATGCCTCCGCACTCCTCCGAGATCTTTGAGGAAGGGATCATCATCCCACCGATCCGGTGGACGCGGTGCGGAGTGCTGCAAGAGGATGCGGTGCGAGTACTTCTGGCAAACGTCCGGACGCCCGAGATGCGCCGCGGTGATCTTGCTGCCCAGCTCGCCGCGTGTGAGCGGGGGGCGGAGCGGGTTCGCGAGCTCGTGGAGCGACGCGGGCGGTCGTTCGTTGCGGAGGCGGTCACTGATCTCCTTGACTACGCCGAGCGCCGCACGAGGGCGGCGCTCGAGCACCGTGTGAAACCAGGACGCTATCAGGCGGAGGACTTCCTCGAGGGCGATGGCGTGCGGGACGAGGACGTGCGGATTCGGGTCGCTGTCGAGGTGCGGGACGGCGGCCTCGTGGCGGATTTTTCAGGGAGCGACCAGGCCGTCCAAGGCAACGTGAACTGCCCGATATCGGTCACCCGATCTGCCGTGTTGTTTGTCGTACGCTGCCTCGTGGGAGAAGACGTCCCGACAAACGGCGGGCTCCACCGAGCCGTCGAGGTCCGTGCGCCGATCGGCAGCGTCGTGAACGCACAGCGGCCGCACGCCGTGGCAGCGGGCAACGTCGAGACCTCGCAGCGTATCACCGATACCCTCTTCCTTGCGCTGGCCGCGGCCGCGGACGTGCCTGCGCAGGGGCAGGGAACTATGAACAACGTGGTGCTCGGCGGGTCAGGCTGGACCTACTACGAAACGCTGGGGGGTGGACAGGGCGCGTCGTCATCGGGCCCAGGGCCGTCAGGCGTTCACGTGGGCATGTCCAACACGCGCAACACCCCGGTGGAGGTGTTCGAGCTCGAGCATCCGCTCCGGATCGTGACCTACTCCTTGCGCGATGCCAGTGGAGGTCGCGGTCGACACCGCGGTGGGAACGGGGTTGTGCGTGCCTACGAAGCGCTGGATGCTGTCGACGTCAGCGTGATCAGCGAGCGGCGCCGGCGGGGTGCACAGGGAGTGTCGGGCGGCCGTTCGGGTAAGCCGGGCAGGAATCTCCTCAATGACCGCGAACTGCCGGGGCGTGTCGCGCTGCAACTAGTGCCCCATGACGTCCTGCGGATCGAAACGCCGGGCGGTGGTGGGTGGGGAGCGCCGCAGCCGTCGAACGGTTAGCCTGCGAGCGACCGTCGTCCTGCGATGGAGTCGCGGCTCTCCGGTGCCCGCTCGAACACCTTTCCATCCACGAACAGTCCAAAGAGGGCTTCATCCAACATGCCCCCGTTCGTCTCCTCCATCAGGATGTCGAGAGCGCGATCTATTGGAACCGCCCGCTTGTAGGGGCGGTCGGAGGCCGTGAGCGCGTCGAAGATGTCCGAGATAGTCATCATGCGCGTCTGGATCGGGATGTGCTCGCCTTGCACACGACGGGGATAGCCGGAGGGATGTAGCTTTTCGTGGTGTGGGTAGGGAATGGAGGGAATGAACTGCAGCTCCTTCGTCCACGGAATCTGCAGCAGGAATCGGTAGGTGTGGGTCACATGGCTTTCGATCTCGAGCCGCTCGATCTCGTCAAGACTGCCCTTCCGGATCGACAGGAAGCGCACCTCGTCGTCGCTGAGGTACGGCTGTCGATTCCCCTCGAGATCGTCGTAGTATGAATCCGCCCAGCGCAGCAGGTGCTCGAAACTGCCTTCGGGCAGCACGGTGGGTTCGTTCGATTTGAGCACCAAATCCATGAATTCTTCCAGCTCGCCGAGCTGCGCCTGGTGTTCTGCCTCGAGTTGCCGGGCGAACTCCTGGAAGCCGTCGTTCCCACGCTGTTCGAGGTATTCGGCCCGCTGCCGGTGAAACTCGCTCTCCGCCGTCCGACGGATGAACGCGTAGCGCTGCTTGACCAGTGACAGGTCGGGGGGGTAGAGCTTCTTCGCCTTCACCAGGACTTGCTCGCGCACACCGACCTTTCCGAAGTCGTGGAGGAGCCCGGCGTAGCGAATCTCCCGGACCTCTTCACGGGTAAACGTGACGTGACGGTACGGGCCGCTGTCGTTGCGGTCCACCACCTCGGCGAGCCTCACCGTCATTGACGCCACGCGACCGGAGTGACCGAAGGTGGTCGGGTCACGTTGTTCGATCGCGGTGACGGAAGCGCGCACGAATCCCTCGAAGAGGCGCTCAATGTCCTCGTACAGCTGGCTATTCTCGATCGAGACCGCCGCTTGTCCTGCCAGGGAGGACACGAGATCCACATGTCGCTGAGAGTACGGCACGACGAGCCGATCGAAGTCCTCGGGCTGTGCCAGCTGGGTGACACCGCTTCGCTTCCTGTTGATGAGCTGCAGCACCCCGATGATCTCGTCCTTGTGGTCTTTCATGGGGATCGTCAGCATCGACTTGGAGCGATACCCATATTTCTCGTCAAATGATCGATTGAATGTGTACTCGACGTCGGCTGGCAGCTCGTAGACGTCATCAATGACGAGTGGCTCACCGGTAGTCGCTACGTTGCCCGCGATGCTCTGGATGTCGAGAGGCATCGTGATCTCGATGAACGGGATGTCGGGCCGCGACACATTTTGCGACAGCTTGAACCGAAGTTGGCGAGGCTCGTTCTCGGGCGCTTCGACGATGTACAAAC
This sequence comes from Gemmatimonadota bacterium, assembly GCA_039588055.1. GTDB lineage: Bacteria > Gemmatimonadota > Gemmatimonadetes > Gemmatimonadales > GWC2-71-9 > JAOTVV01. The sequence continues at coordinate 20,891 of JBDHAN010000018.1, read as the reverse complement.
TCGCCGCATCCGAGTTGGTGATTTGCAGCGCCTGCGACAGGATCAGATCCAGAAGGGTGTTGTAGTCCCGCTCCGTCGTGAGAGCCATCCCGATCTTCGTCAGCTCGCCCAGCTCCTTTGAACGCATGGCCGCTTCATGCCGCGCCTGGAGGGCGTCCTGGCGTGCTGCGGCCTGTCCAAGGGCGGCGCGAAGGGCGATGAGGAACTGCCGGGTTCCGTGCGGGTGGGCGACAAATGCCGCTATCGCGTCATCTGGGAGTGCGTCGGGCACGTCGGCCTCGTTCTCGGCGCCCAGTGCCAGCACGGCGCCACCTGCCCGCGCGAAGCGCTGGAGGAGTTCGGTCGGAAACGTCGATCGGCCCGATGGGTCGAGTACGAATGCCGTTGGCCCCCCTCCGACGATGAGCTCGTCCGGCGACGTGATGGCCTTCGCGCCTATGCCTTCTGATTGGAGTGCCGCGGCAACGTTCGCAGGCGAGTAGGTCGTGGTGTGAAGGAGTGAGTACCTCATCGTTCCTGCTCGGAGGTGTCAGGGGGAACGGTACTATCCGGGGGCGGCGTGACGCCAGTCAGGAATCGCAGCGGGCGGCGACTGATCTGATCGGCGAAGTACTGCAGGATCTCCGCCGACCGAGCGAGTTTCTCGATCGCATCTCGGATTGACGCGCGATTCTCAAGTGCCATTGCCTGCGCGACGGTTGTCAGGCTATCGAGCTCCTCGAGCAGTGCGTGGGAGCTCGCGAGCGTGGTCATCACACTATCGGTGATCGGTCCGACGCGCGGCTCCACTTGCGCGAGGATGCGTTCGGTCCGGCTCAGGCTGGTGTCGACGCGTGCCAACACGCGACTCAAGCGGGGGCGAGTTTCGGCCAGGAGCGCACCAGTGGTCTCAACGGTTTCCGTCGTCTCGGTCAACAGCGACCGTGTGCCGTCCAGCAGCGTCTCCAGCTGCCCGCGCACACCTTCGGCGATCTCCGTCAAGGCATCGACGACGCTCCCCTGGCGTTCGGCGACGAGCGTATCGCCGGGTTCGAGAAAGTCGGCATCGGGTGCCACTTCGGGCATGAGCAGCTGAAGTACCGTTGGGCCGACCAGTGTAGGTGGCGGAGTGATGAGCGCCTGCGTACCCGCCGGTAGTCGCAGTCGCGTGCCGTCCGGGAATCGCTCCCGGACCGACAGCGTCGCCACGAACGAGAGGGTGTTTGTCCGCTCGTCGAGGCGTGGGCTCACCTGTTTCACGCGGCCGATAGCCAGGCCCTGCAGGACCACGCGGGTGTCCTGAGTCAGGCCTTCGGCTTCGGTCGTCCGGACATGGATCTCGTACCGTCCCTCGAGGATTCCACTGGTGAGCACCAGGGCGCCAATCAGGACGCCAGCCGTCACGAGGACGAACACGCCGACCAGAATGTCAGTGCGTCTCGTAGCGTCCCCCCGGTTCAGGTATCGATCGTGAGCTCGCCATTGGCCAGCCGATAGCGTAGGTCCACGCGCGGCTCGATTCGGGCCGGCACTGACTGCCCCGTCACGAAGACTGCTCGCCTTGCACCGGCGCCGCTCTCCCCACCGCGCGCGATTTCCAGGAGCTCGGCTGCCGCTCGGACCGTCAACCCGTCGAACGGATCCGCGAGGATAAGCAACTGGGGATCGAAGGCGAGAGCTCGCGCGAGCGCGGTGCGCCGCCGCTGCTCATCCGTCGCGTCTGCCGGCCGCAGGCTGGCGGCGTCAGCGATGCGTACCATCGCCAACATGATCTGCAGGCGGCCTCGAATCTCGCGCTCGGACAAGTCGCTGCCGAACCTGAGCGGCAGGGCAACGTTGCTGCTGAGCGTGAGGTTCTGCAAGAGACCGTCTCCTGCGGGAAGGTATCCGACCCGCCGGCGGAAGGCGAGCGCAGCCCGCTCGGGAAGCATGGCAATCTCTTCTCCGAACAGGAACACCTGACCCGCTGACGGCCGTGTGAGTGCCAATGCATACGACGGCAGTGCGTCGACTCCGCTCTCCTCCGCACCTTGGACGCTCACGGTCCGATGCTCAGGGACCTCGAGACTCACCCTGGTGCCGCTTTTGGGCAGGATGACGTCGGCGAAACGGAGCGGCAGGGTCGTCATCAGAGGAACACGACAAATAAGCCGGAACAGACGAAGATCGTGAGGATGCTTGCCACCACCGCCTGGCTCGATGCGATGGGCACGTCGGTCGGTCGGCCACGAATCGCGAGGCCATGGAAGCACGGGATCATCCCGACGATGATGCCGAAGATCAGTCCCTTTGCGGCGGTCAACCACACGTCGCGAATGGTGAGTGATTGCAGCACGATGTCGTAGTAGCGCCCACCGGTCATTCCCGCCGAACTCGCTGCGACGTGTCCCGCAAAGATGGCCACGAGGTCGAACACTACGATGAGGCCGAACACCGAGATGATCGCGGCACCGAGCCGGGGTAGCACGTGATAGTGCAACGGATCGATACCCATCCCACGAAGCGCGTTCAGCTCGCCCATCACTTTGTTGGTGGCCAGCTCGGTGGCGATCGCCGTTCCGGATCGGCCGGCGACCGTCAGTGCCGTGAGAAGCGGTCCGAGCTCCCTGACGATCACCACGACCATGAGGCGCCCGATAAGCTCGGTCGCGCCCAGGCGGCCCAGTTCTCTGGTCGCTTGAGAGATGACGAGGAAGCTCAGGATGGATGCGAGGACAACGAGCAGCGGGATCGCCTGGAGAGCCGTGAACCACACTTGTCGCAGGAGCACCTGCGCGGCCACCCGCCGCCCCGCGCGGGTGAGCCACGGGACGGCCCGAAGCGTCTCAACGAAGAAGCGCGCCAGTGCCCCGACCCAGGCAACTGCGCGCGCTACTTCACCTCCGAGGGCAGCAACCGGCGCTGTCACACGCCGACGCTACGATCCCTGAATCTGCCGCAGGGCTTCGTGCGCCTCCGTGTAATCCGGAAATCGGGTCGTTACCTGGCTGAACAGTTCGATGGCGCGATCCCGATCTCCACGATCCGCATACAGCAGCGCTCTCGTGTAGAGCTTTACGGCCTCTTGGTCGATGCGCTCACTCCGCTCCTGCCGCTGCTCGAGCATGGTACCTGAAAGCGCGGGGAGGCTCAGGCCTTTGGTGACGCCGTCCGCGAGATCGACGACCATCGAGAAGAGCTCAGCACGGTCATCGCGCCGGCGCTCGACTTTGACGACCTCGCTCGTCTCTGTGTTGACGATACGGATGTCGATCCGCATGTCGCCGTAGAAGTCGACGAACCCGCCCATGACCATGTAGCGCGCGCCCACGACTTGGCCGATTTGCGCAGCCGTTCCTGCATCGACCCGGCCCGACGCGCCGAGGTCCTGTTCCGACAGCAGTTCGTTGATTCGACCTCGATCAACGACACGAAGTCCGCTGTTGGCCGCGAATTCGGTGATCAACATCTGTTGAATCCCGATCGTCAGGGCCTCGAAGTCTTCCTGGTCCTGCCCGTAGGAGCCGCCGTCTTCAAACGGCAGCACGGCGATGCCCGGCCGGGAGTCCTGCGCGACGCCGCTGCCTGGTATGAGGAGCCCGGCAAGCAACGCGAGGGAAAGAATCGAACGCCAACGCATATTCCTATCCTCCATCTCAGAGGGTCAGTTGCATCCCTTCAACTGCGGCGCAGACCTCGAACTGATGATCACTCTGCTCCGCTTCTGCTTTAGCGGCGCCGACGAGCAGGTCCATCGCCGCATCGTCTCGTTCAGGCCGGTGGTGAAACAGCATCAATTGCTGGACCTGTGCCTGCGCCGCAAGTGCCACCGCTTCGGTGTAACACGAGTGGCCCCACCCGCGATGCTGCTCAATATCCTCCGGCGTATACATGGCGTCGTGAATCAATAGTTCCACGCCGCGTATCAGGTCCACCAATTCGGACCGCCAGCGTGGTCCGACCTCGTACTCTCCGCCCGAGCCCAACTCATTGTCCATAATGTAGGCCATTGTAGCGCCGCCACCATGCGGCTTCAGCCGATACCCAAGCGTGTTGCCCGGGTGTCGCAGACGAATGGCCTCCACCTCGAATCCGTCGACGTCGAAGGTGCCGGGACCCACGTGCTCGACTCTCAACTCCGCCGCCGACTCGTCGAGCGGCACCGGGAACACGACGGGGTGCATCTGCTGCTGCAGGATCACCTCGAGGTCGACATCCCCCTGCTGGGACCCCCAAACTCGCATCACGTTCCCCCCGGCGAACATCGGCCGGAAGAACGGAAAACCCTGTATGTGATCCCAATGCGTATGGGTCACGAGAAGGTCCAACTCCAGCGGACCGTTGTCGCGTTCCGTCAACACGTTGCCCAGCACACGAATGCCCGACCCGGCGTCGAGAATGACGAGTCGAGAGCCCCGTGTGTCGCCACGCTCGAGGGAGATGCAAGACGTATTCCCACCATAGCGAGCCGTATCCGCCCCCGGGGTGGGAATGGACCCACGGCTTCCCCAGATGGTCAGTGTGTAGGTCACGAGCGCCCTGGCGTTCCGAATCGGACCAAGGTACGTGACGCCCCACGATGGCGGCTGCGCGTCCTGTCACAAGGCGGTGGTGACATAGCTCACTACATCCCAGCGAGTTGCTCGAGGTACTCGCGACCAATGATCCGAATGCGCTGTCGGGTCACCTCGACAAATCCACGCTCGGCGAACTCACGCATGGCGCGGGACACGGTTTCGCGACTCGACCCAATCATCTGCGCGATCGTGTGATGCGTCAACTTGCGAGGGATGTGGCTTCCATCGTGCTCGTCGGCCAGTGCCAGGAGGAGCCGTGCCACCCGCCCGTTGACGTCGAGCAGGACCAAGCCGCCGATCTTTTCGTCGGCCTGCCGCAGGCGCTGTGACATCGCCGTGAGCAGCCCGAGGGCGATGAACGGAGATTCCTCCAGGCACGCTCTGAAGTCATCTCTCCGGAGTACGAGGAGATCCGAATCTTCGGTCGCAATGACGTGCGCCGACCGCGGGCGATCGTCGATCAGTGCCATTTCCCCGAAGAAGTCCCCGTCGCTCAAAATAGACAGGATCACCTCACGGCCTTCTTCGCCCACCAACACGACTTTGACCCGCCCGCGCATCACCACGTACAGCGCGTCACCGGGGTCATCCTCGAAGAGAATGACGCTGTTCTTGGGATAGGTCTTTTCCCGCGCCGCGCGAGCAATCCGAGCCAGGCCCGCCTCTGCAACTTCACTGAACAGCGGCACTTGGCGTAGGCGCTCGACGACGGGTGGCGTGGCTGGCGAGGCCCCTGTCATGGTGAGGCCAAGGTTACCCGTCGGCTTGGGGCATGTCAATCGAGAATTGGCGCTCGGGTTGCTCCCAAATCCCTGTGGCCGTTATATTTCCGGCCCTTTGGCCCATCGGGTGTGGGCCTCTTTGCACGTGGAGAGAACGCAGTGAAAGCCGGAATTCATCCCAAGTACCAGCGGGCCGTCGTGCAGTGCGCGTGCGGCAACACCTTCGAGACGCGCTCCACACTCCCGTCCATCCACGTGGAGATCTGCGCGCGCTGTCACCCGTTCTTCACCGGGAAGCAGAAGCTCGTGGATACGGCTGGCCGCGTCGAGCGGTTCCGCCAGCGGTACGCCAGCTCCGCCGAGCCGTCGCCCGGGGAGTAGCTACGCATGGAGGCGCGGCTCGAGGCCGCGCTCGCCCGCGCGGCCGACATCGAAGCACAGCTCGCCGATCCCGCTACCGCACGCGACCCCGCCAAGCTCAAATCGCTTGGGCGCGAGCATGTGCGGCTCGACCGCATCCGCAAGCTCGCTGAACGCCTCGCCAAGCTCGAGCACGAGAAGGCGCAGGCTGTGGAGCTCAGCTCCGACGCGGACGCGCAGCTGGCTGAACTGGCGCGCGGGGATGTCGAGCGCCTCGGACCCGCGATCGACGCGCTGTCTTCCGAGCTGGAGGAGCTGCTTGTGCCGCCTGATCCCCTCGACGACCGCGGCACCATCGTAGAAGTGCGAGCGGGAACCGGTGGGGACGAAGCCGCACTCTTCGCCGCAGACGTTCTGCGGATGTACACCCGATATGCGGAGCGACGCGGCTGGACCGTCGAAATGGTTTCGGTCTCCGAGGGCAATGTCGGCGGGGTGAAGGAGGCGATCTTCCGCGTGCGCGGAGACGGGGCGTTCGGCTCACTCCGCTATGAATCCGGTGTGCACCGTGTGCAGCGCGTGCCGGCCACGGAGGCGCAAGGACGCATTCACACGTCGGCGGCGACGGTCGCGGTGTTGCCGGAAGCCGAGGACGTCGACGTCGAGTTGGCGGACAAGGACCTCAAGATCGACGTGTTCAGGTCATCGGGGCCCGGCGGCCAGAGCGTCAACACCACCGACAGCGCGGTTCGAGTGACGCATGTGCCGACCGGGCTGGTGGTTCAATGTCAGGACCAGAAGTCGCAGCTTCAGAACAAGCTGCGAGCCTTCGAAGTGCTACGCGCCCGTCTGCTGGACCGAATGGTTGCTCAGCAGGAAGCCGATCGCGCCCGTGTACGTCGGGCAATGGTAGGGACCGGCGATCGATCGGCCAAGATCCGCACCTACAACTTCCCGCAGAACCGCGTCACGGACCACCGAATCAACCTCACGCTGTACCGATTGGACGAGATTCTCGATGGGGGGCTCGGTGAGGTCCTGGACGCCCTGCGCCGCGCGAAGCGGGCCGAGCACGTCGAAGCCTGAGACGGACCGACGAGCCAGCCTCGGCGAGGTCCTGGACGAACAGGCGCGTCGGCTCGCCGGCGCTGGCGTTCGCGAGTCACGACGTCAGGCTGCTGCGCTGTGGGCGTGGCTCACTGGGACGAGTGTCGGCGCCACGTGGCTCCACCGCGAGACGATCCCGAGTCCGGAGGCGGTGGGGCGACTGGCCGCCGCCGTTGACCGCCGGGTTGCCGGCGAACCGCTGCCGTACGTCGTGGGGCGTGCCGGCTTCCGCACCCTCGAGCTCGATGTGGACAGACGGGTGCTGATTCCTCGGCCGGAGACCGAAGGCCTGGTCGAGTTGGTGCTGCGGTGGGCCAGCGCGCGCGGGGTGCGCGGCCGCGTCGCCGACGTCGGGACTGGAAGCGGGTGCATCGCGCTCGCCCTCGCGGTCGAAGGGAAGTTCAGCGAAATCATCGCAACCGACAGTTCGGCCCTGGCGCTCGACGTTGCACGCGCCAATCGGGAGCGAATTCGGCCACCGGTCCCCATCGGTTTCCGGTTGGGACATCTGCTCGAGCCGTTGGGAACCGACCGGTTCGACGTCGTAGTCTCCAATCCTCCCTATGTGTCGGTCGACGAGTTCGACGCGCTCGAGCCTAGCGTGCGGGAGTACGAGCCGCGTGCCGCCCTGGCCAGCGGGGGGGGAGGCCTGGCGCACACACGCGCGCTGCTGGAGGGTGCTGCCTCACATGTGGTCGACGGGGGGCTCATGGCGATCGAGATCGATGCCGAGCGGCCGGACGCCACCCTGGCGCTTGCCCTGACGGCCGGCTGGGCCGACGTTCGGCTCGAACGTGACCTGTTCGCGCGCCCTCGGTATCTTCTTGCCACGAAGGAGTCGCAATCGTGATCGACGAAAAGGCACAGGAACTCGGTCGGTTGATCGGACAGGGCGATGAATACCGAGCGCTCCAGCGGGCGCGCGAAGGCATGACTGACCACAAGGACCTCGAGGAACGGCTCAAGGAACTGGACACGCTCGCCTCCGAGTTGGAGCAGCGACTTGCGGCAGGAACGCAGCCCGAGCAGGCGGAGCAGGACCGGTACGAGCGTCTCCTGGGGCAGATCCAGGGTGACAGCCGGTACCAGCTGCTGGTCGCGGCGCAGTCGAATTTCGACAAGCTCATGTTGCGGGTGCAGGAGCAGATCATGGAGGGGATGCGGAAAGGGGCGGAGGGCCGCATCATCACGTTGGGATAAGAGCCGACGTGCTAGGGTTCTTTGTGGCTATTGAGGGGCCTGAGGGTGCGGGTAAGAGCACGCTCGCCCAGCGGCTCGCCCGTCGGGCGCGGGATGCAGGCCACGACGTAGTCGAGGTTCGCGAGCCGGGCGGGACGCCGACCGCTGAGTCTGCACGGGCATTGGTGCTCGATCCGGAGAAAGACTGGTCGGCAGCTGCCGAGCTGTTCTTGATCCTCACTGCGCGTGCGGAACTCGTGGAGCGGGTGATCCGACCGGCGCTCGCCCAGAGACGCGTCATCGTGCTGAGCGATCGGTATGAGCTGTCGACGGTGGCCTACCAGATCGATGGTCGTGGCTTGCCGCGCGACGAGGTGCTCGCCGCCAACCGGTTGGCCACGGGCGGGCTCCGACCCGACCTGACGCTGATTCTGGACGTGCTGCCTGAAACTGGACGCGAGCGGCAGCGGGCCGCGGGCAAGGAGCCCGACCGGATGGAGCGGGAGGCCGCTGCGATGCACGACCGGGTCGCTGAGGCATTCCGCGCGGCCCAGGGGCCGGGTATCGTACACCTGGACGGAACGAAGGCGGCGGGGCAATTGGAGGATGACGCGTGGGCCGTGCTCGAGGCTCGACTGACCGGAACAGAGTAGCATCCACGAGGGTTTGACACAGACAGGCGAGCGCCTCGCCGCCACCGAATCGATGAAGGTTGGAGGAGTCGCATGAAGGGTCAACGTATTCTGGTTCTGGGACTCGTCGGTGTCGTCTCATTTGTGTCCGGAGGCTGGCTTCTCCAGCGGGGAACCACACAGGCGGGCAACGTCTACCAACAGGCGCGTCTGTTCGATGACGTGCTGGGCTACGTGGCCGATTTCTACGTCGATTCGGTCACCGAGGCTGATCTGTACGACATGGCCATAGACGGCCTCCTGGAGCAGCTCGAGGATCCCTATGCGCGGTTCTTGCGCATGGACGACATTCGGGAGCTCACGGAGTCGACGACCGGGAATTATGGTGGTCTCGGGATCCGAATTGACGTGCGCGACGGCTGGATCACCATCATTGCGCCAATGGCGGAAACACCTGCCGAGGAGGCCGGGCTCGAGACCGGCGACCGGATCGTGCAGGTCGATGGCGAATCCACCTATGGCTGGAAGTCCGACCGGGCGGTTGCTGAGCTTCGCGGTGAGCCTGGCTCGACGGTGACCATCTCTATCGCTCGTCCGGGATTCCCGGAGCCGTTTGAAGTGACCATCAAGCGGGCGGAGATCCATATCAGGGCGATCCAAGCTGCTGCCGTGCTCGATGGCGACGTAGGCTACATCTCGCTCGTGTATGCAAACGTGAGCGAGACGCTCTCACGGGAGCTAGCGGAGGCGATCACAGACCTTCGCGAACGGGGAGCCCGTTCGCTGCTCCTCGACCTCCGGTACAATCCGGGTGGTCTGCTCGACCAGGGCGTCGAGGTCGCCGATCTCTTTCTCGATCCCGGTGAGGACGTCGTCAGCACACGTGGCCGCGGACGAGGGGCCAACGAGTCGTACCGCGCCCGAGAGCGGCAACGGTGGCCGGACATGCCGATCGTGGTACTCGTGAACGGCGGCACCGCGAGTGCTGCGGAGATTATTGCGGGTGCATTGCAGGATCACGACCGGGCCGTCATTCTGGGGTTGCCCACGTTTGGCAAAGGGGTTGTGCAGACGGTCTTTCGCCTGGGTCGGGCCGAGGCGCTGCGGCTGACGACCGCACGATGGTATACGCCGTCCGGTCGCACCATCCAGCGGATCGAGCATGGCTCGGGTGTGCCGCCCATGGTGGTAACTGCCGCCGATTCGTCGGTGATGCCGGACTCGCTCGAGGCATTCCGCACGGCAAGCGGGCGTCTGGTGCAGGGTGGCGGCGGGATACGTCCCGATCTGGAGGTTTCCCCCGATACCCTGACGGAAGCGGAGCAGGCCTTTCTTCGGGCGCTTGGCGCAAAGCTGCCCACATATCGTGACGTGCTCACGAGCTACGCGATCGACCTCAAGGGCGCCAACACGTTGAGCGATCCGGCGTTCACGGTGAGCCGCGGGATGCGTTCCGTGTTGACGGAGCGTCTGGCAGCTCGGGACATCGAGGTGCCGGCGACCGCCTGGAGATTGGTCGAGCAGCAGTTCACTTACGAAGCGCAGCGCTATGTGTTCGGTCGGCAGTCGGAGAACGAACGCCGTCTGGCCGACGACCGCCAGGTACAGCGGGCGCTCGAGTTGCTACGCGGGGCGGAAACGGTCTCTGAGCTGTTCGCGACCGTCGAACGTAGGGCGATGATGGAGGAACCCGGCACCAACTAGCTGGAGATCGCCGTTCTGCGGCACCACGATGCTCTCACGGGCCCGGCAACACGCCGGGCCCGTTCGTTTTCGTGAGGTGCTGTTCGAATGGTGCTGGCCTAGCGCTCCGGAAGCTCCACGATCGTCACCCCTTCCGACACGACGAACTCGAGCTCCCGGGGCGAGATGCTCACGTCGGGTGAAATATTTCGAAACTCGAGAACGCGACGCTGGACGGACGACTCGGTCACAATCATCCGACGGATGATCCCGTCGCGACGGGCTACGGCGATCTCTGCGGCGCGGAACCCCACGTTGGGCGCACGGGGCGTCAGCCGGAGCACATCGGTCACCTCTCCTGCGACCGTTTCGGTGCCGACGTAGGCTGCCTCGTAACGTTCGAGCGGACTGTCGGCGAACTGCCCCATGAGGTTCGCGGGCGCGACACCGTCATGTGGAAGAGCCTGGCGCAGGACCTGTCCGGTGACCGTGCTGGGCGTGTACAGCCAAAGCCACGTGCCGTCGGCGACGATGCGGTCGCCTGCCGGCTCGTCGAACCGCATGGCGAAGCGGTTGGGAGGCACCACGTACAACGTGCCCCGTGACTGCTCGGGATCGCCCAGCATAGGGTTCTCGATCGTCTGTGAGAAACTGGCGGTGAGCGAGCTGAGCCGGTGGTATGCGGCCTCCGCCCGCCGCAGCGCGGTGGCCGCGTCCTGCGCGGCAACGGGGGCGGCCCACAGCGCGAGGATCACAACGGTCTTGCGCAGGACCGCCGTTCGTTCTCGCGCCGAATGTTCGTGCCTGTTCGTCATGTGGCCGGTCACCATTACCCATTTCCCAGTGTGAACTGATCTCCGTCCCGAGCGGCGGTGACGGTGCTTCCGAACGATTGCGCCGCCAGCAATGCCGGGTCGACTCCCTGAAAGACCGGGTAGAAGTGCGTTAGCACCAGTCGAGCGGCGCCTGCGGCCTTGGCGAGCGCGCCAGCCTCGGTCGGCGTGAGGTGCTGTGGCACCGCGCGGTCGTCTGGAAGCGAGCACTCGGCAAGGAGCAAGTCGCACCCGGCCGCCCATGTAGCCAGGTCAGTGTCGTATCCGGTATCGCCCGTGTAGACGAGTCGCTTGCCGCCGGCCGACACGGCGTACGCCAGACTCTCCTCAGTGTGCGGCGTCTTCCAGGTGTCCAAGAGTACCCCCGGTGCCAAGAAGTGTTCGGTGCCGGCATCCAGCTCGATGACCTCGAGGGGAAATTCGGGTTTGAGGATCCACTCGCCGCAGGCTCGGCCGAGGTGAGAGAGGCGCGTCGTGAGCCCACGCGGTCCAATCACGGTGAGTGGTTCCGAGCGAGGCGGCTCGATGCCCCAGCGCAACGCAAAGAGGAAATGCGGCAACTCTCCCCAATGATCGACGTGGAAATGCGTCAAGGCGATGTGCGTGGCCGTGTGCCATGGTACGGCGAACTTCGCCGCGCGCATCAAGGTTCCAGCCCCGCAGTCCAGCAGCAGCCGCACAGGCCCTGCCTCGACCCAGTGTGCGGCAGCAGCGCGATCGGCGTTTGGGGCTACCGTGCCCGTCCCGAGCGTTGTGAGGCGCACGTCAGAGATCTGATCCCATGTAGACGACGCGCTTGAAGAATGTTTCCCGCGGGGTCTTCAGTCGAAGCAGATAGATGCCTTGCGGCACGAACGAGCCGTCCGTCGAGCGCCCATCCCACTCGAGCCGCGGATCGCACCTCCCCGTTCCGCCCACCGCGGGCCGTCCGTACCGACCTGCCGGCAAGGGCGTTCCAAGCCCCTCTCCCGGTACGAGCGTGCGGACCACATGCCCGCGAATGTCCAAGATGTCGAGCGTCACGTTGCCCGGTTGGGCGAGATCGAACCAGATGCACGTCGAGCTTTCTCCGATCCTCCGGTTGGGGAACGGGTTGGGGAAATTCTGGAACAGGAGGGTTGCCGGGGGTGCGGAGTCGTCGATGATCACGAACGTGCCCTGACTCACCACTACGTAGATGTCTGCTCCCAGCCGTGTCGTGACGCTCCACCGATAGGGCGTGTTGCGCTCGAGGTCCTGCACAGGCGTGTACTGCTGCACCGTCAGATCACGAACCTCGAATTCCAGCACGCCGTCGTCTGCGCGCGTGACAGCAAGATCGTATTGGAAAGGGCCGGGCGGCGACGATACGGCCGGCGAGGTCCACTCGAACCTCGGGCGAAGATCGCGGATCGTAATGCCGCCCGGCGCGTCGGGAAACGTGAGTGTCGTCCATTCGGGAACGACGAACGGGCCCGCGGTGGGTGAACGCACACTCACGGAGTCGGCGGCGATCGCCGTAATCGAGAACCACAGGGCCGTGCTCGACGGCTGCGCGACGGGAAGGACGATCTGGGTGTTCGTTCCCGCTGTGTCGATGACGACATTCGTGAAGAGCGAATCTCGAGCGATCACCAACTGATATGTCACCGCACCTGCAATCGGCGGCACGAACGGGGTTGTCCAGTCGAACGTGGGCGTGACGCTCGCCAGCGCCGTGTCGATGGGCGCATTGACGACAATACCGAGCGGGAAGAACGCGGAGGCTGCGCCGTCGGGTCGACCCCATCCGTAGAGAGAATCGGGGCGGTCGCGATGGCTCGCCGTGCGCCGCAGGGCGTCGATGACCTCGATCGGTGAGAACTGTGGATGCAGCTCGCGATAGAGCGCCGCCGTTCCGGCCAACAGAGGGGCGCTGAATGACGTGCCCGATGCTCTGGCAAACCCAGACGGTACACTGACTACGTAGACCGCGACGCCGGGTGCAGTGAGATCCGGTTTGAGACGCCCGTCTGCAGTTGGCCCCCGCGAGCTGAATGCGGCGAGGATTCCCAATGAATCCTCCGCGCCGGCGGCCAGCACGGAGTCCCCGTCGGCAGGGGTGATCAGTGAACGCGTGGTTTGGAAACCGTTTCCCGCCGAGTTCACGACGAGAATGCCGCGGGCCGCCGCCGAGTCGGCGGCGACAGTAGTCACGGCGATGTCGCCGTTGTAGTCAGCGGGAGCGTAGCCGAATCCGCCGTCGAACGACGTGTAGCCGACGCTCGAGGAGACGATGTCGACTCCGATGGAATCGGCCCACTCGATGGCTGCAACCCAGTGGTCCTCCTCGATGCGCGTTTCGGAACGCACGTCTTCCGTCTTGGCGAGCACGTAGTCTGCTCCCGGCGCGACGCCGACAATCTCGCCGGGCAGGTTCGCGGCGAGCAGCGACCACGTCGAGGTACCGTGAAAAGAGGCGGTTGTCGTGTCCGCGGGCTCGTTACGCACGATCGAGTCGTTGAACACGAAATCCCATTGTGCGACGACCGATGTTGAATCGAATGCTGGGTGCTCGGTCTCGAAGCCCGTATCGAAGACGGCGATGGTAACGCCTCTGCCGCGCACGTCGCGCGATGCCAGCGGGAAGAGATTGAGCAGGCGAACCGGCATGGCCGACGGTCCGTAGAGGCTGTCGATGTCGGCCGCGGCGAGGGCCGGGCCGACCGCCAGTGCGGGAGCCTCGGGCTCCGGCGCCGCCCGTTGCTGAGCGACCGGCTGGAGATGTCGGAACTCACTTCTGGATAGGGCGCGTGCCGCACCGGTGCCCGGAATCGTCGCCGAGACGGCGTGCAACCAGCGACTGCGGTGCCGGACCGTTCCACCAAGCTGTTGAACAGCGGCCACGATGCGCTCGAGCGAGGTGTCTCGCTGGCCGAAGAACCAGATGGTGATGGTGGAATCACGGGTCAAGAGCTGCTCGAGCCGTGGGGAGACCGTGGGCTCTTGCGCGTGCAGGGCCGTGGCCGCGCAGACGCCGAGGAGCGGCAGGAGGCGTCTCAAGCGAAGGTAGCTTGGACCTCGCCGAGGCGAACACCCACGATCGAGGAGACGCCGGGCTCCTGCATGGTCACGCCATAGACGGAATCGGCGACCTGCATGGTGCGCGGGTTGTGCGTAATCACGATGAATTGCGTCTCGGACTTGAACTCTTCGAGGAGCCGAACGAAGCGCATGACGTTCGAGTCGTCGAGTGGCGCGTCCACCTCGTCCAACAGGCAAAACGGGGCCGGCTTGTTGAGATAGATGGCAAAGAGCAGTGATGTTGCCACCAGTGCGCGTTCGCCCGTCGAAAGCAGGTGAATCCGCTGGATGCGCTTCCCGCGCGGAGCGGCCTGAATCAGAATGTCGCTCCCCAGAGGATCAGCCTCATCCGTGAGGCGCAACTCGCAGTCGCCGCCGTCGAAGAGCGTCTGAAAGACCGAACGGAAGTGTTCGCGAATCGCTGCGAACGTTTCGACGAACATCTCGCGAGCCGTGGTCTCGATTTCGCGGAGCGCCTGGCCCAGTGAATCACGGGCCGCGACGAGGTCGTCCCGCTGCGTCGAAAGGAAGTCGAGTCGCTTCTGCTCTTCCGCGTGTTCCTCGACGGCCAGGAGGTTGACAGGTCCCATCCGGTCCAACTCGCGTTCCAGTCGCTCCGCTTCCTCCCGCAGGACCTCGGTCTCGCCATCGACCGGCGTCGCTTCTTCGAGCAGCGCGTCGAGCGACTTGTGCCACTCGGCCTCGATGCGCTCAATGAGTGCCCGGCGTCGACCCTCCGCCTCGGTCGCCTCGAGTTCGACGCGGTGCGATTCTTCGGTGACCCGATCCAGCGTCTGGCGAGCCTGTTCAAGCACAGCCTCTGCATCGGCAACGGCCGAGTCGGCCTTCCCGACACCGGCGCCAGCGGCGCGCGCCGCCACGTCGAGCTCTTTGACGGCCGTCTGACGTTCGGCCACGGTGTCACTCCAGTGGGTCTGTTGCTCGGTCAGCGTCCCCCTCGTGGCGTCGATCTCTACGATTTCTGTCGTGAGCCGTTCGGCGCTGGCGCTTGCCTCGGTGAGCGCGGCCTGCGCCCTCGACTCCCGATCATGCCTCTTGAGCAGCCTCGAGGTCGGCTAACGCGGATTGCTGCGCCTTGAGCTGATCTGCAAGGCACTCTCGTTCGGTTTCGTCCTTGGCCAGCTGTTCCTGTACAGTCTGCAGTCGCGACTGCTGTCGCGCCTTTCGCTCGGCGACCCGCTCGACGCTCTGCGCCGTTTCCTCGTGCTCGCGTTCCGCCCGCTGGACTCGTCGGCCCGCATCGTCGGCAGCGCCTTCGGACTCCCGAACGGTAGCGCGGGCCCGTGCGACGCGCTCCGTCGCCTCGTCGAGGGTGCGCTCGGCCGTAGTGTGGGCTTCGGCGGCATCGGTGGCCGCCGTTGACAGCTCCTGCAGTCTCGAGCCTGCCTGTTCCAGATCGCGGTCCAGCTGGTCGAGTTCTGCCCGGCGGCTGAGCGGGCCACCCGTACCGGGCCCCGCGAGGAACACCGCGCCGTTGGCGCGTCGGATCACGTCACCTGCCTCATCAGTAGCGCGGTGACCGTGCAACAGTGCGGCGACCCAGGGTCCCGCGGGTGTCGCAACGTCGAGGGGAAGGTCCGGCTCTCTCCCACGCCCGTCCGTTGGTCCCGGGCGCACCGGGAGCAGGATGAGTGGACCCGGTCGTGTGGTCGTGTGCCACCGACGAATCTGGTCGACCGCGTCTTCGTCTCGCACGAGCACAGCCTGCAGCCAATCGCCGAGCAGGCGCTCGGCCAGGGGCGCTTCGCGAGGCCCGATGGTAAGAAAGTCGCTGAGCGGGCCTAGCACCGATCCCCTTCCGACCTGTTCGACATCTCGCAGCAGAGCGCGTACCGCCGGTGCGAATCCCTCGCGCTTGCGCTCGAGGTCCGCCAGCACATCACGTCGCGCCGAAAATTGCGTGATGCGCCCTTCGACTTCTCGACGCTCGATGCGAACGGCTGCCTCGTGCTCGCGTGCTGCAGCGAGACTGTGCCGCGCCCCCTCCAGGGCGGCAGCCGCCTCCCGCTCTTCGCGCTCATGCTCCACCGCGCGGGCACGAGCCTCGTTCAGCTCCGATCGCGCTGTCTCGAGCTCACCCGTCACGGCGGCCAGCCGATCGCCCCCCTCCGATTCCTGTCGCTGCAATTCCTCTGCGTCGCGCGTCAATGCTGTCTGCTCACCTACGAGGGCGCGCAGGGACTCGGCGATCCGTTGCCGGGACTCTTCGAGCTCGCGTACGGCCGCTCGCTGTTGCTGCAGCTTCGTGCGAGCGTCCTGTTCGGTGGCGGTTCGCAGATCCAGCTCCGTCTGGACCGAGCTCTGTGCAGTCTCGGCTGAAGAGCGTTCCTCTTTGGCGGCTTCGAGCTCGCGCGTGAGCTGTTCGACTCGCACCTCCGCTTGCGTTCGCTCCTCAAGGGCTTTGGCCCGCCGGTCGGTGGCGACGTGCAGGCGCTCCACCGCCACGCTGGAATCTCGTTCGAGGCGCTCGATCTCGATGCGAGCCTGACTGAGGCGCCGCTCGAGCTCCGTGCGATGGGTTTCTGCTGCCGCCCGCTCTTGCACACGTTGCTGCCGTCGCTGTTCCTCCTGGGTCAGCCCCTCGCGTGCGGCTGGCAATTCCTGTCGCAGCGTCTCTCGCCGCTCTTTGATTTCCACGTGGCGGCTTTCGAACTCTGCGAGCTCGCGGCGAGCCAGCGTCAAGACGATGGCGAACCGTTCCTCAGTGTAGCGCCGATGCCGTTCGGTTTTACCTCGCTGCCGAGCGAGGCTTCGCACCTGCGTCTGAACCTCGGAGATCACGTCGTCGAGGCGCTGGAGGTCTGTCCTCGTCCGTTCGAGACGACGCTCCGTGGAGTCCTTCCGGTCGCGATAGAGACCGATCCCTGCGGCCTCCTCGAACAGAGAGCGCCGCTCCTCGGTTCGATCGGACAGAAGGCGATCGATCATCTGGGCTTCGATGACGACGCCAGCGTCACTTCCCAGACCGGTTCCGCGCAACACGTCCATGATGTCGCGCAATCGGACGGGCGTCTGATTCAGGAGATACTCGCTTTGGCCACTCCGCGAGATCCGCCGTGTGATCACGACTTCGTGATACGCGACCGGGAGTACACCGTCCGAGTTGTCGAACACCAGGGACGCTTCAGCGATGTTGATGGGGCGCCGTTTGACCGAACCTTGAAAGATCACTTCGTCCATCCGCGCACTGCGGAGCAGTCGCGCACGCTGCTCACCCAAGACCCACCGGACCGCGTCGGAGATGTTGGACTTGCCACACCCGTTCGGGCCGACCACGGCCGTCACGCCTGCGCCGAAGGGGAGGTCGACGCTGTCGGCAAACGACTTGAAGCCCGAGAGCTCGAGCCGGCTCAGTTTCATCGCTGAGGGTCCGTCCAATCGGTCATAGAACGCAGCGCTACGGAGACGGCGCCCACGAGACTGCCACGGGCGCCGTCGGACGACACAGGAATCTAGCGAGTGGGGCGCGCGAGCCGAAGGGCGCTGCGGTGGCCGTCACGGCACGGCTCGCGCCGTGTCGCGAACAAAGATCCAGAACGGGAGCCCTAGGCGTCGACCGGTCTGTTCCGCTTCCTCACGACTCGCGTAGGGTCCGAGCACAACCCGATACGGGTCATCGGGGCCGTCGGGTGGAAGTATGCGGGCCTCCATGCCGGCGCGACGGAAGTTGCCGGCGAGGTGGTCGGCCCATTCAGGGTTGCTGGTGCTGCTGACCTGGACATACACGGTCTGGCCGGCGCGCGGGGCCTGGGAGGCTGCTGTCGAAGCAGTCTCGAGCATGGGCCGTCGCGGGTCCCAGGCTGTGACCATCCACTCGTCGCCACGAGGGTCGCTGGCCTGCCCAGCCGGCGATGAGGAGTCGGGAATGACGCTGACGACGTCGTCCCCTCGTCGAACGAGCACCGTGCCGTCCGGCGCGACGAGGGGGAAGTCACGGGACCATGCGCCGGCCAAGGGTTCCTCGAGCGTCCAGGACACGATGTCCACGACCCACAGTGAGTCGCCGGTCTCGGGACGCAGTAAGAGATGATGACCCGAGGTCCCCATCACGGCAGCAGTCACCCGTCCCGGGAGCGCAAGGCGTTCGACCACATCGAGGGTGTAGCGATCCACGGCGTGCAGCACGGTATCTGCTGCGACGAAGAGCCGGTGTCCCGACGGGGAGAAGATGGCCAGGTCGGGGGTCGCTGCAAGACGTAGAAGCCGTTGCCCACCTGGATCGACCGGGTCGACGAGCAGGACGCCCGAATCCGCGACTACCGCCGCCGCGTCTCCCCACGGTGAGACGCTGAGTGTGCCGTCCGGGATGACTTGGAACACGGGCGTTTGCCCATCGCTCAGGAGCTGGAGGTTCCGATTGCCGCCCTCGTCTCCCGGAACGAGGACGAGAAGCCTGTTTCTCGCTGCGCCCCACGCGGCGGTCGGCGCACCCTGAACTCCGACCTTCCAGGCGACGGTCCTCCGGTTGCGGACGCTGGCGACCGCGCCATCCCGATGAACAACGAGCGGCACACCGGTCGGACTCATCACGGCAAACGCCACCGCCGTGTCGACGACCTGGACCCGTCCCGATGTCAGGTCAAAGGCCGTGAGTTCCTCCGCGTCTGTTACCAGGTAGATGAGATCCTGATCACTCGCAAACCCGACCACGTTCCGGGTCGGGCTTTCGCTGGCTTCGAATCGCCACGCGATCTCCTCGAAGGTCGGAAGCCGGTACAGACGCGGACGGGACCTACGCGTTGACGGAAACCGAAACGCCACCGATGCGCCCAGTTCCGGCGTCTTGGGCGAGGCGGCAAATGCCGCTTGCACCGGATTCGAAGACGAGGGTCTGCATGCAGCGACGGCAGCGAGCAGCAAGACCGGTATGAGACGGCGCAGCACGGGCGGAAGGTAGGGGTGGGCTAGTGACGAAGCAAGAACGCTCAAAACGTGGGCCCCAGACTGACGATCCAGTAGGATCCCTGATCGGCACGAGTCAGCGGCCTGGCGTAGTCGAACCGGAGTATCATCACTCCGAGCACGTTGGCCCGCAGGGAGATGCCCCAGGAGGTCACCGGCACGCGTACTGCCTCTTTGTTGTCGGTCGCAGACCGAGAGAGCCGCACGGCAGAGCGGTCGTCCCACGCGATCCCGGCATCGAAGAACACGGCCCCTTCGATTGGCGGAAGCCCGATGGGCGCAAAGCCCAGCAGGACCGAGCGCGTCAGCGGAAAACGGATTTCGGCGTTGAATGTGGCGATGCGGGTTCCAATGAGCTGATCCAACGCCGCGCACCCAGAGTATGAACCGGACTCGTCAGAGAGACATTCGTTGTCCCGCATGGAGCCGGCGGTGTAGCCACGCACTAATTCCGGGCGGCCAAGAAAGACCGGAAACTCGTCGTTGTCGCCTCCGAACCGTCCGAAGAACAGGAGGCGGGTGGCGAGGGTGAACGGGCGGGCAATGGTGTCGTAGCGCCGGTAGTCGGCAAGGACTTGGTGGTACGACCACTCTCCAATCGCGGGCGCGTATTCCAGACGGCTGCGCCTCCCCATCCATGGTCCGACCCAGAGCGATACCGAGTTGTCGAATACGGCCGCGATCGACGGCTGCAGGTAGTTGGCGGATCCAAGGCTCCGTGTCTCTCGCGTTTGATCGAGCAGGAGGCCGGTCCCTGGATCGAAAGGTTCGGTAATGGACACGACGTCCCGCTCCACGTTGACCAGCCGCAGCGAGAACTCCAGGCGTCGAAATCGGTTGAACGGCCGATAGGCCTCCGCGAACGCCTCGCGGAAGACATAGCGTTCGAGCGCGGTGACGCGCGCCGGCCGACCCGCAGTGTCCGCGCCGAGGCCTGTCGCGCTGAAGTAGTAGAGTGGGGTCTGCGAAATACCGACGGCCCAGTTGATCCGGCGACTGAGATTTGCGTACACCCCCAACAGCTGGGAATCGCCCAGGTTGCCATTGACCTGTGCGGCCATCAGCATGCGGTGGTTGCCCAGCATGTCGGACAGCGAGATCGCTGTTCCCCCGTAGACGCCGCTCCCGAAGTTGTCCCGCACATACCCGACCGTTGGTTGCACGATGTAGTCGGGGGAGAATTTCACCGAATACTCGCGAAAGGCGAAATCCTGTGGGTCGGGAAGCGTCATGGCCGTGCTGTCGAGCACGGCGATCAAAGAAGGGGCGCGTACACGAATGTCGGTGCTATCCGTGTGTGAGGACTCTCTGAGCCCGTCGTCAGCCCGGTAGAACGAGCCGCCCAGCGGTTGCTTCGCATACGGACGGTTGTCGACGGCGACCGTGCTGTCGGCATCGCGCGTCTCGAGCGCGCGACGGGCGTAGCGCTCGCGGCGCGAGGCCGTGGTCCCACGCGCCGTGCGGGTCGGGATGTGATCGGTGAGTAGTGACGCAACGAGTGGTCGTGGTGCGTCGGGATCCCACGGTTCCTGTCTGAGCCCTCGCGGATCGTCCATACCATAGACGTTGAACGCACCATCTTCGAAGTACGAGAACACCAATCGGTCGGCACGTGGCGCCCACGAGATCGCCGGTGACAGCGGGGTCACTCCAGTCACCCCGGTAAAGACATCTGTCAGCTGATAGGTCGTGCGTTCCTCGCGGTCGTACAGAAAGACGTTCGGAATGCCGGTCCGGTCCGATACGAAGGCGAGAGAGCGGCTATCCGGTGCCCACTGCGGGTTGAGGTTGTTCCCGACCATGCCGTCCAGGACGTCGATCGTCCTTGTGCCGAGATCGTACAGCGCGACAGCGAGCCCCCCGTACCGCAGCCGA